>NZ_JAHFUW010000045.1 GCF_023264855.1 Herbiconiux sp. | reverse complement strand
CCTCGGCGGCACGCGCCATCGACGCGGGCACGGATGCTGCCGGTGCGGATGCGAGCGGCTCCGGGTCGGCCTCGGGTGCGTCGCCGAGCCGGGCGGCACTGCTCGCGCAGCTCACGCGATCGGTGCTGCGGCGGGAGTGCGAGGCGGTGCTCGCCGAGGCGGCCGCCGCGCTCGGCCCGGCTCCGCTCGCGCTCGACGAGTCCTACTCCGCGCGGATCGCCGACCTCTCTCTGTACCTGCGTCAAGACCACGGCGCGCGCGACGAGGCGCGGGCCGGACGGCTGCTCGCCGAGACCATCGCCCCACCCGTCGAACATCCGAGGAGCACCTCATGACGGCCTTCACCCACCACGACGACAGCACCCCGGAGGCGGTGTGGCGCGACGCGCTGGCGCGGCATCCGCTGCCCGAGTTCGGCACGGCCGACTTCGCCGGGCTCGAGCACCTCGTGGTGGTCGCGTCGCATCCGGATGACGAGACGCTGGGCGCGGGCGGGCTGCTCGCCCGTGCCTACGCCGCCGGGGTGCGCAGCTCGGTGGTGGTGGCCACCTCGGGCGAGGCCTCGCATCCGGAGTCGGCGACCATCGCACCCGCCGAGCTCGGCCGCGTGCGCGAGGCCGAGACGGCCGCCGCCGTGGCGGAGCTCGACCCCGGTGCGGCCCTGACGTTCCTGCGCCTGCCGGACGGGCGGCTGGCCGATCCGCAGAACGTGGCCGCGCTCGCCGCGGCGCTCGACGAGGTGCTGGCACCGCCTGCGGCACAGACCCCTTCGCCGGAAGACACCGCACCGGCGGACGCCGAGATGCCGGACCCGGACCCGGCCCCGGCTGCGGCTGCGGATGCGCCGTCGGGCATCCTCGTGGTGGCGCCGTGGGCGGGCGATCGGCATCCCGATCATCAGGCGGCCGCGCTCGCCGCCGGCCAGGCCGCCCGGCGCCACGGTGCGCGCCTGCTCGGCTATCCGATCTGGCTCTGGCACTGGGCTCAGCCCGACGGCGAGGAGGTGCCGTGGGAGGCGTTCCTCGCGGTTCCGCTCGACGATGCCGTGCGCGAGGCGAAGGGGCGGGCGCTGCAGCGCCACGTCAGCCAGGTGCGGCCGCTCAGCGGGTTGCCGGGCGACGAAGTGCTGCTCGCTCCCGCCGTGCTCGAGCACTTCAAACGCGCCGTGGAGCTCTTCGTGCAGGAGCCCGCGGTGATCGCGCCCGACCCGCTGCACCTCGCCGACGACGGCGGAGCCGGGTTCGACGCGCTGCACGCCGGCGATCCCGATCCGTGGGGCTTCGAGACGCGCTGGTACGAGCAGCGCAAGCGGGCCGTGCTGCTGGCCGCTCTGCCGCAGCGCGCGGTGAGCCGCACCCTGGAGGTGGGCTGCTCGACCGGTGTGCTCTCGCGGGAGCTCGCCCTGCGGTCGGAGTCGTTCCTCGGCATCGACGTGTCGGCAGTGGCCGTCGAACGCGCCCGGGAGCGCAACCACGACCTGCCGGCGGCGGCCTTCGAACGGATGAGGGCGCCTGAGCAGTGGCCCGAGGGCGGCTTCGACCTCGTGGTGCTGTCCGAACTCGGCTACTACCTCGACGACGACGAGCTGCTCGCCCTGATCGAGCGGATGACCGGGTCGCTCGAGCCCGGCGGGGCCGTGGTGTGCTGCCATTGGCGGCATCCGGTGGCCGGCCGCACGCAGACCGGCGACTCGGTGCACGCCGTGGTGCGGGAACGCAGCGGCCTCGCCGTGCTCGTGCAGCACCTCGAGGAGGACTTCGTGCTCGAGGTCTTCGTGCGCCCGCCCGCGCTCTCGGTGGCCGCGCAGGAGGGGATCGTGTGATCGGCGCCCTCGATGTCGTGCTGCCCGCCCGCGACGAGGAGCAGCGGATCGGCTCCGCCATCGAAGCGGTGCTCGCGAGCCGCGACCGGCTGAGCGAGCGCGAACCCGGCCTGCCCTGCCGTCTGGTGGTGGTGCTGGACGCCTGCACCGACCGCTCGCGCGACATCGCGCGGTCCTTCGGCGCGCAGGTCGAGCTGCTCGAGGTGTCGTTCGCGGCCGTGGGAGCGGCCCGGGCGGCCGGCGTGGAGCACCTGCTGCGCACGGCTGCGGATGTCGCGCCGCGCCGGCACTGGATCGGCAACACCGATGCCGACACCCGGGTGCCCGCCTCCTGGCTGCTCGACCAGCTGCAGGCCGCGCGATCCGGTGCGCTGCTGGCCCTCGGCCGGGTGGTGCCGCACCCGGCGGAACTCGCTCCGCACGCGCTGGACGCCTGGGACCGCGCGCATCCGCTCGGCGAACGCCACGTGTTCGGCGCCAACCTCGGCGTGCGGGCCGACGTGTACCGGCGCGCGGGCGGGTTTCCGCCGGCGACGGTGGGGGAGGATGTGGCGCTGGTCGCGGCGGTGCAGGCCATCGTCGACGAGCGCGGACCGCTCGCCGGCCAGGCGGGCAGCATCGTCGACCTGCGCGGTGCGCCGGCGGTCACCTCGGCGCGGGTCGAGGGCCGGGCCCCCGGCGGCTTCGCCGACTATCTCGCCAGTCTCGCCGAGTAGCCCTGCCCGCTGCCCGTTCCAGGGGCCGGTACGGGCTCGGCGTCAAGCCCCTTGCCGCGCCGCACGGCCACGGTAGACCGGGAGCATGACGGAATCGACGGAGATCGCCTGGCGCTGCGCGCAGCCCGGCTTGTGGGTGGCGAAGGATGCTCAGGGTCGGCCCGTGGGCATCGTCTCGGAACGGTGGCACGACGGATTCGTAGCCACCGCGGTGAACGGCCGGGCCCTCGGCCGGTTCGACCGGCTCGACGCGGCGAAAGCGGCTCTCGAGACCTCCGCCGCGGCGGCCCTGTCGCAGTAGACGCCGCCCAGCCGGGGAGTCCCGCGGGGCGCGGCTCAGGAGACGCGGCTCAGTAGACCAGGCTCAGCACGACCCCGTAGAGCAGCACGCTCAGCACTCCCACCAGTCCGGAGGCGCCGAGAGCGATGCCCGCGGCCGCCAGGGTCTTCGACCGGCCGGGGCGGGTGATCGCCACCAGACCCAGCACCAGCGCCGCGACGGCCACCAGCCCGCTCAGCACGTTGCCGGTCGTGCTGACGATCTGGAACACGTCGGTGCCGCCGCCCGAACCGAGCGCGACGGCCTGGATGATCAGGAAGAGCGCTCCCAGCAGGGGCCCGATCGCCCCCACCACGAGCGAGGCCAGGCCGAGCGGATTCGGGGCCGGGCGCGTGGGCTCGGCGGCCGAGGGTTGCGGGTAGTACGGTGACGTCACGACGATCCCCTTCATCGGATCGGGCCCGGACTTCCCCGGCCCCTGCCTGCGACCGTACCCCTCTTCGCCGTCAGAGGGCCGGATCCGGCCGCCGTTCGAGCTTGACGAACACCACCCCCGCCACGATCAGCGCCCCGCCGAGCGCCTGCAGCAGGGTGGGTACCTGACCGAGCAGCAGCCAGGCGAACAGCACGGCGAACAGCACCTCGACCAGTCCCACGAACGAGGCGACCCGCGATCCGAGTCGCACGGCGCCGAGGATGCTGGCGAGATAGGCGAAGGCCGTCGCCACGATCACCACCACGCCCATCGGCACCATCCACGACACCTCGCCGACGACCGGCAGCGTCACCGGCTCGAACGACATCGTGAACGGCACGAGGCCCGTGAGCCCCACGAGCGTGAGGGCGATGGCACCCACGATCAGCCCGGCACTGACCAGGGTGACCGACGGCAGCCCGCCGGTCGGCAGGGCGGCGATGAGGTAGTAGCCCGCCAGGCACACGGCCGCGAGCAGGGCGAACACGAGTCCCAGCGGGTTGATGCCGCCGGCGCCCGAGGGGTCGATCACCAGCGCGAGACCCGCCACACTGAGCACGGCGCCCACGATGGTGAGCGCCGCCGGCGGGATGCGGGTGCGGGCCCAGGCCAGCAGAACCAGCAGGATGGGTGCGGTGTACTCGATCAGCAGGGCGATGCCCACCGGCAGATAGCTGATCGAGGCGAAGTAGAACACCTGGGCGCCGATGACGGCGATCAGGCCGTAGACGAGGATGAGCTTCCAGGCCGCGGCGAGCATCCGGAACCGCCCGTTCAGAGCGATCAGTGCGGGGATGAGCAGCACGAGCCCGCCGGCGCCGGCGCGCACGGCGACGGCGGCCGAGGGCGACCAGCCGGCGTCGAGCAACGGCTTCACGAAGGGGCCGCTGGTGCCGAACGCGGCTGCGGCCACGAGGGCCAGGATGAGACCCGAGCTGCGGCGCGTGACCGGGAGCCGGGCGCCGCGCCAGGAGCGACCGGCCCGCGGCGTGGCCGGCAGCGGCTCGACGGAGGCGCCGGCGGCAGCGGCTTCGGCCGGGGAACTGCTCATGCGCGGCCCTTCGTGTCAGGAGTCAAATACGGTTACGCTAGTGACACTACTCAGCCGCGATGTCAGGAGTCAACATGGTTTTCACCTATGACACCGAGGCGACGCTCGCCTTCACGACGGCGCTGGTGAACTCCGTGCCCGGAATCTCGAACGACAACGTCGACACCCTGGCCGATCGTGCCGCGCTCGAGCGGCTTCTCGACGACAACGACTACTCGGGGCGGCGCGATCTCGACGCCGCCGAGCTCGCCGCCGTGCGGGCGCTCCGGCCCGAGTTCCGGGCGTTCTGGGAGCTCGATCGCGACGGTGCGGTCGAGCTGGTGAACGGCATCCTGCGTGACGCCCGGGCGCTGCCCCAGCTCGTGCGGCACGGCGACTGGGACTGGCACCTGCACGCCACCGAGGCGGATGCTCCGCTGGCGACCCGCATGCGGGTGGAGGTGGCGATGGCGTTCATCGACGTCATCCGCAGCGACGAGCTCGACCGTCTGCGGGTGTGCGAGGCGACCGACTGCGAGGCGGTGCTGATCGATCTCTCGCGCAACCGCTCGAAGCGCTACTGCGACGTGGGCAACTGCGGCAACCGCATGAACGTGATCGCCTACCGAGCCCGCCAGGCCGAGCACCCTTAAGACCTCGAGAAGTCGCAAATGGCCCCTATTCCACGTGGATAGGGGCCATTTGCGACTTCTCGAGGTCGGGATCAGAGGAGTTTGCGGAGGGTGCGGAGGTTGCGGGTGGTGGTCGTGGCCTTGAAGGCGGGCTTGGCCAGGAACTTCGAGAACGCGGTGTCGGTGCTCGAGCCTTTCGGCACCTCCCAGTAGACGACCCCGGGGCCGGGCTGGGCGCGCTCGCCGTCGGCCTCCGGGTCGAGCTCGGCCGCGCGCTCGGCGACCCGGTCGGCCACGGTCTCGTCCGACACGAAGACGACGTACGGATGCCGCTCCTCGACCTCCTCGTAGGGGTACCCGTCCACGATGGCGGCCAGGTCGGCGTGATCCACCAGCACGATCCAGGCGTCGTAGCCGAAGCGGTCGCGCAGCCCCTTCTCGATCCGGGCTTTGAGGGCGGCGTGCGCCTTCTCGCCGGCGTCCGTGCCCGGGTCGGAACCGGCATCCGATGCCGTCTCGAAGAGCACGTTTCCCGAGGCCAGCACGGTCTTCACCGACTCGAAGCCGAGCGATCGGAACAGCTCCGCCAGCTCGGCGCTCTTCACGGTGATCCCGTTCACGTTCACTCCGCGGAGGAGTGCGGCATAGCGCGTCATGCGCCCACGGTACAGCCGAGGCCGCCCACCCGGAAGGATGGACGGCCTCGGTGCGAGCGCGCGGGAGCGCGAGCGCGAGTGTGATCAGGCGTGACGGCGGCGGCGCTGCAGCACGAGCAGCGCGCCGGCGGCGAGCAGCAGGGCCGAGAGGGCCGCGATCGGAGCGACGATCGCGCCGGTCGCGCCCAGTGCCGAGGCACCGGATCCTCCGGAGGAGGTGCCGCTGCCCGATCCGTCACCCGTTCCCACGCCCGCCGGAGCGGAGGCGCTGGGGCTCGGCGTCGACGTCGGCGTGCCCGCCTCGGCCACCGTGTACTGCACCTGGACGGTCTTGCCGCTCTGGCGGCCGGTGAGGGTCACCGTCTGGGTGCCGAGCTCCTCGGGCGCGGTGAGCTCGTAGGCGGCTCCGCCGGTGATGACGTCTTTCGAACCGAGCGCGGTCGCCGCGGCCGAGTCGGCCGCCTCCGTGGCGTCGAGCTGGCGGTCGCCGTTGAAGCCGAAGCCGGTGACGGTGACGGATGCCCCGGGCTCGACGGTGCCGGCCGAGACGGTGGCCGTCGCTCCCGAGCTGAGCGCGGCCGTGTTGCGGTCGAGCTGCAGCGCGTTCGCGATGGTGAAGAAGTTGTCGCTCTGGTCGGTGAGGCCCACCACCTGGGCGGCGCCCGGTCCGTAGCCTGCGATGCGCAGCTGGCTACCGGTGTGCTGCTGCGATCCGCCGGCCGCCGCGGTACCGTAGGCGACCTTCATGGTGGTGCCGTCGGCCGTGGTCAGCGCGGTGCTGAGGGTCGCGGGCGGCGTGGAGTCGACGATCTGGCTGGTGTGCGCGTGGTCGGCGGTCACGATCACCATCGTGTTGCCGTCGGCGCGGGCGAACTCGAGCGCGGCCTGCACGGCCTCGTCGAGGTCGATGGTCTCGCCGATCTGGCCGCAGGTGTTGGCCGCGTGGTCCTGCTTGTCGATCGAGGCGCCCTCGACCTGCAGGAAGAAGCCCTTGTCGTCGCCGGTGTCGAGCAGGTCGATCGCCTTGTTCGTGAGCGAGGCCAGCGAGAGGCCGGTGTCGAGGCGGTCGGGGTTCGGCTGGCAGGTCACGGGCGCCTCGTCGGCGCCGCCGACGGTGGCCGTGGTGGCGGCGAAGCGGGTGGGGAAGTTGCCGGGGGTGAACGTGCCCAGCACGGGCTCGCTCTGGTCGGCCGCGGTGAGGGAGGCGAGGCCCGCGGCGTCGCCGACGAGCTGGTAGCCGCGGTCTTCGGCCTGCGCGAAGAGGGTCTCGCCGCTCCACTGGCCGGCCTTGGCGGTCTGCGTGAAGCTGGCCGAGCCGCCACCGAGGGTCAGGTCGGCGCGGGTGTCGAGGATCTGCTCGCTGATCGAGCCGAGCCCGCCGGCCTCGAGGGCGTCGGCGCCGCAGGTCGCGCTGTCGGGGCCGTAGCAGCTGCGGGCGGCGACGTGGGCGGCCTGCACCGCGGGGGTCGCATCCTGGATCTCGGCGGTCGACACGTTGCCGGTCTTCAGGCCGTTCGCCTTGGCGATCTCGATCAGGGTCTGCTGCGGGGTGCCGTCGATGTCGACCGAGATGGCGTTGTCGTAGGTCTTGGTGCCGGTGGCCCAGGCCGATCCGGTGGCGGCCGAGTCGGGCACGTAGTCGGGCTTGCCCTTGTTCTCGCCGTCCTTGTAGAGCGAATACGTGGTGTACTGGCCGGTCAGGGGCAGGGCGTCGATGCCGGGCAGTTCACCGGCGGCGCCGTACGCGTAGTTGCGGGCGATGGTGATCTCGCTGTCGCCCATGCCGTCGCCGATCAGCAGGATGACGTTCTTGGCGGGGCCGTCGACGATCGAGGCGCGGAGGTCGGCCGTCTTGTCGCCGCTGTTGCGCTGGGCCCCGCCGTTGGTGGAGAGGTCGCCGTCGGCCGCGAAGGCGGCGGCCGGGATGCTCGTTCCGGCGACCGTGATCAGGGCGGCCGAGGCCAGGATGAGGGCGCGGCGTCCCGGGCGCGCGCTCCGCCGGGCGGCGCGGCCCGGCTGCGTGGTGTTCGTCATGGTGTGCTCCGATGTCGAGGGGGGCATCCACCCCGGATGCCGCGCTCCAGCCCAGTGCGTGCAGGCGACCGGCGCGTGAACGCGCGGCGGACGGCGGGTGAACCGCTCGTGGAGACGCGGCGACCCCCGCTCGGGGGTCAGGCCGGGCGGGGCGGGCGACCCGGGCGCGCCCGCCCTAGGCTGGGAACCACTGACCCGAGGAGGCCGCTGTGCGCCGCATCGCCGATCGCTGCTACCAGCTCGACCACTCCTCGGGAGCCAACGGGTACGTGGTGGTCGGCGACGGGCGGGCCGCCCTGATCGATCCGGGCTTCGGGTCGGGCGCTCACAAGGTCGCCGCCGAGGTGCACGCCGCCGAAGCCATCACGGGGCCGATCACCGACATCGTGCTGACGCACTACGACCCCGACCACGCGGGGGCCGCGGCGAGGCTGCAGCGCGAGCTGGGGGCCCCGGTGCGGATGAGCGCGCCCGACGCCGCCATCCTGCGCGGCGAAGCGAGCCCGCCCTCGCGGATGCGGCGCTTCTCCGCCCGCGTGATGCGCGCGGCGTATCCGGATCAGGTGGTGGAGTTCGCCGACGACGCCCACATCTTCGACGGGCTGGCCGTGGTGGCCGCGCCCGGCCACACGCCCGGGCACGTCGCCCTGCAGTGGGGCCGGGTGCTGTTCATCGGCGACGCCGCGATGGTGTCGGGGGAGGGCGTGCTGCGCGACTTCCCGGGATTCCTGATCGGCGATAAGCCCCAGGCCGCCGCGACCCTGGCGGCACTCACGGTGCGCATCGGCGAGGAGCGGATCGAGTGGATCTGCGCCGGCCACAGCGCCCCGGTGCGCGTGCGGTCGGCCGGCACGCTCACTTGAGGGCGATCGCGTTCGGCGGCGAGCCGACGCCTCCGATCAGGTTGAGCGGCTTGCAGGTGAGCAGGAACTCGTAGACCCCGTCGGCGGCGCAGTCCGTCGCCAGGTCGTCGAGCTTCCAGAGCTCCCCTAGGGCCATGCCGAGCAGCGCGATGAGCGGCCGGTGCAGCATGCCGCTGTGGTCGACGCCCTTCTCCGGCGGGGTCTCGCCCGGGGTGCGGAAGTCGCTGTCGATCACCGGATCGGCCTCCACGGCGAGGTTGTCGGCGGCCACGAGCGCGATCTGGTGGTCCCACAGCCAGCGCAGGATCTCCTCGCGCTGGGCGAGCCCCGGCGAGCGGCGCCACGGTGTCGCGAGCCGCTGCTCGGGGGTCTTCGCGAGGTACTGCTCGGCCCATCCCGTGCGCAGCAGCAGCATGTCGCCCGGGTGCCACGACACGCCCTGGCTCTCGGCGACGTCGTCGAGCATCCGGGCATCCACCACGATCGTCTCCGTGGCGTCGTAGGGCAGCCCCAGCCGTTCGAAGTACCTCGGCAGGTCCAGCAGCACCCCGCGCCCGGCGATGCCCGCGGCCGCCCAGGTGTGCACGCCGAGGTCGGTGCTGCCCGGCCCGTTCCGCTCGGCGGTGAGGCCGTTGTAGAAGCCGTGCCGGGGGTGCCCGATGTGCCGGAGGGCGTCGATCTGCGACGACGACTGCAGGTAGAACGAGTCGACCCAGTCGTCGCGGTGCCATTCGTTGTTCGCGAAGACGTGATGCTGCAGCGGATGCCGGGTTCCGGTCGGGTAGGGCTCGAACGCGGTCACCGGATGGTCTAGCCCGAAGCGCCGGCCGCTGCGCACGAGTTGCGCAGCCGCTCTGACGCGGTCGGGGGTCAGGAAGTTGACGGTGCCGAGCTGGTCGTCTCGGCCGAAGACGTCCCAGCTCGAGCCGGGAGGCTCGGCCGAGGCGAGTTCGTCATAGGTCGGGGGTCTCATTCTGCCGTCCCTCTCGGGTGCCGCGGAGTTCGGTGCTGAGGGCCGTCGTGGTCTTCAGCAGCTCGGTGATGATGGGGGAGCCGGCGGAGAGGTCCGCCTGCGGATCGGCGCCGAGCAGCCCGACCGTCGCCGCGATGCCGAAATCGTCGAACACCGGCGCGGCCGCGGAGAAGACGCCTCCGGACTGCGAGGCGATGCAGTACCCGGCCCGCCGCGCGGTGTACACAGCCGCTTCGAGCTCGGCGCGCTGGGCCGAGCTGGTGCCCTCGGTCAGCCAGCCGATCGCACGCTCGTCGGCGAGATGGGCCAGGAAGACGCGGGTCTGCGCCGCCGTGGCGTCGAGCTGGGAACCGGCGCGCACCGTCACCACCGCGGTACGGCTCTTGTCCTCCTCCACCAGGGCGACGACCGGGCCGCGCGCTCCCCACAGGCTGAGCACGGCCGTCATGCGCACGGCCGCGCCCAGCTCGGCGAGGTGGGGCGGAGCGATCTCGACGACCTGCCGGCGGCTCAGCGCGTGGATGCCGAGCTGCAGCATCAGGCCGCCCAGCACGAAGGTGCCGCGACGGGGCCCGCGCTCGAGGATTCCGGCCGCCACGAGCGACGCGCAGTAGCGGTACGCCGTGGTGCGGTTCAGGTGGAGGCGCTCGGCCACGTCCGCCGCCGACAGCTCGATCGTGTTCGGGCCGAAGAGGGAGCAGATCTGGCCGACGCGGGCGACCGCCTGGATGTCGGAACCGGATGCCTCGCCCGTGCCGTCGGTGTTCACCATGCCTGAAGCGTAGTTCAGAGGAAGAACATCTCCGGGGTGGCGGGGCGCGAGTGCGAGCCCGGGCGTCATCCGGCCAGCCAGGTGGTGAGCTTGGTCGACACGTCGTTGAAGTTGTCGGCGTACCAGTCGACGTCCTGCAGCACCGTGCCGCCCGTGTTGGCGGGACCGTAGACCTCCACCTGCTTCGTGAACTCGTCCAGCTGCGGCTTCGCAGCCGTGTTCACCGGTGCCACACCGAGCAGCTCGGAGATCTTCGCGACCTGCTCGGGTTCGACCACGCTGGAGATGAAGTCGACGGCCGCATCCTTGTTCGGAGCGCCCTTCGGGATGGCGAAGGCGTTGAGCGAGGCGACGGTCTCGTCCCAGACGATCGTCAGGTCCATCCCGCCCTGGAGCAGCGGAACCAGGCGCGAGTCGGGCAGCAGGAACATGTCGACCTGGTCGGCCTCGACGGCTTGCTGCAGGGCGCCCACGTTGGGCGCGAAGGTCGTGACGTCGCGGATGGTGTCGAGCTTGTCGAGGGCGCGGTCGACATCCAGCGGGTAGAGGTTGTCGGGGGCCACTCCGTCGGCGAGCAGCGGATACTCCAGGATGCCGTTCTGCAGGTTGGTGACGATGCCGCGCTGACCGGGGAACTTCTCGGTGTCGAAGAAGTCGGCGACCGTCGTGGGACCCTCGCCGGCCGGGAAGGCGTCGGTGCGGTACGCGATCGGGGTGGCGTTGATCCAGTTGCCGAGGTAGCACTCGCCCACCGTGCCCTCCACGAGGTCGGTCTGGTCGATCGCGCTCAGGTCGAGCTTCTCGAAGAGCGTGCCGCAGTTCTGCTGCGCCGCGTACGGGGCCGTCGCCATCACGTCCCACTGCACGGAGCCGCTCTCGACCTGCGCCTTGACCTGGGCCACGTCCGGCGGCGAGGTGTTCACGAACGTGACGTTCGGGTTCGCCTCGGTGTAGGGCTTCTGCCAGGCCTCGATCTGGGCGTCCTGGCCGCCGCCGCCGTAGCCGACGAACGTGATGGTGGCCGGCGCGTCGGCGCCGCCCGCCGCGCCGGTGCTGCCGGCGTCGGCCGAGCCTCCCGCGCAGCCGGAGAGAAGTCCGGTGACGGCGACGAGGCCGAGGGTGATGGTGAGGGTTCTGGATCTGGACACCATTGTCGTTTCCTTCGTTCGGGTACCCGGTGGCCCGGGTGCTGTGGTGGTGGGTTGTGAGTTGTGGGTGTGGAGGGGAGAGGGGAAGAGAAGGCGGATGCGGCTGCGAGGGCCCCGGGGCTCAGACGGCGACGACGCGCTGGCGCTCCGGCTTCCACCAGGCGGTGACCTCGTCGCCCACCGCGAAGGCGGCGTCGAGGGCGTCGATCCGGGCCCGGCCGAGCTGCCGGGCCTGACCGACGTCGAGCATCACGGTGCGGTACGAGCCCATGTACTCGAGATCGCGCACCGTGGCCCGCACGGCGTTGGCGCCGGCCGGAACCGTCTGCAGGTCGCGGGAGATCTGCACGTCCTCGGGTCGCACGACGACGGCGCCGTGCGATCGCACGCCCGGATGACCGGCGATGGTCGCCGGATCGATCGTCCAGGTGCTGTCCTCCCAGCTCGCCTTCGCCCCGACGGGCGATCCGCCGAGGTCGAAGACGTTGGAGTCGCCGAGGAAGCGGGCCGTGAACAGGGTGTCCGGGCGGCGGTAGAGCTCCTCGGGTGTGCCGACCTGCTCGATGTGCCCGCTGTTGAACAGCGCGATCCGGTCGGAGAGGTTCATCGCCTCCTCCTGGTCGTGCGTGACGAACACGAAGGTCGAGCCCACCTCGCGGTGGATGCGGCGGATCTCCATCTGCAGCGCCCCGCGGAGGTTGCGGTCGAGGGCGCCGAGCGGCTCGTCCAGCAGGAGTGCGGCGGGGTCGAAGACGATGGCCCGGGCCAGGGCGACCCGCTGCTGCTGCCCGCCGGAGAGCTGGGCCGGGTAGTTCTGGTCGCGCCCGGGCAACTGCACGAGCTCGAGCACCTCGGCCACACGGCGCGCGATCTCGGCCTTGGGCACTCTGCGCTCGCGCAACGGGTAGGCCACGTTCTGCGCCACCGTCATGTGCGGGAAGAGGGCGTAGTTCTGGAACAGCATGCCGAGGTTGCGCTTGTGCGGCGGGAGCGTGCCCACATCGGCGCCGTCGAGGGCGATCGTTCCCGAGGTGAGCGTCTCGAAACCGGCGATGAGGTTGAGCGTGGTGGTCTTGCCCGATCCGCTCGGCCCGAGAAGGGTCATGAACTCGCCGGGCTGGATCGTGAGGGAGACGGCGTCGACGGCGGGCGCGGCGAGCCCGTAGTCCTTCGTGACGCCGGACAGCCGGATCTGCGTGCCCTGACGGGGCGCTGTGGGCGAGGACGGCGATGCCGGCGGCGCGGTCGCGGATTCTTTGCTCGAGATGGTCAAGACGGTCTCCTAACGGGTCTTCTTGCGGCTGCCGATGAGCAGCGGCACCAGGAAGATGATGGTCACCGCGACGACGACGAGACTCGACGAGGCGGAGATGGTGGGGTCGAGCTCGAACGTCACGCTGTTGTACATCTGCACGGGCAGCGTCTGGAACGTGGGCGAGCGCAGGAACAGGGCGATCACGACCTCGTCGAACGAGGTGACGAAGGCGAAGACGGCGCCGGTGATCACCCCGCGGCTGATCAGCGGCATCGTCACCCGCACGAACGACCGCAGCGGCGAGGCACCGAGCGAGGCGGATGCCCGCAGCAGGGTCGCGTCGAATCCGCCCAGGGCAGCCGTCACCGACACGAGCACGAACGGCACGCCGAGAGCGGCGTGGGCGAGCACGTAGCCGAGCAGGCTGCCCGTCAGGTGCCACTGCAGGAACGAGATGTACACGGCGACCGCCACCACGATCGCCGGGGTGACCATCGAGATCATCAGCAGGGTGCGCAGGAACCCGGCGAGCCGGCCGGTCAGCCGGTTGAGGCCCACCGCGGCGGCCGTGCCGACCACCGTGGCGATGAGGGCGGCGAGCACGGCGACCAGGAACGAGTTGCCGAGCGAGGTCAGCCAGACCGGGTCGGTGAAGAAGTTCTCGTACCAGCGAAGGGAGAAGTCCTTCGGCGGGAACTCGAACGCCGACGCGGAGCTGAAGCTCAGCGGGATCACGATCAGGGTCGGCAGGATGAAGTAGAGCGCCACGAGCGCGCCGAGGGCGATCAGCCACCAGGGGATCGGGTCGACTCCGCGGTCGCGGCGACGGGCGGCGGTCATCGGGTCTCCTTCGTTCGCGAGGTGCTGGCGACCCCGATCGCCGAGATGGTGCCGCCGAAGCGGTTCGCCCAGGCGACGAGCAAGAGGGTGATCACGAGCACGAGGATGCCCAGGGCGCCCGCGCCGGCGAAATCGAGCAGCTGCGTGGTGCGCTGGGCGAGCAGTTGGGCGATCAGCGACTGCTGGGGGGAGCCGAGCAGTGCCGGGGTGACGTAGAAGCCCAGGCTGAGGGTGAACACGAGGATCAGGCCCGAGACCACCCCGCCGCGCGACAGCGGCCAGTAGATCTTCCAGAACGCCACCAGCGGTGACGAGCCGAGACCGCGGGCGGCCAGCAGCAGCTTGCGGTCGATGCCGCCGAGCGTACTGAACAGCGGGAGCACCATGAACGGCAGCATCACCTGGCTCATCGCGATGGTGACGCCCACCACGCTGCCCTGGAAGACGATGTCGCCGGCCCCGAAGAACTCGAACACGCTCTGCACCGGGCCGCCGCGCTGCAGCAGCACGATCCAGGCGTAGTTGCGGGCCATCACCGAGGTCCAGAACGGGATCAGCACGATCACGAGCAGCACTCCGCGCAGGCGCGGCCCCACCCTCGTCATGAGGTAGGCGTAGGGGTAGCCGAGCAGGAACGTGACGATCGTCACGATCACCGCCGTCATCGCCGTGCGGCCCAGTACGGTCAGCGTCACCCCGTCGGTGAACAGGCTCGCGTAGTGATCGAGCGTGAATTCCGGGGTGCCGATGCTGCGCAGCAGGCTCTGGAAGAGCGGCACGAGCAGGATTCCGGCGAGCAGCGCGAGGGCCGGCACCAGCAGGAGCCAGCCGGGGCGCGGGGTCCGCCGGGTTCGGGTGGGGGTGGTCATTCGTGGTTATCCGTTCACCATCGCGCTGAGTTGCTCTGCGGCATCTCTCAGCATCGTCACGCGCTCTGCGGACTGTTCGGACGAGGGGAGCATCGTCGTCGTGCCGAGCACGGCCATGGCCGCCTGCACGTCGCCGCTGCCGAAGACCGGGACGGCCACCGAGGCCAGCCCGATCCGGCCGAGATCGGCCCAGGCCACGCGGTCGCGGCGCACCAGCGCCAGTTCGGTGTTCTCCCGGCGGGCCTCCTCGGCGGTGAGGCCGGCGTGCAACCGCGACACCGCCGCCGGGTCGGACTGGAAGGCCAGGAGCGCCCGGGACTGCGCGGCCTTCAGCTCCAGCACGGTGCCGACGCGCACGGTGAGCACGATCGTTCCGGAGTTGGCCTCCTCGACGTGGCCGACGACGGCTCCGGAGCGGCCGAGAAAGCTGAGCACGGCGGTGAGCCCGGTGCGATCCGACAGCTGCCGGAGCATCGACGGCGCGAGGGAGAGGATCTGCTGCCGGCTGGAGACCAGTCCCGAGAGCTGATCGATCAGCGGCCCGGGTCCGTAGGCCGCACCGAGGAAACCCGACGCCTGCAGCGACTGCAGGTAGCGGTGGGCGGTCGTGCGGTTCAGCCCGAGGCGCTCGGACACGAGTGCCGGGGAGAGCGTGCGGGTGTTCTGGTCGAACAGCGCCAGCACCATGGCCGCGCGCTCGATGGACTGGATCGCGCCCCGCTCGGTGTCGGGCATCGGGATGACCTGGGGGTCGTCTTCGGTCGGGGTGGCCGTGTCGGTCATCTCTCACCTCCTCGTCGAGGGTCTGCGGCTTCGTACGAGCACCAGTAAAGCAAGCAAATGTTCATAATGCAATTGCTAATTTCACATGACGAACATCGCTCGGTCGATGAAATCGGCGAATTCAGCGGGATCCGGCTGGACAGATTCGCCAAATGTCCGTAATCTGAACCAAAAGTACGCAATCCGAACACAAGGAGGTTCTCGGATGCTCGTCGCCGACGACATGACCACACCATCCCCCGCACTGCTCAAGGTTCTCGACGGAGCGGTCGATCTTCACGTGCATTCCGGCCCCAGCCCGTTCCCGCGCCGGCTCGACCACGTCGAGGCCTCCTACGACGCGGCCCGCATCAACATGCGCGCGATCCTGATCAAGTCGCACCACCACAACACCGTGATGGACCTGCTGGCGATGAAGGAGCTGCTGAAAGACGCCCCGACCCCGGCGTACGGCGGTGTGGCCCTCAACTCCGAGGTCGGCGGCATCAATCCCTCGGCGGTGGCCGTCGCCATCCAGATGGGCGGGCGTGCCGTGTGGGGCCCGACCGTCTCGGCCGGCCAGCACATCCGTGCCCACAGTCACGACGACGGCTTCCCCACGGCGGGTTCCAACCTCGAGGAGAAGGAGGAGTCGGTGTGGGCGAGCCCGGGCACGGTCTCCGCGGAGACCGTGCGGGTCACCCAGCTCGTGGGCGAGGCCGGCATCATGCTGTCGGGCGGTCATCTCGACGCCGAGTCGATGAAGGCCCTCTTCGCCACCGCGCAGGAGAACGGCGTGCGCCGACTGCTGCTGCACCACCCCGACTTCATCGTGAACGCCTCGGAGGGCGACGTGGAGGAGATGCTCGGTTACGGCGCGTTCGTCGAGCACGAGATGTCGATGTACCACCCCGGCGTGCCCGCTCCCGGCTTCCCCATCTCGCAGCTCGTCGACTGGATCCGCAAGGTCGGGCCGGAGCGCACCGTGATCGACTCCGACCTCGGCCAGAAGACCAACCCGCTGCCCGTCGATGGCTACATCTACGTGGTGCAGCAGCTGCTGGACCACGGGATCTCCGAGAAGGACGTGCGCCAGATGATCTGCCGCAACACCGCCTTCCTCCTCGGCCTCGAGGAGTCCATCTGATGCGCGCGGCCGAGAAGGTCATCATCAGCACCGCCGTGACCGGGTCGGTGAACGTGCCCTCGCAGAGCGAGTACCTGCCCCGGGACGCCGACCAGATCGTACGCTCCGCGCTGGAGGCCGTCGAGGCCGGCTCGGCGATCATCCACCTGCACGCCCGCCACCCCGACGGCCGGCCCGCCTGGGAGGCCGAGGTGTACGAGCAGATCGTGCCGCGCATCCTCGAGAAGACCGACGTGGTGATCAACATCACCACGGGCGGCTCCTCGGCGATGACCATGCCGGAGCGGCTGGCCGGCGCGCTGCGCTTCGCGCCCGAGCTCGCCTCGCTCAACATGGGCTCGATGAACTTCGTCTACTCGGGCATCGCCGACAAGGTCACCGACTGGAAATACGACTGGGAGGAGCAGTACGTGCGCAACACGTACTCGCACCCCTTCATCAACTCCTTCGACCGCATCGAATACACCCTGCGGGAGCTGGGCGAGGGGCTCGGCACCCGGTTCGAGTTCGAGTGCTACGACATCGGGCACCTCTACACGCTGGCCTACTTCGTGCAGCGGGGTCTCATCCGGCCGCCGTTCCTCATCCAGGGCGTGTTCGGCATCCTGGGCGGCATCGGCGCCGATCACGAGAACCTCACGCACATGGTGGCCATCGCCGACAAGCTCTTCGGCGACGACTACTACTTCTCGGCCTTCGCCGCCGGCCGTGCGCAGATGCAGTTCGGCACGCACAGCGCGTGGCTGGGCGGCAACGTGCGGGTCGGTCTCGAGGACAGCCTCTGGATCGGCAAGGGCGAGCTCGCCACGAGCAATGCGCAGCAGGTGCGCAAGATCCGTGCGGTGGTGGAGGACCTCGGCAAGACCGTCGCCACCCCGGCCGACGCACGCCGGATGCTCGCCCTCAAAGGCGTCGACCAGGTCACGCTCTAGACCGACGCGAACGACACGAACGACAAGGACCACGATCATGACGATGTATGCCAAAGACGACATCCGGTCGCAACTCGCCGCGCCCCCGCCACCGGCGACGGCGGTCGACCCGTCCACCCCGATCAAGCCCTCGCAGTGGATCGCCTTCCACGACACCGAGCCCACCGAGGTGAGTGCCGCGGGCAGCCGCACCTGGATCGCGCGCGCCGCGAACCTCGTGATCGCCTATTCCGATGCGAAGGCCGGGGATGTCTTCACCCGCACGGGGCAGCCCGACGAGTACGCGGTGCTGATGTACTCCGAGAGCGCGCCGGTGCGGGTGATCGCCGGCGGCTCGGTGGCGGACGTGGCGGAGGAGGCGTTCGTGGTGGTGCCTCCCGGAGACAGCACGATCGAGGTCGTCGCCGACGGGCCGCTCATCCGTGTGTTCTCCACGGTCGACGAGGTGCTTCGGGACTCGGCGCTCAACGCGCAGGCCTACGCCGAGCCCGATCGGCGCGCGGCCCCGCTGGAGCCGTGGCCCGATCCGGTCGGCGGCTTCGCGCTGCGGGTCTACCCGCTCGCCGACACGCCGATCGCCGAGGGCCGCTTCGGCCGCATCTTCCGCACCACCACCCTGATGGTGAACTTCCTGGCCGAGGAGCCGCAGCCGCGGGACGAGCACAAGCTCTCTCCTCACCACCACGACGACTTCGAGCAGATCTCCTTCGGGGTGAAAGGCCGGTTCGTGCATCACATCCGCTACCCCTGGGGCCCCGATTCGGCCGCCTGGCGTGCCGACGAGCACCGGGAGATCGGCACGCCGTCGATCTGCATCATCCCGCCGCCCACCGTGCACACCACGCAGGGGGTCGGCCCGCACCAGCAGTTGCTCGACATCTTCTCGCCCCCGCGGGAGGACTTCTCGGCCTCGGGCTGGGTGCTCAACGCCGACGACTACCCGTCCAAATGAGCGCGCTCCCGAGGCCTGCGAGCCTGTTCAAAGCGGCCCTGGAACGGGCGGATGGCCCGGCCATCGGCACCTGGGTGAAGATCCCGGCCATGGAGAGCATGGAGCTCGTGGCGCTGGCCGGTTTCGACTTCGCGGTCATCGACCTCGAGCACTCGGCCATGAGCATCGAGTCGGCCTACCGGCAGATCGGCGTCGCCCTGTTCGCGGGCGTCTCACCGATCGTGCGCATCCCGTCGCTGGACTCCGGCGTGGTGCAGCGGGTGCTCGACGCGGGCGCCGAGGGCATCATGCTGCCGCACGTCGACACGGTCGCCGAGGCGAAGGCCGCCGCGGCCGCCGTGCGCTTCCCCCCGCGCGGCACCCGGGGAGTGGGGAGCACGAGCCGGGCCGGTGCGTGGGGCGCGTTGCCGCGCGAGGAGTACCTGCGGTACGGCCAGGAGGAGGTCGTGCTGATCGCCCAGATCGAGAGCGCGGCGGCCGCCCGGGCCGCGGGGGCCATCGCCTCGGTCGACGGGGTGGACGCCCTGCTGATCGGCGCCGCAGACCTGTCGACGAGCGAGGGCCGTACCGAAGACGACCCCGAGGTCGTCGCGCTGATCGCCGGTGCGATCCGGGACTGCCGGGCCGCCGGGGTGCCGATCGGCAACGCGGGCGGGGCGAGCGCCGCCTCGGTGCAGGCGGCGGTCGACGCGGGCTACCTGTTCACGATGATGAGCAACGACGCGAGCCTGCTGGGTTCCGCGGCGGCGGCCGCCGTGCGAGCCGGCCGCACGGTGACCTATGGCTGACGTGCGGATCGCGGCCACACTCGAACACAGCACCACTGGAGAGGAACAGCTATGACAGACCATGAGGATTCCCGGATGCTGCGCGGCAAGACCGTGCTGGTCGTGGGCGCGAGCGCGGGCATCGGGGCGGACGCCGCGCGGGTGTTCGCCGGGCACGGAGCATCCGTCATGCTCGTCGCGCGCACCGAGGGCCCGCTCCGGGAGACGGCCGAGGGGCTCACCGCGGAGGGCTTCGACGCGGCCTGGACGACCGGTGACATCAGCTCGGGACGGGATGTCGCGCGCGCGGTGGATGCGACGGTCGACCGTTTCGGGCGGCTCGACGGCGCCTTCAACAATGCCGGCCTCACGCAGGGCGGCCGGCTCGACGAGGTGTCGGAGGAGGACTTCGACCGCATCCTCTCGGTGAACGTCAAGGGGGTCTGGCTGTGCCTGCGCGAAGAGCTGCGGGTGATGCGCGCGGCCGGCGCCGGCTCGATCGTGAACGTGAGCAGCATCGGCGGGCTGCGGGGCAGCTCGGGCATGGGCGCGTACCAGGCCACGAAGCACGCCGTGATCGGCCTCACGCGCACTGCGGCCCACGACAACGGGCCCCTGGGCGTGCGCGTCAATGCGCTCGCCCCCGGTCCGACCGAGACGCCGATGCTCGCGCAGACCCGCATCGCCATCCCCGGGGGAGTGGAGGCACGGATCGCGGCGACCCCGCTCCGCAAGGCCGGCACCGGCGCCGAGGTGGGCCAGGCGGCGGCGTGGCTGATGAGCGACCTGGCCAGCCACATCAGCGGCGTGGTGCTGCCGGTCGACGGAGGTTTCAGTGCCTAGGACGACCGCCCAGAACGAGCGTCCGAGCGAGTTCGCGACCGGGACCGGCACGCTGCGACTGCCCCCGCGCATCCACTTCGGCTACGGCGTGCGCCGGCAGCTGCCCAGCCTGCTCGCCGAGCACGGCCGGAAGGTGTTCGCCGTGGTCGACCCCTTCCTCGCCGACTCGCCGGAGTTCGTGCGGCTGCTCGGCGAGCTGCACGAGGCCGGCCTCACCGTGCTCGTGCACACCGAGGTGCTGCCGGAGCTGCCCGTGCACTCCCTCACCGCGTCCGGCGCCGTCGCCGCGGGCTTCTCGCCCGACGTCGTGCTCGCCTACGGCGGCGGCAGCGCGCTCGACGCGGCCAAGCTCATCGCCCTCCTCGTCGCGCACGGCGGACCGCTCGGCGCCTACTACGGCGAGAACAAGGTGCCCGGGCCGATCCTGCCCATCGTGGCGGTGCCCACCACGGCGGGCACCGGGTCGGAGGTGACCCCCGTCGCGGTGATCTCCGACCCCGACCAGGAGATGAAGATCGGCATCTCGAGCCCCCACCTCATTCCGGTCGCGGCCGTCGTCGATCCCGAACTGACCCTCGGCGCTCCGCCCTCGGTCACGGCCTACGCCGGCATCGACGCGCTCGTGCACGCCCTGGAGTCGTACACCGCGGCCGTGCTGCCCCTCGACTGGTCGGTGACCCTGCCGGTGTTCACCGGCCACAACCTGTTCGCCGGCCACCTCGCGCTCGAGGCGGTGCGGCGGATCGCCCCCCACCTCGCCCGCGCGGTGGCCGACGGCGGCGATCGCGACGCGCGCGCCCAGGTGGCCTACGGGAGCCTGCTGGCCGGGATGTCGTTCGGGCCGAGCGGAACCCATCTCTCGCACGCGCTGCAGTATCCGATCGGCGCCATCACGAAGACGCCGCACGGCCTCGGCACGGGCCTGATGATCCCCTACGTGCTGCAGGCCTGCGTGCCCGTGATCCCGCACAAGCTCGCGGCGATCGACGCTGCTCTCGGCGGATCCGAGAGCGACCCCTGGGTGGCCGCGCAGGCGGCGGTCGACAAGGTCGCCCAGCTGTGCCGCACCATCGGCATCCCGGTGCGGCTGGCCGACATCGGCGTCTCGCGCGACGACCTGCCGCGCATCGCCGAACTCGCCCTGCGGGCGAAGCGGCTGGTCGACATCTCGCCGATCGGATCCGAGCCGCAGACGATCCTGACCCTCCTCGAGGCCGCCCACGCGGGCGACCGCGAACTCATCGCCTCCGCGGCCGTGCGCGACCGCTGACCCCCGAAAGCAGACCATGACCATCACCACCGGCACGCCCGCCTCCTCGGGCTCCACCCCCTCAGGCCCCACCCCCTCGGGCCCCACCTCTTCGGACCTCATCGCCGAGCTGTTCATCGACGGCCGATGGCGGCCGGGCTCGGAGGGCGCGACGTTCCCCGTGATCGATCCCGCCGACGGGAGCACGATCGCCTCCTTCGCCGTCGCCACCCGCGAGGACTGCCTCGAGGCGGTCGAGGCGGCCTCGGCCGCCCAGGAGTCGTGGGCCGCCACCGCGCCCCGGCAGCGCAGCGAGCTGCTGCGCGCCGCATACGAGGTGCTCACCGAGGAGGTGGAGCTGTTCGCGGAGATCATGATCCGTGAGAACGGCAAGTCGTACGCCGACGCGATCGGCGAGGCGAACTACGCCAAGGAGTTCTTCCGCTGGTTCGCCGAGGAGGCCGTGCGCATTCCGGGGGAGTACCGGCTCTCGCCCGCGGGTGACAAGCGCATCCTGGTCGACCGCCAGCCGATCGGGGTGTCGCTGCTGATCACCCCGTGGAACTTCCCCGCCGCGATGGCCACCCGCAAGCTCGCGCCCGCGCTCGCCGCCGGGTGCACCGTCATCCTGAAGCCGGCCCGCGAGACGCCGCTGACCGCGGCCTACGTCGTCGACGTGCTGCGCCGGGTCGGCTTCCCGCCCGGGGTGGTCAACCTCGTCACCCCGCTGCGTACCGGGCCGGTCGTGGCCGAGATGCTCGCCCATCCGGCGGTGCGCAAGCTGTCGTTCACGGGCTCCACCGAGGTGGGGCGCGAGCTGCTGCACGCCTGCGCCGACACGGTGGTGAGCGCCTCGATGGAACTCGGCGGCAACGCTCCGGTGATCGTGTTGCCGGGTGCCGACCTCGAGCTCACGGTGCGGGAGTCGCTGCTCGCCAAGATGCGCAACGGAGGCTCGGCGTGCACCGCGGCGAACCGCTTCTACGTGCACTCCTCGCTGCACGACGAGTTCGCCGCCCGGATGGCCCAGGAGCTCGGCGGTCTGCGCGTGGGCCCGGGTCTCGACCACGCCAACCAGCTCGGTGCTCTCGTCTCGGTGAAGGAGCGCGACAAGGTGGCGGCCCTCGTCGACTCCGCCGTGCGCGACGGCGCGACCGTCGTGCAGGGCGGCCGCAGCTCGTCGGCGGGCGCCTTCTACGACGCCACGCTGGTGACGGGCGTGCGGCACGGATCGGAGATCACCGAGAATGAGATCTTCGGGCCGGTCACGGCCGTGGTGCGCTTCGACGACGTCGACGACGCCGTGCGGATGGCCAACGACACCGTCTTCGGCCTGATGGCCTACGTGTTCGGCGAGGAACGCGAGGCGATCGCGGTGGCCGGCCGGCTGGAGGCCGGGATGGTCGCCGTCAACCGCGGAGTGGTCAGCGATCCGGCGGCGCCGTTCGGGGGCGTGAAGCAGAGCGGACTCGGCCGCGAGGGCTCCAGCGAGGGCATCCTGGAGTTCCTGGAGGAGAAGTACATCGCGCTGACCGCGTGAGGCACGAGCGCCCGGCCCTGGCGTCGGGCGCCCGCCCCGCGACTTGACACAACTTGTGGCAAGCCGCGCCGAAATGCGGCGACTTGGGCCAAGTGGCACCTCCAGAGTGGCGCCTGGGGCCGAGGGCGTGAGCGGCTCAGCGCTCGAGCGCGAAGACCGAGTCGGCC
The DNA here is from genome assembly GCF_023264855.1 of Herbiconiux sp. Taxonomy (GTDB): domain Bacteria; phylum Actinomycetota; class Actinomycetes; order Actinomycetales; family Microbacteriaceae; genus Herbiconiux. The sequence goes on along the minus strand of NZ_JAHFUW010000045.1, from coordinate 14,385 downwards.
GAGCCGTGGCGGGGGCCGGCCACCTCGGTGAAGCCGAGCCGCTCGGCCAGCGCCACCGAGCGCAGGTTGCGCGCATCCGTCACCGCCGTCACCCGCTGTGCGCCCACCACGTCGAACGCGAACGCGAGCATCTGCGAGGCCGCCTCGGTCGCGAGGCCACTGCCGCCGAACCGCGGATGCAGCACCCAGCCGATCTCGGCCGAGCGGCTGTGCGCCCGCACCTCATGCAGCTGCAACGACACGTCGCCGATCAGCCGGCCCTCGTGCTCGAGGCCCAGGGCCAGGAAGTCCTCGGCCTGCCACAACCGGGTGTGCCGGGTGCGGTCGTGCAGGTGCCGGGCGGAGGTGCGCTCGTCGCGCACCGGCCACGGCAGGAAGGCGGTGACGCTCTTCTCCGACTGCAGGGCGTACCAGTCGGCCGCATCCGTCATCCGGTGCGGGCGCAGCAGCAGCCGTTCGGTGCGCAGGGTCGGCGCATCGAACGGCCGCTCGGTGCGGGGCCCGCGCAGCACGCGGGGTCTCCGCACGCCCGCCGAGGCGAGGGCCTCCTTCGCGCGGTGCAGCATCGCCGCCGGGCGCTCCCGAGTTCGGGTCTGCGGGATTCCGAGTGCTCTGCTCACCGTCATGCCCCGACGGTAGGCGGTGTTCACAGGCGGGCCGTGTGCAAACATTTGAGGTCTCTATGAATAGACCGCCGCCGCTTTCCGGGCGGCACGCCGACAGCCGAGAATGGCAGGATGGCGACCTCTCCGATCTCCGACGAACTCGCCTCCTCCGGCCGGCGGCGGGCCGTGCTGGCCAAGCTGCCGCGGCTGTACCGGGCCGACGGCTCCGCCATCCGCGTGCTCCTGGTCGACGACGAGGTGGTCTTGACGAGTCTCGTCAGCCTCGCGCTGGCGTACGAGGGCTGGACGGTCGAGATCGCGCACGACGGCGCCTCGGCGCTGCAGAAGTTCCGCGAGGTGCAGCCCGACGTCGTGGTGCTCGACATCATGCTGCCCGACACCGACGGAATCACCCTGCTGCGCCAGCTGCGCGAGGCCGAGCAGTCGGCTCCCACCCTCTTCCTCACCGCACGCGACTCGGTCGACGACCGGATCGTGGGGCTCACCGCCGGCGGCGACGACTACATGACCAAGCCGTTCAGTCTCGAAGAGCTCGTCGCGCGGCTGCGCGGTCTGCTGCGCCGTTCGATCATGACGGTGTCGGATGAGGACTCCCGGATCGTGGTGGGCGACCTGCTGCTCGACGAGAGCAGCTACGAGGTCGCGCGGGCGGGCGAGCCGATCGCGCTCACCACCACCGAGTTCGAGCTGCTGCGCTACCTGATGCGCAACCCCCGCCGGGTGCTCTCGCGGGCCCAGATCCTCGACCGCGTCTGGAACTACGACTTCGCCGGCAAGGCCAGCATCGTCGATCTGTACGTGTCGTACCTGCGCAAGAAGATCGACGCGGGCCGTCCCTCGATGATCCACACCGTGCGCGGTGTCGGCTACGTGCTGAGGCCCGCCGAATGAGCCGCCGCCGGCCGTGGACGCTCAGCCGCCGTCTCGTCGTGGGAACCGCCGCACTCGTCGCCGGTGTGCTGCTGGCCGTAGGCATCGCCTCCATCGCCACCTTGACCACGTCGGTGACCTCGGTCGTCGATACCCAGCTGACCGGCTCGATGTCGGCGCTCAGCCACTCGGCCGAGAAGTTCCGCTACGGGAACCTGTCCAAGGGGCACCCGGCCAAGGCGATGGTCGACTTCGTCGGGCACGGCCCGGGATCCTTCATCGCGGTGCTCTCCGACGGCACGGTCGACGACTCCGCCTACTTCTCCGACTCGGATGCGGCCACCCTCGATCCGACCGTCATCGGCCAGCTCGAGAACGGATCGATCGACGTCGGCACGCACCAGAACCTGCAGCTCGCCGGCCTCGGCAGCTATCGCGTGGCCAGCGAGTACGACAGCGAGGGCAACGTGCTCGTCACCGGCGTCTCGATGGCCACGGCCGAGGCGGCGGTGCTGCAGGAGGCGATCACGATCGCGGTGCTCGCCCTGCTCGCCCTCGCGGTGATCGTCGTGGGCGTGATCGTTCTGGTGCGGCTCGCTCTGCGTCCGCTCGCGCGCGTGGTCGGAACCGCGGCCGAGGTGGTCGACACCCCGCTGGATCGCGGCGACGTGGGCATCACCACCCGGGTGGCCGAGGCCGACACCGATCCGCGCACCGAGGTGGGCAAGGTGGGCGAGGCGCTCAACCGCCTGCTGGTGCACGTCGACGACGCCCTCGCGGTGCGTGCGGCGACCGACAAGCGGATGCGCCGCTTCGTCACCGATGCCAGCCACGAACTGCGCACCCCGCTGGCCGCCATCCAGGGCTACGCCGAGCTCACCCGGCAGGACAGCGCGGAGCTGCCCGAGATGACCGAGTACTCGCTCGCCCGGATCGAGTCGGAGGCGAAGCGGATGAACTCGCTCGTCAGCGATCTGCTGCTGCTGGCGCGGCTCGACGAGGGGCAAGACCTGCACCTCGACCAGATCGACCTCGGCGAGATCGTGGTGAACGCCATCAGCGACGCCAAGGCCTCGGCCGCCGATCACACCTGGGTGGCGGAGGTTCCGGATGCGCCCACGCTCGTCTCGGGCGACCGCGAGCGGCTGCACCAGCTGGTGCTGAACCTGCTCTCCAACGCGGCCGTGCACACGCCGGAGGGCAGCACGGTCACCACCCGGATCGCGGTGGTTGCGGATGCCGGCGCCGGCGAGTCCGTGCAGGTCACCATCTCCGACGACGGCCCGGGCATCGCGCCCGAACTCATCCCGGAGCTGTTCGAGCGCTTCGCCCGCGGCGACTCCTCCCGCTCGCGCCGGGCCGGCTCGAGCGGTCTGGGCCTGGCGATCGTGGCCTCGATCGTGGAGGCGCACGACGGCACCATCACGGTCGACTCCTCGCCCGCCGGCACCACCTTCACGCTCCGCCTCGCCCGGGTGGCGGGTGCGGCCGCCGCACCGCCGGCGCCGTCCGCGACGCCCCTGCCCGAGGCGGCCCAGAAGGCCGACCTCACCTCCTGACTCCCCGAGCCCAGCGACTAGTCGCGAGAGGCGCGGGCGGTGCGTTCGGCGACCAGGCGGATGATCACCGTCGCCACCACGAGTGCGCTCGCCGTGGCGATCGCGGTCGCCGCGACGGCGGCCGAGGGCAGTGTTCCGGTGGTGCGCGAGACCGCGACCCACACCAGGCCCCAGGCCAGCGACGCGGTGGGGGACAGGCGACCTTCCCCGAAGACGGCGAGGGCCAGCCCCGCGAGCCCGGCGACGATCACGATCGCCACGCCCCAGGCATCCGCGGGCCAGCCGAAGCCGTCGAAGCCGCTCGCCGTGAGCAGGGCAGTGACGTTCGCGGCCGTCGCGATGCTCACCCAGCCGAGGTAGAGGCCCACCGTGCCGTCGACCACGATCGACTGCACCCAGCCCTGGCCCCGACGCCGGGTGCGCACCACCCGCACGAACGTGAACAGCAGCGCGATCAGCAGCACGGCGATCACCACGGCGCTGAGGGCGAGCAGGCCGGCCTGCACGCTGAGGATCCAGGCCGCGTTCAGCAGCAGGGTGACGGCGATCGGATAGCCCAGGATGCGCTGGCGCGGGCTGTGGGTCTGCGCCGGCAGGAATTGCCAGACGGCGTAGGCGATGAGGCCCAGGTAGATGACCGACCAGATCGAGAACGCGGGACCGGCCGGGGCGATGAGGGTCGAGTCGGCGCCGAGAGCGCCCCCGGCGGCATCCTGGATCGGTGTGCCACCGGCGGCACCCGATCCGATGAACGAGCCGACGACGGCGACAACGGCGCTCACCGTGACGACGGTCTGGCGGATGCGATCGGACATGAGGGGCTCCTTCCGCGAAGCTGCAGAATCGCAGTTCGCTAATCACCTTAGTAACCATTCCTCCGAACGGCATCGGGCTGTTCCGTTCGCGCTAGCGTGAGGGCATGTCTGATCACGACGAGCCCGTCGCCGGCGATTCCGCACCCGCGGCCCCCTCCACCTCGTTCGGCCGCGGAGTGGCGACCGCACGCCGGGCCGTGTCGGGCCCGAACAAACCGGCACTGGTCGTCTCCCTGCTCGTCTCGCTGTTCGCGGCACTGTTCGTGGCCTCCTACAGCCTGGCTATGGGCAACCCGCAGCCGCACGACGTGCCGATCGGTCTCGTGTCGCAGAGCGTCACGGCCGATCAGCTCGACGCGAACCTCGAGAACGTCTCCGGCACCTCGTTCGTGGTGCAGGAGTTCGCCACCTCCGCCGATGCGAAGGAGGCGATCGAGCAGCAGCAGATCTACGGCGCGGTCGTGACGGCGGATGCGGGCGACGGCTCCACGACGTCTCCCGAGCTCTACATCTCCACCGCATCCGGCGCGTCCGTCGCGCGTCTGATCGAGGCCGACGCGGCCTCCATCGGCGCCAAGCTCGGCATCACGCTGACCGTCACCGACCTGAATCCCCTCGCCGCGAGCGACCCGGGCGGCCTGGTGCTGTTCTACCTCGCGCTCGCCTGCACGATCATCGGTTTCGTGGGCGCCATCCAGACCCGGGTGAACGCCGGGCTCACGCTGGCCGGTGAGCTGATCTGGGATGTCGCCCGAGCCGCCTTGGTGGGGCTCGTGGTCACGCTGACGGCGGGGCCGATCCTCGGGTTCGAGAGCTTCCCGATCCTGCCCGTGTGGGCGGTGCTCTCGGTGACGGTGTTCATCGCCGGAGCGGTGTACAGCTTCTTCCGGGTGGTGATCGGCGGGCGCTGGGCGCTGCTGCCCACCTGGGTGCTGTTCATCCTGGTCAGCAATCCCTCCTCCGGGGGCGCGGTCGCACCGCAGCTGCTGCCGCCCTTCTACGAATTCATGGGGCGCTGGATGCCGACGGGGGCGACGGTGCGGGCGCTGCGCGACCTGACGTACTTCCCGAACGCCGGGCATCCGGAGCCCTACCTCGTGCTCGGCGTCTGGCTGCTCGTCGCGACGGCAGCCTTCGTGATCGCGCGCCGCATCAAGTACGGCGCCGGCCGGATCGGCTAGCCCCGAGCCCCCGACGACGACCGGCCTCAGACGGCGATCGGCTCGATCAGGGTCGGGTCGTCTTTGGCCACCGAGGTGTCGCGCACGTTGTTGACCCGCTTGGAAACGGGGTAGGTGCTGATCGTCGCGGCGACGGCGAGCGAGGAGCGGTCGAGCATCGCCACCAACTCGTCCTTCGCGCCGGTCGAGTCGGCCTTCTGCGGCGTGACCCAGGTGTCCCAGGTGTCGGGCGTGAGGAAGACGGGCATCCGGTCGTGCACCTCGCCGGAGGCATCCGCCGCCTCGCGGGTGATGACGGTGAACGAGAGCGCCCAGCTGCCCTCGGCGGTCTTGGTGAGCTCGTAGAGGCCGGCCGCCGCCATCAGCGTCTCGGGGCCGTGGATGAAGTACGGCTGCTTGCCCTCGGCCGTCGCCACCCACTCGTAGTAGCCGTTCATCGGCACGATGCAGCGCCGCGCCGCGAAGGCGTTGCGGAACATGCCGTTGCTCGCCACACCCTCCAGCCGCGCATTGATAGGAGCCGGGCCGCCGCTCTTGGCCCACGCCGGCTTCAGCCCCCAGCTCGCGGCATCGATCTCGCGCAGGGTCTCGCCGTCGCGCACGCGCTCGCGCACGATCGGCGCCGCCTCGGTGGGAGCGACGTTGTACGAGGGCCGCCAGTCCTCCAGCTTGCCGCCGCGGGCGATGAACTCGGTGATCAGCTCATCGGTCTCGGCGCTCATCGTGAATCGGCCGCACATGGCTGCACCGTCCTCCCTGTGGCGCTCATCCGCCGTCGCGTCCATTCTGGGCTCCGGATGCCGGCCTGGGAAGCGATCTGATCGGTGTCGCTCCGGTCAGCACCGATCCCGGATGCGGCCCCGCAGCGCGCAGGGCTCCGGCCCAGTCGAGCACGCCGGCCGAGTTCGAGGCCACCACCACCGCGTTGCCCGCCTGCTGCTGTTCGAGCACCGACTGCGGCCCGAGCAGCAGCAGGTGCTCGAACACCGGGGCGAGTGCGGCGCTCTGGCGGCGCAGGGTGGGCAGCCCCTGGTCGTCGGCGACGTTGATCAGCAGCACGCCCTCGGGTGTGAGCAGTCGCGCGATGTCGGCGAAGAACGCGGTCGTCTGCAGATGTGCGGGCGTGTGGAGGCCATGGTAGAGGTCGCTGATCACCACGTCGCAGCGCTCGCCGAGCGTGGGGGCGAGTGCTCGCACCTGCACGGCGGCGTCACCCGGATGCTCGGTGAGCGACGTTCCCGCCGGGAGGGGGAGGGCATCCGTCACGAACGCGACGAGGTTCTGTTCGAGCTCGACGACGTGCTGTTCGGATCCGGGCCGCGTCGACTGCAGGTACCGCGCGAGGGTGAGCGCACCCGCGCCGAGGTGCAGGGCCACCAGGGGTTCGCCGGGCAGGCGGATGCGGTCGACGGCGAAGCCCATCCGCCGCACGTAGTCGTAGAACAGGTCGCCCGGGTCGGCGGGAACCACGTGCGACTGCGCCGTTCCCGCGATCGAGAGCGTGAATGACCCGGGCAGCACCGGGTCGGGCGCGATCTCCGCGAGCTCACCGCCGGGCCGCAGTCGCGTGCTGCGGATGCTCGCGCCCGGCTTCACGGCGCCACCATCTTTCCCGGCGTCGCCATCCGCAGCGGGAGGCCGAGAAAGCGCGCGTAGCGGCCCAGGTCGCGTTCGAAACCGCGTCGCTCCGTGTCGCTCAGAACGCCGAACGGCTCCAGCGTCACCGTGACGGACTTCGCTCCGATCGATCGCTTCCAGGTGCCGACGATCGTGCCGTGCGAGACGAGCATGGGCAGGAAGATGCCGTTGTTGCCGGGCACGATGCGCTCGGCGAACTGCTCCGGCAGCGCGGGCGTTCGGCGGCGATAGCCGAGCAGGTACTCGTCGAAGCCGGGCAGCGCCACGGTGGCGGGCAGTCGCGGCGCCGCCGTAGGGCCGGCGCCGCTCAGGCCATCCGGACCGCTCGGCTCGCCCGCATCAGAGCCTGTGAGGTAGTACGTCTCGTCGCCGAGCTCCAGCGTGCTCAGCCGATCGCGCACGCGGGCGAGCCCGCGCTTCGCGTCGGCGACGGTCACCTTCGACCACCAGCAGAAGTCGTCGAGGGTGGCGGGCCCGTGCCCGGTGAAATACCGCAGCACGAACTCGCCGAGCGCCTCGTCGCGGTCGGGCTCGCGGGTGGCCGGGGCCCACTCGTCGAGCAGCACCATCGCCTGCCCGGTTCCCCGGGCCGGCCCCCAGCACAACACTCCGGCGTGCGCGAGCAGCCAGATGAGGTGCACGCCGCGCTGGCCGCCCGGGTCGATGCCCTCGGCCTTCAGAAGACCGAAGTACTCGTCCCGGGTGAGCGATCCACCGCCGGTGAGCGCGCCGCGCGCGATGTGTTCGGCCCGCGCCACCAGGGCGTCGTCGATGCCGAGCTGGCGGTGGCGGGCGCCGGTGCTCTGCACGGTGCGGGCGGCCGTGATCGAGAGCATCATCCGAAGGTCGCCGGGCGTGCAGAAGTGCAGGGTTCCGCGCATCGGCCACGAACGAACGACCGCCGCCGAGTCGAGCGCTTCGACGAGGTCGCCTCGCGTCGATCCGGGGGCGCGCAGCCCCAGCGCCCAGCTCGCCTGCCCGAAATCCTGGGCCTGAACGGCCAACAGGTTCGAGACGGCCGCCGTGATGGCCCCGGCCCGAGATGCCTCCGGTGCCCCGGATGCGCCCGGTGCCCCGGATGCGCCTGGGGCCCCGAGTGCGCCCGACGCCCCCGCGCCCGGTGCCGTGGTGCGCGACCGCCCGATCCCCTGCGCGGCGGCCCGCAGCCGCAGCAGTTCGCGCGCCGCGCGGCTGCCCATCGCGGAGGTGCTGCCCGGAGGTGTCATGCGCTCAGTATGCCGTCCGCCCCCGACACCGTGCCGAGGTCGACTCGACGAGCCTTCGCCAGGCGCGCCTCACCAGACGCACTTCACCACCCGATGGCGGTGGCGGTCAGCACGGTCGCGATCCCGAACAGCACCGAGGCCACGACGCCGCCGGCCGCGCGCACGTGGTTGCCCCGGGTCCACTCGGCGAGGTAGCGGCTCCACTCGGCGACCGAGGCCGGTTCACGCGGGTCGAGCGTCGCGATCCGGTTGTTGCGCGGAACGTGGAATCCCACCGTCAGCACGATCACCGCGGCGAGATACACGACCTCGCCGGCGAACCCCCACCAGAGGGCGTGCCCGGCGTCGTTCACTGCCAGCAGTACGCAGGCGGCGAGGCCGGTGAGCACCGTCCCGAACAGGGTGATCATCAGGGGAGGCCGTACGGCGGTCACGTTGATCGCCTGCATCGCCTCGAGGCCGGCGGCTGGGGAGACCTGCCCGAGCCCGCGCATCACGAAGCCGGAGAAGGCGAAGAACACGCCGCCCACGACCGCCGCGCCGAGCGCCGAGACGGCGGTCAGCAGTGCCACCACCACGAGGGCCGTCTGGGCCCCGGTCATGAGCGGCCCACCGTCGTGCGGCCGCTCACAGTCGCACCTGCCCGTAGTGCTCGAGCCGCACGCGGCGCCGGCCGGCGGCGGCCAGCGGCGGCAGATACACGTCGGCGGTCACGAGCGCCGGCATGGCGAGGTCGGTGGCGTGCGCGATGTCGGTGACCGGCAGCTGGAAGGTGCGGAACGGGCCGAGCGGCGGTACGGCATCCGGTGCCGTGGCCTGCGCGCTCGTCGCGGACTCGAGGTCGATGCCGGACAGCTGCGCGGTCTGCTCCAGCAGGAAGCCGGCCGCAGCGAGACCGTCGCGCTGGGTGTCGAACCAGGCGGCGACCTTCCAGAACCGCTGCGGGATCCGGATGCCGCGATACACCGGGTCGGACGCATCGAACACGGGCCCGGTGAACACGCTGAGCTTCAGCAGGTTGGCCTCGGCGTAGGCGATCACGTGGTCTTCGAGGCCGTTCCAGAGCTTTTTCGACTGGTTGAACTCCGCGGCCTGCGGGGCGGCGTTGGTGTAGGCGAAGGTGTCGGTGTTCGCCCGCTCGGCCACGGCGGCCGTGCCCCACACGGGGTCGCGCCGCCGCACCAGGTGGCCGCGATCGAGGTCGTTCCGGGCGTAGAGCTCGGGGCCGGCCTGCTCGTCGGCCGGCACCCGCGGGTCGAGGTGCCAGTCGTCGCCGCGGGCCAGGTCGGTCAGCAACCGCCCGTCGATGTTCACCCCGGTGGCCGCGGCCAGCCGCCGCTCGGCATCCAGCAGCACGCTGAAGTGCGTGTAAGGGAGGGTACGGATGCTCCGCCCCGCGCCGGGCGCCGGCAGCGGGCACTCGACGCCCAGGAAGCCAGGGTCGAACCCCGGCCCCGTGGCGGGCGCGTTCGCAGCGGCGGTGGTGCCGGCATCCGGAGCCTGTGTCATGTCCTCATTCGAGCACCACCGTGCGACATCGTCCACCCCGGCGCCCACCCCGGCGCCCATCCCGGTTACCGACGCGCGTGTGAATTCCCGCCGCCCGGGCCGGCATCGCGCGACATCGGGCGCCCGGTGCGGCAGAATCGCGCCATGGACGTCCTCAGCAGCCGCATCCTCCTGCGCCCCACCGACCTCGCCCGCAGCCACCGCTTCTACCGCGACGAGCTCGGGCTCGCGGTGATGCGCGAATTCGGCGAGGGTGAGCACCCCGGGCTGGTCTTCTTCCTCGGCAACGGGCTGCTCGAGGTCTCCGGATCGGGCGGCCCGGGTTCGCGCGAAGGCCTGGCCCTGTGGATCCAGGTGCGCGATGTGCGGGCGGAGATCACGCGCCTGGTGGTGCTCGGGCACGCCATCATCCGGCCGCCCGAGGTGGAGCCGTGGGGGCTCGTGGAGGCCTGGATCGCCGATCCGGACGGCGTGCCGATCGTGCTGGTGCAGATTCCCGACGACCACCCGCTGCGCCGCGACCAGCGCTCGATCTGAGGCGATCACCTCTGAGCCGATCACCCTGCGGTGACCACCCCGGGGCGATCACCCGGCGGAAGGTCCTGCGCCGGGGTCCAGCAGCACGGCCGCCTCGGTGAACTCCCGCAGCTGGTCGGTCGGAGTCCCGGTCGAGAGCGCGTCGTGCAGAGCGAGCAGTGACGTGCGGAGCGGGCTCTGCCAGGCGGTCGGCAGCTCGTGCGCGTCGGCCTCCGAGGTGAGCATCGCCCGACCGGGACGGACCGCGCCACTGTCGGACAGGGCGAGGCGGATCGTCTCGGCGCGCCCGACGAGGAGCAGGTCGAGGGATCCGTCCGAGGTGTCGCTGCGGGCGGCGCTGAGCGCGATCCTCGCTCCGGATGCCGAGCGGCCGACTCCGAGGATCGACGAGGGGGTCTCGGCGGCGATCGCGAGCGAGACTACCCCGATCCCGAGGTTCTGCACCGCCCGGAGCTGGGCGAACAGCACCGCGCGGAGGCTCCGGCCCGTGGCGGGTTCGACCGAGCGCGCATCGATGAGGTGAGCCCGGCCGATCGGCTCGGCGAACTGCTCCGCCGCGCTGCGCAGCAGGGGATGAGAGGCCCAGGTCTCCGCCAGCACGATGACGCAGTCAGGCACTTCGGCCTGAAGTGTGGCGGCCGTGGGCAGGGGGACGGGATCTTTCACGAGCACGCCGCGAGCCCCGGTGCGCGCCGCGGCACGAACTCGTTCGTCCCATCCGGGTTCGCCGGAGACCACCACGACCTCGGCGTCACGGCCGGCCTCCCGGTAGGAGAGCGGGAGGGTCGCGAGCGCCGCCGTCACCGCGGCGACCCGAAGCCCGGCGGCCGGTTCGACGCGAACGGTCAGAGCGTTCGAGCCGTTCAACGCGTTCAGTGCGGTCATCGGATCTCCTCCTGCCGAACGCGGCCCGCGGCGGCCGAGGCGAGGTCCACGGCGAACACGAGATCCTCGATGAGCGTCTCGACGCCGGGTGCGGCGGCCGATCCGCTCGAGGCGATCGCATGAAGGGCCCGCCACTCGCCCTCGTATCCGTTGTGTGCGTGCGGCCCGAACCGCACGGTCTTCTCGCCCGTCGTGATCGTGGCGACGGCCGATCCGGCGTGCACGTACGACGGCGGGAACTCCAGCAGCATGCTCGCCGTGTCGCTCAGCACCTCGAGTTCCCAGGTGGGGCGCCACTGCTCGGTGAGAGCGCCGACGGCGTGCACCAGCCGACCGTGAACCAGGGCCCCGAGCTCGTACCCCCACGGCGACAGGGCGCTCGCCGACACCACCTCCACGTCGTCGGTGGCCGGGCGGTCGGTGGCCGGGAGGAGACGCCGGATCAGCGGGAGATCGTGCACGGCGAGCCCCATCACGCCCCCGGAGACCATGCCGGCCCGTACGGACGGATCGTCGAGGTCGGGAAGCCCGGATGCCGGCCGCGGGGTGAGCACCTCGGTGGCCGAGGTCTCGAACCGTGCGTTCGGCGGAAGCACCACGCGCGACCGGATCGTGTGCGCCTCGTGCCCGAGCGACTCCCACTCCGTCACCGCCGCGGTCCAGCCCGGATCGAAGGTGTGCATCGCCCCCACGATCACGGGCACACCGGTCTCGCGGCTGACCTCGGCGATCTGCTCGGCCTGCTCACGGTCGGTCGCGAACGGCTTCTCGCAGAGCACGGCCCGCTTGCCCGCCCGCATCGCGGCGATGACCTGGGAGGCGTGGAAGGCGCTCGGGCTGCAGATCGCCACGACCTCCACGCGCTCGTCGGCGAGCAGCTCGTCGAGAGTCGCGGATGCGCCGGCCCCGATCCGGCCGGAGACCGCGGCCGCGACATCCGGACTCACGTCCATGATGGAGCGCACCGCGAACAGGTCGGGCAGCCGGGCGAGGGTGGGGAGGTGGATGGCCTGCACCACCGGGCCCGCGCCGACGATGCCCACTCCGAGCGGTTCGCGATTCATCGGGCATCCTCCGTGAAGGAGGGCAGAGCGAGCAGATTCTCGCGGGAAAGAACGGCGCTGTCGAAGGGGGTGCCGTGCTTGGGCAGGTCGACTTCGACGACGTACCAGCCGTCGAAGTCGGCGGGCAGTGCGTCGAGCACTCCGGCGAGGTCGAGTGTGCCGGCACCCGGTTCCGCCCAGATGCGATCGCTGCGCGTGGCGTCGAAGTAGCTCGTGCCCTCGGCGAGCACGCGGGCGGCCGCCGCGGTGTCGAGGTCTTTGAGGTGGATCGCCGCGACGCGCTCGCGGTGGTCGGCGACGAGCGCGACCGGATCCATTCCCGCGAAGGCGAGGTGACCGGTGTCCGGGCCGAACATCAGCGAGCCGCCCTGCGTGAGATCGAGCACCCCGCGAACCTCGGACTCGACTTCGATCCACGAGCCGACATGCGGATGCAGCGCGGCCGTCACCCCCTCGGCTCGTGCCGCCTGGGCGGCGAGCTCCAGCCCTTCGGCCATGATCGAGACCCGCTCGGCGGATGGGTCGGCCCCGATCGCCGGCCGCGCTCGGCGCAGCTCGCACATGTGCTGGGCGATGAACATCGTGTCGACGCCCAGTTCGGCCGTCGCGGCAGCGTGCCTGCGTGCGCCCTCGACCACGTCGTCGCGGGCCTCCGGCTGATCGAAGAATCCACCGAAGTAGCCGGGCGCCGGGCGGAGTCCGTGCGAGGCGAGCAGCGCTCCGTATCCGCTCGGAGTCATGCCCGGCGGCACGTCGGCGTGCACCGCCGTGTAGCCGGCCCGGGCGATGTCGGCGAAGCTCGCGTGCAGCCGCTCCGCCGAGAGGTCGAGTCCGCTGCCCTCCAGAAGGAAGGGCAGCGGGTTGATGGCCAGGCGTTCTCGTCGTGACACGGTGTTGCTCACTCTCCGGTGTTCGTGTTCTGCGGCGCCCAGGCGGCGTCGCGCGCGATCTCGACGAAGCGCCGGCCCATCAGGGCGTACCCCTCGGCGTCGGGGTGGAGTCGATCGTGCAGGTGATGCGCGTCTTCGGGGCCGAGCAGGCACCGCCCGTCGAGGTAGTACAGGGCGGGGTCGGCACGCTCGGCGACGATGCGCTCGAGCGCCGGTCGCACGTACGAGAGCGTGAGCACGCCCGGGCGGTCGCCGGCGTCGGGCGTTCCGGTCAGGTGGCCGTCGGGTCCGACCACGGTGGGCCCGGGTGTGGTCTCGTGCATCGGCAGCGTCACGGGCGAGATGACGACGAGAGGCGTCTCGGGCTGCCCCTCGCGGATGGTGTCTAGGAACCCGTGTACCGCGGGAGCGAAGGTGCGCGTGCGGAGGGCATCGGCGTTGACGGGATTGGTGCCGATCTTGAGCGTGATCAGCTCGCTCGGCCGGTCGCGGATCACGCGCGCCACGAAGGGATCGATCATCGCCTGGCCCCCGAACCCGAGGTTCGTGAGGTCCCAGTCGAGCGCGAGTGCCGCGAGGCCGGTCCAGGTGCGCGTGGGGCCGTCGGCCTCGGCGGAGTGGCTGATGGAACTGCCGTAGTGCGTCCAGCGCGGGCGCGTTCTGGCGGGAGCCGGCTGCAGCGGCGCGTCGGCGCGCACGGAACGGATCTCCGTGGCGCTCACCTGCGGCAGCCAGATCTCGACGACGCGAGGGCGGCCCGTGGGTTCGCCGAGGGAGAGCTCGGCGATCGAGACCGTTCCCTCGACCCGCTCGAGGCGGCCGGTGGGGAGCTGCCGCAGGATCGGCCCGTTCAGAAACGCCTTCCGGTCGGTCTCGCATCCGTCGACCACCGCGACCAGAACGGCCGGCCGGGCGTCGTCGGGCACGGCCGCCGGGAAGCTCCGGGTCAGCAGCGCCTCCACCGAGACGACGCTCGCGGCGGTCAGCACTTCGAGCCGGATCCCCGCGGTCTGGGAGGCCATCCGCTCGATCGACTCGTCGCCACCGCGCTGCCGGATGCTGTGGGGGAGGCGGATGGGCGACACCCCGGTCTCGGTCTCGTCGATGAACGTCGTGCCCCGCACGGCGGCACGGATGTCGTCGCGCGACATCTCGAAGGGATGCATCAGCTGCTCCACGGGTAGAGGGAGAGGATCGTGCCGCCGAACACCCTCGCGCGCTCGGACTCGTCGAAGAACGCGAGGGCGTCGTCGGCGAAGGCGATCGTGTCGGCATAGGAGTGGTGCTGCGTCGAGACGGGCCAGTCCGAGCCCCAGGCCAGCCGCTCGGCGCCGAAGGCCCGCGCCACGCGTTCGAGGCGGGCGCGCACATCCGGGTATGGCGGAGTCGTAGCCGAGACGTACCGGAACCCCGACACCTTGACCGCGACATTCGGATGCGCGGCCAGCGCGATCAGCGCCTCCACCTCGTCGTCGGTGGTCGCCAGGCCCTGGTGGTGCAGCAGGAGGGGGAGGTCGGGATGCCGCTGCGCGAGCCCGCCGATCGCCGCGTGCCAGGCGGGCGGCGCATGCACGGTCGCGAGCAG
>NZ_JAHFUW010000044.1 GCF_023264855.1 Herbiconiux sp. | reverse complement strand
GGCGCAGGTTCGCGGGGGCGAGGCGCAGGGCGGAGCCCAGCGAGCGCGCGCGGCGGCGCGCGTCGGAGCGGTTCGCCGCCGAAGGGCGCAGCGCGGCGCGCACGGCCGATCGCCCGGTGGCCGCCGTCGTACGGGCCACGGCGGTGAGCGCCACCCGAGCGGGCGCCGTGCGCAGGGCCACGAGCATCCGGTTGCGTTCATTGCTGAAACGGAATGTCTCGCTCCCGGTTCCGGATGACGCGGCGTGCGCGTGCCGAGCGGTGGCCCCCGGCTCGTACCGGATGCCCCAGCCGGCCCGGCGCAGACGCCACGACAGCTCGGTATCTTCGTAGTACATGAACAGGCTTTCGTCGAACAGGCCGGCCTGCTCCAGGGCCGTCGCGCGCAGCACGGCGGCACCGCCGCAGAGGCCGAACACCTCGCCGGCCGGGCGCGTCTCGCCCTCGGCGGCCGGTCGCAGCCAGTCGCGATCGCGGCCGTTGCCCGAACGGGTCATCTCGTTACCCGTGCTGTTCAGCAGCTCCACCCCGTCGTCGGCGGCGTCGTCCGCGACCCGCTGCCAGCGCGTGCCGTCTGCACTCACCAGCCCGGAGTCTGCCGCCGTTGCGCCTGCCGCACCTGCCCCGGCGCGCCGCCACCGCCCCTGCAGCACGATCCGGGCGGTCACGGCACCCGCCGTCGGCTCGGCCCACAGCGCACGCACCAGCCCGGCCACGAAGCCGGGCTCCGCCACGGCGTCGTTGTTCAGCAGCACGTAGGCATCGGCGGGGCACGCGCGGATTCCGGCGTTCACACCGGCGCCGAACCCCCCGTTGCGTCCGGCATCGACCACCAGATGCTGCGGATGGCGCGCGCGCAGCTCGTCGAGCGAGCCGTCGCCCGATCCGTTGTCCACGATCACGATCCGCAGCCGGATGCCCGGATGCGGGCCCTCACCGTGCAGCCCGGTCTGCCGTTCCAGCGACGCGACCGCCGCCGAGGTCAGTGCAGGCTGCCGCCAGTTCACCAGAACCGCCGTCACGGCGATCTCGGCGGCTGCGGGCGAACGGCGCGGCGCCATCTCAGGCTCCGAGAACGCGGATCTCCGGCTCGGCGTGCAGGATGCCGACGGCCAGATCGTAGTGCGGCACGTCGAACGACACGGCCTGCGGAACATCGGCGAGGTGCTTCTTCTCGGCATCCATCAGCGTGGAGTTGATGAAGTACTTGCCGGTGCCGAACTGCGCCCCGCGGATGATGAACTCCACCGTGCGCGGCTCGCGCAGGGTGCCCATCGACACGCCCAGGCGGAGCGAGGCGGTGCCGTAGACGGGCACGCCCTGCACGTTGTCGATCTGGATGGCGGCGATCCAGTCGTCCAGGCCCGTCGGATGCCGGTAGGTCACGCGCACCACGAGGTCGTCGCCCGGGCGCACCGGGTCGCCCTCGGCGCGGCCGGCGGCGTGCACCGTGGTGGAGAGGATCGAGCCGTTGTCGACCGGAACCTGCTCTTCGTGGGTGGCGTTGTGCGCCTCGGCCTCGTCGATGCGGCGCTCTTCGAGCACCTCACGGAAGTCGCGCACGGCCTCGTGCGGGGCGCCGTCGAACAGCACGGTGCCGCGGTTCAGCAGCACGGCACGGTCGCAGAACTCGGTGATCTGGCCCAGCGAGTGCGTGACCAGCACGATGGTGCGGCCCTCGCGCTGGAACGAGCGGATCTTGTCGAGGCACTTGCGCTGGAACGCCTCGTCGCCGACGGCCAGCACCTCGTCGACCAGCAGCAGGTCGGGGTCGACGTGCACGGCCACGGCGAAGGCGAGTCGCACGTACATGCCCGAGGAGTAGAACTTCACCTGGGTGTCGATGAAGTCCTTGATGCCCGAGAAGTCGACGATGTCGTCGAAGTAGAGGTCGGTCTGCTTGCGCGAGAGGCCGAGGATCGACGCGTTGAGGTACACGTTCTCGCGCCCGGTGAGGTCTTGGTGGAACCCGGCACCGAGCTCGAGCAGAGCCGCCAGGCGGCCACGGCGACGGATGGAGCCCGTGGTCGGCTGGATGATGCCGCCGATGGTCTTCAGCAGCGTCGACTTGCCCGATCCGTTCGGCCCGATCAGGCCGATGGTCTGGCCCGAGGTGATCTCGAGCGAGACGTTCTTCAGCGCCCAGAAGTCCTCTTTGAACTGCTTCGAACGGCCGGCGTTCACCAGGCGTTCCTTGAGGCTCTTCTCCTTGCGGATGATGAAGCGCTTCGAGACGTCGTTGACTTCGACGACGCGGGTATTACCGGCCACGGATCACAGCTCCTGTGCGAAGTCGCCCTGAAGGCGGCTGAAGACTCGTTGGGCGCCGAACAGTGCCAGCACCCCGATGGCGGCGGCGATCAGCATCCGCAGCGCCAGGTGGGGGAGGGGGACGCCGTTGGAGGCTTCGCTCCAGAAGGCCTCCTGGAAGCCGAGCACCGCCAGCGTGATGGGGGAGTTCACGTAGATCTCGAGCAGCCACTGCGGCAGCACCGAGGCGGCCTGCTGCCAGGAGTACAGGATGGGCGAGGCCCACATGAGCAGCAGCAGCACCACCTCGACCAGGTACTGGATGTCGCGCAGGTACACGTTCAGGGCGCCGAGCAGCAGCGCGATCGCGGTGCCCCAGATGAGGATCAGCACCAGGGAGCCGAGGCCGAACAGCAACTGCGGCCCGAACGACAGCGTGCCGATGATGCCCGCGGCGACGAGCAGGATGACCATCTGCACCACGAAGTTGAACAGCGCCGACCCGACGGCGGCGAGCGGGAAGATCTCCCGGGGGAGATAGACCTTCTTCACCAGACCCGCGTTGGCGATGATGGAGCCCGTGCCGGCGCCCACGATCTCGCTGAACAGCGTGTAGATGGTGAGCCCCGCGAAGATGTACACCGCGAAGTTGTCGATGTTGCGGGCGGCGCCCAGGAACTGGCCGATGACCAGGTAGTAGATGAACAGTTGGGTCAGCGGCTTGGCGAGGCTCCAGAGGAACCCGCCCGCGCTGTCCTTGTAGCGCGACTTCAGCTCACGGCTGGTCAGCAGCCCGAGCAGGCGGCGCTGGGCCCAGATCTCACGGACGGAGGCGACCGTACCGGTGACGCCCTTGCTGCTGCCGCCGGCGTACTGCCACGGTTCATCCTGCAGCCGGGCCGCTCGCGCGGCCGGGGACTCTAGTGCGGAGCCAGCCATATAACGGCCTCCAAGGCATATCGTGCGGCAGCCGGAAAACTGCCGCGTCTGAGGATACATGACGCCACTGCGCGCCCTTCCCAGTGACGCGGGCCGGGTCGGCGGGGAGTCAGGAGCGGGAGGCGCTGCGGTGGTTCAGGCGCGAGCGCACCTTGCCGGCGAGCGAGCCGAGGCCGCCGTTGGTGAGGTAGTGGCCGGCCAGTGCCAGGTCGCGGCGGATGCCGTGTCGACGGGTCGAGATGCGCTGGAACTTCTCTTCGGCCGTCACCGGGCGGGCGCGGCCGGGAGCGCCGCCGGCCAGCAGCGACGACGACGAGCCTCCGGATGCGCCGGAGTCGTCGGCGAGCGAGCCCAGCACACGGTCGGCGGCCGGATGCGGGTCCCGGCAGAATGCGACCAGTGGCTTGAGCGTCTCGTCCCAGGTGAACTGCTCGCGCACCCGGGCCACGGCGGCGACCGCCGCCTTGCGCTCGGGAGCCGAGTAGAGCATCCGCTCGAGGGCGTCGGCCAGGGCGTCGACGTCGCGCTCGGGCACGGAGACGCCGAGGCCCTCCTTCTCCACCAGGTCGCCGAAGCTGTCGCCGCGGGTCGTCACGATCGGCAGTCCCGCCCACAGGTAGTCGAGGATGCGGGTGCGGAACGAGAAGGTCGTCTCGATGTGCTCGAAGTGCGTGCTGACCCCCACATCCGCCTCCAGCAGGTAGTTCTGCCGGTCGTCGAGGTCGACCCAGGAGTCGTTGAAGAACACGTTCTTACCCGTCAGCCCGAGGTCGGCGGCGAGCTGCCTGGTCTTCTGCACCACGGCCATCTCGGGCACATCCGGGTTCGGATGCGTCACGCCCATGAAGAACAGCTTCACGTTCTTGCGGCGCTCGGCCAACTGCCCCACGGCCCGCACCAGCGTCAGGGTGTCGAACCAGTTGTAGATGCCGCCGCCCCAGATGATGACCTTGTCGGTCTTGCCGATGCCGGGCACCACGCCCCGGATGGCGTCGCGGGTGTGCCGGGGAGGCGTGGAGTCGAGCCCGAACGGGGCGAGCGAGATCAGCTGCTCGAGGGTGTCGTCGGCCGCGTAGTTGGCCGGGTTGATGCGGCCGAGCGCGGCCAGCTGACCGAGCCAGAACAGTCGCTGCCGCTCGGAGGCGCAGAGGAAGAAGTCGGCCCGGGCCAGCTGCTGGTTCAGCACGTCGGTGGCCGAGCGCACGATGTTCGTCCACCGCTCGGTGCCGAACTCGCGGCCCTGCTCGAGCTGCTCGAGGTGCATCGGGTCGTAGATGTCGGCCACGATGATCTTCTGCGACTTCTGCAGGGTGGTGAAGTGGTGCAGCGCGTAGCCCTGGAAGAAGATCACGTCGGCCCACTGCTCGTGCCGGCGCATCTGCCGCTCGTTCTGCAGCTGCACGTGCTCGACCTCGAAGCGGTCGGAGCTGCGGGCGGCGGCGTTCCAGGTGACGAGCCGCACGTCGTGCTCGGCCGAGAGGGCCTCGCTGATCTTCCAGGCGCGAAGCCCCGGCCCCGCCATCTTCTCGCCGAGCGCATCGCCCGTGATCACGAGGATGCGCCGCCGGTCGGTCGAGGCCTCGATCGAGAAGGCGTCGACCACGGCCCGGAAACCCGAGAGGTAGGAGGAACCGCCCAGCAGCGGGTGGATCATGTTGCCGAACAGCCGGAACAGCTCGCCGTCGGTGCGCCGGCGACCGGCCTGGATCGTGTCGCGCGAGACGCTCAGCGACTCCAGCTCCTCCACGAACTGGTCCAGCGCGAACAGCCCCGCCAGCGACTCCTTCGAGACGGGTGTCGTCTCGTCGAACTCGGCCGCGGCATCCGTGCGGTCGAAGCGGCGGATGTCGAAGGCCTGCGAGTCGAGGTCGCTCTTGGCGACCGCGCGCCGGGCCAGCAGCGCCATGGCGCCGGGCAGGAACCGCGCGAGGTTCTCGTCGGAGAGGTTCTTGTAGAGCGTGGCCAGCGCGTTGCGTTCGAGCAGGTAGCTCTCGCGGTACGGCCCGAAGCTGCGCATCGAGGCGTGGTGTTTGTGGAAGACCACGGATGCGGGTGCGAACCGCACCCGGAGCCCCGCGAGGTTCAGCCGCCAGCCGAGGTCGACGTCTTCGTAGAACATGAAGAAGCGCTCGTCGAAGCCGCCGGCCGCCTCGAAGGCCGAGGCCCGCACGAACAGGGCCGATCCGGTGCCGTAGAGGATGTCGCGCGGGGTCTGGAAGCGCTCGTCGTCGGGCTGGTTCTCGTGGTCTTTGTAGCCCATGCCGAACCAGGTGAGGCTGCCGCCGACGAAGTCGATCACCTTGCCCTCCCAGTCGAGCACCTTGCTGCCGACGGCGGCGACCGAGGGGCTGATGTCGAACTGCTCGAGCGCGCCCCGGATCCACTGCGGATGCGGCTTCGCATCCGAGTTGAGGAAGGCCACGAATTCGCCCCGGGCGGCCTGCGCGCCGAGGTTGGAACCGCCCGCGAAGCCGAGGTTCTCGGCCGACTCGATCACCCGAACACGATCGTCGCCGGCGAAGGCGGCGCCGAGGCGGGCCAGGCTGTCGTCGCCCGATCCGTTCTCCACCACCACGATGTCGAGTTTCCCGGCGGGCCAGTCGACGCCGGCGAGCTGCGAGACGCACTCGATCGTGTCGTCGGCCCCGCGGTAGTTGACGACCACCACGGACACGACGCCGGATTCGGCGGGCAACGCTCTCTGCTTCACCCGTTCAGCCTATCGCCGGTGCGCCTGGCGGCATCCGGAGCGGCCGTGCCTAGGATCGGTGCCATGGTTCGATCGACACTGCTCCGCCTCACCGTCAGCTCCCTCCTCGCCGTCTCGGCGGGCGTCGCACTGGCCGGCTGCGTCGACGGATCGGCGACGCCGACGAGCACCCCCACCCTCACCGCCAGCAGCACTCCCACGGCCACCGCCACGCCGACGCCGACCGCCACGAAGACGCCGACGGCCACTCCCACTCCTACGCCGACCCCCACCGCGCCGGAGATCGCACCGGTGAGCGTCGAGATCATCAACGCGGCCTACGATCCCTCTTCCTCGGCCATCTCGGTGGCCGGCATGGTGACCGACCTGGTGAGTTCCACCGGTGTCTGCATCGCCACCGCCACGCAAGACACCCAGTCGGCCTCGGCGCAGGCGCCCGGCATGGCGGATGCGGCCGTCACCTACTGCTCGAACCTCGCTATCGCGCTGCCCGCCGGCTCCACCGGCACCTGGACGGTCGAGCTCTCCTTCGCCGACTCGACGCACTCCGGCGCCACCAGCACGAGCGTCGAGGTCGGCTGAAGCGCGTTCCGCCGACTCCCGCGCTGACGCCCGCCGCTGAGCAGGGCTCGGCGCATTCGGCGCTCTCGCAGGCAGCGGCATCCGGAGCCGACTACGATGGGCTGGTTTCCCCTGTCGAAAGTGCGGTAGCAGCGATGAGCTCACGACTTCCTCCCACAGGCGACGTCGATGTCGCGAACGAACTGCGCGAACTCCGTCTCGAGGTCGCCGCTCTGCGTTCCCAGCTCGCCCGGCGTACCGCCGAGACCGAGGAGTACCGTCGGCGACTCCTGGCCGCCCGCAACCAGAGCGAGCGCTACAGCAGCCAGCTCAAGGCCTTGCGCGCCTCCACCTCGTGGTCGATCACCCGGCCGCTGCGGATGCGACGGCGCAAAGCCCTGAACAACGGCTGGACCTGATGGCCGGTACCGTTCTCGAGCAGGTTCTGCACCGCGTCGTCGTCGAGAGCCCGCGCAAGACGCTTCCGGCCGGCGACCGGGTGGCCGTGGTGGCGAGCTGGGGGCGTTCGTCCCGTGTGTCGCTGTCGCTGTCGTGGATGGTGGCCCGGCTGGAGGAGCAGGGCTACGCGGTCGTCGTGGTGCGCGCATCCGACGACACCGAGCCCCTGGACTGGTCCCGGGGTCCCGCGAACGACGCGATCGTCGTGCGGAAGCCCAACATCGGCTACGACTTCGGCTCGTGGGCCACGGGCCTCGAGCTGTTCCCGGCCATCCGCTCCAAGCGGTACGTGATCATCACCAACGACTCGCTGGTGGGCCCGTTCGGCAGCCTGGAGCCGATGGTCGCCGACTTCGAGAACTCCTACTACGACGTCTGGGGTGGCACCTGGACGAACCAGTACATGCCGCACCTGCAGAGCTTCCTGCTGGGGTTCCAGGGCGGGGTGCTGGATGACCCGGCGTTGCGCTACTTCTGGAAGAACCTGCCCGAGCAGCCCACCAAGTTCGACATCATCGACAAGTACGAGCTGGGCCTGAACCGCCTGCTGCAGGGCGAGGGGTTCGTCACCGGCGCCTGGTTCGGCTACGAGCAGGTCGTCGACTACACCCAGAACCCCACCATCCAGGGCTGGCGCGGCCTGCTGGAGCTCGGCTTCCCGTTCGTCAAACGGGAGCTGGTGACCAACCCCGGTATCGTGGGGGATGGTTTCCGGGTGCCCGCGGTCATCGCAGAGAAGTACGGCGTCGATCCGGTCGAGTGGATCTAACTAAGGGAACAATGAGACGAATCACCATCGGCGGGGTCAAGCGGCGAACGGGGCGCGCACTCAAGCGGGCCGGCGAGATCCTGGCGGATCCGCCCTCGAGCACGCGCGACGACGACTTCCCGGCGAGTTTCGGTGACTGGTCGTACAACCGCAGCGCCCGGCTGAAGGCGCTGTACCCGGGCGAGTGGAAGAAGCAGTTCCTCGCCGCGCCGCCCACCTCGCGCATCGCCGTGGTCGTGCACGTGTACTACACCGATCTCCTGCCGCAGATCCTCGAGTCGATCGCCGCCATCCCGGTGCCGTTCGACCTTCTGGTCACCAATGCGTCTGGCGAAGACGTCTCGATCGATGCTGCGGCACTGCCGAACGCCGACCGCGTTCAGATGTTCGCCCTGCCGAACCACGGCCGTGACATCCTGCCCCTGGTCTCGCTGGCGAACGCCGGCCTGCTCGACCCGTACGAGCTCGTGTTCAAGGTGCACACCAAGAAGAGCGCCTGGCGCGAGGCGCACGAAGAACTCGGCGGCTCGGGCGACCAGTGGCGCGAGGGCTTCTTCAGCGAGCTCGCCGGCTCGGTCGAGACCATCACGCGGGTGCTGAACGAATTCGCCACCGATCCCTCCCTCGGCATCCTCACCTCCACCGGCAACGTGCTCGGCCCGGAGTTCTGGGGTGGAGACCGCGACATCGTGGCGGCGCTGCTCGGCCGCATCCAGATCGACTTCGACGACGAGGCACTGCGCTTCGCCGCCGGCTCGATCTACTGGATCCGCGGCTTCCTTCTGCAGGGCCTGCGCGCCTTCGAGCTCGCGCCGGGCGACTTCGAGGAGGAGGCCGGTCAGGTCGACGCCACCACGGCGCACGGGATCGAGCGCATCCTGGGCATCGTGGCGGGCGAGGCGGGGTACGACATCCGCGACGCCTCGAGCCTTCCGGATGCCGCGACCGCCGCATCCGGTGCGGCCGGCAGCGCCTTCGAACGGTACCGCCCCGACACCGAGGTGCTGCCGCGCGCCCGGGTCATCCCGTTCTACCTGCCGCAGTTCCACACCTTCCCCGAGAACGACGAGTGGTGGGAGAAGGGCTTCACCGAGTGGTCGAACGTGGCCGCCGGCGTGCCGCTGTACCCGGGCCACATCCAGCCGTTCCTGCCGAGCGACCTCGGCTTCTACGATCTGCGCACGCCCGGCGTGCGCGACGCCCAGTACGAGCTCGCGGCCTCCGCGGGCATCGAGGGCTTCATGTACTACTACTACTGGTTCGCGGGCAAGAAGCTCATGGAGATGCCGGTCGAAGACCTGGTGGCCGGCTCCGGCGACCAGCCGTTCTGCATCATGTGGGCCAACGAGAACTGGACCCGACGCTGGGACGGCAGCGAGAAGAACATCTTGATCGCCCAGGACTACGACCGGGTGCCGGCCAAGCAGTTCATCCACGACGTGCTGCCGTTGATCACCGATCCGCGCTACATCCGGATCGACGGCAAGCCGGTGATCGCGGTGTACCGCATCACCCAGATCCCGGATCACGTCGAGACGGTCGCCTACTGGCGTCAGGTCGCCGAGGAGGCCGGGCTGCCCGGTCTGACGATGGTGACGGTCGACGTGGGCGGGTCGATGCAGGGCATCGAGGGTGGTGTGGCCGAGCACGGCCTCGACGCCTCGCTCGAGTTCGCGCCGCACAACATGTTCTGGTCGTCGCTCCCGCGACTCGGCCGTGGGCTCGACGAGCGCTTCCAGGGCAACTTCCTGAGCTACGGCGCGATGGCCTCCGCGGCGGAGGACAAGCTGAACAGCGCGTCGCCGGAGGGCCGCTACCCGGGCGTCATGGTGAACTTCGACAACACGGCCCGCCGGCAGTGGCAGCCCGACATGTGGTACGGATCGAACCCGTTCACGTTCCGTCGCTGGCTCAACACCACCGTCTCGTCGGTGGCCGACCGTGAGCGCGACCAGCGCGTGGTCTTCATCAACGCCTGGAACGAGTGGGCCGAGGGCGCCGTGCTCGAGCCCTCGCAGCGCTGGGGCCGCACCTACCTCCTGGCCGTGCGCGACGTGCTCTTCCGCTAGCGCGTTCTCGTCCCACTCTCGCAACTCAGCGGAGGGTCAGCGGCTCAGCAGGGTGGAGATGCGCTCGGCGAGGGCGTGCCGCAGCTCGGGGGTGATCGGCTCGCTGCCGAAGGCGTCGTACGACCAGAGGCCGTCGGCGGCCAGGCGCAGCACGAAGCGGTCGAACTCCGCCGGGTCGGCCGCCGCCTGCTCGGGCGTCGGCGTCCAGCGCCGCTGCACGGTGTTCCACGGTTCGGCGAGCCGCGGATCCGACGACGACTCGATCACCAGGGCGAACTCCGCGCCGCTCACCGACTCCATCGCGACCCGGGCGTAGGCGGCGATCCGCTCGTCGGGTGTGGCCTCGGCCGCGGTCTTGCCGGCCGCCTCTTCCAGCTGCGCCTCCCAGCGGGCCGATTCGAACTCCTGCAGCGCGAGCATCAGGGCGTCTTTGTCGCGGAAGTGGTACATCATCCCGCCGCGGGTGAGCCCGGCCTCCTCGGCCGTGGCCTCGAGGGTGAGGCGGCGGACTCCGTCGCGTTCGACCACGCGGGTCGCGGCCTCCAGGATGCGGGTGCGGTTGTTGGGGCGCATGGGTCCATCCTCCTGCAGTGGCCGGGCTTCCGGGGGCGGCGGCCGCCGCTCAGTGTGCGGCGAGGGCTGTGGCATCCGTGCGGCGGAGCATGAGCCAGGTGAGGATCGCGCCTCCCACCAGCACGGCCGCGACGATCGCCATCACCACGGGGTAGCCGCTCTCGATCGAGAAGATGAGGTTGCCGAGCACGGCGACGGCCACCAGTCCGCCGAACTCGTACGACACCTCCTCCACCGAGGAGGCCATGCCCGCCCGGTGCCGCGGCGCGCTCCCGACGATCGCCGACGAGGCCGAGGCCATCACGAAGCCGAGCCCGATGCCGGCCAGCACGAGCCCTACCACCAGACCTCCCCAGCCCAGCGGCAGCAGCGCGATAGCGAGCACGACGCCCGACGCGGCGATCGCGAGCCCGCCGGCGATCAGCATCCGCGGGCCGACCCGGTGCAGGATCGCGCCGCCGAGCAGGGAGCTCGGCAGCGAACCCACCGCGAACGAGACGACGATCAGACCCGCCTGCAGCGGGGTGAAACCGGCCACCACCTGGAAGTACTGCGAGGTCGCCAGCTCGACGCCGGCCACCGCGAACAGCGAGAGCCCGGCGGCCACGACGCCCGCGCTGAGGGCCGGGATGCGGAACAGCGTGAGATCCAGCAGCGGGTAGGGCAGTCGCCGCTGGCGGCGGATGAACAGGGCGAACGCGATCGCCCCGATCACGGCCGCGACGGTGACGACCAGCCACGAGGGATCCGTCTTGGTGGCCTCCTTCAGCGCCACCACGAGGCCGCCGAGTCCGAGCATGGCCTGCACGGACGAGAGCAGATCCCAGGGCCGCGATCGATCGCGGTCGCCGCCCGGTGCGACGATCAGCGCGGCCACCAGGGCGACCACCACCACCGGCACGTTCACCAGGAACACCGATCCCCACCAGAACCACTCCAGCAGCGCACCGCCCACGATCGGGCCGAGGGCCGCGCCCAGCACGGCGACGCTGCCCCACACGCTGATCGCGATGTTGCGCTCGCGCTGGTCGTCGAAACCCACCCGGATGAGCGCGAGCGTGGCCGGCATCATGGCCGCCGCGCCCACGGCGAGCAGACCCCGGGCCGCGATCAGCACCTCGGGGGTGGGGGAGAAGGCGGCGAGCAGCGAAGCCGCGCCGAAGACGACGAGGCCGATCACGAACATCCGCTTGTGCCCGATCCGGTCGCCGAGCGTTCCAGCACCAAGCAGCAGGCCGGCCATCACCAAGGGGTAGGCGTTGATGATCCAGAGGCTCTCGGTCGGGTTCGCCCCGAGTTCGCGGGTCAGCGTGGGCAGCGCCGTGTACAGCACCGAATTGTCGATCGTGATCAGCAGCAGCCCCGCCGAAACGGTCGCCAACAGGATCCACCGCGTCTTCATCTGGGCACTCATCCTCTAACTATACATTCATGAATGTAAAGTTTGAAAGTGAGCGCGACTCGCCGGAGATCAGGAGGTCGGGAGCGAATTCGAAGGCGTTCCCTAGGATGAATTCATGAGACGCCGTTCGACCAGGGGAATACTTGCGGCCGGACTGAGCGTGATTCTGGCCGCGGCCGGGCTCGTCGCCACCGCATCCCCCGCCTCCGCCGTTCCCGCCCCGCAGGCCGTCATGCAGGCCAACGCCTCCGACTTCGACCCGGGCAACATCATCTCGGATGCCAACTTCTTCAACGGCGGAGCCATGTCGGCGCAGGCCGTGCAGAACTTCCTCAACTCCCAGGTCTCCAGCTGCCGTTCCGGCTACACCTGCGTGAAGGACTACACGCAGACGACCTGGACGCGCTCCGCCGACGCGATGTGCAACAGCTACACCGGCGCCTCCAACGAGTCGGCGGCGACGATCATCGCCAAGGTGGGCAAGGCCTGCAACGTGAGCCAGTCCGTGCTGATCGTGCTGCTGCAGAAGGAGCAGTCGCTGATCACCGACACCGCTCCGAGCGCCCGCCAGTACGCGGCGGCGACCGGCTTCGCCTGCCCCGACACCGCGCCCTGCGACGCCGAGTTCACCGGCTTCTACAACCAGGTCTACAAGGCGGCCTGGCAGTACAAGCGCTACTCGAACCCGCCCGGCACCACCGCCTTCTTCACCTGGTTCCCCGTGGGCAAGTACGCCAACGTGCGCTACCACCCCGACGCGAACTGCGGATCCTCGCCGGTGCTGATCCAGAACCAGGCCACCGCGGGTCTGTACTACTACACGCCGTACCAGCCCAACGCGACGGCGATGTCGAACGTCTACGGCGGCCAGAACGACGGATGCTCCTCCTACGGCAACCGCAACTTCTGGCGTCTGTACACCGACTGGTTCGGCGACCCGCGCGGCTCGAACAACCCGAACGGCGCGTTCGACACGGCCGTCGCCGTGGCCGCCGGCATCCAGGTCACCGGCTGGGCCGTCGACCCCTCCAGCAGCAACCCGGTCGGCGTCACGGTCACCGTCGACGGCGTGGCCACCGCAGCCACCGCCGACGTGCGGCTGGACTGGATCCCCGCCCTCTACCCCAACGCCGGCGTGAACCACGGGTTCGACACCATCGTGAATGCGAGCGCCGGCAACCACACGGTCTGCGTGTCGAAGTCGAACGGCATCGACCTCGGCTGCAAGTCGGTCAAGGTGCCGAGCACCACGGCGATGGGCTACCTCGACGTCGCCGACGGCGTCGTGGGCGGCGTGCACATCTCCGGCTGGTCGCTGAACAAGGCCGCGGGCGGCCAGACCTACATCTGGGTCGACGTCGACGGATCCGGCACCGCTTACAAGGTCGACAAGAACCTGAGCTGGACGCCGGGGCTGTACCCCAACATCGGCAACCTGCACGGCTACGACCGGGTCATCCCGGCCGGCCCCGGAACACACCGGGTCTGCGTCTACGGCTACGCCTCGGCGCTGCTGGGCTGCAAGACCGCCTACGTGCCCTCGAACGAGGCCGGAGCGGTGCAGTCGGTCACCGGCGTGCAGGGCGGCATCACGGTCGCCGGCTGGAGCCTGGACAAGCGCTCCACCGCTGCCACCTACGTCTGGATCAACGTCGACGGATCGGGCCGCGGCTACCTCGCCAACAAGGCCAACGACGCCGCGGGCAAGGCCTACCCGTCCTCCGGCAAGAACCACGGCTTCAGCGAGACCATCGCGGCCTCACCCGGAAAGCACACGGTCTGCGTCTTCGGCACGCTCGAGTCGTCGTCGTACGGCTGCCAGACCGTCACCGTGCCCAACAACGAGGTCGGCAGCTTCGACACGGTCTCGGCGACGATGGGCAAGATCAGCGTCACCGGCTGGTCGCTGGATCAGCGCAACTCCAAGTCGACCTACGTGTGGGTGACGATCGACGGCAACGGCGGCCCGCTGCTGGCCAACCAGACGCTGACCTGGATTCCGAACCTCTACCCGAAGTCGGGCCCGAACCACGGGTTCTCCGGAACCTTCTCGGCCTCGGCCGGCCCGCACACGGTCTGCGTGACGGGCACCTCGGAGCAAGTGTCCTACGGCTGCAAGACGGTCACCGTTCCCTCCAGCGGGGCCGCGAGCTGGGACTCGGCCACCACGGCCGACCGCACCATCAAGCTCAGCGGCTGGGCGGTCGACCGCCTGAGCACCGCCGTCACCTACATCTGGGTGACGGTCGACGGCAAGGGTGGCCCGTACCGCGCCGACAAGTCGCTCTCCTGGATCAACGGCTACTTCCCGGGGGTCGGGTCGAACCACGGCTTCGACCTCTCGATCCCGGCCACGGCCGGCAAGCACACGGTCTGCGTGACGCACTCCTATGACAACACCAGCCTCGGCTGCCGCGATGTGGACGTGCCGTCGACCGGTGCCGCCAGCATCGACTCGGTCACCGGGGTGAAGGGCGGCATCCGCGTCACCGGTTGGTCGGTGAACCGGTCGACGAACGAGCGCACCTACGTCTGGGCCTCGGTCGACGGCGGCGGAGCCACCCCGATCTCGGCCAGCCTGCCGCTCGGCTGGATCGACGCCTACTTCCCGGGCGTCGGACCGAACCACGGCATCGACGCGATCGTTCCGGCCTCGTCGGGTAGCCACAAGATCTGCCTCACGGCCGGCTTCGACGGCCGCGACCTCGGCTGCTCGACGGTCACTGTCCCCTGACCCGGAGCCCGCCTCAGCGGGCGGGTGCGCGGGCGGCTCTGCGGGTGCCGGCCAGCTCGTCGGGCGAGCTCATCCGCTCGCCTCGGCGGGCCAGCAGCAGCGGCACCACCAGCAGGAACAGCAGTCCGACGAAGCTCACCAGCGCTGCGCTCGGGGAGAACCGCGAGGTCGGATCGTAGAGGTCGCGGAAGTACAGCGTCACGCCGAACGCGGCCTGCACGCACAGCAGCACCACTCCGGTGCGCGGCGCCCACTCGAGCAGCCAGGCGAACGGCACCATGGTGAGCACGAGGATCCAGGCGTGCGAGCCGTGCGGCACGATCGCCTGGTTGGGGGTGAACAGCACGAGCACCCAGATCACGACGGATGCCAGCATCCCGCCGAGCAGCACCAGCCGTGGCCGTTCCGACGTGCTGAGGCTGCGCCACCGGCCGGCCAGGCTCACCACGGCCATGGTCAGCAGCACGGTCGCGATGATCCCGATCGCGAACATCGTGCTCGTCCAGTCCTCGACCCGGAACACCACGGTGAGGTCGGCCTTCGGATCGCTGAACTGGGCGAAGCGATCGGAGCCGAACAGAGTCGAGAGGTTCTGCAGCCGGTTGGCGAGGAACTGCGAGAAGGTCAGCGACGAGTACTGATCGACGAAGGCCTGCAGGAAGGAACGGGGGTCGATCTGGGTGATCCCGGCCAGGTGCCACTTCAGCAGCCGGTCGCCGGGCGGGTCGACGAACCGCTGGTAGATGATCCACGGCGCGTAGAGCACGAGTCCCGCGCCGATCGCGATCCCGATGCCCGCGAGACTGCGGCGCAGCGGCCGGCCGCGCAACGCGTACACGCCGACGATCAGCAGCACGGGGATGGTGAAGGCGGCGGCGCCGTGGGCGAGCACGGCGAAGACCGCGGCGAGGATGGCCGATCCGAAGTACACGGCGAAGCGCTCGGGGGTCTTCTTCGCCGCCAGCAGGAAGGCCAGCGCGGCCAGCACAAGGGCGGCCGACAGCATCTTCGGCCAGGTGAAGACCGTGTTGACCATGACCGTGGGGATGATCAGGGCGAACACGAGGCCGCCGACCGCCGTCCAGCGGCGGAACGACAGCATCCGCAGCAGCGCGTAGCCGGCGGGCACCCACAACAGCTGCGGCAGCATGTCGAAGGCGAACGAGGTGGCTTCGGGGATCTCCTCGACGGGGGAATGGCCCGTGAGCAGCTGGGCGAGCCCGACGATCGGCCGCATCAGCAGGCCGAAGCCGGACTGCAGCGGTGGCCGGTCGCCGCCGTTCCAGTCGCCGAGCATGGCGTGGGTGGGCTGGCCGGCTACGAGGTGCTGCCCGAAGATGCCGGGCAGCAGGTTGTCGGCCGGCATCCGGAAGTGGAAGAAGCGGGTCGGAACGACGTCGTACACGCCTCCGTCGGTGCCCCAGAGGTAGGTGAAGCCCAGGTAGAACACGATCGCGCCCACGATGAGGGCGCCGATCGGCAGGGCCTGGCGCCATTCCCGCCACAGCCCGCCCTGCACGAAGGCCACCAGAGCGGCGACGAGTGCCGCGCTGCCGAACACCACGCCGACGGCCGGCGCGATCCAGTAGGCCAGGAACGCGAGCCAGGAGATGAGTGCAAGCACGAGCACGCCGTACAAGGGCCCGACCAGAGGATTCGCGAGCCACAGGCGTCTCGTGACGGTCATCCCGGCGGTGACCACGATGGTCGCGGGGATGGTGAAGGCCAGGACCGCGAGCAGGATGATCCAAAGTGACATGAGACCTGAATTCTACAAGTGTACAAATCCCCTGATGTGCGCCGCGCGGGAACCCTATCATCCCGATTCGGGAGGATTCCTCACGTTAGTTCTGCAGGATCCGCTCGCACGGAACGATGAACGAGAACCCCTGCGGCGCGATCGGCACCGCGACCGACGTCGTCGGCGTGGCGGTGCAGGCGCTCTGGAACTTAACGACCGAGGCCGACAGGGGCGGCACGTTCGCCTTGTAGGCCGGCACCTGGTAGTTGAACACCCCGGGAAGCAGCAGCAGAACGGCGACCACCCCGATCCCGACGGCCCGCCCGGCACGTCGTCCTCGAGACAGCTCCCGCCCGCCCGAGGGCAGCCACACGCTGAGCATCGCCACCAGCGAGACGAGCAGCAGCAGGGTCGGGACCACGAGATAGCGGCCGCCCCAGTACACCTCCACGCCGATCGGCTGCAGGCCGAAGCGGTTCCAGGTGAGCACCGCCACGACGGCGTAGAAGCCGAGCGAGCCGGCCAGTGCGAGGGCCGCGAGGCCGCTGCGGCGCCAGCGCACGACGATCAGCACGGCCAGGGCGAGAACGACCACCCCGGCCAGGACGACCACCGGATGGCGGCCCAGTTCGTTGTACAGGGTCGTGCCGGCCTGCTGGCCGAGCAGGTCGCCCCAGACCACCCGCACGAGGTACGTGGTCAGCTGCAGCACCGGCGACACCTGCGGATCGCCGCGGTCGCGCTCGGTGCCCGACACCACGATCAGCTGGATCGCCGCGGCCACCACGAAGACCACGCTGACCACGTTCTCGCGCAGCTTCGGCAGGGTGATGACCCGAGCGAGTACGAAGGGCGTGAACGCGAGCGACAGCGGGTCGCTCATCACCGAGGCCACGATCAGCAGCGAGGCGAAGACGATGCGGAAGACGCCGGCCGCCCCGGGGCCGCTCCGCGCGGAGACCGCCATGAACAGCCCGAACATCAGCAGCCAGTGCGAGTTCGAGACGTTGGTGGCCACCTCCATCGAGCCGATCGGCAGCACCAGCACGAGCAGCCAGAGCACCCAGCGCAGCGGATCCTGGATGCGGCCCCGCGTGAACACGAACGCCGAGAGGGCCACGGCCGACCAGACGGCGGCCCCGCACAGGTTCATGCCGAGGCCGAGGTGGCTGGTCGGCACGATCGCCGCCACCAGCTGCGCCGCGGTGCGCGGCACCAGGTGCATGTAGCCGGCGTAGGGGGTGAAGAGGTTCGTGAGGTAGTCGACGCGGAACGCCGACGTCAGGAACTGATTGCCGTCTTCGGCCCAGAGCACGTTCCACTGATCCGACGGAAGTCGGGTCAGCGCCACCAGGATGCCGGCAGCGAACATCAGGACGACGACGATGCCGGCGCGCCAGAGAGGTCGCGGCGCGGCCGCCACGGGTCCGAAGATCCACGTGGCGAGCCGCGCCCGGAGACTTGTCGTCAGATCGACTCCACTGAGGTAGAAGCTAGATGGTGCCGTCGGCGACGGCGTTCTCGATCCACGGGATGACCTCGTCGAGCATGTCCTCCAGCGTAGTGGTCGCCTCGAAGCCGAGGAGTTCCTTCGCCTTGGAGACATCCGGAACCCGCTTGGCCACGTCGTACTCGAAGCCGGGGTCGCTGGTGACGTTCAGCGGCACGTCCGGGCCCTTGATCTTGCGCCAGATGACCTCGGCGAGCTCGATCACCGAGTGGCCCTCGGCGGTCGAGACGTTGAAGTCGTTGTTCAGCGCGGCCGGGTGGTCGAGCGAGAGCACGATGCCGCGGGCCAGGTCGCCACCGTAGGTGTAGTGGCGCACCTGCTCGCCCGAGCCGAGGATGTGCAGCGGGTCCTGACCCTTCAGCACCTTCTGCACGAGGTCGGGCACGACGTGGCTCATGGCGAGCTTCACGTTGCCCGAGTCGATCTCGACGTCGCCGAGCGCGCGGCTCTCGCCGATGCCCACGCAGTTGAAGGGTCGCAGGATCGTGTAGGGCAGCTTGTACTGGTCCCAGGCGGCGCGGGCGAAGTACTCCACGGCGAGCTTCTGGAAGCCGTAGGACGACAGCGGCGGCGGAACCTCGCGCTCGTCGCCTTCTTTTGAGGGCCAGCGGTCGGTCGACTCGAACACCATCGAGCTCGACATGTAGGTCACCTTCTCGAGGCGGCCCTTCTTGTGGGCGGCGATGGCCGCATCCACGCTCGAGGCGATGATGCGCTCGTTCTGCGCCAGCAGGTCGTAGGCGTAGGTGTGGAAGTAGGAGATGCCGCCGATGAGGGCGGCGCCGGCGATGAAGTGGTCGCAGTCCTCCAGCAGACGGGTCATCAGCTCGACGTCTTGCACGTCGCCGACCACGAGCTCGTAGTTCGGGTTCTCGTCGTACGACTTCTTCACGGGGCCGTACTTGGAGTAGTTGTCGACTCCGACGACCTGGTAGCCCTTCTCGAGCAGCTCTTCGACGATGTAACCACCGATGAATCCTGCGGATCCGGTGACGAGGACCTTCTTCATGACGTCTGCTTCCTTGTGTTCGAGGGGCTGGGGGAGGTGCGGGTCGTGCGGACGAGTTCGTGCAGCTCGTCGAGGGTCAGCTGGCGGCCGAACGCGAAACGGTACCACCGGAAGTACTTGGGGAGCCATTTGGCGAGCTTGAAGTTCGACTGGCCGAACGCCCTGTCCAGCCAGATGGTGGGGATCTCGGCCACCGGGCGGCGCAGGCGCCGGGCCTTGGCCGTGAGCTCGAGCCCGATCTCGAAGCCGTCGATCGAGTCGATGCCCACCTGGCGCACGAACTCGGCGTTGTAGGCCTTGAACGAGTTGGTGGCGTCGCGGGTGCCCGCGTTCGTGAACAGGTTCAGCGTGATCCCGGCCGTGCGCGAGAGGAAGGCCTTGAAACGCGGCCCGCCGACCTGCTGGCCGCCCGGCATGTAGCGCGAGGCGGCGGCCACCACGACCCCGCGTTCGACCAGGCGCACGAGGTCGTCGATCTGGCGGGGGTCGTCGCATCCGTCGGCCATCGTCACCACCACGGTGTCGCTGGTGGCGTGGTCGATGCCGTAGCGGATGGCGTAGGCGGGGCCGCGACCGTAGTCGTTGACGGCGATCCGGAGAGCCGGATGCTGCGCGGCGTAGGCCTCGACCACCGGAACCGTGGTGTCGTCGGGTGAGTCGACCACCACCAGCACCTCGACGTCGAGGTGCACGGCCTCGAAGATGCGATCCAGCCCCGGAACGATGTCCTCGCCCTCGTTGTAGGCGGGGATGATGATCGAGGCGCGGTGGTCCTCGCTCAAATCAGGACCCCCTGGCCGAGCAGGTTCCAGACATCCGCGACGGGCTTGTCCGTCTGGATGTCGCGGTATTCCGCATGCGGCGTGGCGACGATCAGGATGTCGGCCTTCTCGAGCACCGACTCCAACGGCAGCAGCGTGTCGTCGGTCTCCTCGGTGACGTGCGGGTCGGTGCCGATGACGGCCTTCGCCCGGAACTTCAGCACCCGGCGCAGCTTGTAGGAGAGCGACGAGCGGATGTCGTCCGACCCGGCCTTGAACGCCATGCCGAGGATGCCCACGGTGAGGTTCTCGAGGTCGAAGCGCTTCTCGAGCTGCGTGACGATGTACAGCGGCAGCCCCTCGTTCACCTGCATGGCCGAGTGGCCGAGCGCGAACTTGTTGTCGCTGAACGCGGCGAGCTGCATGGTGTCTTTGAACAGGCACGGGCCGGCGGCGAAACCGGGGCCCGGCAGGTCTTTGGCGCGGGGGTAGTCGTGCGTGAGGCCCTTGCGGATCTTCTCGAAGTCGAGACCGCGGTCGTTCGCCATCATGTAGAACTGGTTCGCCGCGGCGAATTTGATGTAGCGCCACGTGTTGGTGAACAGCTTCGCCAGCTCGGCCTCTTCGGGCTCGAGGTGCACGATCTGCTCGGTGAGGGTGCCGAACAGCGCGGCGGCGCGAGCGCGGCCCGTCGCGGTGCGGCTGGAGACGATCTGGGGGAGGGTGAACAGCTCTTCCATCGCCTTGTGCTCGGCGATGCGCTCGGGGCAGAACGCGACCTCGGTACCCAGGCCCGCCTCGCGCAGGCGACGCTCCACCAAGGCGGTGACACCCGGGTAGACGGTGCTGCGCAGGATGAGCAGCTGCTCGTCGGAGAAGTAGGGCATGCACGCTTCGAGCGCCTTGGGGATGGCGTTCGGATCGGGGTTCAGGTGCTCGTCGACGGGCGTGCCGATGACCACGACCACGTTCTCGGCGGTCGCGACGACCGCCGCATCCGTCGACGCCGTCAGCATGCCGTCGGCCAGCGCCTTCTGCAGCACGGGCTCGGCACCCGGCTCGCTGAACGGCATCCGGCCAGCCAGGATGCCGGCGACGGCCTTCTCGCTGAGGTCGTACACGACCACCCGCGAACCGCGGTCGGCCAGCGCGATCGCGAGGGGAAGACCGACGTGACCGCCGCCCCCGATGACGACGACGTCGTTTTCGAAATTCGTGGACAAAAGGTCTGACCTCGCATCGTTATCATGGGCCGCTCCACCCCCGATGTCCGTGTCGACACTAGTAGAGCATGGGTCAGGATACAGGGTCGGTTATCATCTTCAGGGCTCGGCACACCGCCGCCCCGCATCGATCGGTGAGAACGGCGAATTCGTGAAGAAGATCTGGGACTACCTCTGGGAACGCCTGGTGCGGTACGCCCTCAAGTTCGGGGTCGTCGGGCTGGTCGGCTACTTCATCGACCTCGGCATCTCGAACCTGCTGTGGTCCGGCGCCCTGGGCGACGGCTGGTACGAGACCCCGCTCGGCGGCAAGTTCATCTCGGTCACGATCTCGACGCTGGTCACCTGGTTCGGCAACCGGTACTGGACCTTCCGCGAGCACCGCCGCAAGAACTTCCTGCTCGAGCTCGCCGAGTTCAGCCTGATCGCCGTGATCGGCCTCGGCATCTCGCTCGCCTGCCTCTACGTCTCGCACTACCTCCTCGGCCTTACCAGCCTGCTGGCCGACAACATCTCGGGCAACGTGGTGGGGCTGGTGCTGGCCACGGCGTTCCGCTTCCTGCTCTACCGCTACTGGGTGTTCGCGCCCACCCGGTCCGACGGCTACACCGCTCTGAAGAACAAGGAGGCCGACGCCTCCCGCAGCGTCGCGCCGTAGCATCCGGCGCCCCCGGCGTGGGAGTGCAGTGGCGCAGACGCTGATCTTCCGCGGGAAAGCGGGCCGCGCACCGGCCGCGGGGTGGCGCAACGGAGAGTTCTCCCTCGGGAAACAGGCGCGCAACGGCGGGCCGCGAGACTGGCGGGGCTTCACTGACCTCGACCCGATCCCGCACCGCCGACATGAGGGAGATCCCATGCTCCGCACCATTCCGCTTCGCACCCCACCGAAGACCGCCGTGGCGATCGGCGCCCTCGCAGCCACCGCGCTGCTGCTCACCGCGTGCAGCTCCGGCTCCTCGGCCAGCGAGGACGCCGCCACGGATGCCGCACTCAGCGTCGGCGCCACCGACCTCGCCGCGGCCGGCTGCCCGGCGATGGTCGTCATCCAGACCGGCTGGAATCCGGAGGCCGAGCACGGGCACCTCTACCAGCTGCTCGGCGACGACTACACGATCGACGCCACGAACAAGGTGGTCTCCGGTCCGTTGATGGCCGGTGGCGAGTACACCGGCGTCGACGTGGAGATCCGGGCGGGCGGGCCGGCCACCGGATACCAGACCGTGAGCAGCCTGATGTACACCGATCCGGACATTCTGCTCGGCTACGTCTCCACCGACGAGTCGATCGCCCAGTCGGCCGAGATGCCCACCACCGCGGTGTTCGCCTCGCACGACATCAGCCCGCTGATGATCATGTGGGACCCGGAGACCTATCCCGACGTGAAGGGCGTGACCGACCTCGTCGACGCCGGCGCGATCATCCGGTACTTCGACGGCACCGCCTACATGGAGTACCTCACCTCGGCGGGCATCATCCCGGCCGATCAGACCGACGGGTCGTACGACGGCAGCCCCGCCTCGTTCGTGGCGGCGGGTGGCAAGGACGCCCAGCAGGGCTACGCCTCCGCCGAGCCCTACGTCTACGAGAACGAGGTGGAGAGCTGGATGAAGCCCGTGCAGTACCAGCTGATCGACGACCTCGGCTTCCGGCCGTACCAGGATCCGGTCGTGGTGCGCAGCGACGACGTGGCCGCGCAGCCGGACTGCCTCGCCGCCCTCGTGCCGGTGCTGCAGCAGGCCGAGGTGGACTACTTCGCGGCTCCGGATGCCACGAACGCCCTCATCCTCGACCTGGTCGACCAGTACGACACCGGCTGGGTCTACACGCAGGGTGTGGCGGACTACTCGGTCGAGACGATGCTCTCCGAGGGCATCTCGGGCAACGGCGACAACGACACTCTGGGCGACTTCGACGAGGCGCGGGTGCAGGATCTGATGGACAAGGTGCTGCCGGTCTACAGCCAGCAGGGCATCACCGTCGCCGACTCGCTCACGCCCGCCGACCTGGTGACGAACGAGTTCATCGACAGCTCGATCGGGATGGACTGATCCCGGGGATGCCCCCGGCCGCCGGTGGTGGGGCGGCCGGGCGGGCATCCGCTCCGCTCGGCATGAACGCGCAGGCGATCCTCGTCTGCGCGTTCATCGCGTCGGTGCAGATGACCTGGGGCGTGATCGTGCCGGCGCTGCCGCTGCTGGTCGAGCGGTTCGGGATCGGGGTGGGCAGCATCGGCCTGCTGATCGCGGCCTTCGCGATCGGGCGGGTGCTGGCCAACGTGCCGGCGGGGCTCGCGCTCCGCCGCATCCCGCCCCGGCCCTTCCTCCAGGTGGTCTCGGTGCTGCTGGTGGCGCTGACCGCGGTGACCGGGCTGCTCGACTCGGAGCCGCTGCTGCTCGGCGCGCGACTGCTCGCGGGCGTGCTGGGCGGTGCTGCGGTGACGATCGGCTTCGCGGTGCTGGTGGCGGGGGCGCCGGCGGATCGGCGGGGCCGCACGATGGCGACGGCGACCGTGGTGCAGATGAGCGGGTCGGCGGTGGGTGCGCTGCTCGGCGGGGTCGTGGTGGAGGGCTGGGGCGTGACCGCGGCGTTCGCCGTGGCGGCGGTGCCGCTGCTGCTGTGCCTCGGGGTCGACCTGTTGCGGCCGGCGCGACACTACTGGGGTGCGTTCCGGCGCTCGCCGGAGGTGCCTGTGTCGGCGACCGTACTCGAGCCCGTGCCGGAGCCGCACGGCGCTTCGACGTCTCCGGTAGCTGCGGAGTCCGCAGATCCCACTGGCTTTGAGCGCTCCAGTGGCCGGCGGCTGGTGGTGGGCCTGGTGGTGTTCTCCTTCGCCACCTTCCTGGCGCGCTTCGCGGGGGAGCAGGGTCTCATCCCGGTGCTGGCCTACGGCACCGGCGGTCTCTCACCCTTGGGCTTGGGCGTGGCGATGGCGGTGGGCACGGTGGTGAGCATCGCGGTGCTGCCCGGAATAGGGAGGCTGGTCGACCGCGGTGCGCGGCTCACGGTGCTCGTGCCCGCCGGAGTCGTCGGTGCGGCCGTGCTGCTGGCGTTCCCATTTCTCACGTGGCCGCTCGGCTTCGGCGCCGCGATCGTGCTGTACTACCTGGCCACGAGCGTGGCCGGTGTGGTGCCGAACGTCGTCACGAGCGAGCGATTCGCTCCGGCGGCGGCCGGCGCCGTGGTCGGGCTCACCCGCACGGCAGGCGACGTCGGCGCCGCCGTCGGCCCGCTTCTGGTGTTCGCGCTCGCGGCCGCCTCCGGAGACCTCGCCGCGGTCGCCGTCATCGCGGCTGTGCTGCTGGTCGCCCTGGCCGTGCTCGCCCCCTCGCTCCGCCCCGGGCGGAGAAGTGTGATCGGATAGCCCATGACACCCACGCCTTGTCTTCGTGGAAGCGATCCGGTCATGTCCCTGGCCGGCAGGGACGGTCACAAGCGATCCTCACCTGCCCCGGGTGCGATCAGGCTTTGCCGACCCAGCCATGATCATCGTCGGCAAGCGCGGAGCGCGCGGCAGCCCCCGTACGGTTCGGTGCCTGGATGGTTGGCTCGGCGAGGGTCTGCCGCGCGCTTCGCGC
The DNA here is from genome assembly GCF_023264855.1 of Herbiconiux sp. Lineage (GTDB taxonomy): Bacteria > Actinomycetota > Actinomycetes > Actinomycetales > Microbacteriaceae > Herbiconiux. Next base: position 12,903 of record NZ_JAHFUW010000044.1, on the reverse strand, counting down.
TTGCCCACGATGACCGTGCCCGGTTCGCGGAGACGGGCGTGCGTGGTTAGGCGGCTGGGCGTTGGGTGGTGCGTCGGCGGGTGGTCGGGATCGGCGTCTGCTCGATATCGATCCACCTCGGCGGGATGAGGTGGGGCACACCCGCATGCATGGTCAGTTTCCAGGATGACTTGTGCAGGTGCGAGTGATGGAAATGGCAGAGCAGCACGCCGTTGTCGATATCGGTACGTCCCGGCGGGTGATCGGCGGAGACCCATTCATCTGCGTGGTGTGTTTCGCAGAATGAGGGGGGCCGGTCGCAGTCGGGCCACACGCATCCGCCATCTCGGGCCGCGAGCGCCCGATTCTGAGCCGCAGTGAAGAGCCGTTCTGTCTTGCCGTGGTACAGCACCGCGCCACGGTCGCTGAACAGGGTCACCGCGATCGGGGAGGTGCAGCGCAACTGCGCCACGGTGGAAGCGGGAACGGGCTCGTCGATGCCATCAATCCAGCCGACCCCGCGCCCCGCCTCGATGTTGTCGAGAGTGATGTGCACGTTAAGGGTGGTGGTGGCACCGTTGAGGCGCGGCATGTCAGGGGCGCCGGCAGCGCGGGCGATGAGTTCGGTGACGGTGTCGGAGTTCTTCTGCGCCTGCGTGCGAATGTCGGCGGTGGCGGTGTGTGCCACGTATTCGTCTTCGGTCAGGAACCGCGGTCCACTGGAGGGTGATCCTGCGATGCGGGGGCTTTGCATGGCCTGGATGCTCGCCAGCCACACACTGCCCTGTTCGGGTGTGAGGGCGAACCGGCCGCGGATCATCCCGTCACTGGCCTGGCTGATGGTGAGGGAGCGCTGCTGCTGGAGTCGCTCATCCCGAGGCTCCGCACCATCGGGATCGATGACCTCACGAAGATGAATGGCGAGCCTGGAGGTCTGATCGGCAGTGAGGTGGTTGGTGAGGGTCTCGTCGACGAGGGTCTGCTCGGCGCTGGCCACAACCTCGGGGGCGCATCCGCGCTCCGACAGTTCGGCGCACCGGGTCACGATGATCGACGCCGTCTCAACCCCGAGGGAGCCTTCGTCGAGGGCCCGGCCGACGGCCGGGAACGGGGCCGGCCCTTCACCGCCACCCAGTAGCACCGCCCCGCGTAGTTTGCGCCCGATCTCGAGCCGCGCCTTGCTCTCGCGTGCTGACGTGCCAGTGATGGTTGAGACGAGCTTGACCGGGCTGGTGAAGTTCTGCGACCTGCTCAACCCCTCGTCCCCGAGCTCGCTGCGCGACCGCACCCCGACCTCACCGGCCACCCGAATCTGCCAGGCCGAGAGCGCCCGCCCGGCCGCCTCAATAGCGGCCATCACCTCCAGCAGATCCTCGTCTTGCAGCCCTGCCATCGCGGCGTTGATCTCGCCCTCGTCGCCACGGAGATCGGCGGCGATCCCTTGGAGTCGAGCTACTGTCTGCATACTGAGATTCTATCAGAAAGACCTGATGAAAGCTCGATTAATTTGAGCCGGACGGTGATTGCGCGCCGGACCACGCCGCCCTGGAAAGGACCACAACTAGAGCTCGACGCGGGCCGGGGACAGCTCCACGCGCACCTGGTCGGAGCGCTGGCGGCCGTGGTAGACCATCACGACGTGGCCGGCGGCCGAGCGCACCGTCGTCTCGATGAATAGCAGCGGCGACCCCACGTCGACCGAGAGCAGCTCGGCGGCCGAGAGGTCGGCCGATATCGCGCTGATCTGGCGCGAGGCGCTGAGCGGCCGGTGGCCGAAGCGGCCCTCCAAGATTTCGAGCACGTCGTCGTTCGCGTCGCTGCGCGTGAAATCGTCCTCGTCGCGCAGCGGAACGTAGTAGGTGCGGAGCGAACCGGGCCGATTGCGGTAGAGCACCACGCGCTCGAACACCGCCATCCGGGTCGTGTCGGGGGAGAACACCGCGGCCATCGATGCGGGCACCGCGGAGGTCTCGCGCCAGCCGATCAGCAGGTAGTCGTGCTCGAGCGGGGCGGGGTCGATCCGCAGCATGTCGAGTAGACGGTCGGTGCGCCAGGTGGTGGGACGGCTGTGGGCGTAGGTGCCCTGCCCGGCCGTGCGGCCGATGGTGTTCTCCTGCACGAGCATCTGCATCGCGATGCGGGCGGTGTTGCGGGTGCAGGAGAACTCGCGCGCGATCTCCTCGTCCGAGGGCAACCGCTGCCCGCTGTCGGCGGCGGCCAGCACGAAGGCCGACACGAGATCGCGAAGCCGCCTGGCCTCATCCTGGCGTCGGTGCTGACCGAGGTCGAGCATCTTGTCGTCGGTGAAGCTGCGCCGCCGGGGCCCGGAGCCGCCGAACGGTCGCGCCGGGTGCACGGACCCATCCACGCGCTGGGCGTCGTCGGTCTGCCCCGGCTCATCGGCCGGGTTTTGGTCGTCTGAGGTGGCGCTCGTCATCGACTCGAGCCTCTCACGCGAACTCCGGCACTCCCAAGGTGTCTCGCAGCGTCGTGCCGTCGTAGCGGGTGCGGAACCGCCCGCGGCGCTGCAGCTCGGGCACCAGCAGCCCGACAACGTCGATCAGGTCGCGAGGCGTCACCTGCGGGTGCGCGATCATGAAACCGCCCCGGCTGCCGGTCGACTCGTACGACTCCTCGAGGTAGTCGGCCACCTCGGCGGCACTGCCCGCGACGGTGTGCTCGTACCCGGTGGCCACCTTCCAGAGCGAGTCGAAGAACTCCTCGCGGCTGAGCTCGGTGGTGGCGCCGTGCTCGTTCACGAGATCGCGGAAGCCCATCGGGCTGGCCTGCTTGGCGATCACCTCGGCCTGCAGCTCCTCCAGCGTGAAGCGCGCGGGCAGGGAGGCGAAGTCGTATCCGGTGTTGTGGGCGAACTGGGCGGCCGAGGCCTCGGGCGGCAGCAAGTCGGCCAGCTGCTCCTTGCGCCGGCGCGCGTCATCCGGGGTGTCGCCCACGATCAGGTGCAGATCCCACAGGATGCCGACTCGCGACGGGTCGCGGCCGGCGGCGAGCAGCTCCTGGTCGAGGGCGGTGCGGTGGCGCACCCGGTCGGCCTCGGCGAACGCCCCGCCGAACACCACGTCGGCGAAGCCGGCCGAGGCGCGGATGCCGCGAGGCGATCCGCCGGCCTGGATCAGCACGGGCGCCTGCTGCGGGCTCGCCACGGTGTTCAGCGGCCCGGCCACGTCGAAGAACTCCCCGTGGTGGTCGATGGCCCGGATGCTGCCGGGTTCGGCCACCATGCCGGTCTCGCGGTCCCACACGAACGCGTCGCGGTCGACACTGCGCCAGAGCTCCTGGCACACCCGCACGAACTCCTCCATCCGGCGGTACCGGGCGTCGTGGTCCATCAGCTCGTCGAAGCCGAAGTTGGCGGCATCCGCCCCCCGCGAGGAGGTGACCACGTTGAAGGCCATCCGCCCGTTCGTCACGATGTCGAGCGAGTTGAGCAGGCGCGACACGTAGAACGGATGCAGGAAGGTCGACGAGTAGGTGAGCCCGAAGCCGATGTGCTGCGTGTCCTGGGCGAGCGCCGCGATGAACGGGCTCATGTCCTGCCGGGGGAAGCCGATGCCCCACTCGACGGCCGGATCGATCGAGGCGCCGTAGGTGGAGGGGATGCCGGTTCCGTCGCCGAAGAACACCATGTCGAGGCAGCCGCGCTCGGCGGCGAGCAGCAATTCGCGGTACATCCGCAGGTCGGGGAAGTCGCGGCCGGCCCAGGAGCCGGGGAGCCGCCAGCGGCCCTGGTGGTGCGAGAACGAGAGGTCGAGCGCGAGGCTCATCTGGTAGGGCACGGGTCAGCCTTCCTTCGTCGCCGGCAGGTGGTCCAGCAGCGGCATGACCTCGGTGCCGAAGCGGTCGACGCCCTCGAGGAAGTCGTCGAAGGTGAGCATGGTGCCCGCGGTGCCCGGCACGGCCGCGATGGCGTTGAGGTGGTCGGCCACGGTCTGCGGCGAGCCCACGAGCGCGCGGCCGCCGTAGAACGGCGACACCTCGGCCCGGTGGCTCTCCGCCACCATCGCACTGGAGCCGTCGGTGGAGGTGTCGTTGGAGTACTCGCGCACCATGCCGGCCACGGCCCCGCGATCGACGCCCCGGGTGTAGAGCTCCACCTTGCGGGCCGCGTCGGCATCCGTGTCGCCGAGGATGACGAGGGTCTGCGCGAAGGCTCCCGGCGTGCGGCCGAGGCTCGCGCTCGCCTCGGCGAGGGCGGAGTTCGAGGCCGCCACCTCCTCGGCGTCACCGCCCGCTCCGAAGTGGTAGTCGGCGTACTCGGCCACGAAGCGGCGACCGCGCCCCGAGGTGCCCGCCGAGATCAGGTCGATGTGACCCGCGGGAACGGGGGCCACCTCGCAGTCCTCGATGTCGAAGTACTCGCCCTGGAAGGTGACCCGGCCGGTCTCCCACGCGGTCAGCAGGATCTGGGTGAACTCGCTGAGGTAGTCGTAGCGGTACCCGTAGTAGTCGTCGCCGCGCCAGGCGCCCATCTGGGCGTACTCGCTGCGGTTCCAGCCGGCCACCAGGTTGATGCCGAAGCGGCCGCCCGAGATCTCGTCGATCAGCTGCGCCATCTTGGCCACCACGATCGGGTTGTAGCTGAGCGGCGAGACGGTGGCGTAGAGCTTGATCGTCGAGGTGATCGGGGCCAGCGCCGCCATCAGCGTCATCGGGTCGATGGTGTGGTTCCAGTGCTGCGTCTCGCCGCCGTAGCCGCGATACTTCAGCATCGCCAGCGCGAAGTCGAAGCCGTGCTTCTCGGCGCGCGCCACGACCTCGCGCTGCAGCGCGAAGGTCGGCTCGTACTGCGGTGAGGTGGTCGAGAGGATCCAGCCGTTGTTGCCGACGGGGAGGAAGACTCCGTAGCTGACCATGTGGTGCTCCTATCGGTCGGGAGATCAGTGCGTGTCGAAGACGGCCTGGTACTCGGCCACCTTCTGGCGGATGGCGTCGAGCTCGGCGGGGGTCGGAGCATCCGGATCGGCCGGAACCGGCAGCGCGCCGAACTTCAGCAGGCTCGCCATCAGCAGGATGCGCGCCTTCGGCGCCGAGAGGTTGCTGCCGCGGATGAGCAGACCGCCGAGCGTCGACTGGCCGAAGGCGTAGCCGCCGCCGCCACGACCGACGGCCACGACAGGCATGCCGCGGAACACGCCCTGCAGCAGCGCGGCGCGCATCGACTCGTACACGCCGCCGTACGGGGCCGATCCCTCGGCCACGATGCCCGAGAGCGGATGGTCGCGCAGGTTCTTCTGGATGCGGGCGAGGATCTCGACCTCGCTGTCGGCGGAGTCGGAGAAGTCGTCCTGGCCGTAGTTCACGTAGCGCGCGATCGTGACCTTGGGCAGCGCGTCGGCGAGCAGGTGACCGTTCTCGTCACGCGTGGGCACGGGCGACCCGTGGATGCCGGTGACGGCGGTGGGCAGCTGATCGAGCGACAGAGCCGAGGTGTGGGTGTGCCGGGCCACCGGTACGAACGAGAGCACCGGCTCCTCGACCGTGTTGCCCACGATGCCGCCGTGACCGCCGTAGGCGATGTAGCCGCCGGGGCGGGCATCCGCCTTCTGCACCTCGCGGGAGGTGAAGACCTGGCCGTTCTGGATCATCACGGCGCCGACGCGGTCGTGGCCCTCGGCATCCGCCCACACCTTCGAGGCGATGTAGGTGGCCGACTGCACCAGGTTGTGGTCGCCGTCGTTGCCGAACACCCCGTGGCCGTACTGCGAGCAGTTGCCGATCAGGGGCTTCGTGGTGGGGATGAGCAGGTTGAACCAGTAGACCGTCTCTTCGGTGGTGGGGCTGCCCTCGAGCCAGATGGCGCCGTCATAGTCGCCGGCGGCGAGGGTGTCGAAGACGATGTTCGTGAGGGCGGCGAGCGTCGGCAGCGCCGGTTCCTGCCGCATCGGCATGTAGGGGAAGAAGTGCTCGCCGAGCGTCTCGGGGGCGAGGTCGCCCGGTTCGCCGCGGTGACCGGCGGGCGTCGGGGTGTCGGTGCGTTCGGCGGCGGGCTGCCCCTTGGTGTAGCCGCCGGAGGGCGCCGCGCGCACGAAGTCGAAGTCGGCCAAGTCACTCATCAGGTTGTTGGCGCCGTAGCCGTCGAGCCCGAAGTGATCGATCTCGCGCACGATCCGCGAGGCGTCGGGATAGAACAGCTGGCGCGCGGTGCCGGCGTCGTCGAAGGGCCCGTCCCATGGCTGCCCGTTCGCCTGCGTGGCGGCGTAGGGGAGGGGGAAGGGGCCGTCGGCCGGGTCGAGGGTGACCCTGTAGACGGGAGTGGCGCCGGTGGATTCCTCGGTCGAGAACGCGCCGGTCTCCGGATCGAGCCAGCCGTCGACGGGGCCGTAGAGCTCGGCGGCATCCTTTTCGAGCGGATGCGCCGAGAACGCCGACACGTAGACGGTGACCGGCGCGGCCAGCTGCTGCGCGCGCAGCGATTCGGGGAGACCCGTGTCGGCCCCGGCGAGACCGCGGTCGCGGCGCACCGACTGGCTGGTGCGCAGGGCGGGACTGTTCTGGATGGTGGCGCGCGGGCCGGAGAAGATCACGATGCGAGCGCGAGCGGCAGGGGTGGAGGCCATTCCCGAAGCGTAGGCGGGCGGTGTTTCACCGACGTTGCTGCTGTGTGATCACCGCGCTTCGCCACCCGCGACACGGCGCTCGGCCCGGAACCACGGGGATCTCCGCCGGGCTCCGCCGGGCTGCGCCGCCGAGCCCGGCCCGGCGGCCGCGTGTCAGATGCGGGTCGGGAAGGCGGGGTCGAGCGGGTGCCGGCCGGCGGAGGGCGGGGGTGTCTGCAGGCCGTAGGGGTCGCCCGGGAACGCCATGGGCGTCGCGGGCTGCAAGGTGGAGCGGCGGCGGTCGTGACCTCCCAGCACCACCCAGAGGGCGAACAGTGCGGCCGTGACGGCGAAGGCGATGGTGAGCGGGATGGCGCCGAGCGGCGGCACCCAGGCGCCCGGATCGGCGACCTGCGCCCACTCGTTCTCGTAGCCGACCGCGAAGCGGCGCATGGTGGTCTGGAACGAATAGGCCACCGCATACGTCCAGGCCGCGCCGGCCAGCACGGCCACGACGGTCAGCACCCAGCGGCCGCGGGTCCAGCGCAGGAAGCGCGGTGATGCGGCGATGCACGCCGCCATCCCGAGCAGCAGCGCCATGGCGAGGATGAGCGTGTAACGGCCCTGCCAGATCAGCCCTCCCTTGGTCACGTAGAACGACTGGATGAACGGCGGCAGGAAGAAGAACGCGAGCCCCAGCGCGATCACGAACACCAGCTTGCGGCCGCGCACCCAGATGATCGTGCCGAGCGCGAGCAGTCCGACCAGGGCGTAGGTGACGAAGTAGACCGTCGGATGCAACGGGGTGTCGAGCCAGCCCAGGATGCCCACCATCTGCCGGGCCTGCAGGTAGAACTGGCCGATCATGGCGAAGAAGCCCTCCACCGGGGTGAGGCCGACGCCCGGGGCCTCGGAGACCACATCCGGAGTCGCGCTCGGACCGGTGCCGAGCGAGTTGCTGGACAGCGTCCAGCCGATGCTCGCCACGGCGCCGAGGGCGATCAGCAGGATGCTGATGATGACGCCGGGGCGTTTCAGCAGCGCGCCCAGCTCGCGCCCGGTGAGCAGGATGAGCGGCAGCACCAGCAGCACCGCCACCCAGAGCGGCGAGATGCCGCGGGTGTTGCACACCAGGGCGGCCGCGATCACCACCATCGTCAGGCGTGAGTCGAGAAGTCGTGGATCGGGTTGCAGCACGATGCCGAGCATGCCGGCGAACAGGGCGAGGCCGGCGGTGAACTCCAGGGTGTTCGGGTTCACCGTGCCCATCAGGTAGAGCACGATGGGGGTGATCGCCGCCATCACGGCGAGCGTGGGCAGGCGGTGCGAGCGCCAGGCGCCGATCATCCAGAACGTCGCGGCCAGGAAGAACGCGGTGAGCACGGCGCTGACGATCCGCATGGCGTAGATGCCCGTGTAGTCGGGCGCGATCAGCGTGGGCCAGCCCACCATCCAGTAGTAGACCGGGTTGTAGAGGCTCGCGGCCGAGTAGCTCTCGACGATCTCGTTCGGGTCGCCGGTGAACGCCGGGGCGCAGGCGGCCGAGACGTCGGCGAAGAACGCGAAGCAGCCCTGCGAGTACTCGTAGGCGAGGGCGGCCGGCACGTGCAGCACGCCGCCGCTCGGGATCATCTCGCTCGGCAGCAGCTCGCCGCGCACCACGGAGCCGGCCTTCACCACATGGGCGGGCTCGTCGGGCGAGCCGCCGATCGGGGTGGCGAGCGCCCACAGCGCCCCGAGCACCGAGAGCAGGATCCAGGGCAGCAGCAGCCAGCGCCAGACGGAGCGGCGCGGGGCGGGCTGCGAGCCGTACGCCGATCCGGCGGCGCTGCCGGGTGCGGAGACCGTGCCGTCGCCTTGGCCGTAGGAGCGGGCTCCGGATGATGCGGGGGCGAACGTCATGGATTCCTTCGGGTCTCGAGGGCCTCGGCGAGGGACGTCTCGAGCTGTTTGATGCGCAGGTCTTGCAGGGCGACCGCTTCGGCCAGGGTGCGGGTCTCGCTCTCGAGCTCGGTGAGCTCGCCCGAGTGCTGGATCGACACCAGGAACAGCACCGCGATGCTGAGGAAGAAGACCAGGTTGGTGGGTACCGTCACGCCGAACAGGCCGGCCAGGGCGCCGAGCAGGTTCGGGAACACGCCGATGATCAAGGCGATCACGCCGGCGGCCAGCCACCAGATGGCGTGGCGCTCGCGCAGGTGGTGCCGGCGCAGCGACTCGATCACCACGCCGAGCACGATCAGCGCGGCGACGATGCCGAGGATGTAACTGGCGACGCTCATCCGCTCACCACCGGGATCGCCGCGGTCGAGGCCGGCGGCTCGGAGATGGTGATGCGCGGGCGGATCAGGGCCACGAACAGGGCCATGCCGGCGCGGCCGAGATAGACCGCGGCTTTGTACGGGTTGTGCGAGGGCACGCCGCCGGCCCGCGGCCGCATGGCGACGGGCACCTGGGTGACGGTGAGGCCCGAGCGGGCGGCGATCACGAGCGACTCGACGGTGTCGCCGAGGTACTCGGAGGGATAGTGCTGCGCGAACAGGGCCACCGCGCGCGGCCCGCTGGCCCGGAAACCGGAGGTGGTGTCGGTGAGCTTCGTCTTGGTGATCTTCGACAGGATGCCCGAGAGCACCTGCATCGCCCAGCGGCGGGGGCCGCGCACCGCGTAGTCGCCGACGCCCGCGAACCGGGCGCCGAGCACGAGGTCGTAGCGCCCGAGCTGGGCCACCAGCTCTTCGATGCCGCGAGGGTCGTGCTGCCCGTCGGAGTCGACCTGGATGACGTTGGAGTAGCCGGATGCCACGGCGTACTTGAACCCGGCGCGCATGGCGCCGCCCACGCCGAGGTTGATCGGCAGCCGCAGCACGGTGGCCCCGGCGGCCTCGGCCTCACGGGCCGTGGCGTCGAGCGATCCGTCGTCGACCACGAGGCAGGCGACCCCCGGAGCGGTGGCGAAGACCTCGCGTACGACGGCCCCGACCGCCTCTTCTTCGTTGAACGCGGGCATCACGATCAGCGTGCGTTCGAGGGCGGTCGGCATGACCCCCATCATAGCTACGGGCCTCCCGCAGGAGCCCTGGGAGCCCGCGTGCCGCGGCCGCAGCGAGGGTGAGGGTCAGCGGAGCTGAGCCTCCACGGGGGAGGGGATGCGGCCGGCCCGGCCGGCCCAGCCGGCGCGGAGACCGGCAAGCATCGCGCGGCCCCGGGCGCGGCGGCCGGGCAGGAGCAGCTGCACGATGACGCAGTGGCGGAGGTCGGCGAGGGTCTGCTGCACGGTCCAGGCACGGTGGCTGCGGCCGTAGCGGCGGTTCAGCAGGATGCGGTTGCGCACGAGGTAGTAGTAGCGGAACGGCTTGCTCACGACGAGGGCCACGGGCGCGCCGCCGAGGGCGACGGGGCGGCCGAGCAGGCGGGGGGTGTGACGCTCGCCGAGGCTGTGGCCGAGCTCGGTGCCCATGGCCAGCAGTACGCGGCGGCCGGATGCGGTCACCCGCAACGCGAAGTCGGTGTCGACCCCGTCGATGAAGAGGGCTTCGGCGAACGGGCCGACGGCATCCACGGTGTCGACGGGGATGAGCATGCCGGACTGGATGGGGGTTCCGCCGATCAGGAAGCCCTTCTCGCTCGAGACGGCGGCCGAGGGCAGCCCTTCGATGCGGGCGGGGGCGACGAGGCCGACCGGGAGTCCGGCTGAGGCCGCGTCCCGGGCGGTCGCGACCAGGCGCTGGATCAGCGCGGCATCGATGCGGGAGTCCTGGTCGAGGGTGAGTACGAAGGCGGGTGCTGGGGCGGGGGCGGCCGGCGCGGGCGGGGTGGTGCCGACGGGTGCGCTGCCGCCGGCGGCGCGTGCCGCGGCGATGCCGGTGTTCAGCGCGGCGGCGATTCCGCGGTTCTGCGGATGCCGAACCACGGTCGCGCCGGCGGCTTGGGCCCGAGCCAGCACGGCGTCCGATCCGGTGCCGCTGCCGTCGTCGACCACGACGACCGCGCCGAGCACGGGAGCGAGCGTCTCCACCAGCTCCACCAGGTTCTCGCCCGCCCGGAAGGCGGTCACGACGGCCGCGACCGTGCGCAGTGCATCCGGTGCGGTGTCGGCGGCGCCCGGTCGACCGGGGGTGGTGGCGGCGTTCACAGAACCTCCCTGGCGCCCCGGAACCTCCGAGACGGCGACTACTATGCTTGCACCTTATGACCGATCCGAGCGGTGCCCAGGACGGTTCCGCATCCGGCCCCACCATCGGCCGCCGCTCGTTCGTGGGCGTCGGTGCGGCCTCGCTGATCTCCGCGGGTGTCGGTTTCGCGGTTCTGCTGATCGTGCCGATCGCCTTCGGTGCGGATGTCGCATCCGCCACCGTCTTCCTCACCTTCTGGTCGTTCCTGTTCGTCTGGTTCGGCATCCTGGGCGGCCTGTCGGCCGAGACCACGCGTGCCGTGCACGTCAGCGACCGCGACCCCCGCCCGGCGGCCGAGCGGCGTGAGCCCCGGATGCTTCCCGTGGGCCTCGTGGTGGGCGTCACGATCGGCGTGCTGCTGTGGGCGACCGGGTTCTGGTGGGCACCCCTCGTGCTCGGGCCCGACTCCACCGCGCTCGCCGTGCCACTCAGCTGCGGGGTCGCGCTGTTCTCCGGCCACGCCACGATCGTGGGCATCCTGGGTGGGCGGCTGCAGTGGTCGACCTACACGCGCCTGCTGATCGGAGACTCGCTGCTGCGGCTGGCCCTGGTGGGCGCGGCCGCCGTCGTGGCGGCGACCGTGGCCGGCTTCGCCGTGGCGGCGAGCATCTCGACACTGGCCTGGCTGATCGGGCTGCTGTTCTCGCCCACGCTGCGCTCGGCAGGGCGGGCGCGGGCCGACGCCGGCCTCGGCGACTTCCTGAAGCGGGTGGGGCACGCCTGCCTGGCCTCCGGCTCCAGTGCGGTGCTGGTGGTGGGCTTCCCCGTGCTGCTCAGCCTCACCTCGAGTCACGAGGTCTATCGCGCGGCCGCCGGGTTGCTGCTGGCGATCAGCTTCACCCGGGCGCCGCTGCTGATCCCGCTGAACGCCTATCAGGGCGTGGCGATCGCGCACTTCGTGAACAACCGCTCGGCCGGGTTGCGGGCGCTCGCACCGGTGGGCCGCCTGATCGCGCTGATCGCGGTGGGGGGAGCGGTGCTCGGCGGGCTGCTCGGGCCGTGGCTGCTGACGCTCGTGTACGGGCCCGACTACGTCGTCGGCTCCTGGACCGTCGCCGGCCTGGTGCTGGCCGCTGGGATGCTCGCCCTGGTCACCATCACGGGCGCGCTGTGCCTCGCGCTCGACAAGCACCGCGCCTACTCGGGCGGGTGGATCGCGGCGACGGTGCTGGCCGTTCTCCTCCTGCTGCTGCCCCTGCCGATCGAACTGCGCGCGGTGCTGAGCCTTCTGCTCGGTCCGCTCGCGGGGCTCGCGATCCACTACCTGGCACTGCGGCCGCGGAAGTCGGATCGCGCGGCCGGTTCCGGCCACACCTCCCCTCCCGCCGGCGCTCCTTCTCCCACCGACGAGCCGAAAGGGATCGCATGAGCCGCGGCATCCGGGCCAGTGTCTGCATGGCCACCTACAAGGGCGCCGAGTACGTCGCCGAGCAGATCGAGTCGATCGTGGCGCAGCTGGGGCCCGACGACGAACTCGTGATCGTCGACGACTGCTCGCCCGACGACACGGCCGCGGTGATCGTCTCGACCATCGACCGGCTCGGCGAGTCCCGGGTGTTCCTCACCAAGACCGACACGAACGTCGGCTACGTGCGCGCCTTCGAGGCCGCCATCCGCCGGGCGCGGGGCCGCTTCGTGTTCCTCTCCGACCAAGACGACGTGTGGACCCCCGGCCGCCACGAGCTCATGATCGCCGGCCTCTCCCGCTCGCTCGTGGTCGCCGGCAACCACAGCATCCTCGGCCGGAACGGGGCCCGGCTCTGGTACCCGCCGCTGCGGGCCCGGGGCTCGCGCCGGTACCTGGCCAACCTGTTCGCGATCATGATCGGCTATCGGCCGTATTTCGGATGCGCCATGGGTTTCCGGCGCGAGGCGATCGACGGCGGCATCCTGCCGATCCCCGAGTACGTCACCGAGTCGCACGACATCTGGATCGCCATCACCGGCAACGTGCGCCACAGCATCCGTCACCTCGACGAGGTCGTCGTCGAACGCCGCCTGCACGACAGCAACCAGACCCCCCTGGGCATCCGCGGCCTCCCCACCATCCTCGCCGCCCGCCGCCGCTTCGCCCGCCTCACCGCCGAGGCGTCGCGCCGCGCGCGTGTCGCCCGCCGGGCCCGAGCCGCCCGCCGCGCTCGAAGCTGAACTCTTCGCGAGCCGTCGATTTTGGCCCTATAACGGCGCTCATAGGG
>NZ_JAHFUW010000004.1 GCF_023264855.1 Herbiconiux sp. | reverse complement strand
CCCGCCCGGGCCACCCGCCCGCGCTGGCCGCCCCGCCCGCCCGGACTCGACTCCTAGGGCGGCACCGGCCGCTCGGTCCAGACGGAGATCGCCTCTGAGGTACCCGAGATCACCACCAACCCCTCCTGGTCGGTGCGGAAGGGGCGCGTGCCGGCGAGCGCGAGCATCGCCAGCAGCTCATCGGTCGGGTGCCCGTACCGATTGCCGAGACCCACCGAGACGACCCCGACGGATGCCCGCACCGCCAGGTAGAGCGCCTGGCTCTGGTCGGCCGATCCGTGGTGGGCGACCTTCACGATGTCCACCACCGGCAGGGTGTTCGCGGCGCGCACTGCGCTCTGCGCCTGCTCGCCCAGGTCACCGAGGAAGAGCATCCGGAGCGGACCGGTGAGGCTCACGGTGACGCTGGCGTCGTTGCCTCGGAGGGTGGTGCCGTCTTTCGGCCAGATGACGTCCCAGTGGTAGTCGCCGAGCTCGCCGGCGAGGCCCCGCCTGGCCTGTTCGACGTGGGCTCCGCCCGCGCGGAGGGAGGAGAGCAGCGCCTCGTCGTGCGCACCGTCGGTCGGCCCGACGAGAGCGCGGTCGACCCGGCCGACGACCGCGGCGACGCCGCCGACGTGGTCTCGGTCGTAGTGCGTGAGCACGAGGAGGTCGATGCGCTGCACGTGCATCCGCTCCAGGCAGCGGGTGAGCGGCGCGGGATCCGGCCCCACATCGATCAGGGCGATCTCGTCGCGGCTGTGCACCAGCACCGCGTCGCCCTGGCCGATGTCGCAGGCGGCGAGCTGCCAGTCGCGCGGCACGGCGGCGTCGCGGGCCAGTGCCGCGCCGCCCAGGCCGGCCAAGGAGATCAGCAGGCCGCAGGCAGCCGCCGCACCGCAGACGCCCGCGACGACGGGATGCCGCCGCGCCGCGAACAGTGCGACGAGGACCAGGACGGTCGCGAGCAGCGCCACCAGCACGGCCACAGCGCTGTCGGGCAACGCGATCGCCGCGAACGGAGCCCCGGCGAAGAAGCGGGCGACCGCGCCGATCCACGCCGAGGGCACCCACGGCAGCCAGGCCGCGAGCGCCGCGAGACCCGGCGCGATGACGCTCAGCAGGCACAGCACGAGTCCCAGGATGCTGACCAGCGCGGCCGCGGGTTCGGCCAGCACATTGGCGGGCAGCGTGTACGGCGTGAGCTGCGGCGCGATCGCGAACAGCACCGGCTGGCAGGCGATCTGCGCGGCCGTGGGCACGGCGAGCGCCAGCGCGAGAGAAGCGGGCATCACCCGACCGGCCAGGGCCGCGATGGGCCGCGTGAGCAGCAGGAGTCCGGCGGTGGCCAGCACCGAGAGGGCGAACCCGGCGCTCCGGTCGAGCCAGGGATCGAGCGTCAGCAGCACCACCACCGAGAGGCAGAGCGGCGGAATCCCTGCCGACGGCCGGCCGATCGCGAGTGCGACGAGCACGATCACCGCCATGGCGGCCGCCCGCAGCACGCTGGGTTCGGGCGTCACCAGCACCACGAAGAGCACCAGCACGAGAACCGAGAGCCCGATCCGCAGCCGCCGGCCGAGCCTGATCGCCCCTCCGAGCAGCATCACCGCCGTCACGACCACCGCACAGTTGGCGCCGGACACCGCCGTGAGGTGCGTCAGCCCACTCACCGTCATGGCCTGCCGGAGTCCGTCGGAGACTCCCGTGTCGTCGCCGATGGCCAACCCCGCGAGAAGTTCTGCACCGTCGCCCGGCAACCCCGCGGTGCTCGTGCGGAAGGCGGCGCGGGTGCCGTTCGCCCACACCAGGTACCACGGTGGATCGGCGACCAGATGGGGCGTATCGCGGGCGAAGAACAGGAACTCCCGCGAATCACCCGGCTCCAGCGCGGTCAACGTGCCCCGCACGACGAGCGCTGAGCCGATTGGCCACGACGAGGCGTCCGCATCCGCCGCCGGCACCGAGGCGAACACCACCGTCGGCGCGCGGGCCGGTACGGTTCGGTCGCCCGCCGTGAAGGACTCCAAGACGGTCTCCAGGGAGATCCTCGTCTCCGGGGCGGGCCCTGCGGCGCCGGCGGGTGCCCCAGACGTCGCTTGCGGAGGGGACTGCGGATACGTCGCAGCGAACCCGTCGGCACGCACCTGCGGGAGGCCGGTCACGAGGAACCGCGCGGAGCCGACCCGCGGCCCGCCGTCAGCGACATCCGGGTGCCTCAGGTGTCCCAGCCCGAACACCGCCGTCGCCACCAGCGCCAGCACGGCCACCCCGAGAGCCGCCGTCGGCAGCATCCCCACCGCACGCGCCTCCCCGCTCCCACCGGCCACGGCAGCCGCCCGTGGCGAGGTGGTGGCGCGTGGCGAAGTGGTGGCGGGTGGCGACGCGGTGGCAGGCCGCGAGGTGGCGGCAGGTGAGGTGGGGATCGCGGATGGCGAGGCGCTCACGGGTGGAGAGGCGATCACGGGTCGTGACACGGTCGCAGGTGGTGATGCGGTCGCAGGTGGTGATGCCGGGGGCGGATGGTGGGGCGGTGGGGAGCGGCGAGGTGACAGCGGGTGGTGGGGCGGCCGGGCCCGACGAGGCTCTGCGGCGGCGGAGGTGCTGCCGGCGGAGGTGCTGCCGGCGGGGGTGCGGCCGGCGCTGTCGCAGGCACAGGAGGGTCAGCACGGCGGCGGCCGGCCAGGCGAGTGCGGCGGTCGCCGCGGCGGCTTGCGGCGACCCGGTGAGCACCCAGGCCGTGGCCCAGGCGAGCACGGCCGCGGGCGCGAGCCGCAGGTCGGGGGCCATCACACCGTCACGAGGTCGCGCAGACCCTCCAGCGTCTTCTCGCCGATCCCGGTGACCTGCAGCAGGTCGTCGACGGAGGCGAAGCGGCCGTTCTCGGTGCGCCAGCCCACGATTCGGGCCGCCATCGCGGGGCCGATCCGCGGAAGCGCATCGAGGTCGAGCTCCGTCGCCGCGTTCAGGTCGATCGGTGCCGTCACCGCAGGAGCTCCCGCGCCACCCCCGCCCACTGCCGCGGCGCCCGCTCCGCCCGGGCCCGCCGAGCCTGCGGGAACCGTCTCGCCGACCGCGAGCACGCGCACCTGCTCCCCGTCGGCCAGAGGGCGCGCGAGGTTCACGGAGGCCTGCTCGGCCGTCTCGGTGAACCCACCGGCCAGACCGACCGCATCCACGACCCGAGAGCCCTCGGCGAGCTCGTAGACGCCCGGATGCGCGACCGCGCCGAGCAAATGCACGAGGATGACCGCTCCGGCCGCCTCCGGGCCGCCCGCGGTGCCGCCCGCATCCGGAGCCGCATCCGTCGCCCTCGACGCAGAAGCGGGCGGGGAGATCGAACTGGACGGATTCGACGAGGGGTTCGACGCCGGCGTTGCACCGGCGACACCCCCACCCGTCACCACGGTCGTCGCGCCCACCGGCGACAGCGCGGTGATCAGCACCGAGCAGACCAGTGCCACGACGACGAGCACGATGGCGGCCCCCACACCGATCCGCACGCGCGCCGACGGGCCCCGCGGCACCTGCGCGGGAGGCTCGGGAATCGCCTCAGCGGACGCGGAGACCGGACGCTTCAGATCTGACATGCGGTCAGAGTAGGCAGGCGGTCTCCGCGGCCGGAGCGGCTCGAACCGATCTGTGCAGAACTCCTAGCGGACCGACGGCCTGTGGAGAATCCTCAGGCCGAGACCGAGACCGAGACGACTACGACGCGGGCTTCGTGACGAAGTTCACCAACCGCGGCGCGCGCGCCACCACGGTCACGATCTCGCGATCCCCGATCGAGCGCACCACCGACGGGAGCGCACGGGCCTGAGCCTCGAGCTCCGGCCCCGCGATCTTCGGCGAGACCTCGAGCCGATCGCGCACCTTGCCGTCGACCTGCACCACCGCGGTGACGGTCTCCTCGGTCAGCAGCGTTCGGTCCGCTCCGCGCCATCCGTAGTTCGCGATCGACGGCTCGTAACCGAGCCGCGCCCACATGTCCTCCGCCGTGTACGGCGCGAACAGCGACAGCCCGAGCGCCACCGTCTCGACGGCCTCGCGCACGGCGGGGTCGCCACCGCCCGGGCCCGAGTCGATGGCCTTGCGGGTGGCGTTCACCAGATCCATCAGGCGCGCCACCACGACGTTGAACTTGAAGGCCTCGATCAGTCCGGGGGCCTCGGCCAGGAAGCGGTGCGTGATGCGCCGCAGGGCGCGGTCGCCGTCGCGCCAGTTGACCTCGGGCGGCGTGGTCACGTCGCCGACGAGCCGCCAGGCGCGCGCCAGGAACTTGGCCGATCCGGCCGGGGAGACGTCGGCCCAGTCGATGTCGTCCTCCGGCGGGCCGGCGAACGCCATGGTCAGGCGGATGGCGTCGACACCGTGCTCGTCGAGCTGGTCGGAGACGCGAACCAGGTTGCCCTTCGACTTCGACATCGCGGAGCCGTCCATCAGCACCATGCCCTGGTTCAGCAGCGCACTGAAGGGCTCGGTGAAGCCGACGTAGCCGAGATCGAACAGCACCTTCGTGATGAAGCGCGCGTAGAGCAGGTGCAGGATGGCGTGCGTCACGCCGCCGACGTACTGGTCGACGGGCGCCCACTTGTCGACCTGCTTGGGGTCGAAGGCCTGCGTGCTGTCCTGAGGCGACAGGAACCGCAGGAAGTACCAGGAGCTGTCGACGAAGGTGTCCATCGTGTCGGCGTCGCGGAGCGCCGGCGAGCCGTCGACCGGATTGGGCACGTTCACCCAGTCCGCGGCGCCACCGAGCGGCGAGGTGCCCTTGGGCGTGAGGTTCAGCCCTTCGGTCGGCGGCAGCAGCACGGGCAGCTGGTCTTCCGGCACCGGGTACTCCGTGCCGTCCGCTCCGTGGATGATCGGGATCGGCGTGCCCCAGTAGCGCTGGCGCGAGATCAGCCAGTCGCGCAGGCGGTAGTTCTTCGCGGGGCGACCGAGTCCCTGCGCCTCGAGGATCTCGATGATCTTGCGGATCGCGTTCGACTTCGACAAGCCGTCCAACGGTCCCGAGTTGATCAGGCGCCCGTCGCCACCGAGCGCGATGCCCGTGGTGCCCGGGTTCAGGTCTTCGAGTTCGGGCAGGTCGTCGGGGTCGAGCACCGGGATCACGCCGGTCACCGGCGCGAGCGTGTCGACGACGACCTTGACCGGCAGGCCGAAGGCGCGCGCGAAGTCGAGGTCGCGCTGGTCGTGCGCGGGCACGGCCATCACCGCGCCGTGGCCGTAATCGGCCAGCACGTAGTCGGCGGCCCAGATCGGCAGGCGCTCGCCGTTCACCGGGTTGATCGCGTAGCGCTCGAGGAAGATGCCGGTCTTCGGCCGGTCGGTGGCCTGGCGCTCGGTCTCCGACGACTTCTGCACGTCGGCGAGGTACGTCTTGAAACGCTCCTGCACCTCGGCCGAAGGCGATCCGGCGGCCAGCTCGATCGCGAGATCGGAATCGGGCGCGACCACCATGAACGTCGCCCCGTAGAGCGTGTCGGGACGGGTCGTGAACACCGTGACCGGCTCGTCTCGCCCCTCGATGGCGAAGTCGACGTCGGCGCCGATCGAGCGGCCGATCCAGTTGCGCTGCATCGCGATGACCTTCGACGGCCAGGTGCCCTCGAGCTGCTTGAGGTCGTCCAGCAGGCGGTCGGCGTAGTCGGTGATGCGGAAGTACCACTGCGTCAGTTTCTTCTTCACCACGAGGGCGCCGGAGCGCTCCGAGGTGCCGTCGGGCAGCACCTGCTCGTTGGCGAGCACAGTCTGGTCCACCGGGTCCCAGTTCACCCAGGATGCCTTGCGGTAGGCGAGGCCCTTCTCGTACATCTTGAGGAACAGCCACTGGTTCCACTTGTAGTACTCGGGGTCGCTGGTGTGCAGCACGCGGTCCCAGTCGAACGATCCGGCGTACTTCTTGAAGGTCGAGTGCTGCTGCTCGATGTTGTCGTAGGTCCACTTGCGGGGGTCGAGGCCCCGCTTGATGGCGGCGTTCTCGGCGGGCAGGCCGAACGAGTCCCAGCCGATCGGATGCAGCACGTTGAAGCCCTGCTGGCGCCAGTAGCGGGCGATCACGTCTCCCAGCGCGTAGGCCTCGGCGTGCCCCATGTGCAGGTCGCCCGAGGGGTACGGGAACATGTCGAGCACGTACTTGCGCGGGCGCTTGTCGCCCTCGGTGTCGACCTGGAAGGGCTTCAGCTCCTCCCAGATGGGCTGCCACTTGTCTTGGATGGCCCGGAAGTCGTAGCGCTCGGCGTCGTCGTGCCCGGCAGCGCCGGTCGTCTCGCCCTGGGCCTCGGCGGAAGTGTTCTCGGTGACCACGTGACTCTCATTCATTGCAGACGCAGGCGACAGGCTTTTCGGCAGGACTGCCAGAAGGGGGGTCGCTCGGGATGGCACGCGCAGCGCACCAGGACACAACATTACTAAACCCAGCCGGGTTCGGACCGGTCCAGCGGATGCGGCGGGCGTTCCGGCCACCGTTCGTGTTCACTCCAGCGGGTCTCAGGCCGAGCTCGGCCATAGTGCACGAGCTTCGCGTCAGGGTCTCTGGAGTGAACGGCGAACGGGCTCCGGATGCCTGCACTACCGTGGAGGGACGACCCGGAAGGAGTCTGCGTGCCCGACGCCCCCGCCACCTTCGTCTGGACCGGCGACGCCCTCCTCGAGCGCCCGCTCCCCCCGCACTCGGCGCTCCTTGCGGCCGACTCGTGGTTCGTCTCGGCCGAGGGCCGCACGCGCGCGCTCGATGCGCATCGCGAGCGCTTTCTCGACGCGGCCGCCACGGCTCCGGATGCCGAGCCGTTCTGGGGCGCGGCGATCGGGCGGCTGCGGGCCTTCCGCTCAGGGCCGCTGTTCCCGCGCGTCGAGCTGGCCGTGCGCGACGACGACGGCTCCCCCGAACTGCGCCTCCGGGTGCGGGTGGCGCCCCGGCTGCGGGAATCGACCGTGCTGATGACGCACACCGGCCCGGATCCGCGCCGCACTCCCCGCGTGAAAGGCCCCGACCTCGAGCGGCTGCTCGAACTGCGCGCCGGAGCCCAAGAGAACGGGGCCGATGAGCTGGTGCTGCTCGACGAGGGCGCCGGGGGCGTGATCGCCGACGGCGCGAGCTCGGCTCTGCTGTGGTGGCGCGGCGAGACCCTGGTGGCGCCGGCCGGTGACCTGGCGCGCGTGGCGAGCATCACGGCGCGCAGCATCCGTCTGATCGCGACGGCGACCGGCACGCGCGTCGTGGAGGAGCGCGCGCATCCGGCCGACCTCGACGGCTGCGAGGTGTGGGTGGTCAGCGCCCTGCACGGCATCAGCGTGGTCGACGCCTGGATCGACGGCCCCGCGGTGGATGCGCGCCCCTCCCGCGCCACCACCTGGCGCAAGCGCCTGAACGCCCTCAGCCGCCCGCTCTGAGGCCGGGCCTCAGCGGGGTGTGGGCGTGGGGAGGTGGACGGTGGCGGTGACCAGGTGCTCCGGCACGGGGGTGTGCGAGATCAGGAGCACGGCGCGGTCGGCGGATGCGGCCGCACGCAGGAGGTCGTCGAGCAGGGCGTCGGCGCGTTCCGGATCGACGTTCGCAGTGGGCTCGTCGAGCACCAGAACGGGGAACTCGGCCAGCAGCGCCCGCGCGAGCGCGATCCGCTGGGCCTGACCGCCCGAGACCAGGGCGCCGCGCTCCCCCACCCGCGCCGTGAGGCCGCCGCGCTCGCGCAGCCACTCGCCGAGGCCCACGCGCTCGAGCACCGCCCGCAGGTCGTCGTCGGTGGCGGTGTCACGCGCGAAGAGCAGGTTCTGCCGGATGTCGTCGTCGAACAGGTGCGGCCGCTGCTCGCAGAGCCCCACGACCTGGCGCACCGCGTCTTGCGGATACTCGCGCACGTCGACGCCGTCGAGCTCGTAGCGGCCGCCGTGCTCGAGGAAGCGGACGAGCACGTGGGCGAGCGTCGTCTTGCCCGATCCGCTGGCGCCGCGCACGAGGATGCGATCGCCGGGGCCCACCGTCAGGTTGAACCCCTGAAGCGCGTCGGCGGACTCGCCCGGCCAGCGTGCCGAGACGTCGCGGAGGGCGACCGAGACCGGGCCGTCCGGGACCGGCCGCAAGGCCCTGTCGCCGGCGCCCCCCTCCGCCGGGATCCCGGCCGGCACCGCGTCGGGCACCACGCTCGCGATCCGCTCGGCACTGGCCGCCACCTGACGCCAGGCCCCGGCCGCGAGCGGGATCATCGCGAACACCTCGAACACCGCCAGCGGCACCAGAGCGATCAGCGCCAGCGCCGGCCCGTCGAAGCCGCCCTGCCCGAGCTGCGGAACCCCCACGACGAGGATCAGGATCGTGGCCGCTCCCGCGAGCAGCGTCACCAGCGCCGCGGTGATCCCGGCCCCGGCCGAGCGCCTCACGAGCGCACGGGTGAGACGGGCGTCCGCCTCGGCGAGCGCCGCCCTGGACCGCGCTTCGGCCCCGTACGCGATCAGCAGGTCGAGGTTCTCGAGGTGGTCGCCGAGCTCGGCGCGATAGCGGCCGCGCAGTCCCGCCAGCGACCGCTCGGCCCGCGCCGAGACCGCCGCGTTGGCCGCCGTGCCGAGCACGAAGGCCAGCAGCAGGGCGATCAGCAGCACGATCCCGGCGGCCGGCAGGATGATCCACACCACCACGACCGCGACCACCGCCGTGAGGCCCGACACCAGCAGCGGTTGCAGCACCCGCAGCGGCAGGTTCTGCTGCTCGTCGACATCCGACACCAGCCGGCTCAGGAGGTCGCCGCGGCGGGCCCGCCCGAGCCCGTCGGGCGACACGGGCACGAGCCGCTCATACACTCCGACCCGCAGTTCGGGCATCGTGGCGAACGCGGCGTCGTGACTGACGAGCCGCTCGAGGTAGCGGAAAGTCGCCCGCCCGAGAGCGAAGGCACGCACCGCCACCATGGCCGCCGAGAGGTACAGGATGGGCGGCTGCTCGGCCGCCCGCGTGATCAGCCAGGCCGCGGTGGCGAGCAGCCCCACGGCGCACAGCGCGCTGAGAACGCCGAGCAGCACGCCCGGCGCGAAGCGGCGGAGCGAGGGCTGGGCGAGCCGCAGCACGTCGGAGCGATTCACGAGGCCACCGCGATCCGCGCCTCGAAGCGGATGACGTCGTCGGCGGCCGCGAGCACCGCGGGCCGGTGACTCACCACGAGCACCACGCGCCCCTCGTCGGCCAGGGTGCGCAGGCTCCGGATGAACTCACCCTCCGTCTCGTCGTCGAGCGCCGAGGTGGGTTCGTCGAAGACGATCACCTCGCGGTCGAGCCGGCGGGCGCGGTAGACGGCACGGGCGGCGGCCACGCGCTGGGCCTGGCCTCCGGAGAGGCCCCCGCCGCGGGGGTCGACGGCTGCGTCGAGACGGATGCTGCGCCCACCCACGAGGTCGAGCGCGGCCCGGGCGGCGGCGAGAGCCGCGCCGTCCCGAGCCACTGTGCCGTCGGGGACGCCCGCATCCGTCGCCGTCGCCGCGTCATCACCGAGCATCACGTTCGAGGCGACGGTGCCGCTCAGCAGGGTGGCGCGCTGCCCCGACCAGGCCAGCCACGCGCGCGGCGCGGGCTCATCCGTCACGTCGTGCCCGTTCAGCAGCACGCGCCCCTCGGCCGGCACGAACCCCAGCAGTGCCGCCACGAACGAGCTCTTGCCGCTGCCGCTCGGGCCGGCCAGCGCGGTCACGGCGCCGGCGCGCGCCGCCGCATCCAGCCCCTCGAAGGCCACAGAATCCCCGTACCGCACCCCCAGCCCGCGCACCTGAAGCCCGTCCGAAACGAAGGAGTTTTCACCCGGCGCGCCGCCGGGCTCCACCCCGGCACCGGCGCGCCGGGAGGAAACTCCTTCGTTTCGGAGAGAGAGACCCCCGGGCTGGGCTGCCGGGGCCGGGGCGGGGAGCGGGAGCGCCACCGCCTCGTCGAGGAGCTCGAAGACCGAGGTCGAGGCGGCGACGCCGTCGGCCGCCGCGTGGAACTGGGCGCCGACGTTGCGCAGTGGCAGGAAGGCCTCCGGCGCGAGCAGCAGCACGAACAGGCCGACGCCGAGCCCCAGGCTGCCGTCGATCAGGCGCACGCCGATCGACACCGCCACCAGCGCCACCGAGAGACTCGCCGCGAGCTCGAGCGCGAAGCCGCTGAGGAACGACACCCGCAGCACCTTCATCGTCTCGCCGCGGTACTCCTCGGTGACGGTGCGGATTCGCGCGCTCTGGCGGTGCTGGCGCCCGTAGATCTTGAGCGTCGACAGGCCGCCCACCACGTCGAGGAAGGCGGTCGAGAGCCGCTGCAGCTTCTGCCACTGCCGCTGCTGCACGGCCTGGGTGGCCCAGCCGATCAGGATCATGAACACCGGGATGAGCGGCAGCGTGAGGGCCACCGTGAGTCCCGAGATCCAGTCCTGCCACCAGATGACCACCACCAGCACGGGCGTCGCGATCGCGGTCAGGATGAGCTGCGGGAGGTACTTGGCGAAATACGTGTCCAGCGCATCCAGCCCCGACCCCGCGGTGACCGCGACCGAGGTCGAGTTGCGCGTGGCGAGCCGGCCGGGACCGAGCCGGGTGACGGCATCCAGAACCCGGGCGCGCAGCTCGCTCTTGACCACGGCGGATCCGCGGGCGGCGTTGATGTCGGTGGTCCAGGACACCATGAATCGCACCAGCACCACCCCCGCCAGAAGCAGCAGTGGGAGGCCCACGTCCCCGAGCGGCGCGCCCGCGATCGCGCCCACGACGACCTGGGTCACCAGAAAGGAGAAGGCCACCACCGCAGCGGTCTGCAGCACGGCGAGCGCTCCCCCGGCCACGAAGAACGAGCGGGCAGCGCTCGCGTACTTCAGGAGCCTGGGATCGACGGGACGCACGTCTCTAGTGTGCCGCCTCGGGAAGCTCGGCCGCCTCAGGGATCTGCGCGCGCGTCACCCGCTTGCGGAAGATCCAGTAGGTGAACCCCTGGTACGCGAGGATCAGCGGTAGGAAGATCAGCGCCACCCAGCTCATGATCGTGAGCGTGTACTCCGACGACGAAGCGTTCTCGATGGTCAGGCTGTTCGCCGGATCGTTCGAGGCCGGCATCACGTCGGGGAACAGGGCGAAGAACAGGCTCAGCACCGCCAGGCCGATGGTGAGCGCCATCAGACCGAACGCGACTCCTTCGCGAGCCCGCAGGTTGGCCAGGAACGAGCCGATCAGTGCCACGGCGGCCGCGGCCGAGAGCAGCGCCGAGGCCAGCGTGCCGAAGGCGAGAGTCGTCCAGAGCAGGAAGGAGGCGGCCACCACGATCGTGACGACACCCGAGCGCGTCGCCAGACGGCGAGCCCGGAGCCGGATGTCGCCATCCGTCTTGAGCGAGACGAAAACTACTCCGTGGGTGAAGAAGAGCAGCAGCGTGGTGAGGCCGCCGAGCAGCGCGTACGGGTTCAGCAACGCGAGGAAGCCGCCGATGTAGTTGTGGTCGGCGTCCAGCGGCACGCCCGCCACGATGTTCGAGAACGCCACACCCCAGAGGAAGGCGGGCACGGCCGAGCCGATCACGATCATCCGGTCGAAGCGCTTCTTCCAGGCCGCCTCGGGCCGCTGGTGCCGGTACTCGAACGAGACCCCGCGCAGGATGAGCGCCAGCAGGATGAGCAGCAGCGGCAGGTAGAAACCGCTGAACAGCGTCGCGTACCACTCGGGGAACGCGGCGAACAGCGCGGCACCGGCCACGATCACCCAGGTCTCGTTGAGATCCCAGATCGGGCCGATCGTGTTGATCAGCACGCGGCGATCCTTGTCGTCACGGCCGAGGAAGGGCAGCGACATGCCGACACCGAAGTCGAAGCCGTCGAGAACGAAGTAGCCGACGAAGAGAAAGCCGACGATGCAGAACCAGAGAATTGTGAGATCCATCATCCGCTCCTAGTAGACCGTGGCCTCGTGCTTGAGTTCCCCGGTCTCCGGGTCTTCTTCGGGCGGCTCGTCGGGCCCCTTCTGGATGGCCTTCTTGATCAGCTTGAACTCCACCACGGCGAGCGTGCCGTAGATGGCCGTGAAAGCGACCAGCGAGATCAGCACGTCGAGCCCCGTGATGCCCGGCGAGACCGCGTCTTCGGTCTTCAGCAGGCTGAACACGATCCAGGGCTGGCGGCCCATCTCGGTGAAGATCCAGCCGACGATCATGGCACCGAGCGAGAGCGGGAAGGCCCAGATCGCCACCCGCCACATCCACCGCCAGCGCGGCTGACGGCCGCCGCGGGTCATCCAGAGACCGACGACCGCGACGAGCACGTGCGCCATACCGAGGCCGATCATCCAGCGGAAGGCCCAGTAGGTGATCCAGATCGTCGGCGTGTAATCGCCGGGGCCGTAGAGCTGCACGTACTGCGCCTGCAGGTCGTTGATGCCCTCCACCGTGCCGTCGAAGGTGTGCGTCGACAGGAACGACAGCAGATAGGGCACCCGGATGCTGAACAGCTCGCTCACGCCGTCCGGAGTTCCCAGGGTGAAGATGGAGAACGAGGCATCGGCACCGGTCGAGGTCTTGTAGAGCGCCTCCGCCGCCGCCATCTTCATCGGCTGCGTCTCCACCATCGCGAGGCCCAGCTGGTCGCCCGAGAGCACGGTGAGCGCGCCCGCGATCACCATCATCCAGAGGCCGAACTTCAGCGCCGGGCGCATGGTCTCGAGGTGCTGGTTGCGGTAGAGGTGCCAGGCGGCGGCCGCGATGATGAGGCCGGCGGTCACCATGAAGCAGGCGAAGATCGTGTGCGGGAACGCCGCGAGCGCCACCTTGTTGGTGAGCAGCGCCCAGATGTCGGTGAGCTCGGCGCGCCCCTTGGCCTCGTTGATCTGGAAGCCGACGGGATTCTGCATGAAGGCGTTCGCCGCAATGATGAAGTAGGCCGAGAGCACGCTGCCGACGGCGGCGATCCAGATGCTGGCGAGGTGCAGCTTTTTGGGGATGCGGTTCCAGCCGAAGATCCAGAGGCCGATGAAGGTCGCCTCCAGGAAGAAGGCGAGCAGGCCTTCGAGCGCGAGCGGGGCGCCGAAGACGTCGCCGACGAAGCGCGAGTAGTCGCTCCAGTTCATGCCGAACTGGAACTCCTGCACGATGCCGGTCACCACGCCCATGGCGAAGTTGATCAGGAAGATCTTGCCGAAGAAGCGGGTGAGCTGGAGATACTTCGACTTGTCGGTGCGCACCCAGGCCGTCTGGAAGATCGCGACGGTCACCGCGAGCCCGATCGTCAAGGGCACGAAGAGGAAGTGGTAGATCGTCGTCAGGCCGAATTGCCAGCGCGACAGGATCAGAGGATCGAGCAGTTCGTTCACGCGAGAACTCCTTTGCGTGGAAGGTGAGGCCACGCTGCCGCCGTAGGGGGATACGACACGTCGATTCTAGCAGCTTGTATACAAGCAGACCGACCATCGGGGAATCCTCTGGTTGATTCGCTATCGTGAGGGGCATGCGATGTGGAATACAAGCATGAACGAGGCGCTGTCCTGGCTCCTGGATACCGTGCAGTCGGTAGATCCCCTGGTCAGGACCATATTGGCAGGCGTCGCCATTCTGCTGGAGACCAGCGTGCTGATCGGGCTGATCGTTCCCGGCGACACGGTGGTGCTGGTGGCCTCGACAGGCGTCGAGGGGCCACTTGAATACACGTCGATGATCGTCGTGGTGGTGATCGGGGCCCTCTGCGGCGAGAGCCTGGGGTTCGCCATCGGCCGCTGGTTCGGCCCGAGACTGCGCGCTTCCAAGCTGGGCGGCCGGATCGGCGAGAAGAACTGGGCGCGGGCGGAGACGTACCTCGCGCGTCGCGGCGGTATCGCCGTCTTCCTCTCCCGCTTCATCCCCGTGCTGCACTCGCTCATCCCCCTCACGGTCGGGATGAGCCCGATGCGCTACCGCCGCTTCATGGCCTGGACGGCCCCCGCCTGCGTCATCTGGGCGGTCGCCTACGTCTCGGTCGGCACCTTCGCCGCCGGCAGCTACCGCGAGCTCTCGAAAGAACTGCACGGCGCCGGCTACCTCTTCGTAGCCGCGATCGTGCTGTTCGCCGTCCTGGTCTTCGTCGTCAAGAAGCTCATCAACCGAGCCGAGGCCCGCCACATGCGAGAGACCCCGCCTCCCCCCGCCGAAGCGGAGGAGGACGGGGTCTCGTGAGAGGTCGCACCTTTTAGAACAGGGCGACCTTCTCCAGCCAGTTAGAACAGGGCGACCTTCTCCAGCCAGGTCTTCGCGATCGTGTCGGCCGACTCCTGGTCGTTCACGCTCTGCGAGTTGAGGTCGACGAGGTCGGCGGCGGTGAGGGCCGCGCTGACCTTGTTGATGACCTCGGTGACCTCGGGGGTCGCCGCATCCGTGTTGATCAGGGGCACGACGTTCGAGGCCAGGAACAGGCCGTCGGGGTCTTCGAGGGTCACCAGACCG
Organism: Herbiconiux sp.; assembly: GCF_023264855.1. Lineage (GTDB taxonomy): Bacteria > Actinomycetota > Actinomycetes > Actinomycetales > Microbacteriaceae > Herbiconiux. The sequence goes on along the minus strand of NZ_JAHFUW010000004.1, from coordinate 134,479 downwards.
GAGGTCTTGATGTTCGGGTCGGCCGAGTAGATGTTGACCATCTGCACGGTGTTGTCCTTCAGCGCCGAGATGGTCAGCGGTCCGCCCGAGTCCTCGATCGGGGTGAAGCCCACGGTCACGCCGTAGGTCGACAGCAGCCCGTCGGGACCGTACGGCCGCGTCTGCAGCTCGGAGTTGCCGCCCAGGGTGATGGGCGTGGTGACGTTCTTGAGGTCGGCGAGACTGGTGACCTTGTTGGCCTCCGAGAACTCCTTGGTGACGTTGTAGGAGTCCTGGTCGGTCGCGGACGACTGGTCGAGCACCTCGAGTCCTTCGGGCAGCGCATCCGCGAGCGCCGCGTAGACGTCGTCGCTGGTCTTCGCCGTGGTCTCGGGGTCGTAGTACTGCAGCAGGTTGCCGGAGTACTCCGGGAACAGCTGCACCTCGCCGCTCTCCAGAGCGGGCAGGTAGGCGTCGCGCTGGCCGATGTTGAACTGGCGCGTCACGTCGATGTCGTTGGCCTCGAGCGCCTGGGCGTAGATCTCCGCGATGATCTCGTTGGAGTAGTACGCCTGCGATCCGATGACGACGGTGCCGGATGCGGCATCCGATGAACCCGATGTGGATGAGGTGTCCAGCGGATCGCTCGACGCACACCCTGCCAGCGCGACCGCCGCGCTGACCACGACTAGCCCTGCGACGAGCCGGCCTTTCTTGATTGCTGTGATCATGTGATTGTCTTCCCTTCTTGGATGGGATTTCCCATCACCGCGCGCGGTCGGGATGACCGCGTACGGGGGTCTTTGAGTTCTTTCGCGACGACACCGCGTGGAACCACCAACTTCTGCAGGAGGGCGAAGATTCCCTCCAGCACCAGAGCGAGCGCGGTCACCAGGATCGAGGCGCCGAGCGCGAGCGGGTAGTTCTTGGTGGCGAAGGCCTGGAAGATGAACGCCCCGAGCGCCCCACCGGAGACGTAGGCGGCCAGGGTGGCGGTGGCCACGACCTGAAGGACGCTCGAGCGGATGCCGCCGATCAGGAGGGGCAGACCGAGCGGGATCTCGACCTTGGTCACCACCTGCCACTCGGTCATCCCCACGGCGCGGGCGGCATCGATGGTCTTGCGGTCGACCGCCTCGAAGCCCGCATAGGCGCCCGCGAGGATCGGCGGGATGGCGAGGATGACGAAGGTGAGCAGCGGCGCGCGGAAGCCTATCCCGAGGCCGAGCGCGAGCAGGATGATGACGCCCAGGCTCGGCAGCGCGCGGAAGCTCCCCGAGAGCGCGACCGCGATGTCGCGGCCCCGCCCGGTGTGGCCGACGAGGTATCCGAGCGGCACCGCGATCACGGCGGCGATCGCGACCGCACCGAAGGTGTAGGCGAGCTGCTCGAGCAGGCGGGCGAGCCATCCGGTGGGCCCGCCGATGTTGGCGGGGTCGAGGATCCAGGCGAAGGCCTCGGCGACGATGTTCACTGGCCCGCCCCCGTCAGCACGGCCGTGCGCGCGCGCTCGACCTCACGGGTGCGGCTGCGCTTCACCCGGTCGGCCCGGCTCCACGGCAGCACCAGCCGCCCGATCAGCACGAGCACCAGGTCGAACACGATCGCGATGATCAAGACGGCGATGATTCCGGTGATCACCTCAGCCGGGATCGAGCGTTGCAGCCCGTTCACGAACAGGTATCCGAGGCTGGTCACCCCGATCACCGAGCCGATCGTCGCCAGGCTCACCGTGCTCGCCGACACCACGCGCAGGCCCGAGAGGAGCACGGGGCCGGCGAGCGGCAGTTCGACGCGCCAGAAGCGCTGCCAGCCGGAGTAGCCCATGGCCGAGGCCGCCTGCAGGATGTCTTTGTCGACCGAGCCGAGGCCATCCGTCGCCGTGCGCACCATCAGGGCGACCGCGTAGATGGTGAGCGCGACGACCACGTTGACCGACGAGAGCTGCGGGGTGCCGAGGATGAGTGGCATGAAGATGAACAGCGGCAGCGACGGGATCGTGTAGAGCAGGCCGAGCACCACCAGGATGGTGCCGCGCGAGATGCGGTAGCGGTTCGCCACCCAGCCGATCGGGATGGAGATGAGGAAGCCGATGATGATCGGCGGGATGCACAACGAGATGTGCGCGAGCATCAGCTCCCACACCAGGTCGAGGTTGTTGCCCACCCAGTTCACGACTGCAGGACTCCCGTCGGGGTGCCGTGCTCGTCGACCACCACGTCGCGGTCGCCCACCCGCTGGATGCGCAGCATCCGCTTGCCGCGATCGGCGCCCACGAAGCTCGCCACGAAGTCGTTCACCGGGTTCGCGAGGATCTCGGCCGGCGTGCCGACCTGGGCGATGTGGCCGCCCTTCTGCAGGATCACGACCTGGTGCCCGAGCAGGAATGCCTCGTCGATGTCGTGCGTGACGAACACCACGGTCTTGCCGAGGCCTTCTTGCAGCCGGATGGTCTCCTGCTGCAGCTCGGCGCGCACGATCGGGTCGACGGCGCCGAACGGCTCGTCCATCAGCAGGATGTTCGGATCGGCCGCCAGCCCGCGCGCCACACCCACGCGCTGCTGCTGGCCGCCGGAGAGCTGGCGCGGGTACTTCTCGGCGAGTGAGCGGTCGAGGCCCACGGTGTCGAGCAGTTCGAGCGCGTGCTCACGCGCCTCCTTCTTGGCGACGCCGTTCAGCACGGGCACGGTGGCCACGTTGTCGATCACCTTGCGGTGCGGCAGCAGACCCGAGTTCTGCATGACGTAGCCGATCCGGCGGCGCAGCTTCACGGGGGCCAGCGTGCTGGTGTCTTCGCCGTCGATCAGGATGCTGCCCGACGTGGGGTCGATCATCCGGTTGATCATGCGCAAGAGCGTCGTCTTGCCGCACCCCGAGGAGCCGACGAACACCGTGGTCTTGCGCGGTGGGACGACGAGATCGAACCCCTCCACCGCCACCGTCCCGTCGGGGAACTGCTTCGTCACCGAACGGAACTCGATCATGCGGGGCCCAATCGTCGGCGGACCACCGGGCGCGGTCCTCAGAACAACCCAAACATCTAACCGGGGAAACGCAAACCCCTGGCGTCAGACAATGTCACACTGCCACGCACCACCGACATCGCCGACGCGCAGAAGCGCAATCGGGTGCCGCATCGCCGGCTCAGGAGGCCAGGTAGCCGCTCACGACCGCGCGGCAGGCGGCGATCGCCGCCGCATCGCCCTTGGGGTCGGCGATGAAGGCGCGCACGAGCAGGGCGTCGGCCACGGTGAGCGCGATGTCGAGCCGCTCGGCCAGGGTGCCGTCGTCGGTGATGCCGAGCTCGGCGACCAGCGCCGCGGCCAGCGGACCGGAGACCCGGGCGGCCGCGGCCGTGCCGCCGTCGACCTCGGGAAGCGCGATCTGGTCGCTCAGACGGATGGAGGTGAAGCCGGGCTCCGTGCGGTGCAGCTCGACGGTGGCGTCGATCAGGCAGCCGAAGGCGGCGTCGAGGGTCGTGGGCTTGGCGGACTCGAGCTTCTCGACGCTCGCGCGGAGGAAGCGCTCGAAGCTGCGCAGGCTCATGGCGCCCAGCACGGCGATGCGGTCGGGGAAGTAGCGGTAGACCGTGCCGATCGATGCGCCGGCGCGCTCGGCCACCATGGCGGTGGTCAGACGTTCGATGCCGACTTCGGCGACGACTGCCGACGCAGCATCGAGCAGCGCGCCGATGCGCTCACTGCTGCGCGCCTGCACCGGCTCGTTGCGGACGCTTCCCGTAGTTGTGAGCGCACCGCTCACCAGGTCGTTGAATGACAAATTCCGCCCGTTCCTTCCCGTTTCCCGCTGCAAGTCTAGTTGCGCCAAGGTGAGAAAGTGTCGCAAGGGCGCGCCCGATCCTCGAAACTGCAAGGCGTGACACACTAGAAGCGTGCCTTCTGACTCCGCCGCGGCACCCCGGCTGCACCGTGCCGCACGAATCGACGACGCGATCCACGACTTCCGGGAATCGTGGGCGCGGCGTCGCGGGCACCAGCCGACCGTGATTCCGTACGCCGGATACGGGTCGACCTCACGCATCCGGGTGCTCGGCCGCGTGCTGCTCACCAAGGAACCGAAAGCCGGATCGCGCGGCGCCCGCAAGCAGCAGCGCCGCGAGGAGCGGGTGCGCGGTTGGCGCAGCTTCACCAGCGTGCCGGTGGGCGACGTGGAGGTCACCATCGAGGTCGAGGGCATCGTGCGCACCGTCTTCGCCGATCGCGGCGGCGTCGTCGACACCGATGTCGATGTCGAGCTCGAACCCGGCTGGCACACCATCACCATGCGCACCCTCGACTCGGATGCGGTGCAGGCGCCCGTCTACATCGTGGCGCCCGAGACCTCGTTCGGCGTGGTCTGCGACATCGACGACACGGTCATGGTGACGGCCCTCCCCCGGCCGTTCCTGGCGTTCTGGAACACCTTCGTGCTCGACGTGCACGCGCGCACCCCCACCCCGGGGATGGCGGTGTTCCTCGAGCGGCTGATGGAGGACCATCCAGGTGCCCCGTTCATCTACCTCTCCACCGGCGCCTGGAACGTGGCTCCCACGCTCACCCGGTTCCTCGGCCGCAACCTGTACCCGCGCGGCCCCCTGCTGCTCACCGACTGGGGCCCCACGCACGACCGCTTCTTCCGCAACGGCCGCGAGCACAAGGAGAAGAACCTGCGCCGTCTGGCCGCCGAGTTCCCCGGCATCCGCTGGGTGCTGATCGGCGACGACGGCCAGCACGACGAGGAGATCTACAGCGAGTTCGCGCTCGAACACCCCGACAACGTGCGCGCGATCGCCATCCGCCAGCTCTCCCCCAGCGAAGCCGTCCTCGCCGGCGGCCGCGCCAAGAGCGAAGAGACCCCCACAGAAGTCCCCCGCGTGTATTCGCCCGACGGCGCGGGTCTGGCCCAACAGCTGAGTGCGCTGGGTTGACCGCGGTACTCGCAGTGTCAGCACCAAGCACCACACCAGGGCGCCCCACGCAACAGGCCGTACTCGTTTACCCAAGGTGAGCGTGTGGCCGACGGGTGCGAGCGAAGCCCGCGCCCGGCGACCGCGCGCTCACATGTCGCGCTGCGCCGGGCAGGGACCGGCGAAGCCCGGTCACGCCGAGCGAAGCCCGGCGCGACCGGCAACAAGCACAGCTAAACAGTTTCCGCGTGGGACTCCAGGAACTGATACACCTCGTTCTCGTCGACTCCCGGGAACTTGCCCGAGGGCAGGGGTGACAGGATGTGGGCGTGCAGCTTGGCCGAGGGCCAGGCGGCGTCCGACCAGCGCTCGGCGAGCGAGGAGTCGGGGCGGCGGCAGCAGCTCTCGTCGGGGCAGGTGGACTGCACCCGCCCCTGCGTGTCGCGGCCGCGGAACCACTTCGCCTCGGAGAACGGCACGCCGAACGTGATCGAGAACTCCCCCGCATCCGTCTTCCCCGTCTGGGTGGCGCACCAGTAGGTGCCGGCCGGCGTGTCGGTGTACTGGTAGAACTCGGTGGTGCGGTTGGTGCGGCCGAGCGCCCCGCGCGCCGCCCACTTGCGGCACACCAGCTGCCCCTCCACGGCACCGGTCACATCGACCGGCAGCGGTAGGTCGTCGTTCTCGTAGGCCTTGTAGATGGCGCCGTCCTCCCCCACCCGGATGAAGTGCACGGGCATGTCCAGGTGCGCGGTGCCGAGGTTGGTCATCCGCAGCGCCGCCGCTTCGTGGGTGACGCCGAACGCATCCCGGAAGTCTTCGACCGAGAGGTCTTTGCGCTGCTTCGCCGCCCGCAGGAAGGCGACGGATGCCGTCTGCGGCATGAGACAGGCAGCCGCGAAGTAGTTGATCTCGAGCCGCTGCTGCAAGAACTCGGCGTAGCTCTGCGGCGGCTGGTGGCCGAGCAGCCGGTGCGCCATCGCCTGCAGCGCCATCGACCGCAGCCCGTGCCCGCCCGGGATGGAGGCCGGCGGCAGGTAGATGCGCCCGTTCTCCAGGTCGGTGACGGATCGCGCGGAGTGCGGCAGGTTGTCGACGTAGATCAGCGTGAAACCCAGGTTCTCGGCCAGCAGCGACACACTGCGGTGCGTGAGCGCGCCCGAGGTGTGTCCCACCGTGGCGAGCGTCTCCTCGGCGAGCTTCTCCAGGTCGGGCAGGTAGTTGTTCTTCGCCCGCATCGCCATCCGGTTCTCGGTGTTCGCCCGCCGCGCCTCCTCGGGCGTCGCGATCGACTCCGTGGCACGTCGGCGCAACTCGCGGTGCAGCCCGACCAGCGATTCCAGGGTCTCCAGCGGCAGGTTGCGCGAGGCGGGCACGAGCGGCAGACCCAGCGATCCGTAGAGCGGGCTGCTCTGCGCCTTCGAGAGCTCGATCTCCAGCGCGGTGCGCGCATCCGGAGCCTCGTCGCTCAGCAGCTCGGCCACCGGCACGTCCAGCGCCACCGACAGCGACTGCAGCAGCGAGAGCTTCGGCTCGCGCCGCCCGTTCTCGATCAGCGAGAGCTGTGAACCCACGACACCCACCCGCGCCCCGAGCTGATCGAGCGTGTAGCCCTTCTCTTTTCGGTGGTGCCGGATGCGTCGCCCCAGCGTGATCAGGTCACTGCCCTCGGCCAATTTCGTCTCCTGTAAAGATCGGCGAATCTTTTCACGCAATTATGCCGAATCGCGCCCTCGCACTCTACATAGTGGAAGAACCGCCACACAATTGACAGAAAAGGTCTGCGCGATGAGCATCCTCGAAACCAGCAGCATGGTCGGAGTCGACGGCCCGAGCAAGAACCACGATGTGAATGAGTGGGTGCGCGACGTCGCGCTGCTCACCAAGCCCGACTCGATCGTCTGGTGCGACGGATCGACGCGCGAGTGGGACGACCTGACCAAGATGATGGTCGAGCAGGGCACGCTCATCCGGCTCAATCCGGAGTGGCGACCCAACAGCTTCCTGGCCCGCAGCGACCCGGCCGATGTGGCGCGCGTCGAGGACCGCACCTTCATCTGCTCCGAGAACGAGGCCGACGCCGGCCCCACCAACAACTGGCGCAACCCCTTCGCCATGCGCGAAGAGCTGACGAAGCTGTTCGCCGGCAGCATGCGCGGCCGCACCATGTACGTGGTGCCCTTCTCGATGGGCCCGCTCGGCGGCCCGATCTCCCAGCTCGGCGTGCAGGTCACCGACTCCCCCTACGTGGTCGTGAGCATGCAGCTGATGACTCGCATGGGCGAGGCGGCGCTGAACCTGATCGAGCCGGAGACCGCCTGGGTGCCCGCGCTGCACTCGGTGGGCGCGCCGCTGATCGCCGAAGACGGCACCCGCACGGCCGACGTGGCCTGGCCGCACAACCCCGAGAAGTACATCAGCCACTTCCCCGAGACCCGCGAGATCTGGTCGTTCGGATCCGGCTACGGCGGAAACGCCCTGCTCGGCAAGAAGTGCTTCGCGCTGCGCATCGCGAGCGTGATGGCCCGCGACGAGGGCTGGCTCGCCGAGCACATGCTGATCATCAAGATCACGAGCCCGGAGGGCAAGGTCTACCACGTGGCCGCCGCCTTCCCGAGCGCCTGCGGCAAGACCAACCTCGCCATGCTGAACCCGAGCGTTCCCGGCTGGAAGGTCGAGACCATCGGCGACGACATCGCCTGGATGCGCCCCGGCCCCGACGGCAAGCTGCGCGCCATCAACCCCGAGCGCGGCTTCTTCGGCGTGGCCCCCGGCACCGGCATCACCACCAACCCCACCGCCGTCGACACCGTCTGGGGCAACTCGATCTTCACCAACGTCGCCCTGCGCGACGACGGAGACGTGTGGTGGGAGGGTCTCACCCCCAAGGCTCCGGCGCACCTGATCGACTGGCAGGGCAACGACTGGACGCCCGATTCGGCCACCCCGGCCGCGCACCCCAACTCGCGCTTCACGGTGACCGCCGACCAGTGCCCCTCGATCGCCGAGGACTGGGATTCGCCCGAGGGCGTGGTGATCGACGCCATCCTGTTCGGCGGCCGCCGCCCCTCGACCGTTCCGCTGGTGTCGCAGGCCCGCGACTGGAACCACGGCGTGTTCATGGGCGCCACGATGGCCTCCGAGACCACCGCGGCCGCCGAGGGCGCCGTGGGGCGCCTGCGCCACGACCCCTTCGCGATGCTGCCGTTCTGCGGCTACAACATCACCGACTACTTCGCGCACTGGCTGGAGATCGGCGAGCAGCTGGGAACGGATGCTCCTCCCGTGTTCTCGGTGAACTGGTTCCGTAAAGACGAGGACGGGAAGTTCATCTGGCCCGGCTTCAGCGAGAACTCGCGCGTGATCGAGTGGATCGTGCGCCGTCTCGAGGGTTCCGTCGACGTGGTCGACGCCCCGATCGGCAAGCTGCCGAAGGTGCGCGACTTCAACGTCGACGGACTCGACCTCAGCTACGAGCAGCTGCAGGGCATCCTCTCGGTCGACCGCGCCGCCTGGAAGCGCGAGGTCGACGAGGTCGAGCGCTACTTCGACGAGCTCTCCACCGAAGAGGGCCACGCCGTACCCACCGAGCTCCGCCGCCAGCTCGCCTCCCTGAAGGCCAACATCCGCTGACCTTCTCTCGCAGAACCACCGCCGAATGGCCGCTGCCCCCGGGACAGCGGCCATTCGGTATTCTTGAGAGAACCACAGTGAGGCACCTCTCCATCTGACACGGTGCCGTCTATATCGCCAGGAGGCTCCACCATGTCCGCCAACGTGCCCGACAAACCCGCTCTCGAGGGTCTCGAGACCAAGTGGGACGCCGAGTGGTCCTCCCGCGGTACCTACCTCTTCAACCGCGCCGATGCTGTGCAAGGCGGGCGCGACTGCGTCTACTCGATCGACACCCCGCCGCCCACCGCCTCCGGCTCGCTGCACATCGGCCACGTGTTCTCCTACACGCACACGGATGTCGTGGCCCGTTTCCAGCGGATGGCCGGCAAGCAGGTGTTCTACCCGATCGGCTGGGACGACAACGGCCTGCCCACCGAGCGCCGGGTGCAGAACTACTACGGCGTGCGCTGCGACCCCACGCTCCCCTACGACCCCGACTTCACGCCACCCTTCCAGGGCGGTGACAACAAGTCGTCGAAGGCCGCCGACCAGATCCCCATCTCGCGCCGCAACTTCATCGAGCTCTGCGAGGTGCTGACCGTCGAAGACGAGAAGCAGTTCGAGTCGCTCTGGCGCGACCTCGGCCTCTCCGTCGACTGGACCCAGACCTACCGCACCATCTCGCGCGAGGCGCAGGCCGCCTCGCAGCTCGCCTTCGTGCGCAACGTCGAGCGCGGCGAGGCCTATCAGGCCATGGCGCCCACGCTGTGGGATGTCACCTTCCGCACCGCGGTGGCCCAGGCCGAACTCGAAGACAAGGAGCAGCCGGGCGCCTACCACCGCCTCGCCTTCACCAAGGCCGACGGTGAGCCCGTGTTCATCGAGACGACCCGCCCCGAGCTGCTGCCGGCCTGTGTGGCGCTGGTGGCGCATCCGGACGACGAGCGCTACAAGGCGCTGTTCGGCACCACCGTCACCACCCCCGTGTTCGGTGTGGAGGTTCCCGTCGTGGCGCACCACCTGGCTCAGGCCGACAAAGGCTCGGGCATCGCCATGATCTGCACCTTCGGCGACCTCAACGACGTGATCTGGTGGCGCGACCTCGACCTGCCCAACCGCGCGATCATCGGCTTCGACGGCCGCATCATCAGCGAGGCCCCGGATGCGATCGCCTCCGAGGAGGGCCGGGCCGCGTACGCGCAGCTCGCCGGCAAGACGGTGTTCTCGGCCAAGCAGGCCGTGGTGGAGCTGCTGCGCGAGTCCGGCGCCCTGATCGGCGACCCCAAGCCCATCACGCACCCCGTGAAGTTCTTCGAGAAGGGCGACCGCCCGCTCGAGATCGTCTCCACCCGTCAGTGGTACATCACCAACGGCGCGCGCGACGAAGATCTGCGGGCGCGCCTGATCGAGCTCGGCGGCGAGCTGGAGTGGCATCCGGAGTTCATGAAGGTGCGCTACGAGAACTGGGTCGGCGGTCTCACGGGCGACTGGCTGATCTCGCGCCAGCGCTTCTTCGGCGTGCCGCTGCCGGTGTGGTACCCGCTCGACGGCGACGGCAACCCGGTGTTCGACGAGCCGATCGTGGCGACCCCCGACATCCTGCCGGTCGACCCGTCGTCGGATGCTGCACCCGGCTACTCCGACGACCAGCGCGGGGTGCCCGGCGGCTTCCAGGGCGAGGTCGACGTGATGGACACCTGGGCCACCTCCTCGCTCACCCCGCAGCTGGCCGGCGGCTGGCAGCGCGACGAGGAGCTGTGGAACACGGTCTTCCCGTTCGACCTGCGCCCCCAGGGGCAGGACATCATCCGCACCTGGCTGTTCAGCACCATGCTGCGCTCGACCCTGGAGACGAATGAGAAGCCGTGGAAGCACGCGGCGCTCTCCGGCTTCATCGTCGACCCCGACCGCAAGAAGATGTCGAAGTCGAAGGGCAACGTGGTGACGCCGGCCGACATCCTGGCCACGCACGGCTCGGACGCGGTGCGGTACTGGGCGGCATCGTCCCGGCTCGGCACCGACGCGGCCTTCGACGAGAAGAACCCGACGCAGATCAAGATCGGCCGTCGCCTCGCGATCAAGATCCTGAACGCGGCGAAGTTCGTGTACGGCTTCGAGCTGCCCTCGGGACACTCCTCGATCACCGAGCCGCTGGATCTCAGCATGCTCACCGAGCTCGACGAGGTCATCCGCACGGCCACCAAGGCCCTGCAGAACTACGACCACGCCCGCGCGCTGGAGACCACGGAGACCTTCTTCTGGACCTTCTGCGACGACTACCTCGAGCTGGTGAAGGAGCGCGCCTACCGCGACTCCTCGGATGCGGCCGGCAAGGCCTCGGCCGTGCTCGCGCTGCAGACTGCGATCGACGTGCTGCTGCGGCTGTTCGCGCCGTTCCTGCCGTTCGCCACCGAAGAGGTGTGGTCGTGGAGCCACGACGAGTCGGTGCACACCGCCGCATGGCCCGCCTCGGTGGCGTCGGCGCTGCCCTCGGGCGTCTCCGCCGACCTGCCCGGCCACGCCGGCCTGCTGCCGTTGGCCTCGCGCGCCCTGGTGAGCATCCGCCGCGCCAAGACCGACGCGAAGGCTTCGCAGAAGACCCCGGTGGCATCCGCCACCATCACCGGCCCGGCCGCGGAGGTGGCTCTGCTGGAGCTCGCCTCGGCCGACCTCAAGGCCGTCGGACGCATCGCGGAGCTCGGCTTCGGCGAGGCGTCCGAACTCACCATCGGCGATATAGTTCTAGCGCCCGACGAGAACACCCAGGAGGGCACAGCATGAGCCAGGAGGCGACGATGCCGATTCAGGTCAGGCCGATCGAGCACGGGGAGTTCTTCCCGTGGCACGCGGTGTACACCGGGTACGGCGAGTTCTACGAGAAGCCGCTGCACGACGAGAAGGCCGTGCTCGTCTGGAGCTGGATCATCGACGACGCGAACGAGCTCGAGTGCCTCGTGGCGCTGGAGGGCGAGGGTGACGAGCAGCAGATCGTGGGGCTCGCGCACTTCCGTGAGTTCGCCCGGCCGCTGGACGGCACCCGGGGGATCTACCTCGACGACCTGTTCGTGCTGCCCGAGAAGCGCAAGCAGGGCATCGCCACGGCGCTGATCGAGGGCGTGGCCGCCGTCGGCCGCACCCGCAAGGCCAGTGTGCTGCGCTGGATCACCGCGAAAGACAACGAGACGGCCCGCGCGCTCTACGACCAGGTGGCCGAGAAGACCAAGTGGGTCACCTACGACAAGGCGCTCTGACGATGATCCAATTGGGAACCCGCTGGCTCGTGGGTGACGAGCCGCCCTCGCGACTCCCCCAGCCCGTGATCGACGCGATCTACGAGGTCGAGGGCGAACTCGCCGAGCAGGGCGTGGCCGCCGCCGGCGAGTGGAGCTGGACGCTCACCTGGCTCGAGGGCAAGCCCGTCGTCGAGCTCGACGACGAGACCGTCATCGAGTACGACCCCGATGCGGATGCCGCGGTGGTAACCCCCGGCTCCTGACCCGGCCCGCAGCCGGCCTGCGGGGGCCTTCCCGCTCAGGCCGGCAGCGAATCAGGCCGGCAGTGAATCAGACCAGCGCCGACTCGACCCGGTACGCCGCCCCGGGGTGCGTGTCGGGAAGCAGCACCTTTCCCTCGCCGAACAGGTGCTCGCGCAGCGTCGATCCGGTCAGCTCGTCCTTCAGCAGGCCGCGGCGGCGCATCTCGGGCATCACCCGGGCGAAGAACTGGTCGTGGCCGCCGTCGAACTCGGGCTGCACGAGGAAGCCGTCGGCGCCCGTGTCGGCGATCATCGCCTCCGCCTGGTCGACGATCTGCTCGGGCGTGCCCAGGAAGGGCTTGCCCATCACGCCGTTCGCCCGGAACTCCTCGAGCACCTCGCGCACCGTCGGCGCATCCGGCCCCAGGAAGCGCTCGATGTTGGTGCGCCCGTTGTCGCCGCCGGCGGCGCTCATCGGAATGGGCTTGTCGGGGTCGAGCGCGAGCAGGTCGATACCGGTGAAGTAGGCGTAGAGGGTGGCGGCGTGCTCGTCGGTGATCCGGTCGATCACCGCCTGATGCTGCGCCTGCGCATCCTCCATGCTGTCGGCCACGCGGAAGGTGCCGGCGATCAGGCACTTCACCGCGTCCTCCCCGCGCCCGAACTGCACGGACAGGCGTCGGATGTCGGCGATCTGCGCGGCGAGCGCCTTGGCCTCGGCAGCCAGGAACACCGCCTCCGCGTAGCGCGCCGCCAGTTCGCGGCCCGGCGCCGAGGCGCCCGCCTGGAACAGCACCGGCGTCACCTGCGGGCTCGGCGGCGTCACCAGCACGCCCTTCGAGCGGAAGTAGGTGCCCTCGTGCTCGATCTCGTGCACCTTCGAGGTGTCGGCCCAGATTCCCGCCGCCCCGTCGCGCACCAGGGCATCCGGCTCCCAGCAGCCCTCCCAGAACTTCAGCGACAGGTCGACGTGCTCCGCCGCCTTCGCGTAGCGGTCGTCGTGCGGCATCAGCGGCTCGCCGAACAGCAGCGCCGAGGCGGCCTGCGCCGAACCGGTCACGACGTTCCAGCCCATCCGGCCCTTCGAGAAATGGTCGAGCGAACGGTATTGCCGGGTGAGCGCGGGCGGCGACTCCACCATCGTGGACGTCGTGGTCACCAGCCCGAGCTTCGTCGTGACCGCGGCGAGCGCCGAGATGAGGGTGTGCGGATCGACGGTGGAGAACTGCACGTTGCGTTCGACAGCGGTGGGGATCACCGACTCGTTCAGCGTGGGGTAGCCGTAGGAGTCGGCGAAGAACAGGAAGTCGACGCCCGCGGCCTCGCACGTGCGGGCGAGATCGAGCCAGTAGTCGAGGTCGGTGAAGTTCGGCTCGTCCTCCCGCCCGGCCACCTTCCACGTCTGGCGCACTCCGCCGCCCTGGAACATCCCGATCGCCAGTTTCTTGGTCATGGGGCCTTCTCCTGTCTCGTGTGTCGGTTCGTCGGATGCGCGGTCGGGTCAGGCGGGCACGGCGCTCGCCGAGCGGCGGGCCGCGCCGGGGTGGTCGGCGGCGAGGTGCGGATGCCCCGTGAGCCGTTCGCGCAGGGTCGACCCGGCCACGGCCTCCTGCACCAGCCCGCGCCGCCGCATCTCGGGCAGGATCAGGTTCACGAAGCCGTCGAAGGTACCGAAGGCGTCGGGCTGCACGAGGAACCCGTCCGCGCCGGTGGTGGCCATCACGGCTTCGGCCTGGTCGACGATCTGCATCGGGTCGCCGATCAGCGGCGACCCCATCACGCTGTTGCTCTGGAACTCCTCGAGGATCTCACGCACGGTCGGAGCATCCGGCCCCAGGAAGCGCTCCACATTCGTGCGCCCCGTCTCGGTGAGCGCTGCGCGCGGGTCGAGAGGCTTGTCAGGGTCCATCTGCGACAGGTCGAGACCGGTGAAGAAGGCATATTGCACTGCCGCATCCGCCAGAGTGCGCACGCTCTCGGCGCGCCGGCGCAGCGCCCAGGCCTCGTTCTCGGTCTCGGCCACGACGAATGTGCCGGCGATGAGGCATCTGATCGAGAAGGGGTCACGCCCGTTCGCCTCGGCTCGGCGGCGGATGTCGGCGATCTGCGCGCGCATGGCCGGGACCTCCGCCGCGATGAACACACCCTCCGCGTACTTGGCCGCGAGCTCCCGCCCGGGCGCCGAGGCTCCGGCCTGGAACAGGGCCGGCGTGCGCTGCGGCCCGGGAGGAGTGGTGAGGATGCCCTCGGCCCGGAAGTGCGGGCCGTCGTGAGCGATCTCCCGCACGCGCTCGGGGTCGGCGAGGAGGTTGTTCGCGCGGTCGACGACGAGGCCGCCTTCGTCCCAGCAGTCCTCCCACAGCTTCAGCGTGAGGGCCACGTGGTCGTCGGCGACCGCGTAGCGCTCGTCGTGCGGGATCAGGGGCTCGCCGAACAGCCGGGCCGACGCGTTCTGGCCGGCGCCGGTGACGATGTTCCAGCCGATCCGGCCTTTCGTCAGGTGGTCGAGCGTCGCGAGCTTGCGGGCGACCACCGGTGGCCGTTCGACGGTCGTCGACAGGGTCACCACGAGGCCGAGCCGCTCGGTCACCGCGGCCAGCGCGGGCAGGATGACCATCGGATCGGCGCGCGGGAACGAGATGCCGCCCCGCAGGGCCTGATCGGGCAGCCGCCCGTCGACGAGGGGGTAGCCGTAATCGTCGGCGAAGAACAGGAAGTCCACACCCGCGGCATCCAGCGATCGCGCCATGTCGACCCAGTGCTGCAGGTCGAGGAAGTCCGTCGAGGTGTTCTCCGCCAGCTGCCAGGCCCCCATCAGGCCCGCGGTCTGGAACATCCCGATCGTCCAGGGAGCCGGCATCCGTTCGCCTCGATTCGCGTCGGTGGAACTCGGTCATGAAGCTCAAATTGAACTGAACGATTCACAAACTAACCGACGGATGTTTCGGCCGCATCACGCCCGCATTACGATCGTGACGCAGCCGGACTCCCCCGCTCAGCGGGTGCTGACGGGCGCCAGGATCGAGGCCAGGGCGCGCTGATGGGCCACCCGGAGTTCATCGGGATCGGCCCCGGCGAGCAGCGAGATCTGCAGTCCGCGCCAGAGGGCGACGACGGCCACCGAGCACTCCTCGGCAGTCTGCGGGTCGAAGCCCTCACGCACGAGCAGCCGCGCCACGCCTTCCGGCCACTGATTCGCGATCCGCCGGAAGTATTCGTCGTTGCGCTCGGAATGGCGCATGTGCAGGGTGAACAGTTCGAAGAAGAGCTGCAGGAACGGGCGGTTGCGTTTGTCGGCGATCCGCGTCCACGCGCGCTCGAGCAGCACATCGGCGGGCCCGTCGTCGTCGAGCTCGCCCATCAGGTGGTGGATGCCGGGAAAGCGCTCCAGCGCCGCCAGCGAGGCCTCGTCGAGCAGCTCCTCCTTCGACCCGAAGTAGTAGAGCAGCATCCGGTTGTTCGAACCGACGGTGCGCGCCAGCGAACTCAGGCTGACGTTGTTCACGCCGTGGTCGACGATGTGGTCGCCGACCAGTGCCAGCAGACGCCGGCGTTCCCGGGAGTGCGGCGTGACCATGCGGAAAGGTTAGCGCACGCCCCTCGGCAAGGTGGTGCCAGACAGAAAAGCGACCGTAATGCCGCGGTAACAAATCACTCCTATTGTGAAACAACCAGTTCATCCACTGACGCAATGCAGTCGCGACCGCCGGGGCGGTGCGGGGAAAGCAGGAGCTCGTGAGTCCGGTACTTCAGCAAGCCACATCGGTGCCCTCGCGCGACATCGCCCTCCTCGACGTGGCGAAGACCTATCCGCTCAAGCGCGGAGCGGCTCTCGCGGCCCTCGACGGCATCTCCCTCGACATCGCGAACGGCGAGTTCGTGGCCCTGCTCGGGCCCTCGGGCTGCGGCAAGTCCACGGTCCTGCGCATCGTGGCCGGACTGGAGGAGCCCACCTCGGGCTCCGTGTCGGTGGGTGGAGCGTCGCCGCAGGCGCTGTCCCGCGCGCACCGGCTCGGGGTGGCCTTCCAGGAGCACTCCCTCCTGCCGTGGCTGACGGTGCGCCAGAACATCGCGCTGCCCTACAGCGTCGCCGGCCGCAAGATCGACGGTGCTCACATCCAGGACCTGATCGAGCTCGTGGGGCTTGTGGGATTCGAGGACGCCCGGCCCAAGCAGCTCTCCGGCGGCATGCGCCAGCGGGCCTCGATCGCCCGCGCGCTCGTGCTGGAGCCGGAGGTGCTGCTGCTGGACGAGCCGTTCGGCGCGCTCGACGCGGTCACGCGGCGCCGGATGAACCGGGAGCTCGGGCGTATCTGGGCCGAGCTGCGCATCACCACGCTGCTGGTCACGCACGACGTGGACGAGGCGGTGCTGCTGGCCGACCGGGTGGTGGTGATGACGGGGCGACCCGGCCGGGTGCGGCACATCGAGGACATCGACCTGCCGCTGCGCGAGCACAGCGAACTGACCAGAACACCCGAGTTCCACGACATCGTCGACCGGCTCACCGGCCTGCTCGACGCGACGAAGGACGCATGACGGCGGTACGGCCGGGCACGCAGTCCGCGGCGCGGGCGGGGATGCGGCCGGGCCTGCGAACGGCGCTGTACGGTCTCGTCGGGGTCGCGGTGCTGCTGCTGATCGCCGAACTGATCGGGCAGTTCGGACTGCTCGGCACGACCTGGCCCCCGCTCACCAGCGTGTTCGCATTCCTGGCCGACCCGGCCAACCACACCCTGCTCGGCAATGCGCTCAGCACGACGGTGACGGAGGCGGCCGTCGGCGGCCTGATCGGCATCGCAGCGGGTGTCGGATTCGCCCTGCTCGCCTCGCTCGTTCCCGTGCTGGCACCGGGGCTCGACCGCTTCGCCGCCGTGATCGACGCCGTGCCGGCCGTGGCGCTGGCGCCGTTCCTCATCCTCATCCTCGGCCGAGAGGGCACGCCCGTGCTGGTGGTGGCCCTTTCCACCACCTTCATCATCTACATCTCGATGAGCTCCGGCCTCGCCACGGCGGCGCGGCCCTACCACGACCTGCTCGCGGTGCTCGGCGCCCGGCGCGGCACACGCCTGCGACTCGTGGACGTGCCGGCCGCTCTGCCGAAGCTCTTCGACGGGCTGGCGCTGGCCGCGCCCGCGATGATCCTCGGTGCCACGATCGGCGAGTGGTTCGGCGCCAGGCGCGGTCTCGGCGTGCTGTTCATCAGCGCGATGCAGAACTATCGCATCGACCTTCTGTGGGCAGCCGCTGTGCTGTCGGTGCTGTGCTCACTCGTGCTCTACGGGGCCGCCGTCGTCGCCCAGCGCGCGATCGCCAGGAGGTTCGCATGACCCGCATCGACACCGGAGCCGCAGCCGCAGCCGACGCACCCATCCAGGCGCACGGCACGGATGCCGCCGACCAGGCGGCCGCCTCGCCGCTGCGGGACGCGGCATCCATCACCCCCTCAACTCCGGCAGTCACGCGCTCCACCCCCTTCGTGCTGGTCGGCCGATTCCTGACAGCCGTCCTCCTGCGCTACTGGCCGATCATCCTGCTGCTGATCGCCTGGCCCACCTGGCTGCTGGTCAACGGCTACAGCCGGGCCGTCGCCCCCTCCCCCCTCGACGTCGCGGGCGACATCGTGCTGCATCCGGACGTCTACGTCTGGCCCGTGGTGTGGACGGCGCTGTTCGCCATCGGCGGCTTGATCCTCGGCATGCTCGTGGGCGTCGTGATGGGTGTGCTGGTGTGGATGTCGCCGCTCGTCTCGGGGCTGCTCACCCCCAGCGCCCTCATCCTGCGGGTGGTGCCGGTGACGGCGATGATCCCGATCCTCGCCCGGTTGTTCGGCTACGGATCGGGCACCGTCGTGGTGATCGTGGTGATCCTGGTGTTCTTCCCGGCGTTCTCGCTCACCATCTCGGGCATGTCGTCGGTGCCGCAGTCCAGCCGCGATCTCTTCGCGGTGCTGGGCTCTGGCCTGCGTTCCCGGGTGTGGCGGCTGCACCTGCCGGCGGCCGTCCCGAGCATCATGCTGGCGCTGCGGCTGAGCGCGCCGATCGCCATCCTCGGCGTGCTGTTGGCCGAGTACCTGCTGTCGGGCGTCGGGCTCGGAGACCTGCTCCAGTCCTCGGGCGACCGCCTCATCTACCAGCGGCAGTGGGCCTCGGCGCTCATCGCCACCGCCCTCTCCGTCATCTGCTTCGGCCTCGCCCGCACCGCGGAGCGCAAGGTCGTCGACCGCGTCACCTGACACCCGGTATCCCACACCCCCGCACCACCATCGAAGAGTTCCTCACACGAAAGAGAGACACAGCCATGGTTCCTCGCACCTCCCCCACCCGCACCAGGCGCGTGCGCGCGCTCTCCGCCGGCGCATCCGTGGCGGCCGCCGCCCTGCTGCTGGCCGGCTGCAGCACCAGCAGTTCGGGCGCCGAGTCGACGGATGGCGCCGCGGCCGATCCCATCCCCTTCTCCGTGGCGATGTCATGGATCTCCAACGTGGAGTACGGCGGATTCTGGCTGGCCGCCGAGAACGGTTACTACGAAGACGAGGGGCTCGACGTCGAATGGCTGCCGGGCGGCCCGGATGCCCCCACCGCCGAGTCGCAGGTGGCGGCCGACGCCGCCGACGCCGGGATCACCGCCGGCATGTCGAGCGCCTTCGCCGCCATGGCCGACGACGACTTCTCGATCATCGGCTCGGTCTTCCAGGACAACCCCGGCTGCTTCCTCTGGCTCAAGGACGATCCGATCGAGACGGCCGACGACCTGGTCGGCAAGACGATCCTGGCCCAGAGCGAGGCCACCGTCGAACAGGTCCTCACGCTCAACGACATCCCGCTCGACGCCGTCACCATCCTGCCGACCGGCTTCGACCCGGCGCCGCTCGTGAACGGCGACGGCGACGTGTACACCGCCTACGCCACCAACCAGCCCATCACGATGGAGCTGACGTTCGGCCTGAAGCCCGACGTCGACTTCGGCTGCACGCTCTCGGGAGAACTGGGCGCCCCGGGGTACGCGTCCTCCATCTTCGCGAAAGACGACAAGATCGACGAGAACCGGGATGCCTACGTGAAGTTCCTGCGCGCGTCGGTGAAGGGCTGGCAGGACTTTTTGGCCGACCCCACCAGCGGCGCCGAGCTCGCCGTCAACGACTTCGGAGCCGACCTCGGCCTCGACCTCGAGCAGCAGACCCTCTCCGGCGAGGCCTTCGCGAAGCTGATGGAGAGCCCCGCCACCGACGAGCACGGCTTGCTGTACATGGATCTCGACCGGCTCGAGACCGAGATGTACCCGGCCCTGGAGGCCTCCGGGATCACGGACCTGCCGCCCGTGGACGAGGCGGTCGACCTGAGCCTGCTCGACGAGATCGAAGCGAAGTAGCGCGGCCGTGGCGAAGCGGATGATCCTCGGCGTGTTCGAGGCGGGCACGCAGCAGATCGGGGGCACCACGAGCTGGGCTCATCCGCGGAGCCAGAACGGCGACTTCCGCGACATCGAGTACTGGATCGACATGGCGAAGATGCTCGACGACGCAGGGTTCGACCTGCTCTTCTTCGCCGGCGGATCGTTCGGCTACGCGTCGCTGAAGGGCGAACTGTCCGACGTGCTGGTGCGGGCGGGGATGATGTTCAGCCTCGACGGGGCGTACCTCATCCCCGCCCTCGCCGCCGCCACCGAGCGGCTGGGTTTCGTGGTCACCACCACGACCGGGTCGGATCATCCGCTGCACACCGTGCGCAAGTACTCCACGCTCGACCACGTCACGAAGGGCCGGATCGGCTGGAACATCGTCACCGGCGCGTCGCAGAACACGATGTCGAAGATGCTCGGCCAGTCGGAGATGGTGCCGCACGACAAACGCTACGAGGCGGCTGCCGAGTACGTCGAGGTGGCGCTGAAATTCTGGGAAGGCGGCAACGACGACGACGCGGTGGTGCTCGATCGCGAGGGCGGCGTCTTCGCCGATCCGGACAAGATCCACCTCGTCGAGCACGAGGGCGAGTACTACCGCTCGCGGGGATACCACACCCAGCCGCCGTCGCCCCAGCGCTCCCCCGTGCTCTTCCAGGCGGGCACCTCGGAAGCGGGGCGTGCCTTCGCGGCGAGGCACGCCGAGGGCGTGTTCATCCAGGGCACCACGTACGAGCAGACCGCGGCGAGCGTGGCCGACATCCGCCGGCGCGCCGCCGAGCTCGGGCGCGACCCGCACGACATCAAGCTGATCGTGGGGGTGACCATCGTCACGGCGGCGACGAGCGAGGAGGCGCACCGGCTGCGGGCCGAGTTCGAGCAGTTGCAGACCGACGAGCTCGCCGCGCACTACTACTCGGGCAACACCGGGCTGAACCTGATGGAGTTCGACCCCGACCTGCCGCTGAAGCAGCAGCTGCCCGACGACGGCCTGGCGGGCCAGATGGGCGTGAGCAACATCGAGCGCTTCTACTCCCGCCCCGACGGCAGCGCACCGACGGTGCGGGAGATCCTCGACGACCTCAAGGGGCGCGGCACGCGGGGCTTCGCCATCACGGGCGACCCCGTGGAGGTGGCCGACGAGCTCGAGCGCATGATGGATGCGACGGACCTCGACGGCTTCATGCTCGAGGCCGTGTTCAACACCGCCTCGATGCGCGACGTGATCGACCTCGTGCTGCCCGAACTGCGCCGGAGGGGCCGCCTCGACCCGGCGCCCGAGGGCGGCACCCTGCGCGAGCGCCTGCTCGGCAGGGGCCCGCACCTCGCGCCGGAGCACCCGGCCTCCGTGCCCCGCGCAGTAGGTCTGACAGTCT
Organism: Herbiconiux sp.; assembly: GCF_023264855.1. Classification (GTDB taxonomy): domain Bacteria; phylum Actinomycetota; class Actinomycetes; order Actinomycetales; family Microbacteriaceae; genus Herbiconiux. Next base: position 113,727 of record NZ_JAHFUW010000004.1, on the reverse strand, counting down.
GATCGGACATGCGCTCGAGCCATTCGCCCGGCTGGATGGCAGCCCTCCCGAGATCGGACGACCTGCGTCGCTCTAGAACTCCGGGAGGCGCGGCGTGTAATGCTCCTCGAGCGCGGTGAGCTCTTCGGGGCTGAGCGTCACCTCGAGGGAGGCGATCGCGTCGCTGAGGTGCTGCGGCTTGGTGGCCCCAACGATCGGCGAGGTGACGGCCTTCTGCTGCCGCACCCAGGCGAGCGCCACCTGCGCCCGGCTCACTCCGCGCGCCTCGGCGACCCGGCCCACGGCCTCGGTGATCGCGCGGTCGGCGGCATCCGCCTGGCCGTAGAAGCGCTTCGTGACCCAGTCGGTCTCGGTGCGCTCGGTCTCCGTGCCCCACGGCCGCGTGAGGCGGCCCCGGGCCAGCGGGCTCCACGGCAGCACGCCGACACCCTGGTCGAGCACCAGCGGATGCATCTCCCGCTCCTCCTCGCGCTGCAGCAGGTTGTACTGGTCCTGCATCGACACGAACCGGGTCCACCCGTTTCGCTCGGCCACGTGCTGCGCCTTCGCGAACTGCCAGGCGAACATCGACGAGGCACCGATGTACCGCGCCTTGCCCGCGCGCACCACGTCGTGGAGGGCCTCCATAGTTTCCTCGATCGGCGTTTCGGGATCCCAGCGGTGGATCTGGTACAGGTCGACGTAGTCGGTCCCGAGCCGGGTCAGGCTCGCATCGATGGCGTTCAGGATGTGCGCCCGCGAGAGGCCGTGGTCATTCGGCCCGGCATCGCGCGCCAGTGGGAAAAACACCTTGGTGAAGATCTGCACCTCGTCGCGGCGGGCGAGTTCGCCGAGCATCCGCCCGGTGATCTCCTCGCTGGTGCCGTCGGAGTAGCTGTCGGCCGTATCGAAGGTGGTCAGGCCTGCCTCGAGCGCCTGCACGAAGAACGGCCGCGACTGCTCTTCGGGCAGGGTCCAGGTGTGGGTGCCACGGTCGGGCACGCCGTAGCTCATGCAGCCGAGCACGACGGGTGAGATGCTGAGGCCTGAGCGGCCGAGGCGAACGCTGTTCACGATGATCCTTTCGTTGTGCTGCGGCGGCGCCACGGGAAGGCGCTCCACAGCATGATGACGCCGCCCACGAGCAGCCCCCAGAACGCCGATCCGATACTCACCACGACGATCCCGGATGCCGTGACCAAGAAGGTCGCGATCGCCGGGATGCGATGGGCCGGCACCTCGATCGCCGCCGACACCGAGGTCGCCAGGGCACCGAGCAGTGCCAGACCGGCCACGGCCGTGATGAGGATGGGCGGCGCCGCCGAGATGAGCGCCGTGGCCACCCCTGCGGCCAGCCCGAACACGATGAAGCCGATGCCCGAGGTGACGGTGGCGATCCACCGCTTCGACTTGTCGGGGTGCGAATCCGGGCCGGCCATCAGCGCCGCCGTGATCGCCGCCAGGTTGACGGCGTGGCCGCCGAAGAACGATCCGGCCATCGTTCCGAGGCCCGAGGCCAGCAACGCCGGGCGCGGCGGAACGGTGTAGCCGAAGGTCGACATCACGGCGAAGCCTGGAACGTTCTGCCCGGCCATCGTCACCACGAACAAGGGGATGCCGAGGCTCACGATCACCAGCGGATCGAATGCCGGCGCCACGAACGTCAGCTGCGGCGAGAGCGACGCCTCGCTCAGCCACTCGGTTCCCGCACTCACGCCGATGCCGATCGCGGCCACCACCATCGCCGCCGGCACCGCCCAGCGCGGTGCGAAGCGGAACAGCACCAGCCAGGTCAGGATGACGGGCAGGGCGAGCCACGGGATCTCGATCGCCGCCGTGATCGGCGCCAGGCAGATCGGGAACAGGATGCCGGCGAGCATCGCGCTCGCCAGCGGCCGCGGGATGCTCGTGATCGCGCGCCCGAGCGCCGGCCAGAGCCCGCAGAGCACGATCAGGGCCCCGCACACCAGGAACGCGCCCGTGGCGGCCCGGAAGTCGTTCGTGGTCGCCGAGGCGGCGACCAGCAGGGCCGCCCCCGGAGTCGACCAGGCGAACGAGATCGGCATCCGGAACGTGACGGCGAGCAGGATGCAGAGCACACCGCTCAGCACGCAGACGACCAGCAGACCGCTCGCCGCCTGGGCGTCGTTCGCCCCCACGGCGTGCAGGCCGGCGACCACCAGCACGAACGAACTCGCGAAACCGGTGATCGACGCGACGATCCCGGCAGAGATGGGCTGGATGATGAGCGCGTCTCCCCCGCGACGGACGGTCACCGCTTGGATCGGTTAGAACAAAGCGGCTGAAACGGAATGGCTGCTGCGGCGGCGGCCTAGGCCGACTTCTCTTCGCGGCGCGCCTTGCGCGGCACGATGGTGGGCGCGGCGTTCTCAAGCACGGCCTCGCGGGTGACGATCACCCGGGCGACCTCGTCGGTAGAGGGAACCTCGAACATGATCGGCCCGAGCACCTCCTCCATGATCGCCCGCAGACCTCTCGCACCGGTCTGCCGCAGCACGGCCAGGTCGGCGATGGCCTCGAGCGCATCCGTCTCGAAGTCGAGCTCGACGCCGTCGAGTTCGAACATGCGCTGGTACTGTCGCACCAGCGCGTTACGCGGTTCGGTGAGGATCTGCATGAGGGCGGCCTGATCCAGCGGCAGAACCGTGGTGACCACGGGGAGCCGGCCGATGAACTCGGGGATGAGCCCGAACTTGTGCAGGTCTTCCGGAAGCACCTCGCCGAACAGGGAGGCTTCGGCCTTCTTGCTGTAGAGGGGCGAGTTGAAGCCGATGCCGCGCTTGCCGGCGCGCTGCGAGATGATCTCCTCGAGCCCCGCGAAGGCCCCCGCCACGATGAACAGCACGTTCGTGGTGTCGATCTGGATGAACTCCTGGTGCGGATGCTTGCGCCCGCCCTGCGGCGGAACGCTCGCGACCGTGCCCTCGAGGATCTTCAGCAGCGCCTGCTGCACGCCCTCGCCCGACACGTCGCGGGTGATCGACGGGTTCTCGGCCTTGCGGGCGATCTTGTCGATCTCGTCGATGTAGATGATGCCGGTCTCGGCGCGCTTCACGTCGTAGTCCGCGGCCTGGATGAGCTTCAGCAGGATGTTCTCGACGTCTTCGCCGACGTATCCGGCCTCGGTGAGTGCCGTGGCATCCGCCACCGCGAACGGCACGTTCAGCCGCTTCGCCAAGGTCTGCGCGAGATAGGTCTTGCCGCAGCCCGTGGGACCGATCAGCAGGATGTTGCTCTTGGCGATCTCGACCTCGTTGGCCTGGGCCTCGGCCGAGACGATCGTGGTGCGGGCGCGGGTGCGCTTGTAGTGGTTGTAGACGGCCACCGACAGGGCGCGCTTGGCCGCATCCTGACCGATGACGTACTCCTCGAGGAAGGAGTAGATCTCTTTCGGCTTGGGCAGCTCGAACTCGCCGGCCGCTTCTTCGCTGGCCTCCGAGAGACGTTCTTCGATGATCTCGTTGCAGAGCTCGACGCACTCGTCGCAGATGTAGACACCGGGCCCGGCGATGAGCTGCTGGACCTGCTTCTGGCTCTTTCCGCAGAATGAGCACTTGAGCAGGTCGGCGCTCTCTCCTATGCGTGCCATGCCCAGCCTCCTAGTCGCTGTGTTCTGACGAGCCTAACCCGAACCCCAGACACACTTCGACAGCCACGCACGAATCGAGACCCTTACGGTCGGATCCGTCGCGCACGGCCCGTTCCGCGTCGTCCGCGGCGTGTCCGGCCGAGTTCACGCCAGAGCATCTGGCCCGCCACGAGCACAAGGAACACCGCGAAGGCGATCGAGGCGGCGCGGGTGGGGATGACCGCGGCCGTCCAGCTGCCGGCCACGGTGGCGACGGATCCTGCCAGGCCGATCACGAGACCGGCCCTCAGGTCGGCGTTCCGGCGCCGCAGGTTCGCCACCGACGTGGTGATGCTGCTCGGGGCGATCGCGATCAGCGAACTCCCCTTGGCCACGAGGTCGCCCACGCCGCCGCCGAGCACGAGCGCCGGCACGATCACGATGCCACCGCCCACGCCGATGACGCCGGAGAGCACGCCGGCCACGAAGCCGACGGCCACGAGCAGCACGCCGCCGAACACGGTGAGCTGCGGCGCAGCCGCGCTCGAGGGCTCGGAGAACACCAGTCGCACCGCCACGAACAGCAGGAAGACGATGAACAGCAGGGCGATGGCTCGCGACGGCAGCTTGACCAGCAGCCAGCTGCCGAGAAAACCGCCGCCCACCGCGCCGGCGGCCAGCAGCAGGCCGTAGCCCCAGTTCGCCGTGCCGAGCACGGTGTAGCTGAGCGCCCCCACGATCGTGACGGGCGCGATGGCCAGCAGCGAGGTGCCCGAGGCGAGCTTCTGCGAGAAGCCCAGGATGCCGACCAGCGCCGGCACCACGATCGTGCCGCCGCCCACGCCGAAGACGCCTGAGAGGAAGCCGCCGGCCAGGCCGATGGCGATCAGGATCCAGACGGTGGCGCGCGGCCCCGGCGGCGTCATCCGTTCCCCGCCCGGTCGGCATCGGTGTCGATCAGGTGGCGCAGATAGCGACCGGGCGCATCCAGGAACCGGCGCCAATGGCCCACGAGTTCCAGATCGTCCCACTCGGTGCGCCGGATGCCCCACTCGCCGAGTTCGAGGATGGTGGCTCCCGGCAGGGAGGCCAGCACGGGCGAGTGCGTGGCGCAGACGACCTGCGCGCCCGCCTTCGCGAGGGCGTCGAGATCGGCCAGGTAGCGCAGCGTCGACTGGAACGACAGCGCCGCCTCGGGCTCGTCGAGGCAGAAGAAGCCGGGCGAGTCGATCTTGCGGTCGAGCAGGGCGAGGAACGACTCGCCGTGGCTCATCTCGTGCAGGTCGCGGTCGGGCGAATCCGGCAGCTGCTCGAGATAGCTGTAGTAGCTGTGCATGGTCTCGGCGCGCAGGAAGAAACCCCAGCGCGGCGCCACCAAGCCGCGGTCGAGCTTCAGCCACTCCCCCAGCGGCGACTCGCTCGCGCGGGTGCGGCCTCCCCCGTTGCGGCTTCCGCCCTCGGCGGGGAATCCGAAGGCCATCGCGATGCCCTCGAGCACCGTCGACTTGCCGCTGCCGTTCTCGCCCACCAGGAAGGTGATCCCCGGATCCAGTTCCAGCCCGCCCTGCAGCTGGGCCACGGCGGGCACCGTCATGGGCCACGAACCGGCGACAGCCGGGGCATCCGAGAAGAAGGAGATCTTCCGGATGGCCCGGCTGTCGGTCAACCAGTCCTGGTCGGACACGGCGTCGCTGCGGCGTGCGGTGAGGTCAGCTGACCAGCGCCGGCACGTTCTTGCGCGAGGTGAGCACCTGGTCGATGAGGCCGTAGTCCAGCGCCTCGGCGGCCGAGAGGATCTTGTCGCGGTCGATGTCCTTGTTGACCTGCTCGAGCGTGCGGTTCGAGTGGTGCGACAGCGTCGACTCGAGCCACTCGCGCATCCGCAGGATCTCGCGGGCCTGGATCTCGATGTCGGACGCCTGGCCGCCGCCCTGGCCGGTAGCCGGCTGGTGGATCAGGATGCGCGCGTTCGGGAGTGCGAGGCGCTTGCCGGGCGTTCCGGCCGCGAGCAGCACGGCCGCGGCGGAGGCCGCCTGGCCCAGGCACACGGTCTGGATCTGCGGGCGCACGTACTGCATCGTGTCGTAGATCGCCGTCATCGCGGTGAACGAGCCACCGGGCGAGTTGATGTACATCTCGATGTCGCGATCGGGATCCTGCGACTCGAGCACCAGCAGCTGGGCCATCACGTCATCGGCCGAGGCGTCGTCGATCTGCACGCCGAGGAAGATGATGCGGTCTTCGAAGAGCTTCGCGTACGGGTCCTGACGCTTGAAGCCGTAGGCCGTGCGCTCTTCGAAGCTGGGCAGGATGTAGCGGTCGGTGGGCATGGTGCCGTTGCGGTAGGCACTCGCACCGAAGGTGGGGGTTTCCATGGGTTCTTTTCCCTGTTCTCGTATCGGTGCGGACTAGAGCTGGTCGGCAGCCGTGCCGGCGCCGCCGACGACATCGCTGGCGAACTCGCGAACGTGGTCGACGAAGCCGTACTCCAGCGCCTCCTGGGCACTGAACCAGCGGTCGCGGTCGCCGTCTTCGTTGACCTGCTCGACGGTCTTGCCCGTCTGGTCGGCCGTGATCTGGGCGAGCGTGTGCTTCATGCTCAGGATGAGCTGCGCCTGGGTCTGGATGTCGCTGGCGGTTCCGCCGAATCCGCCGTGCGGCTGGTGCAGCAGCACGCGGGCGTTCGGCGTGATGTACCGCTTGCCCTTGGTGCCGCTGGTGAGCAGGAACTGGCCCATCGAGGCGGCCATGCCGATGCCCACGGTCACGATGTCGTTCGGCACGAACTTCATGGTGTCGTAGATCGCCATGCCGGCCGTGATCGAGCCGCCGGGCGAGTTGATGTAGAGGTAGATGTCGCGCTTGGGGTCTTCGGCCGCGAGGAGCAGGATCTTGGCGCAGATCTCGTTCGCGTTGTCGTCGCGGACTTCCGACCCGAGCCAGATGATGCGGTCCTTCAGCAGTCGGTCGAAGACGCTGGATGGAAGAGCCGTTTCGGCCATGTGTGTCGCTCCAATTCGCTTGCAGTGGTTTGAATCTACTGGAGCGCACCGCTCTGGCGGCCCGTGTTCGCCGTCGGCAGATAGTGGAAGGCGATCAGGCGTGCAGGCGGTGGGACGCGACGAGCTCCGCGAACCAGCCCGCACTGTCCTTCGGCGTGCGCTGGAGCGTGTCGTAGTCGACGCGCACGATGCCGAACCGCTTGGAGTAGCCGTAGCCCCACTCGAAGTTGTCGAACAGCGACCAGACGAAGTAGCCGCGCACGTCGACGCCCCGCGCGATCGCCCGGTGCACGGCCGCGAGGTGCCGGTGCAGATAGTCGATGCGGTCGGGATCGTGGATGTCGCCGGCATCCGTCACCGTGTCGGCGAAGGCGGCGCCGTTCTCGGTGATCATCAGCGGCAGGCCGGGGAACTCCTCGTGCAGCGCCCCGAGCAGCTCGTCGAGGCCGGCCGGCTCGATGTTCCAGCCCATGTCGGTGTAGGGCCCGGGTTGAGGCACGAACTCCACGTCGGAGGCGCCCGGCCAGGGCGACCCGCCCATGTCTTTGTGCCCGTCGCTGTTCTGCCGGGGGCTGACGCCGTCCCAGAGCCGCACCCGGGCCGTGGAGTAGTAGTTCACGCCGAGCACGTCGAGGGGCTGGTTGATCGCCTCGAGGTCGCCCGGCCGCACGAACGCCCAGTCGGTGACCTCGGCGGTCTGCGCGATCAGGTCGGCGGGGTACTCCCCCTTGAGAATCGGATGCGTGAACGCACGGTTCGCGAGCGCGTCGATCTTCTGCATCGCCGCCGGGCCCGTCTCGCCCTCCCCGCGCAGCACGTGGAAGTTGAGCGTGACGGAGTAGTCGGGCTCGTTCGTCACGACCGAGCGGAGCGCCTGCACTCCGAGGCCGTGCGCGAGATTGAGGTGATGCACGGCGGCGAGCGCATCGGCGCCGTCGGTGCGGCCCGGCGCGTGCGCCCCCGACCCGTAGCCGAGGTACGCCGAGCACCAGGGCTCGTTGAGGGTGGTCCAGGTGGCGACCCGGTCGCCGAGGGCCCGGCCGACCACCGCGGCGTAGTCGGCGAAGGCCTCCGCGGTGGCGCGGGCGGGCCAGCCGCCGGCATCCTCCAGCGTCTGGGGAAGATCCCAGTGGTAGAGCGTGGCCACCGGTGTGATCCCGCGTTCCAGCAGGCCGTCGACGAGCCGGGAGTAGAAGTCGATCCCGGGCTGGTTCACGGCGCCGGTGCCCTCGGGCACGATCCGCGGCCAGGCCACCGAGAAGCGGTAGGAATCGAGCCCGAGCGAGGCCATGATGTCGAGATCCTCGTCGAGGCGGTTGTAGTGATCGCACGCCACGTCGCCGGTGTCGCCGTTCCAGACCTTGCCCGGCGTGTGACTGTAGGTGTCCCAGATGGAGGGCCGCCGGCCGTCGGCCGCAACGGCGCCCTCGATCTGGTACGAGGCCGTCGCCGATCCGAACACGAAATCGGGACCGAACATGAGACCGGTGTCGCGATAGTCGTTCCGCAGCACGTCAGGGTTCACCAGGCGACCTCCAGTTCCGCGCCGCGGGCGGGCACGGGATCACCGTAGCCGCCGCCCTCGGGATGCGCGATCCTGGCCGACCAGGCGGGCAGGTCGGATTCCCCGGCCGAGCGGGCACGCACGCACGCGCGCCGCTCACCGAACTCCACCTCGAACACGATCGAGCCGCCATCCGGATTCGTCACCGTGACCTCCCGAACGCCCTGGAACGAGCCCGGATACAGGGTCAGCACGAGCTGATCGAGGTAGTCGTAGTCCGGCCGGTCGTCGCGACCGCCCAGGGCGATCACGGCGCCTTCGCGCACGTAGAGCGGCAGCGAGAGGAAGCCGTGGGTCTCGGTGCGCCAGGCGCCGCCGCGCACGGGCTCACCGGTGCGCTGATCGGTCCAGGTGCCGTCGGGCAGGTAGAACTGCACGTCGCCGTCGGCGCTGAACACCGGAGCGACCAGGATGTCGGCCCCAAGCAGGTACTGCCGGTCGAGGTACGCCACCGCCGGATCGTCGGGGAACTCCAGCGGCATCGGGCGCATCAGAGGCGTTCCGCGCTCACTCGCCTCGATCCCCGCCGCAAAGAGGTAGGGCATCAGGCGGTTCTTCAGTTTCGCGAACACGCGCGTGACCTCGACGGCTTCCTCGTCGAACGCCCACGGCACCCGGTACGACTGGCTGCCGTGGAAGCGGCTGTGGCTGGAGAGCAGACCGAACGCCGTCCAGCGCTTGAACACCGCCGAGTCGGGGGTTCCCTCGAAGCCGCCGATGTCGTGACTCCAGTAGGCGAAGCCGCTGTAGGCCAGCGAGAGGCCGCCGCGCAGGGTCTCGGCCATCGACTCGAACGTCGAGGTGGAGTCGCCGCCCCAGTGCACGGGCAGCTGCTGACCTCCCGCCGTGCCCGAACGGGCGAACAGGATCGCCTCGCCGACCCCGCGCTTCTCCTGCAGCACCTCGAACACGGCCTCGTTGTAGAGCTGCGTGTAGTAGTTGTGCATCCGCTCGGGGTCGGAGCCGTCGAACCACACCACGTCGGTGGGGATGCGCTCGCCGAAATCGGTCTTGAAGGCGTCGACCCCCTGATCGACCAGCGCGCGCAGCTTGTCCTTGTACCACTCGGTGGCATCCGGATTCGTGAAGTCGACCAGGCCCATCCCGGCCTGCCAGAGATCCCACTGCCAGACGTCGCCGTTCGCCCGCTTCACCAGGAAGCCCAGGGCCCTGGCCTCGTCGAACAGCTTCGAGCGCTGGCCGATGTAGGGATTGATCCACACGCAGACCCGCAGGTCTTTGGCGTGCAGGCGCTCGAGCATCCCGTCGGGGTCGGGGAACACCCGCGGATCCCACTCGAAGTCGCACCAGTTGAACTCGCGCATCCAGAAGCAGTCGAAGTGGAACACGGCGAGCGGGATGTCGCGGCGCGCCATCTCGTCGACGAAGCCCGAGACGGTCTCCTCGTCGTAGCTCGTGGTGAAGCTCGTCGAGAGCCACAGCCCGTACGACCAGGCCGGCACCACGGCCGGGCGCCCGGTGAGCCGGGTGTACCGGTCGAGCACCTGCTTGGGGTCGCCCGCGATCACGTAGTACTCCAGCCGCTCCCCCGGCACCGAGAACTGCGCCCGCTCCACGGCCTCCGAGCCGATCTCGAACGAGACGTGCCCCGGGTGGTTCACGAACACGCCGTACCCGCGGTTGCTGAGATAGAACGGAACGCTCTTGTACGACTGGTCGCTCGAGGTGCCCCCGTCGGCGTTCCAGGTCTCGACGCTCTGGCCGTTCTTCACCACCGGGCCGAAGCGCTCGCCGAGGCCGTAGACGAGTTCACCCACCCCGAGCGACAGCTGCTCGTGGATGTAGTGCGGATGCAGGGCGCCCGCGCTGCCGTTGGAGCCGATCGGGGCGCCGTCGACGTTCGCGTCGGGGGCCACGTCGACAGTGGCGACGGACTTGGCCGAGCTGCGGGTGAGCGTGCGCGTGCGGGTCGTGCCGCCGACGGTCGTCCGGGCGCGGAACTCGAGGTTCCAGGGCGCGCCGCGGGTGACGACGGCGCTCAGCTCCCCGCTGGCCAGCACGCCCTCGGCATCGTCGATGCGCACCTCGCCGTGACCGGGCGCAGCCCCCGGCAGCGGAAAGCCGAAGCCGTCGTGCCCGCCCGTGAAGTGCTCGATCCGCACGCCGATCACACCCTCCAGCGGCGAGCTGAGGGTCACCGTGAGCACGGCGCGGTTGAGCGTGTCGCCGCGCGCCTCGATCACCTTCGTCGGGGCCGTGACGCGCAGTGCGCCGTCGACCTCGTCGAGGTCGTAGGCCTCTTGGGCGAAGAGCTTCGTGACGCCGGGTCGCAGCATCCAGAAGCCGTCGGTGAATTTCATCTAGGGGGTGCTGCTTTCTCTGAGGTCGATGAGGGGGGCGGATGGCCCGGGTTCGCGATCGAAGTCGGCCGCCGTGAGGCGCACCGTCTGCTGCGCCTCGAGGCGGATGAGGCGCTCGACGCCCCGGTAGCGGATGCGGTGGGCTCGCCGGGCGCGATCGCCGCGAGCGCGGAAGACGGCCTCGGTGAGCTGTCCGCCGCTCCAGGCGAGACCGACGATCACCCCCGGCCGGGCCACGAGCCCCCGCACCTCGCCGTCGGCGAACTCGGCGGGCAGGGCGGGCAGCAGGTGGAGGCCGCCGTCGTGGCTCTGCAGCAGCATCTCGCAGACCGCGGCCACGAAGCCGAGGTTGCCGTCGATCTGGAACGGCGGATGCGCGGCGAAGAGGTTCGGGTAGAGACCACCCACCCACTGGCCCGCTGGTTTCCCGGCCGCCGCGGTGCGGGCGGCGGCGGCATCGCGGAAGACCAGCCGGAGCAGGTCGGACAATTTGTCCGGCCGGCCGAGCCGCGCCTGCAGCGCCAGCTTCCAGGCCAGCGACCACCCGCTCGAGTCGTCGCCGCGCCGGGCGAGGAAGACGGATGCCGCCTCCCGCAGCTCGGGCGTGAGCGGCGTCGCGCCCGGGAACACGAAGTACAGCGGCGAGACGTGGCGGTGGTGAGGATCGACCGCGGGGAGCTCGGCGCTCCACTCGAGGATCGACCCGTCGGAGGTGACGGCGGGCGACCCGGGCAGCGCCGCCAGGCGGGCGCGCACCCGGGGCACGAGCTCGCGATCGTCGACGCCGAGGCGCTCGGCCACCGCCACCGTGGTCTCGAACATCTCGCGCAGCAGCTGGAGGTCGAGGGCCGACGACACGTCCACGCCCGTGGGCATGCCGTCGGTGTCGCGGAACAGGTTCTCCGGCGAGGTCGAGGGAGCCGTCCCCCATCCGCCGCCGGGCAGCTCGATCAGCCAGTCGAGCCCGAACTCCGCGGCTCCGCGCAGGAGCGGCCAGATCCGGTCGCGCAGCACCCGCTCGTCGACGCCCCCGAAGCGGTCCAGCTCCGCCAGCAGCGTCACCAGCCAGGCCCCGGCCATCGGCCAGAACGCCCAGGAGGGATCGCCGTGCCGTGCGCCGACCGGCGCGGTGTACGCCCAGGCGTCGGAGTTGTGGTGCGCCACCCATCCGCGCGCGCCGTACAGCCGCGCGGCCGTCTCGGCACCGCTCGCGGCGAGCGCCTCCACGAAGCGGAGCAGGGGCTCGGCGGTCTCCTCGAGATCCGCCGGACCGGCGGGCCAATAGTTCATCTGCAGATTGATGTTGAGCGTGTAGCCCGAGCTCCACGGCGGCTGCATCGAATCGTTCCAGAGCCCCTGCAGGGTGGCCGGGAGCCCGCCGGGCCGCGACGCGGCCACGAGCAGGTACCGCCCGTAGTCGAACAGCAGGGCGGCGAGGCCGGGGTCGTGGGCGAGCGGCCCGGCCGGATAGGCGTAGGCCCGCTCAAGCCGCTGGGCGGTGTCGAGAGGGGCATCCCGACCGGTTCCGAGCGGATCGCCCGTGGGCACCGCCGGCGGGTGCAGGTCAGGGCCGACGCGGCTCAGCCCGCGGGACTGATCCGCATCCGCCGCCGGCGGGTGCAGGTGCAGGCCGACGCGGTTCAACAGGCGGGAATGGTCGGCCTGGGCGCGGGCGAGCAGCTCGTCGGCGCCGCGTGCCTGCGCGGCGTCGAGCCGGGCGGATGCTCGCTCCGCGGCATCCTGAACCGAGCCGTCGAGACCCCGGCCGATCCCCGCGTACGTCGTCTCGCTCGCGACCAGCACGAGCACGCGGCTCGACGCCGTGTGCCGCAGCACCCGCACCAGGAGCGCGGCGTCGATCGAGCGGCCGGCGTCATCCGGCCACGTCGCAGCCGGGAAGGAGGGCTCGTGTGCCGGCGGCACGTCGCTCGGCGCCCGCAGCAGCATCCGCCGGTCGAAGACCGTGCCGTCGGGGCCGTCGGTCTCACGGGTCGAATCGTCGATCACCCGCAGCGGGGACTCGAGCAGGAGGTCGAGCTCCGTGCCGGCCGGTAAGCCGTCGATGACGTGCACGAGCACACCGTCGGGCGCCGAGATCGCCGTACGATGCACGACCTCACCGGCGACGAGGGGGCCGGGGGCCGTCGTCCGCCGATGCCGGACGGTGTGCAGACCCGAGGTGAGATCGAGCGTGCGCCGGTACTCGCTCGGATCGTCCGGCCCCACGGGTGCGGGGCTCGGCGCGGCGCTGGCGTCCGCATCCGCGTCCGCATCCGTGACGATCAGCGTCACCGTCGCGAGCGGGAGGTACGCCTGGGAGTAGTCGGACTGCATCCGGGCGAGGGCGTCGCCCGCCGCCACCGGTGCGCCCGAGGCCAGCAGGCGACGCGCGAGAGCGAGCTCGGCCGCGGCCTCCGAGGCCGAAGGGTGCGGCTGGCCCGCCTCACTGCCGGGGTGGCCCGACCAGAGCGAACCGTCGTTGAGGTCGAAGCGCACCGCACGGGTGCCGCCCCAGCACATCGCGCCGAGCCGGCCGTTGCCGAGCGGCAGCGCTTCGAGCCACTCGGTCGCGGGCCGCGAGAAGACGAGGGTGGACAGGGGATGCGTCATCTCAGAAACGCACGCCGCCGGCGGTGACGCCCGACTTCCAGAACCGCTGCAGCGAGAGGAACACGACGGCGATCGGGATGATCGACACCAGGGATCCGACCACGGTGAGGATCTGCAGCCCGGGGATGGTGATCGAGGACTGGCTCCAGCCGGTGAGCCCGACCGTCAGGGGCATCAGCTCCTGGTCGGTGAGCACCAGCAGGGGCAGCAGGTAGCTGTTCCAGCTGCCGAGGAAGGCGAACAGCAGCACCGTCACCAGGCCCGTGCCCATCAGGCGCAGGCCCATCGAGACGAAGATGCGCACCTCCCCCGCCCCGTCCAGGCGCGCGGCCTCGATCAGTTCCGTGGGCACCGACGACTGCGCGTAGATGTAGCACAGCAGCACGCCGAAGGGGTAGACCAAGGCCGGCAGCAGCAGGCCGGCATAGGTGTTGTTGAGGCCGAGGCCCACCAGCAGCACGTAGGTGGGCTGGGCGATCACGGTGCCGGGGATGAGCATGCTGCCGAGCACGATCGCGATCAGCACCTTGCGGCCCCGGAAGCGGTAGACCGCCAACGCGTACCCGGTGACGGCGCTCACGAGCGTGGTGAGCACCGAACCGAACACCGAGTAGATCACCGAGTTCAGGCCCCAGCGCCAGAAGATGCCGCCGTCGTAGGTGCTGAGCGCCACCAGGTTGTCCCAGAGGTGGAAGTCGGCGAAGGCGAAGCCGGGCGTCGAGAAGAGGTCGCCGGTGGACTTGGTCGAGGCGACCACGAGCCAGAGCACCGGGATCAGGAAGTAGGCCGTGGCGACGATCATGGCGACCGTGACCGCGATCATCCAGCCCCGGCTCACCCGGTCGCCGGCGATCCGGTTCACGTCTCCGCCCCGGCGGCGAGGCCGCGGTTCGTCTTCGCCGGTCCCGGATCCGCCCGGAGCGGCGCCGGCCAGTGGCGCGATGCGCGTCAGGGTGTCAGATGCCATCGGTGGCTCCCATCGACCTGCGGTTGGTGATGCGCAGGATGACCACCGAGATGATCAGCGTCACCACGCCGAGGATGACGGCCATGGCCGAGGAGTACTGCGAGTCTTTGCCGAGGGTGGATGCGGCGTAGATCGCCATGTTCGGCGTGAAGTCGCTGGAGATGTTCGAGGTGATGGTCTTCAGCACCTGCGGCTCGTTGAACAGCTGCAGGGTGCCGATCACCGAGGAGAGCGTGGTGAGCAGGATGGCCGGGGCGATCATCGGGATCTTGATGCTCCAGGCGATCCGGGCCTCGCCGGCCCCGTCCAGCCGGGCGGCCTCGTACATCTCGCGCGGCACCGTCTGTAGCGCGGCGAACAGGATGATCATGTTGATGCCGGTGTTCGACCACACCGCGATGTTCGCGATCGACCAGAGCACCGTGCCGGGCGCGAGCAGGTTCACGTCGATGCCGAGCGAGGTGAAGGCCTGGATGATCGGGCTCACGCTCGGCTGGTAGAGGAACCCCCACAGCAGCGCCGCGATGACGCCGGGCACCGCGTAGGGAAGGAAGACCGCGAACTGGAAGAACTTCTTGGCCTTGACCAGTGCCGAGTCGAACAGCAGCGCCAGCAGACCGGCGATGATCATCATCACCGGCACCTGCACCACGCCGTAGAGCAGCACCCGCCCGAAGCTCACCACGAAGTCGGAGTCCTGGAACGCCCGGATGTAGTTGTCGATGCCGACGAAGGTGAGTTCCCGGCCGCCGAAGCCCAGGCCCGATGACTGCTGCGAGAGCAGGCTGTTGCCGATCGCCACCCCGATGGGGGCGGCCAGGAACACCAGGAACAGCACCACGAAGGGCGCGACGAACAGGTACGGGATCCAGGGCCGCCCGGCGGCGGAGAACTTCCGCCGCCGGGTGGCCGTCGGTGCTGCTGCGAGGGCCATCGGCTACTCGGCCACGCTCAGGCCGCGGCTCTTCAGGTCGGCGATCGTGGCCGCCTGCGCCTTGTCCAGGGCCTGCTCGAAGGTCTGCTCGCCGGTGACGACCTTGGCGAACTCGTCCGTCACCGCCGTCTGCGCGGTGCCGTAGTTCGGGCCCTCGACCCAGGTGGAGGGCGTGTTTTCTGCGGCGTCAGCGAAGACCTCGTTGATCACCTGGTCGCCGTAGAAGGGCTGCGGCTGCATCAGAGCCTCGGAGGCGAGACCGTTCTTCGTGGAGGGGAACAGTCCGCCGACGGTGATGAGGGCATCCTGCGTCTCATCGGAGTCGTTCAGCCAGGCCGCGAACTTCGCAGCGGCCGCCGGATCGGCCGCGCCCTTCAGCACCACCACCGCGGCGCCGCCGGAGTCGCCCGAGTTGGTCGAACCGGCGTTGGTCGGCAGCGGAGCGATGCGCCAGAGCCCGCTCGTGTCGGCCGCGTTCTCGGCCAGCAGGCTCGGGAACCAGGCCGCGTAGGAGATGGTGGCGACCTTGCCCGAGTTCACCAGCGCCCAGTACTCCGGGGTCCACATCTGCTCGGTCGTCACCAGGCCCTCGTCGAGCAGGGTCTGCCAGCGTGCGGCGACCAGCTTCGACGCGTCGTCGTTCACCCCGACGGTCCAGGAATCGCCGTCGACGCCGTACCAGCTGCCCTCGGCCTGCTGCACCTCCTGCATCCACTGGCCGATCTCGCTCGGCGAGAGGTTGGCGATGTAGGCGTTCGGGTCGGCGGCGTGGATGGCGCGAGCGGCGGCGAGGTACTCGTCCCAGGTGGCCGGGACCGCGATCCCGAATTTGTCGAAGAGGTCGGTGCGGTACATCATGCCGGCCGGCCCGATGCCCTGCGGGACGCCGTACACGTCGTCGCCGAAGGTCACGGAGGTCCAAGCGCTCTCGGTGTTGTTGTCCTGGATGTCGCCCACGTACTCGGTGATCGGCTGCACGCGGTCGGAGATGACGTAGTCGGGCAGGTCGTGGGTCGAGAGCTGCACGAGGTCGGGGCCGGCGCCCGCGTCCACGGCCGCTTCGACCTTCTGGCCATCGTCGCCGGTCATCCGGTGGAAGCTCACCTCGACGCCGGGGTTGGCCTCGTTGTACTGCGCCACGAGGTCTTCCAGACCCGGAACCCAGCCCCAGAAGTCGACCGTGGTGGTGGCGCCGGCGGCGGTGGAGTCGGTCGCGCCGCCGGATGACGCCGAGCACCCCGCCAGCAGGGCGATCGCGGTGGCTCCGGCGAGGGCGCCCGCCGCGACACGGCGCGCGGTGCGAGATGTGAGCCTCGTTGCTTTCATCGATTTGTCCTTTCAGACGACATTGTCCAGAGTGCAGGTGGTGCCCGATTATTTTGTGCCTTGGTGGAACAAAATGTCAAGCCCGATGCTACAACTGGATTCGACCACCGCCGCTCTCCCCCGAAGGATGCCCCGTGCCCTACACCGATCTGCCCCTGGAACTGTTGCGCGACTACCGCCCGGAGGTGACGGAGCCGCGGGACTTCGACGACTTCTGGTCGGGAACCCTGGCCGAGTCCCGCGCCGTGGGCGGGGAGCCCGTGCTCTCGCCCGCCGAGACGCCGATCACGCAGCTGCAGATCGACGACCTCACCTTCCCGGGCTTCGGCGGCGAGCCCGTGCGCGCCTGGGTGGTGCGCCCGGCCGCGGCATCCGGTCCCTTGCCCACCGTGATCGAGTACAACGGCTACAACGGCGGGCGCGGCCTGGCCGGCGAGAAGCTGCTCTGGGCCGCTGCGGGTTACGTGCACGTGTTCATGGACACCCGGGGCCAGGGCAGCGGGTGGGGCACCGGCGGCGACACCCCCGACCCTCACGGATCCGGTCCCGCGGTCGAGGGCTTCATGACGAAGGGGATCGACAGCCCCGAGACGTACTACTACCGGCGCCTGTACACCGACGCGGTGCGGCTGGTCGATGCGGTGAGCGGCTTCGACTTCGTCGACGAGTCCCGCCTCGCGGTGACCGGCGGCAGTCAGGGCGGCGGCATCTCGCTCGCGGTGGCCGGCCTCGTGCCGGGGTTGCGTGCCGTGATGCCGGATGTCCCGTTCCTGTGCCATTTCCGCCGTGCCGTCGAGGCCACCCCCGAACCGCCCTTCACCGAGCTGGTGCGCTACCTCGCGGTGCACCGCGACGTCGAGCAGCAGGTGTTCTCGACGCTGTCGTACTTCGACGGGGTGAACTTCGCCCGCCGGGCGACGGCGCCCGCGCTGTTCTCCGTGGCGCTGATGGACGGCATCGTGCTGCCCTCGACGGTGTTCGCGGCCTTCAACCACTACGCCGGAGCGCACGAGATCGAGGTCTACCCGTTCAACGGCCACGAGGGCGGGCAGATGCACCAGTGGCTGCGGCAGGCCGCCTGGCTGCCCGCGCAGCTCTGAGGCCCGCGAAGACCTCAGGCGTCTTCGCGCAGCACCGCCACGCCACCGGGCGCGAGCACGAGGGTACCGTCGGCTCGGCTGCCCGACACGAGGTCCTGGCCTGACGCGGGCACCCGCAGCTCCTCGCCGGAATGGTTGATGGCGAAGAGGTACGAACCCGTCTCGCCCACCCGGCGCACAGCCTCCAGCCCCGCTGCGACCGGCACCGTCGGGCGCACTCCGGAGGCGATCAGGATGTCGTCCGTCAAGGCACCCAGGCTCCGGTGATCGAGACGGGCCGACACGTACCAGGCCGCGCCGGCGCCGTCGCCCTCGCCCACGGCACGCCGGGTGATCGCCGGATGCCCCTTCAGCGGCCCGTCCGCGTAGCGCGCGACCACCTCGGCGGCGTCGGCGTGCACCCACTCGCTCCACGTCGTGGCGCGCCATCCGTTGTCCAGGGAGAGCTGCTCCTCGTCCAGCAGCACGAAGAACTCCTCCACGAACACCCCGAGCAGCTCCCGGAACGCGCCCGGGTAGCCCCCGGCGCGCACCCGGTCGGTCTCGTCGACGATGCCCGAGAGGTAGGTCACCACGACCGTGGCTCCCGCGTGCGCCGCCGCCGACACCGCGGCGGCGGCGCGGTCGTCGGCCAGGAACAGCGCCGGCACCACGATGAGCCGGTACCCGTGCAGCGGTGCGTGCGGCGGCACGACGTCGGCCGTGACACCGCGCTCCCAGAGCGCCCGGTGGTACTCGCGGGCCGCGTGCGAGGGCGCCAGGTCGTGGTGCGGCTTCTGACCCGAATTCCAGGACCAGCCCGCCTGGTCGTCGATCAGGATGGCGACCTGCGGCCGCTCCACGAGCGTTCCCCGCAGCTCGGCGAGGGCGCCCAGGATGCGCCCCAGTTCGCAGACGTCGCGCCACACCTTGGTGCGGGTGCCGGCGTGCGGAAGCATCGCCGAATGGAACTGCTCGGCTCCCGCCGTCGACGCCCGCCATTGGAAGAACATCGCGCCGTCGGCGCCCCGGGCCACGTGCGTGAGGCTGTTGCGCACGAGCTCGCCCGGCGCCTTCGAGCGGTTTCTCGACTGCCAGTTCACGGCGCTGGTGGAGTGCTCCATCACGAGCCACGGCCGCGTCACGTCGAGTCCGCGCATCCGGTCGCCCGAGAAGGCGAGCTCCTGCTCCCGGTTCGGGTCGACCGAGAGCGAGTAGTGGTCGTTGGCGAGCACGTCGACATGCGGGGCCCAGCCGGCGTAGTCGACGACGCCGGGACCCTGGGCCACCATGAAATTGGTGGTGACGGGGATGTCCGGAGTCACCTCGCGCAGGGCGTCGCGCTCGGCCAGGTAGTGCTCGAGCAGCGCATCCGACGAGAAGCGGTCGAAGTCGAGCACGAGCCCCGGATTCGGCGTCGACTCGCTGTCGCGCGGCGGCAGCACCTGAGCGAAATCGGTGTACTGGTGCCCCCAGAACGCCGTGCCCCAGGCCTCGTTGAGCGCCGCGACGGTGCCGTACCGTTCGTCGAGCCAGCGGCGGAAGTGCGCGGCCGACTCGTCGCAGTAGCAAAGCCGATTGCCGCCGCCGAGCTCGTTGGAGACATGCCACATCCGCACCGCCGGATGCTCGCCGTACCGTCGGGCGAGTTCGCGCACGATCCGCAGGGCGTGGGCGCGGAACACCGCGGAGCTCGGGCACCAGCCCAGCCGCCCGCCCTGCCAGTAGCGTTCGCCGGTGCGCGACACCGGGAGGATCTCGCGATGCGCCTGGTGCAGCCAGATCGGCGGGGACGCCGTGGGGGTGGCGAGGTCGACGGCGATGCCGCCCTCGTGCAGCAGCGCGATCACGCGATCGAGCCAGCCGAAATCGAATTCGCCGTCGGCGACCTCCAGCGCTCCCCACGAGAACACCCCGACCGTCACGATCGTGACGCCGGCCTCCTGCATCAGGCGCACGTCCTCCGCCCAGACCTCCTCCGGCCACTGCTCGGGGTTGTAGTCGCCGCCGAATGCCAGACCCGGGGTGGGCCAGGGCAGGGAACGGCCGGTGGGCGACACGGGGAGCGGCATGGGCGCAGAGATCCGATCTGTCGGGGAACGACTGGAGAGTGTAGCGGAGGCGGCGACGCGGGGCGCCGCTCGCTCACACGATGTGGCGGATCGCGCTGATGGCGGCGGCCCAGGCGTAGTCGGAGAAGTCGAAGTCGCGCGCCTGAACGGGCACCGGCTCCGAGGCCGGATCCAGTCGGGCGGCGATGCCCTCGTCCATGGCCGCCCAGGCCAGCTCGAGGATGGCGAGACCCTCGCCGGTGACCACGACCTTCTCGGGGTCGACCAGGTCGACGATGGTGGCGATCGCGGTGCCGAGCGCGTAGCCCGCCGCCTGGAAGGCCTTCAGCGCGAGAGGCTCGCCCCGGCGGGCGCTCGCCAGGGCCTCCGAGTACTCGTCGGTCTGCGCGTTCTGCAGGATGGCGGGAACCGTCACGTAGGCCGACACACAGCCGACGTGGCCGCGGTCGCAGCGCGGCCCCGTCGCGGTGACCGGCAGATGACCGATCTTGCCGGGGTGGCCGCGCGCGCCCTTGATGATGGTTCCGTTGGCCACGATGCCTGCGCCGATGCCGGCACCGAGGCCGATCACGGCGAAGGAGCGAAGGCCGACGCCCGCCCCGAACCAGTGGTGGGCCGAGGTGAGCGACTGCACGTCGTTCGCGGCCACGGCCGGCAGCCCTGTGGCTCTGCCCACGAGGTCGGCCAGCGCGACCTGGTCCCAGCCGAGGAAGTGCGATCCGACCACCAGCTGCCGGTCGCCCACGTCTTCCACATCGCCGGCCAGGCACACCCCCACGGCGGTGAGCCGCGGATGCGCGATCCGCAGTCGCCGGATGACGTCGCCGATCAAGGCGACCACGTCGTCGACGGCACGGGAGTCGAGATCGTGATCCTCCCGCAGCACGATTTTGGCGTGCAGGTCGGTTACCGCCACGTAGAGCGCGCTGCCGGTGAGCTTGATGCCGGCGAACAGGGCGGCCTCGGGCCGGATGTGCAGCATCTCGGAAGGGCGGCCCCGGCCGCCGATCGGCAGGGTCTCGCCCTCGGCGACGAGCCCGAGCTCCACGAGCTCGCGGGTGAGACGCGACAGGCTCGTGCGGCTGAGGCCCAGGCGCCGGGAGAGCTCGGCGCGCGACATCGAGCCGTGGATGAGCACCTCGAGCAGCACCGCCCGCTGGCCGTCGTGCAGCTCGGGCCAGGTGCGCTCGCCGTCCGCGGTCGCCGTTGTCCTCACAGCCCGAGCCTAAACGACGAGACCCGCCGGCCCGGCCAGATCGGCGGGGGCGGCGGGTCTCGACTCGGGCGAGCCTCGCGACTAGTGCGAGTGGCCCTCGTGGTCGTCGTGGTCGTGACCCTCGTGCTCGTCGGCGGCGCCGACCAGGTTGGGGCCTTCTCCGTCTTCGGCCAGCGTGGTGAACTCGCTGATGTCGACGGCCTTGCCGTCGGTGTCGACGACCTTCGCCTTCGACAGCACGATCGCCAGCGCCTTGTTGCGGGCGACCTCGGCCACCATCGCGGGGATCTGGTTCGACTCGGAGAGGATCTTCACGAACTCGTTCGGGTCCATGCCGTACTGGGCCGAGGACTGCACGAGGTACTGAGTGAGCTCGTCTTGCGAGACCTTGACCTCTTCCTTCTCCACCACCGAATCCAGCAGGATCTGGGTCTTGAAGGTGTTGGTGCTCGACTCGGTCACCTCGGCGCGGTGCTCGTCGTCTTCGAGGCGGTTCTCGCCCTCGAGGTGACGGTGCACCTCGTCTTCGATCAGCGCCGGGGGAACGGGGATCTCGACCTTTTCCAGCAGCGACTCGACGATCTTGGTGCGGGCTTCGGAAGCCTGGCCGAAGGCCTTCTGCTTCTCGACCTGCTCCTTGAGCGACTTCTTCAGCTCGTCGAGGGTGTCGAACTCGCTGGCGATCTGGGCGAAGTCGTCGTCGGCCTCGGGCAGCTCGCGCTCCTTGACGGAGTTGAGCGTGACGGTGACCAGGGCGTCGCGGCCGGCGTACTCGCCGCCGAGCAGCGGAGCCTCGAACGTGGTGGTCTCACCGGCGGTGAGGGTGTCGAGGGCCTCGTCGATGCCCTCGAGCAGCTCGCCCGATCCGATCTCGTAGGAGATGCCGGATGCGGTGTCGACCTCGATGTCGTCGACGGTCGCCACCAGGTCGAGCTGGGCGAAGTCGCCCGTCTTGGCGGGGCGCTCGACGGTCACCAGCGTGCCGAAACGGCTGCGCAGGCGCTCCAGTTCTTCGTCGACGTCCGAGTCGGCGACGACGGCGGGCTCCACGGCCACCTCGAAGCCCTCGTAGTCGGGCAGCTCGATCTCGGGGCGCACGTCGACCTCGATGGCGAGCTCCAGGTCACCGGAGAAGTCTTCGGCCTTGGGCCACTCGACGATGTCGGCCTGCGGGCGGCCGAGCGGGCGCAGCTCGTTCTCGGTGACGGCCTGGCGGTAGAAGCGGTCGAGGCCGTCGTTGACGGCGTGCTCGAGAACGGCCTCTTTGCCGACGCGCTGGTTGATGATGGGCGGCGGCACCTTGCCCTTACGGAATCCGGGGATGTTGATGGATTCGGCGATGTGGCTGTAGGCGTGATCGATGCTGGGCTTCAGCTCGTCGGGGGTGACGAAGATAGCTATCTTCACACGCGTGGGGCTGAGCTTTTCGACCGTGGTCTTCACGTTGAGTCTCTCCTGATGGTTTCGGTGATGCGAATCAAGTCGTGTCGGGGCGACAGGATTCGAACCTGCGACCTCCCGCTCCCAAAGCGGGCGCTCTAGCCAAGCTGAGCTACGCCCCGGATCGAGAAGACCCAATCCGGTTCGGACACCTGCTTGGGTAGGCGGCTGCCCGCGTTCCGGCGAAATGGCCTCGGCAAGTCTACTGCACGCCGATCGAGGGTCACACAGCACCTTCGAAGCTGTACTACGATGTTCGGGTGCCTGGGGTTTCACCCCCTGCGCGGGGATGTAGCTCAATGGTAGAGCCTCAGTCTTCCAAACTGATCACGCGGGTTCGATTCCCGTCATCCCCTCTCCGTTTATGGTTCGGCCTTCGGCCGACACGATTGAGCTCAGGTTCTCGTGGGAGCGGAGTAGCGTCAGCCCCATGGAACTGGGACTGCATCTGGCCAATCTGACCTTCGAGGGCGGGCCCGCCGCCCTTGCCCCGACACTGGCGCGGGTGGCGCGGGAGGCCGAGGCGGGCGGGATCGCCCGGCTCACGGTGATGGATCACCTCTGGCAGATCCGGGGGGTGGGGCCGGCCGAGAACGACATGCTCGAGGCGTACACGCTGCTCGGGTTCCTCGCGGCGCACACCGAGCGGATGCTGCTGCACTGCCTCGTGACCGGCGTCACCTACCGGGCACCCGGGCTGCTCGCCAAGCAGATCGCCACCCTCGACGTGCTGAGCGGCGGCCGCGCCGGTCTCGGCATCGGCGCCGCCTGGAACGAGGAGGAGGCCACCGGACTGGGGCTGCTCTTCCCTTCCACAAAGGAGCGGTTCGAGCGACTCGAGGAGACCCTGCAGATCTGCCTGCAGATGTGGAGCGACGACGACGGCCCCTTCGACGGTGCCCACTACCAGCTCGGCCGCACGCTGAGCGTTCCGGCTCCGCTCTCCAAGCCCCACCCTTACCTCATGATCGGCGGCTCGGGCGAGCGCAAGACCCTGCGGCTCGTGGCGCAGTACGCCGACGCGTGCAACATCTTCTTCGGCGACGAGAGCGCCCACAAGCTCGAGGTGCTGCGCGGGCACGCGGACGCCGTCGGGCGCGACTACGACTCCATCGAGAAGACCACCATCATCGCGATGGGTCCGGATGCCACGCGCGACAGCGTGCTGGCCTCCCTCGAGACGGCCGCACGCCTCGGCTTCACGGTCACCTACCTCACGCCCGGCACCTCGAGGCCCCTCGAGGCCGTCGACCTCATCGCCGGCCTCACCGACGAGGCCGCCGCGCTCTGATCTCCGGGGTTCGTGCAGGAATACGAGGCGCCGAGCTCACAGAGAGCTCGGCGGTCGCTATTCCGACAAGAACCCCATCCAGGGCGACCTGTCAGTTCGTGAAGCGGGCGGCGAAGTAGTCCGGCGTCGGCTCGATCTCGTAGACGAGGTCGGCGGGCACGACGTCGGTACCGGATGCCACGGAGTACGCCTCCTGCCAGCTCACCGCCTCCCCCGGCGGGACGGGCTCCGCCGGGGGACCGCTCAGCGCGGCGTTCGACGGGTCGGCCACCGGCGTCGCATCCTGACCCGCGACCGACCCCCGCGAGGAGAAGGCCGGCTGGAACGGATCGGACGTGCCGTTGTACAGAGTGATCGTCACGACGATCGCCGTGGAATCCTCATCGCGGGCGCCGTCGGCTGAGGAGGCGTAGACGCTCGGGGCGCTGACCTGCACCTGGAGTCCGTCGTCGTAGGTGACCGTCTGGCCGAAGCGGGCCGAGATGACATCGCCGGCAGCGGCATCCGGTGCCGTGGACGACGGATCCGTGCCGGGCGGGACCGCTCCCCCACCGAACTGGCCGAGCAACCCCGTGGAGAAGACCAGCAGCATGACCGCGGAGACGAGGAGGGCGAGACCTCCTGTCACGATGCCCGCGGCCGCGAGCGGACGGCCGGGGAGGTGCCGCGCCAGCACCAGCACACCGAGCGCCACGGCGGCCACGCCAAGAACCCACGCGCCCAGGTTCACGAACGGCACGAACGATCCGATCAGGGCGAGCACACCGGCCGCGAGAGCCAGGATGGCGAGCGGGCGCGCCGAACGCGGCCGGGAGCCGGAGGGAGCGGAGCGGACAGGGCGCTGTGCAGGGGCGGTGCGCGCCATCGAGGGCCGGCGCGGCGCGGGCGAGGACGGCCGTTTGGGCGAGACCGACGGCGCAGGCGAGTACGGCAGCGCGGGCGAAGACGGCGTGGCTGGCGAGGTCAGTGGCGTGGGCGCCGGACCGCGTCCGAGCCGGGGAGGGGCCGCCTGCGCGCCGTCGGACGGCGACGATGACGGGGACGGCACCGGGGCGGCCTCGAACGGCGACCGCGACGGCGCCGGGAGCGTCGCCGCGCGCGCGACCGCATCCGGAGCCTCCCTCGACGCAATCGGCGTGCCGGGCATCGGGGGCGTGGGCGGCAGCCCGGGGTGTGACGCCGGTCGCGGGGCCCCGACGGGAGTGCTGAGCTCGGCGCGATCCTCCGCACCGAGCGACGGGGGCAGCGGTGGGATGCCCTCCGGGAGCGGCGGAACAGGCGGGCGGCCGGGCTGGTTCGTCATCGCTTCCAGTGTGTCACCCGGGGCGGCCCTTGCCGTGCCGGCGCGGTCGCGTAGTCTGGCGAAATGAGTCCCCATCCGCTGTTCGTGGCGGCCGCGGCGAGCTACACGGCCAACTGCGCGCTCGGCGCCTCCGTGGGGCTCGGGATGATCGATACCCGGCGGTTCCGCTGGGTTCACCACGCGCTCTACATCGCCACGTCGACGCTGGCCGCCGCCGCGGCCGGAAGCGCCGTTCTGCGCGGACGGGCGGGCGATCGACGCGCTGCTCTCGCCCTCGCCCCGGCCGCCGTGCCGCTCACGATCATCCCCCGCATCAGCGCGCGCTCCCGACGGCACGTCGTGCTGGCGCTGACCGCCGCGCCGTTCTTCGCGGCCGGCCTCATCCTGTCGCGAAAGTAGGAGGCGGAGCGATGGAATTCCTCGACGTCGTGCGGCGCCGCAGAACCACGAACGGGCCGTTCCGCCCGGACCCGGTGACCCCCGAGCACCAGCGGCTCCTGATGGAGCTGGCCGGCCGCGCGCCCTCGCAGCTGAACAGCCAGCCCTGGCGCTTCGTGCTGATCGACGAGCGCGCCACGATCGAGACCATCGCCGGCATCAGCGGTGCCAGCATGACCGAGGCGATGTCGAACGGCACCTTCTTCGAACGCTACAAGCCGTACTTCCGGTTCAGCGCCGACGAGATGGCTGCGACGCGCAGCGGCATGCTCTTCGACAAGCTGCCGATGGCGCTCCGCCCCTTCACCAAGCAGGTGTTCACCCCACGCGGGCAGAAGCTGATGAACACCTTCCGTGTGCCGCAGACGCTCGGCGAGGAGAACCGCAAGCTGGTGGCGGGCTCGCCGCTGCTGATCGGCGTCATGCTCGACCGCGCCGAGTACCGCCCCGGCGAGCTCAGCTCGTTCTACTCCGTCTTCAGCATGGGCGCCGCGATGGAGAACATCTGGCTCGCCACCGTGGAACTCGGCATGGGCATCCAGTTCGTCTCGTTCCCGATGGAGGTGCCCGGTCGCTGGGCCGAGATCGAGAGCCTTCTCGGGGTTCCGGATGACCTGGAGCTGATGGCGGTCTACCGTCTCGGCTATCTGCCCGCCGATCAGCAGCGGCCGGCGATCGACTGGTCCAGCCACGAGCGCAAACGGCCCTCGCAGTATGTGTTCCGCAATACCTGCGCCACGCCCGAACGGGGGTGGGACGAGAACTGAGCGGCGACGCCTCCATCCCCTAGTCTCGGATGCAGGGGGCGCGTTCGTGCGACTCCGCTCGACGAAAGGCGCCGACGCATGTCCTCCTCCGAACTCTCCGGTCCCGAATTCAGCGGCGAGACCGCTCTCGAAGCGGCTCCCTGGGAGGTCAAGCTCTCGTTCGGGCTGTGGCTGGCCGAGGCGATCCTGTCGATCGTCGCCGGCATCCTGGTGATCGGCGGCGCGGTGCTCGTGACGGCGGTGGTGGGCCTGGAGGGGTCGGCCGCTCCCATCACCATCGCGATGCTGGTCATCGTGGGTGTGCTCATCATCCTCGTCGCGGTGTTCCGCATCATCGCCGCCGTGTTCATGCTGCGCGGCCGGGTGTGGGCCCGCAACACGCTCACGATCCTCGGCGTGCTCGGGCTGATCGGCATCGCCGCCGAATACCAGACGAGCCCGGCGGTCGGGATCGCGCACGCACTCGTGACGATCGTGGCCCTGATCACCATGTTCCTGCCGAACTCCAACGCCTACTTCCGTCGTCCCTTCCCCGCGAAATAGCGCAGATTAGCCCAGCCTCAGCTTGCTTGCGGAAGATTTCAGCGTGAGTACCGTTGAGGCAAGAGGGAATCGAAAGGACACACCATGACCGAGCTCATCACCACCCCCACCAGCACCACCAGCCCCGATGTCGCCGCGGCGGCCGCGCAGTTCCTGAGCCCGGTCGTGATCGAGCTGCAGGCCCTCGCCGTCAACGGCAAGCAGGCGCACTGGCACGTGCGCGGCGCCAACTTCATCGGCGTGCACGAGCTGCTCGACACCGTCGTGGACCACGCGCAGGAGTACGCCGACACCGCCGCCGAGCGCGTCGTCGCCCTGGGCCTGCCGATCGACGCCCGCATCCAGACCGTCGCCGCCAAGACCGGCACCGCTGAGATGCCCGCCGGTTTCCAGAAGTCGGATGCGACGATCGCCACCATCATCGGCCAGATCGACGTCGCCCTCGCGGTCGTCAACAAGGCCGTCAAGGAGCTCGGCGAGATCGACGCCTCCTCGCAAGACGTCGCGATCGAGATCGCCCGCGGCCTCGACAAGGACCGCTGGTTCCTCTTCGCGCACATCGCCGCGTAACCTCCCCCTCGAGAAGGGCCTCCCGCTTCGGCGGCGAGGCCCTTTTCGCGTTCGGGGCCCCCGTTCGGTCGCAAAAAAGAGTGCATACTCCGAGCTTTCGACCCTTTTTTGCGACCGAACGCGGGGCCGACGGGGTCGCTCAGAGGGTGGAGTGGGTGGGGCGGCCGGCGAGGAGCGTGAGGGCCACGGGGGTTGCGCGGAGCGCGGCGGGGGTGGCCGCGTAGGGGTCGAGTTCGGCGACTGCAAGGTCGGCGGGCGCCCCCACCTCGATGCCACGGCGGCCTCGTGCCGACGCGGCGAGCGCGGCCTGCACGGGGATGCGCTGCTCCGGATGCCACGGCTCCCGGCCGTCGCGGGCCCGGCCCACGGCCGCGGCCATCGTGATCCACGGGTCGAGCGGGGCCACGGGGGCGTCGGAGCCGAGCGCCAGCGTCGCGCCGGCCTCGAGCAGGCTGGCGAGCGCGAAGGAGCGGCCCGTGCGGCCGGCCCAGTAGCGGTCGGCCACGTCGCGGTCGTCCATCGCATGCTCGGGCTGCACGCTCGCCGTGACGCCGAGCGGAGCGAAGCGCACGAAATCGGACTCGGCCACGAGCTGGGCGTGCTCGAGGGCTCCCCCGCATCCGGCCGCCTCGAAGGCGTCGAGCACCAGGCGGTTGGCGTGGTCGCCGATGGCGTGCACGGCCGGTACGAAACCGGCGCCGACGGCACGCTCGAGCAGTGCGGCAAGGTCTTCGGGAGCGATCGTGAGCAGCCCGTGCGCGTTCGGCGAGCCCGCGAGACCCGGGTACTCGTCGAAGCAGTAGGCCGTGCGGGTGTTGAGCGATCCGTCGGTGATGATCTTCGCCGGGCCCACACGAACCAGCGACTCGCCCTCGACCGGCCGGCCGATCGCGTCGCCCGTGCGCATCCGCTCGCCGATGGCGCGCTCCAGGTGCTGGGGATAGACACCGAACTCGACCCGCAGCGCGTCGTGGCCGGCGTCGAGCCGGCGCTCCCAGACCTCGCGGTTCCAGGCCATCTCGAGGTCGACGATGCCGACCACTCCGCGGGCGGCGGCGGCCTGAGCCGCCTCACGCGCCCAGGCGTCGACGGTCTCGGCGGGCGCGTCGTCGAGCGCACGGTGCACGGCGAAGGCCTCGTCCTCCCGCAGCAGGCCGGTCGGATGCCCGGCCAGCCCGAACTGTGCGAGCGCCGCTGTGTTGAGCCAGCAGCAGTGCAGGTCGCCGCTGACCAGCACTACAGGACGTATGCCGCTGACGGAATCCAACGCGGCGGCGGTCGGTTCGTCGCCCCAGAGTCCATCGCGGAATCCGTAGCCCACCAGCATCTCGGCGGCCGCGCCGCCCATCGGCCCGTCGACGTGGGACGGGATCCCGGCCTCGACGCCTCCGCCGGCTCCGGATGCCGCGACCGCGCGCGCCACGATCGCCACCGTCTCCGCCGCCGAACCCGCCCCGCCCACGTCGAGGCGCCGCGAGACCGCGGCCCACTGGCTGAAGTGCACGTGGTTGTCCCACAGCCCCGGGACGATCCAGCGGCCGTCGAGGTCGAGGGCAGGCACGCCTGCGGCGAGGTCCCTCGAGGATTCCCTGGAGGGCACGATGGCGTCGATTACACCGTCGATCACCCGCACATCCACCGGGGCATCCGAACCGGGCAGCCGCCCGCCGGTCAGGAGGATCGACCCGCTCATGCGCCGTGCGCCCCGAGCTCGGGCCCTGCCGCCGGGGTGGGTACTCCGGCATCCGCTCCGCCGGCCGCGCCCTCTCCCGCAGCCCCACCCGCGGCGCTCCCGTCGAACAGGGCCGGGTTCGCCCGCCGCACCTCCTGCGCCAGGGGCGCCGACGCGTACGGGCCGTCACCTTCGAGCTCGCCGACGATGCGGCGCACGGTGTCGTCGGGCCGGTTCTGGCTCATCTTGAGCTTCGCCACGAAGCGCGACACGGGCAGGCGGAAGCCCACCGTGCCGGCGCTGATGCGGTCGGCGTACTCCGAGTTCGCAAGCGTGCCCCGCATCCGTCGAGGTTCGGGCATCGCGTCTTCGAAGTGGTCGACGAGCTGCTCGAGCACGCGCAGGTTCTCGCCGGCTGGCAGGATCTCGGGCACGCCGTAGAGGTGCGCCGTCACGAAGTTCCAGGTCGGAACCGCGGGCGCGGCGTCGTACCAGCCCGGTGAGATGTAGCCGTGCGGGCCCTGGATGATGACCAGCACCTCGTGCTCGCCCCACTCGTGCAGCCGCTCATCCGGTCGCCCGACATGACTGAGGATCGCGATCTCGCCATCCGGAGCCGAGTCGTCGATGAGCACCGGATAATGCGAGGCCACGAGCCCCGTGGAGGTGGAGGAGATGATCGTGGCCCACGGGTTCTCGCGGATCAGCCGCACGATCTCCTGCGGGTCGGTGAGGTCGAAGCTCGGGGTGTGACGCATGGTTCTCCTCGACGACCCTCAGGCCTGATCCTTCGGGCACCAGTAGAGCTTGCGGTTGCCGAACTCCTCCAGCACGATGTTCGTTCCGCAGACCCGGCAGGGCAGGCCCTCGCGCTTGTACACCCAGTGGCGGTCGGCGCGGTTGGCCATCGCCGCCGCGTAGGCCTCGTCGTCGAGGCCGTCCATGGTGAGCATCTGGCCGGTGCGCACGCCGAGATCGAGCAAGTACACCCAGTCGCGCCAGAGCGCGCGGGCCGTGTCGGTGGGCACGAGCTTGCCGGGGGTGTGCGGGTTCAGGCGGGCGCGGAACAGCATCTCGGCGCGGTAGACGTTGCCGATGCCACTGACGACCGACTGGTCCATCAGCAGCAGGCCGATCGGCGTGGCCTTCTTCGCCACGGCGTCGACGAAGCGGTGCTCGGCCTCGGGGCTGTCGTCCAGCAGCGGATCGGGGCCGAGCTTGGCGATGACGGCGGCCACCTGGGCCGTGTCGAGCACCTCGCAGGCGGTGGGCCCGCGGAGGTCGGCCACGGCCGTGTCGGTCAGCAGACGCACGCGCACGGCGCCGACGGGCTCGGGCGGGAACACCTCGTCGACCTCGCCGGCCTTCTCCTGCTCGGCCATCCGCAGGCGGGAGCGGCGGGGCGCGCCGATCGAGCGGATAGAGTCCTCGCCGTCGGCGTCGTCGAGCGAGGGAGCGGCGGCGGTTCCGGATGCCCCGGCAGCGCCCGCGGCGGCGATCTCGTCGATCGTGCCCTCCTGCTGCCGCCCGAGACCATCGGTCTCGGCATCCGTGCCGCGCATGTTCGTCTGGCCCATCCGTCCGCCGGCCGAGCGGATGGTGGCGTCGGTGGTGATCTCGCCCGCGAAGTCCCAGGCACCGTAGATGCCGAGGTGCACACGCAGCCAGAGCTCGTTGTCGAACTCGAGGAACATCTGCTTGCCCACGGCGCGCGCGGCGATCATCTCATGGCCGTCGATCAGCGATGCACCCTCGGCGAAGCGGCCCTGCGGCGAGCTCGCCGCCACCTGCCGGCCGACGAAGTTGTGGGCGAACTGGCGCGCGATGCGGTGGACGGAATGACCCTCGGGCATGGCTGGTCGGGCGGATCAGGCGTCGACGACGCGGTCGCTGATCGTGCCGGTGGCCTCGTACTCGGCGATCTGGGCGATGCGGCGCACGTGGCGCTCCTCGAGCGAGAACGGCTCGTTCACGAACCAGTCGATCAGCGCGATCGCCTCCTCGACGGTGTGCTGGCGGGCGCCGATGGAGATGACGTTGGCGTCGTTGTGCTGGCGGGCGAGCTTGGCGGTGGCCTCGTTCCAGACGAGGGCCGCGCGCACCCCGCGCACCTTGTTGGCCGAGATCTGCTCGCCATTGCCCGAGCCGCCGAACACCACGCCGAGCGCCTCGACGCCGGCCTCCTGGTCGATCACGACCGCGTGTGCGGCATTGATGCAGAACGACGGGTAGTCGTCGATGGGGTCGTAGCTCTCCGGCCCGTGGTCGACGACGTCGTGACCCGCGGCGGTGAGGTGCTCGTTGACCGTCTTACTGAACTCGAGCCCGGCATGATCGGTGCCGATGTGAATGCGCATGAAGTCAGTTTATCGAGACACTTCGACCGAAACCGCAGCAACGGGTTCAGTCGAGAGACACCCCACGGGATCGCAGTCTCAGGCCCTACTCGACGACCCAAGGTGAGCGACGAGCGAAGCCCGGCGCCCCCGGCAACTAGAACTGCGGGTCGCGGGTGCGGGAGCGCTTGAGTTCGAAGAAGCCGTCGTAGGAGGCTGCGGCGACGATGCCGTCCCAGAGGGTGAGGGCGATCTCGCCGGTGGGGGCGGGGCTGATGACCGGGCCGAAGAAGGCGGTGCCGTTGACCGCGATGACGGGGGTGCCGACATCCTGACCCACCCGCTCGATACCGTCGAAGTGCGAGGCGCGCATCTGCGGGTCGTACTCGTCGGACTCGGAGTAGGCCGCCAGCGATTCGGGCAGGCCCACTTCGGCGAGCGCCTCGGGGATGACGGTGTCGGGGTCGAGCGAGCCGCCCGGGTGGATGCGGGTGCCGAGAGCGTCGTAGAGCGGCTTCACGACCTCCTGGCCGTGCAGCTCGGCGGCGGCGGCCACCAGACGCGTGTACCGCAGTGCGCGCGGGAAGAACGCCTTGTACGCCTCGGGCAGGTCGTGGTTGTCTTCGTTCAGCACGACGAGCGACATGATGTGCCAGGTGACGTCGAGGTCGCGGTGCGCGGCCACCTCGTCGACCCAGCGGGAGGTCATCCAGGCCCAGGGGCACGACGGATCGAACCAGAAATCAACCTTCGTCTTCTCTGCAGTCATGAGCCAATCCTCGCACCCGCCACCGACACCCAGGTCATAGGCTGAACGGGCAATCGAAAAGGAGAGCATTCAGTGCCTGGAGAAAACCTCACCCGCGCAGAAGCCCGTGAACGCGCCTCGATCGTCGCGACCACGAGCTACGACGTCGTCCTCGACCTCACAACCGGTCCCGAGACGTTCCGCAGCACCACCACCATCCGCTTCACCGCCACCCCGGGAGCCTCGACCTTCGTCGACGCCATCACCCGCACGGTGCACGCGGTCACGCTGAACGGCGTGGAGCTCGACCCGGCGGAGGTGAGCGACGGCGTGCGCATCCAGCTGCCCGCTCTCGCCGACGAGAACGTGCTCGTGGTCGACGCCGACATGATCTACACCAACACCGGCGAGGGTCTGCACCGCTTCGTCGACCCGGTCGACGACGAGGTCTACCTCTACAGCCAGTTCGAGGTGCCCGACTCCCGCCGCATGTTCGCGGTGTTCGAGCAGCCCGACCTCAAGGCCGAGTTCACCTTCACGGTCACCGCTCCCGACTACTGGGAGGTCGTCTCCAACTCCCCTACCCCCGAGCCGGTCACGGCGGTCGAGGGCCAGTCGGCCACCTGGAGCTTCGAGCCCACCCCGCGCATCTCGAGCTACATCACCGCTCTCGTCGCCGGCCCCTACATCGTCGAGCGCAGCGAGCTCACCAGCGCCGACGGCCGGGTCATCCCGCTCGGCGTGTTCTCGCGCGCCTCGCTCGCGCAGTACATGGACGCCGACTACATCTTCGAGAAGACCCGCCAGGGCTTCGAGTTCTACGAGAAGCACTACGACTTCCCCTACCCCTTCGCCAAGTACGACCAGCTGTTCGTGCCCGAGTTCAATGCCGGCGCCATGGAGAACGCGGGAGCGGTCACCTTCACCGAGACCTACGTCTTCCGCTCGAAGGTGACGGATGCGGTGCGCGAGCGCCGGGTCGTCACCATCCTGCACGAGCTCGCCCACATGTGGTTCGGCGACCTGGTGACCATGCGCTGGTGGAACGACCTGTGGCTGAACGAGTCGTTCGCCGAGTACATGTCCACCCTCGCCACCGCCGAGGCCACCGAGTGGACCGAGGCCTGGACCACCTTCGCCGCCATGGAGAAGAGCTGGGCCTACCGCCAGGATCAGCTGCCGTCGACGCATCCGATCGTCGCGCAGATCAACGACCTCGAAGACGTGCAGGTGAACTTCGACGGCATCACCTACGCGAAGGGCGCCTCCGTTCTGAAGCAGCTCGTGGCGTGGGTCGGTCAGGACGAGTTCATGCAGGGCGTCGCCGCCTACGTGAACACGCACCAGTTCGGCAACACCGAGCTGCCCGACCTGATGGTGGAGCTGGAGAAGACCAGCGGCCGCGACCTCACCAGCTGGACCCAGCTCTGGCTCGAGACCGCGGGCGTCAACACCCTGCGGCCGGCGATCGAGTACGACGAGAACGACGTCATCACCTCGTTCCGGGTGCTTCAGGATGCTCCGCTGGAGTGGCCGACGATCCGCCCGCACCGCCTCGCGATCGGCTTCTACTCGCACGAAGACGGCAAGCTCGTGCGCACCTACCGCGTCGAGCTCGACGTCGACGGTGCCTCGACCTCCGTGCCGGAGCTCGTGGGCCGGGAGCGCCCGGCCCTCGTGCTGCTGAACGACGACGACCTCGCCTACGCGAAGATCCGCCTCGACGGCTACTCGCTCGACACCGCGATCGACCAGCTCGCCTCGATCGAGAGCCCGCTCGCCCGCTCGCTCGTCTGGGGCTCGGCCTGGGACGCCACCCGCGACGCGGAGACGCCGGCCCGCGACTTCGTGCGCCTGGTGCTCGGCAACATCGCCACCGAGACCGAGTCGACCACCATCCGCACGGTGCTCGGGCAGCTCGTGCTCACCGCCTCGTCGTACGTGGCCCCGGCCGCCCGCGAGGAGACCATCCGCACGGCGGCCGACGCCCTGTGGAAGCTGGCCCTCGAGGCGGCTCCCGGATCGGACGCGCAGTTCCAGTTCGTGAAGTTCTTCGCGGCCCTCGCCAGCACCCCCGAGCAGCTGGAGAACGTCGCGCACCTGCACGACGGCACCGTGCTGCTGGACGGCCTGGACATCGACACCGACCTCACCTGGGAACTGCTGATCGCGCTCGTCGCAGGTGGCAAGGCCGGCCAGGCCGAGATCGACGCCACGCTCGCCACCGACAACACGGCCTCCGGGGCGCAGTCGGCGGCGCACGCGAAGGCGGCCATCCCC
Source organism: Herbiconiux sp. (assembly GCF_023264855.1). Classification (GTDB taxonomy): domain Bacteria; phylum Actinomycetota; class Actinomycetes; order Actinomycetales; family Microbacteriaceae; genus Herbiconiux. Next base: position 79,680 of record NZ_JAHFUW010000004.1, on the reverse strand, counting down.
ACTCCTGCGGGCAAGGCGGCGGCGTTCGACTCGCTCGTGTCGGTCGACACCGCTCCGAACGCGATCGTGCGCGCCACCGGGCTGGGCTTCCAGCGCGGCAGCGACCCGGCGCTGTTCGAGCCGCTGGTGGCTCGGTACTTCGAGTCGTTGCAGAAGCTGTGGGACACCCGCAGCTACGCCATCGCGGCCTCCGTCATCAACGGCCTCTACCCGAGCGCCCTGGCGAACCAGTCCCTGCGCGATGCCACCCAGGCCTGGCTCGACGCCCCCGAGAACGCGGGCATCCCGGCCCTGCGCCGCCTCGTGATCGAGAACCTGGCCGGTGTCGACCGCGCCCTCGCCGCACAGGCGCGCGACGCGAAGTAGCAGCTACTAGCTGCGGCAGAGGCCTCTCGCCTTCGGCGAGGGGCCTCTGCCGGTCGCGCCGGTCCCCGCCCGGCGCGAGGGGACATGTTCGGGTGCGGTCGCTTCGCGGCCACGCCCTCACCCTGGGTCGTCGAGAACGCCCCGAGACGTCGGATTCGAACGGAGTTCGTGGCGCACTGAGGGGACGCCAAGGGGGCCTCGTTAGTGTGGAGGCATATGGACTGGAACATGATTTGGACCAACGTCATGAGCTTCATGACGGACTACCGGGTGCCCCTCAGCATCCTCATCATCATCATCGCCGCCTTCGTGATCCGCGGCATCCTGCTGTACGCGGTCAGGCGCCTGGTCGACCAGGTGGTCTCGGGCGTCAAGAAGAAGCAGAACGTCACCGACACGCAGGCGCTCGTCGCCTCGCCGCTCGCAGCCGTGCGGATCGTGCAGCGCACCCGCACCATCGGCTCGGTGCTGAAGAACGTCATCAACGTGACCGTGGTCATCATCACCATCGTGCTGCTGGTGAACACGATCGACCCCACGATCATCGGCTCGCTCGCCCTGCTCACGGCAGCCCTCGGCGCCGGCCTCGGTTTCGGTGCGCAGAACATCGTGAAAGACGTGCTGAACGGCCTGTTCATGGTGTTCGAAGACCAGCTGGGCGTCGGTGACGTCGTCGACCTCGGGCCCGCGACGGGCGTGGTGGAGGCCGTCGGCATCCGCATCACCCAGGTGCGCGACGTGAACGGCACGCTCTGGTTCGTGCGCAACGGCGAGATCCTGCGCGTGGGCAACATGTCGCAGGGCTGGGCGCGCGTGATCATCGACCTGGCCATCCCCTACGACTCCGACATCGACGTGGTGCAGGAGCGCGTGCTCGACGCCGCCGTGGCGATGGCCGCGGAGCCCAAGTGGCGCTCGCGCATCATCGAGCGGCCCGAGATCTGGGGTCTGGAGTCGATCTCGGCGGAGGCCCTGGTCATCCGTCTCGTGGTGAAGACCCGCACCTCGGCCAAAGACGACGTGGCGCGCGATCTGCGGATGCGCCTCAAGCGCACCCTCGACGAGATCGACGTGACGCTGCCCTCGCTGAACACCGTCGTGCTCTCCGGCTTCGAGGGTGCCGCTAGCGTGAAGGGAGCGCGGCCGCCGCGCACCAAGCCGGTCACCACGCAGAAGACCGATCCCCCGAGCTCCACGAAGTAGAACGGCACACGGATGCAGATCACCCCCAGACCCTCGGGAGACGGACCCGTCGGCGACGCGCTCGGTGGGCGTTCGTTCTACGAGCAGATCGGTGGCCACGACACCTTCGTGGCCCTGGTGCAGAAGTTCTACGAGGGCGTCGCCACCGATCCGGTGCTGAAGCCGATGTACCCGGCCGACGACTGGGAGGGCGCCATCCAGCGCCTGACGATGTTCCTCGAGCAGTACTGGGGCGGCCCGGGCACCTACAGCGAGCAGCGCGGGCACCCCCGGCTCCGGATGCGGCACAACCCCTTCAAGGTCAATCCGGATGCCCGCGACCGCTGGCTCGCACACATGGGGGTGGCCGTCGATTCGCTCGGGTTGTCGCCCCTCGACAGAGAAATGCTGTGGAGCTATCTCGAACGCGCCGCGCATGCCATGGTGAATACCTTCGAGGAGTAGCACTCCTCGCGCTGTGCCCGCCGTACCGCAGTACCGCCCCGTGACGAAGGAGTTCCGGATGCCCGTGAGTGCCGACCCCACCGATGTCGTCGTGATCGGCGGTGGCCTCGCGGGGCTCGTCGCCGCGTGCGAGGTGCTCGCCGCCGGCCGCACGGTCACGATCCTCGAGCAGGAGCCCGCGGCATCCCTCGGCGGGCAGGCCTGGTGGTCGTTCGGCAGCATCTTCTTGATCGACAGCCCCGAACAGCGCCGGATGCGGGTGCGCGACTCGCTGGAGCTGGCCCGGCAGGACTGGCTGGGCACCGCCGGCTTCGACCGGCCGGAAGACGACTGGGGACGCAAGTGGGCCGAGGCCTACCTGCAGTTCGCCGCCGGCGAGAAGCGGGCGTGGCTGCGCGAACGCGGCGTCTCGTTCTTCCCCGTGGTGGGCTGGGCCGAACGCGGCGGGTACACCGCTCTGGGGCACGGCAACTCGGTGCCGCGCTTCCACATCACCTGGGGCACCGGACCGGGCGTGGTCGCGCCCTTCGTGGAGCGCTTCCGGGCGGGGGTCGAGGCCGGGCGGGCGCGCATCCTGCACCGGCACCGGGTCGACGAGCTGCTGACCGACACGGCTCCGGATGCCGCGACCCGCGTCACCGGCGCACGGGGCAGCATCCTCGCCCCCAGCCGCGCAGCCCGTGGCGCGCCGAGCTCGCGCGAGGTCGTGGCCGAGTTCTCGATCGAGGCGGGCGCGGTGATCGTCGCGTCCGGCGGCATCGGCGGCAACCACGAGCTCGTGCGCTCGCTCTGGCCTTCGCGGCTGGGGGCCGCGCCGGCCACCATGCTCTCCGGCGTGCCCGAGCACGTCGACGGCCGGATGCTCGGCATCACCGAGCGCGCCGGTGCCCGGCTCGTGAACACCGACCGGATGTGGCACTACACCGAGGGCATCACGAACTTCGATCCGGTGTGGCCGCGGCACGGCATCCGGATCCTGCCCGGCCCCTCGTCGCTGTGGCTGGACGCCACCGGCAAGCGCCTGCCGGTGCCGCTGTTCCCCGGCTTCGACACGCTGGGCACCCTCGAGCACATCCTCTCGACCGGCTACGACTACAGCTGGTTCGTGCTGACGCAGGCGATCATCGAGAAGGAGTTCGCGCTCTCCGGCAGCGAGCAGAACCCCGATCTCACGGGCAAGGATCTGCGCCTGCTCGCCCAGCGCATCCGGCCCGGCGCGCCCGGCCCCGTGGAGGCGTTCAAGGCGAAGGGCGTCGACTTCGTGGTGGCCGACAGCCTGCCCGAGCTCGTGCACGGCATGGTGGCGCTGCAAGACGACAGCAGTGGGCCCTTGGATCCCGCCTCGGTGACCCGGGAGGTGTACGCGCGCGATCGTGAGATCGCCAACCGCTTCACGAAGGATGCGCAGATCACCGCGGTGCGCGGCGCCCGCACCTACCTGGGCGACCGGCTCATCCGGGTGGCGAAGCCCCATCGGCTGCTCGCCCCTTCGGCAGGCCCGCTGATCGCCGTGAAGCTGCACGTGCTCACCCGCAAGAGCCTGGGCGGCATCCAGACCGACCTCGAGGGGCGCGCGCTGGCGCCCGACGGATCGCCCGTGGCCGGCCTCTACGCCGCGGGCGAGGCGAGCGGCTTCGGCGGCGGCGGTGTGCACGGCTACCGCGCCCTGGAGGGCACGTTCCTCGGCGGCTGCCTCTTCTCCGGCCGCGCCGCCGGCCGAGCGGCCGCCCGCGCCTGAGCTTCGGAAGGGGCCTCAGCGGCGGGCGAGCACGTGGCCGCGACGGGTGGTGAGACGGAACCAGGGGCCCGAGCGGTAGATGGAGACCTCGTCGTCGGACTTGAGGAAACCGAGGCTCTCGCTGCAGAAGGCCGCGCCCGCGGGGATGCCGCGATCCGGATCGTCGCCACCGAACGAGGATTCGGGGAGGTCACGGCCCCACACCTCCGAGCGCACACGGTGCACGAGCTGCTCGCCGGTGTCGGCCGGCACCGCGGCCGCCACCTCGGCGATCCCGGCCCGGGCGGTGCTCTCCAGCAGCTGCACCGGGAGGTGGCCGAGGGCCTGCCAGCCGCCGCGCGGCGGGCTGATGCCGGCCCAGGCCACACCCGTCTCGGCGGGCGGTAGCGGAACCTCGATCGGGCCCTCGGCCGAGTTCGACATCACCGAGAGCTGCGCGAGCCGATCCAGCAGGGCGCGGATCGACACCACGGTGTCGAAGGAGTCGGAACTCGCGAGTGCGAAGGTGCGCAACCCGAGCACGGTGGGTGTGGAATCCAGCAGTCCCTTGGGCGTGAGAGCGGCCGTGTAGGCGGCGAGAACACCGAGGCCGCCGATCAGCCGGACCGACCCGTTGTCCACGCGCGCCGCGCGCCCGAGGTACACCTTGAGGTCGCCGAGCGACGCGGCGTCGATGAGGGAAAAGGACTGGACCATCTCTGCTGTCTAAACTACTTCACAGTGAACGGCTCGGGGTGCGTCCGAGCCGTCGTGTCTACGTCACCGGAGGTTCCATGTCCGATCCGCTCTCCGGATTCCTCACCACGCTCGATCTCGTCGACACCGGCGCGCGCACCGATGAAGACATCTTCACCGGTCCGTCGCAGTGGATGCCGAACGGCCGCGTCTTCGGTGGCCAGGTGCTCGCCCAGTCCCTCGTGGCCGCCGTGCGCACGGTCGACGCCGAGCGCGTCGTGCACTCGCTGCACGGCTACTTCCTGCGCCCGGGCGATGCCGCGGCGGGCATCACCTTCGCGGTCGACCGCCTGCACGACGGCCGCTCGTTCTCCACCCGGCGCACGCAGGCCTACCAGAACGGCGTGCCGATCCTGTCGGTCATCTTCTCGTTCCAGACCGAGGACGAGGGCTTCGACCACCAGGTCGAGATGCCCACCGGGCTGCCGGAGCCCGAAGACCTGCCGAGCGCCGTCGACGTGCTCTCGGCGATCGACCACCCGATGGCGCGCACCTGGGCCCGGGAACGGGCGTTCGACATGCGCTACGTCACCTCACCGATCTACACGCACGTGGGCGGCGAGAAGGTGGCACAGCAGGCGGTGTGGCTGAAGGCCCTCGGGCGCCTGCCCGACGACCCCAACCTGCACCGCGCCGCGCTCGCCTACGCGAGCGACTACACGATCCTGGAGTCCGTGATGCGCCGGCACGGCCTGCCGTGGGCCAGTCCCGACCTCAAGATGGCGAGCCTGGACCACGCCATGTGGTGGCACCGCTTCGCGCGCGCAGACGAGTGGCTGCTCTACACGCAGAATTCGCCCAGTGCCGGGGGTGGGCGCGGTTTCGCCCTGGGCAGCATCTTCGACCGGCAGGGCCGCCTGATCGCGAGTGTGGCCCAGGAGGGCATGGTGCGCGCCGGCCGCTCCTGACCCGATCAGACCCTGCCCTTCGGCCTCACCGGTTGGGGACGACGATCGTGCCCTGGTGGAAGCGCAGCACCGGCCCCGGCGTCTGCCAGAGCGAGCTGTGCCTGCTGTCGTGCTCCGCGCCACGCACGCGATAGGTGGCGAGCACGAGGTCGTCGGCCACCCGATTGAACAGCCATTCGGATGTCTCGGGCGTGGCTCTGGGCGGCTCCTGCTGGAGCGCATCCACGACGTCGGAGCGGTTCCAGCGACGGCCGGACCGGCCGATCTCGGCGAAATCCCCAGCGAGGAGGCCGGTGACCCTGTCCTCGTCGCCTCGCACCGGCGAGGAGAGGAGGGCGAGTTCGGCCTGAATCACATCCTCGAACTCGAGACTGCGTTCTTTCCACACAGCTCGACGCTAGCGTGACCGTCCCGGAGGTGCCGCCGGACGCGCGGCGGGGCGGCGTCAGCTGCGGCGACGGAAGGTGAGCGGCTCGTCGAGGTAGGGCTCCCAGGCGGCACGCTCGTGCGGCAGGATGCGACGGGGACGCTCGGTCGCGGCGTCCACCAGCACCAGCGTGGTCGATGCCTTCACGTAGGTGACCTGCGGCTGCTGGTCGCCGGCGAGCGGGCTCTTCACCTCGTAGTAGACGTCGAGGCTCGCGCCGCCCAGGTGCCCGATCCAGAGCTCGACGTCGATCGGCTGCCGGATGTAGGGCATGGAACGCACGTACTCGATCTCCTGGCGGGAGATCACGCTGTGCGTGTCGGTGGTGGGGCTCGCGTCGATCACCGCGGTCGTCCACTCCGCCAGGGCGGGGTCGGCGACGTCGCCGTCGACCCAGAACGCGAAGATGCGCGCCTCCTCGAGGATCTTCAGCATCGAGGCGTTGTTGACGTGCCCGTAGGCGTCGAGGTCCGACCAGCGCAGCTGGATCGGCACGTGCAGGCGCATCGCGGATACGCCTAGTCGCGCGTGAGCTTGCGGTACGCGGAGCGGTGCGGCTTCGCCGCGTCGGGGCCGAGGCGCTCGATCTTGTTCTCCTCGTAGGCCTCGAAGTTGCCCTCGAACCAGTACCAGTTCGCGGGGTCGTCTTCGGTGCCCTCGTACGCGAGGATGTGCGTGGCGATGCGGTCGAGGAACCACCGGTCGTGCGTGATGACCACGGCGCAGCCGGGGTATTCCAGAAGCGCGTTCTCCAGGCTGCTGAGGGTCTCCACGTCGAGGTCGTTGGTGGGCTCGTCGAGCAGCAGCAGGTTGCCGCCCTGCTTGAGCGTGAGCGCCAGGTTGAGGCGGTTGCGCTCACCACCGGAGAGCACACCGGCCTTCTTCTGCTGGTCGGGGCCCTTGAAGCCGAAGGTGCCGACGTAGGCGCGGGCCGGGATCTCGGTCTTGCCGACCTGGATGTAGTCGAGGCCGTCGGAGACCACCTCGAACAGCGTCTTGTTCGGGTCGATGCCGCCGCGCGACTGGTCGACGTAGGAGATGTCGACCGTCTCGCCGATCTTGAGGTCGCCGCCGTCGAGGGGCTCGAGGCCCACGATCGTCTTGAACAGGGTCGACTTGCCCACGCCGTTCGGGCCGATGACCCCGACGATGCCGTTGCGGGGCAGCGTGAACGACAGGTTGTCGATGAGCACGCGCTCGCCGAAGCCCTTGCGGAGGTTCTTGGCGTCGATGACCTGCGAGCCGAGTCGCGGGCCCACCGGGATCTGGATCTCCTCGAAGTCGAGCTTCTTGGTGCGCTCGGCCTCGGTGACCATCTCCTCGTATCGGGCGAGGCGGGCCTTCGACTTGGCCTGGCGGCCCTTGGTGTTGCTGCGCACCCAGTCGAGCTCCTCGGAGAGGCGCTTGGAGAGCTTGGCGTCTTTCTTGCCCTGCACCGCGAGGCGCTCGCGCTTCTTCTCGAGGTAGGTCGAGTAGTTGCCCTCGTAGGGGTAGAGGCGGCCGCGGTCGACCTCGGCGATCCACTCGGCCACGTGGTCGAGGAAGTACCGGTCGTGCGTGACGGCGAGCACGGCGCCGTGGTACTGCGCCAGGTGCTGCTCGAGCCACAGCACGCTCTCGGCGTCGAGGTGGTTGGTGGGCTCGTCGAGCAGCAGCAGGTCGGGCTTCTGCAGCAGCAGCTTGCAGAGGGCGACGCGGCGCTTTTCACCACCCGAGAGGTTGGCGACCTCGTAGTCTCCGGGCGGGGTGCGCAGGGCGTCCATCGCCTGCTCGAGCTGGGAGTCGAGGTCCCAGGCGTCGGCGGCGTCGATGGCCTCCTGCAGCGTGCCCATCTCTTCCAGCAGCGCATCGAAATCGGCGTCGGGCTCGGCCATCAGGGCGCTGATCTCGTTGAAGCGGTCGAGCTTGCCCTTGATCGGGCCGACGCCCTCCTGCACGTTCTCCAGCACGGTCTTCGACTCGTCGAGCTCCGGCTCCTGCATGAGGATGCCGACGCTGAAGCCGGGCGTGAGCTTCGCCTCGCCGTTCGAGGGGGTGTCGAGCCCCGCCATGATCTTGAGGATGGTGGACTTTCCGGCGCCGTTCGGCCCGACGACCCCGATCTTCGCCCCGGGGATGAACGCCATGGTGACGTCGTCGAGGATCAGCTTGTCGCCCACCGCTTTGCGGGCGCGCACCATCGAGTAAATGTATTCGGCCATGTCACCAGTCTATGGCGCGGGTCTGCCCGATCAGGCACGCTCCGGTGGCGATGGGAGGGGCGACCATGCTCGTGTAGGCACCGTGCCCGTACTGCCCGATGAGGCACTGATCGCCCCAGCGCACCGAGAACTGGATGGAGTCGGCCGCGACCCCCACGGTGGTGATGTCGGGTGTGACCTGCATCGCGGCGATGTCGAACCCGCTGCTTCGCAGATTGCTCGTGAACTCCACTCCCCCGGCCTGCGGGTTCGAGGCGATCAGCGCCTGATTCACCTGATCGAAGAACGGCTTGTTGTCGGCCGCCGTACCCTCCGGGAGGAGGGCTGCCGTCGTCGTGGGCGCACTGGAGGCGACCGCGGCCGGAGTGGTCGCCGCGGTGCCGGCCGGCGCCGGATCCGACTGGGGCGTGCAGGCGGCCAGGGCTGCGACGAGCGCGAGAGGCAGAAGCACGGCGGGCGCCGCCCGGAACCTCCATCGCCGCGCCGGAACCGTCTCGTGGAGCGTGGTGTGCATCGCTGCGGTGGTCCTCTCGATCGCGGTGCGCATGGAGCCTGGCCCTCGCGGGGCCCTGTCGAGCTTATTCGCTCGCGGCCGGGCGCGCCTGGGAGTGCACCTCGCCCCGCGCCCCTGAGAAGGACAGCCCGACCCCTCAGAAGGGTAGAAGGGCCTCTTCCGTCTCGGCGGCAGGCATGGCCGACTCGAGGGCCCCGGCGGCGCCGGGTTCTGTGCCACCCACGCTGTCCGGAAGCTCGGCGAAAGAGCCTCCCGGCTCCGGAGCCGACGAGGCCCAGCCCGAACCGGGTGCGGCATCCGGAGGAGTACCCGCACCTGTCGCCGTCTTGGTGTAGACGGCCGTGCCCCAGGTGAGATCGTGCCCCACCGCATCCGCTTCGAGGTCGATCGTGGTGCCGGATTTCTCTCCGGTCTCCCACGAGCGGATGCGGAGCCGGCCCGTGACGACCACGTGCTGCCCGCGATCGATGGAGGCCGCGGTGTTCAGTGCGAGCTGGCGGAAGGTGTTGACCGTGTACCAGTTGGTGTCGGCGTCGACCCAGCGCTTCTGGTCGCGGTCGAACCGCCGCTGGCTGGAGGCGAGCCGGAAGCTCGTGATCTCGAGCCCGGAGTTCGTGGTGATGTGCCGGGGCGGCGTGGCGACGACGCCGGTGATGGTCAAGAGGTCGGGCATGGTGAGGCTCCTTCGAGGTCGAATCGATCGTGACGCACCGAGTCTCGCCGGGAGCGCAGAGCAGAACGGCCGGGATCCCTCATCTGTGGAGAGAATCCCGGCCGTCGCCGCCTGTGCACAACTGGTCTGTGCGTGGGCCCTCAGCCCTTGATGTAGCTCGCGTACGCCTTGCGCACCTTGATGACTTTCGGCACGGCCACCGCCATGCAGTAGCCCTGGCCCGGGTTCTTGGCGAAGAAGTCCTGGTGGTACTCCTCGGCGCGGTAGAACGCACCCAGCGGCTCGAGCGTGGTGACCACGTCGCCGTCCCACAGCTCGCCGGCCCGCACCAGAGCGGCCTCGAAGAGCGCCTTCTGCTCCTCGCCGTCGTAGAACATCGCCGAGCGGTACTGCGTGCCCACGTCGTTGCCCTGACGGTTCAGCTGACGCGGGTCGTGCAGGGTGAAGAAGACGTCGAGGATGATGTCGGCCGGGATGACGGCCGGGTCGAAGGTGACGGCCACGGCCTCGGCCTGGCCGGTCGTGCCCGTGCAGACCTCTTCGTAGCTGGGGTTCTCGACGGTGCCGCCGGTGTAGCCCGACACCACGTCGTGCACGCCCTCGAGGGTGCGGTAGACGGCGTCGAGGCACCAGAAGCAGCCTCCTGCGACAACGAAAGTTTCCATGCCCGGATTCTAGCCGGGCCGGATGTCGGTGGTGCCGCCTACCTTCGAGACATGACCACCATCACACGCACCCTCGGCCCCGAGTTGCACCGCATCCGTCAGGGGTACTGGCGGGTGATCGCGCCATCCGGAGTCGTGCTCGGCTACGTGGAGGAGTTCGAGAGCGACGGCGTACCCCGCTTTCGTGCACGCCGGCTGCTCGGGACAGCGCGGCTCGTCGAGTTCGGCGAGTTCTGGCAGCGTGCGGATGCGGTGGAGGCCCTGCGATGACAGTTCGGGCGACACCGGCGCTTCGGCGCGGCCTCGGCAGAACCGCGGGGTAGTGTGCGGCACATGGAATGGTGGAATGGTTTCGTCCGGTGGCTCGAGTCCTCGAGCGGAGAGTACGTCGTCTCGAGCATCGTGCTGCCGGCCCTCGCGATCATCGTGGCGGGTCTGCTGGCCGCCTGGATCGCGCGCTCCGCGGTGAAGAGCCTGCTCGCCAAGCACGACCGCGAGCTCAAGATCTCGGCCATCGCCTCCCTGATCGATGCGGCCGAGCAGGCCTCCGTCTGGAATTCGCTCACGCCGCAGGAGCAGATCCTCTCCGACCGCGCCACGGGTCAGGCCGACATCCAGGTGCGCCTGCTGCCCATCAAGGGCGCGGACGTGGCCGCGAACTGGGCGGCGCACGCCTTGGCCGAGATGAAGCGCAACTCGGCCACCTTCGGCTACCAGGTCGAGCCCGCGGTGTTCGAGTTCCGCGACCGCTTGATCGAGTGGCAGCAGAAGCCGGGTCGCGCCAAGCGGGTCTTCCAGAGCGACCTGGAGCGCTGGGCCGTCGAAGACGCCTCCACCGAGCGCGAGCTTCTCGCCCATCAGGATGCCTGGGTCGCCCAGCAGCACCACGCCCAGTACACCGATCCGGCCGCCGCAGGTTCGTCCGACGCGGCCGCCCCGGCCACGACGGCGCCGTCCGCTCCGTCGGCGAGCCCGGTCGCCACTCAGGTCTATTCGACACCGCTCGCCCCGTCGGCACCGCTGCCGCCCACGCACGAACCGCGCCCGACCGTGCAGCAGGTGGCATCCGGAACCGGCACCCGCGGGGTGGCACCGGCCGGCAGCACGGCCACCCCGGCCTCACCGCTCGGCGACCTCGAGCTCACCACCGACCCGGGTGAGGCCCGGTCGGCCGGCGAGGTTCCGCCGCCCGTCAACGCCTTCCCGCCGCGCAGCACCTCGACCGACTGAGGGCACGCGCGGGGCTCCGTGCCGACGGATCCCCGAGCCACCCGAGGGGGCCGGGGCAGCCGTAGTACGCTTTGTGCGTCGCCCCTGTAGCTCAGTGGATAGAGCACCGGCCTTCTAATCCGTTTGTCGCTGGTTCGAATCCAGCCAGGGGCACACTCGCATCCGGCTGCGACCGGCAAGACCTCCCACCACGAAGAGAGCCCCTCACAGCACGAGGGGCTCTTTCGCGTTCTGGACGACTCAGCCGCGGCGGATGGTCTCCCGGCGTCGCACCACAAGACCGGCGCCGGCGGCCAGCAGGACGACGGCGATCAGGATGCCCGCCAGAGGCGCGGATCCGGTGCTCGCGAGGTCACCGCCCGACCCTGACGACGCCGTTCCGGCATCGCCGTCGGAACCGGCCGGATCTCCCGCCCCGGGTGCCGCGGTCGGGGTGCCGGTGCCCGTGGGCACAGCCGAGGCCGTGGGAGACGGCTCCGGCGTCACGGACGGCTCCGGCGTCGCCGTCGGCTCAGGCGTCTCGGTCGGTTCCGGCGTCGCCGTCGGTTCCGGTGTCGGCGTCACGGACGGCTCAGGTGTCGCCGTCGGTTCCGGCGTCGCGGTCGGCTCCGGCGCATCCGGCAGCACGATGCCGCTCACCCGGAAGCTGCTCGCGGGCTTCGCCGCGTCGGCCGATCCGCCCGAGCTGTACCAGTACGACGAGAGGCCGGTCGAGAACTGGAAGTCGACCCACGACTGCGGCCACGATCCCCAGAACGCCCCGGTGCGCACCTGAGGCGCGTGGGTGGAGTCGACCTCGACCTCGACGCCCGCGTAGTCGGGCTGCACGGTGAGCGTGCCGTCCGCGTACGAGGCGTCCGAGAAGGTCGACACCACGACGTCGGGCACGGGTTCCAGGGGCGTCTTCACGGTCGGGTCGTCCATGCTCGCCGCATAGCCCGCGACGTCGGCCGTGAGGGTGCCCGCGCCCGACGCATCGATGCTGAGCACCGGATCGCTGATCGTGAAGGGCACGTAGCCGCCGTAGAAGTTCACCGTCCAGGACGAGTCCCAGCTGATGGTGCCGGCGCCGTCGGAGTCGAGCTCCGCCGTTCCGTTCTGCAAGCGGACGATCTGCGTGCCGCCCTCCTTGGTGTGCAGTTCCCGGTTCGCGTAGCTCGCGGCCTGCTCGGTTCCCGCCGCCGTGCGGCGCACGATCACGGTGTCGTCGGCCACGTTGGCGTAGCCGGCCTGGGTTCCGTCGGAGGAACCCGCCGAGAAGTAGTTCGCCGTGCGCGCGGGCGACATGGCCTGCATCTCGGCGCTGCCGGTCCAATCCAGCGAGACGCCCTTCGGGGCGATGTCGGGAGCATCCGTCACCGTGAGCACGACGGCATCGGTGAAGACGGTGCCGAGCGCGTTCGAGATGCGCGCGCGGTACTGCGTGCCGTTGCGGTCGAGGGTCGCGGTGGCGGTGTACTCGGCCGCGGTCGCCCCGCCGATGGTGGTCCAGGTGCGACCGCCGTCGACGCTGCGCTGCCAGGTGTAGGCCGGCGCCGGGTAGCCCGTGGCCGCCGTATTGAAGGTCGCTCCGAAGTTCTCCTCGACGCTCACCCCGACGGGCTGCTGCGTGATGGCGGGAGCGGATCGCTCGGCGGGCTCGAAGCCGCCACCGGCGAATCCGAGCGGGATGCTGACCGTGTTCGACGGGTCGTAGATGCTGCGCACCGGCATCAGGTGGGCCAGCTCGGAGTCCCCGTCGCCCTCACCGGGGAGGATGAAGGTGCCGTCGGTGCGGTACCCCTGGCCGCCGATCTCGAGGTAGCACTGCTGGCTGAGGCAATCGAAGCCCTCCGGCTTCAGAGCGTTGTCCTCCTGCTGGAACTCGTACTCGTAGTCGCGGTCGTTCGCCAAGGCGGAACGCACGCTGTATTCGCCGGTCGCGTGCCAGCGGTCGTTGCCGAGCGGCTCCCAGTCGAGCCAGACCGCCTGCGACTCGGTCACCATCCGGCTCATCGCGAACATGTCGAAGGGAATGCCCGCCTGCGACACGATGATGGCACCGGAGACCGGGGCCGGGATGCCGGAGTACTCCGCCTCGATCGAGATCGTCTGGCCGTCGGCCAGGTCGGTGCTCTGACTCAACTGCACCCAGCTGCCCACGGTTCCGAGCGGATCGCGCAGCTCGTCGCCGGGCTGGGCCGGAGCGGCGACGACGGTCAGCGCCGCCGCGTTCGACACGATCTCCCCCTGCCGGCTGCTCGCGACGGCCTGGTACAGCCGTCCGTCGTCGGTGGCGGAGGCCGTCACCGAGAGGGTCGGATCCGTGGCATCCGGAACATCGGTCCAGCTCGCGCCGTCGTCGGCGCTGGTCTGCCAGCGGATGCTCGGCGCGGGGAGCCCGATCGCCGACGCCGTGAACACGGCCTGCTCGCCCTGGTCCACCGACACGGCGGAGGGCTGCTGCGCGAACACCGGGGCCTGGTCGCGGGTGAGCTCGGGGTTGCCGCCCGCGAACGAGATCGGCACCCAGTTCACGACGTTCCAGGGCAGGTTGGCGACGGCGAACGGCAGACCCTGGTCGCCCCCGGCCCAGTGGCCGTTGCCCACTGCCAAGAAGCACTGCTGCACGAGGCAGTCGTAGTCGGTGTCCCCGAACGACACCGAGGGATTGCCCTGATCGTCGGGCGTGGTGAACGCCGTGTGCACCGTCAGTTCGGCGGTCACGAGCGACCAGCCCTCCTCGGAGTCGGGCACCGAGCTGCCGGTCGACACGGGCGTGTCGGTGATCTGGATCACCGAGCTGGGGTAGGTGGTGCCGGTCTGGGCGAATCCCACGCTCGACGGGGTGTCGCTGGCCGGTTCCTGGATGCGGCCGGTGATCGTGATCACCTCGCCGTCGATCAGTCCCGTGGTCTTGGAGACCGTGAACGTCGATCCCTCGCCGACGTTCGCCGGCACGGTGACGGAGCTGGATGCACCGGCCGCGCGAGCGGATTCCGCGCCGACGGTGGCCGGCAGCGCCCCGCCGACGAGGAACGCGGCTGCGGCGACCGCGACGAGGGCGGCACCTCGTCGGCGATGAGTGGGGATCGGGGGTCGTTTCACGAGGGTCCTCTGGGTCGGAGTGGGTGATCTAGTCGGAGTGGGTGAGCGAAGGGAGTCGACGGGTGCGGAACCGGGTTCGCCGCAGCGCGCGGGCGCGACCACGACCGGCGGGCGTCCGAGCCCCACCGGCCGTGGCCGCAGTCGGATGCCGGAACCGGTCACCGGTCCGGCGGGTCTTCTACGGGGTGATCAGCACGGCCTTCTCGACGGCGGCGTTGGCCGAACCGTGGGCGCCGACCGTGTAGATCGCGTAGCTGAAGCCGGCGGGAAGGGCCGGCAGCGAGGCGTAGCTGAGCGAGACGGCGAAGGCACCGCTGGTGAGCTTCGCCTGGCCGCCGGCGGGCGTGCTGGGGCCACCGCTCCATACCCAGAGGGTGTCGGATGCGACGCGCGAGCTGGTGGGCTTGCCCGCCGAGGGCTGCCAGCCGTTGGTGGTGTCGATCACGCCGATCGAGGCGTAGACGCCCACCGCGGTGGCTCCGCCGTACCCGGATCCCGACACGTAGTAGGTGCTGGTGGCCGTGTTCTTGGTGACCGCGAGCGCCGGGGTGCCGGTGCCGGTCGCGGGCGGGGCCGTGTAGGCGCCGGTGTAGCCGATCTCGCGACCCTGCTCCTGGGCGGCGTTCGCCACCCCGTGGGCGCCGATCGTGAACACGGCCGAGGTGTATCCGCTCGGCTTGGTGTACTGCGTCGCCACGGTGATCGTGGTGCTGAAGGTTCCGGATGCGGTCAGGTTCGCCTGCCCCGTGCCGGTTCCGCCGGGGTGCACCCAGATGGTCTGGGTCTCGACGCGGCTCGAAGAGGGCTTGCTGAGCGAGGGACGCCAGCCGTTCGTGGTGTCGACCGATCCGACGGAGAGGTAGAAACCGGCGACCTGGCCGGTGGAGGGCGAGATCGTCGTGGCGTCGTAGCCCGAGCCGGTGATCGTGAGCACCGTGCCCACGCCGACGCTCGAGGTCGGCGAGACGTTCAGGGTGGGGCCTCCCGTGACCAGCACGGCGCCGGGCGCCGCGAAGGCGGGTGCGGCACCCAGTCCGGAGAGGGCGACGGCGGCCGCGGCCAGGGCCGCGATCCCGAAGCGGGTGAACCGCCGGCGCCGGGGCGCGGGCAGCGTGTCGAGTGTGCTCATTACAGAGTGTCCTTCTGTGTGCAGGAACACGCACGAGCTCGGACACATCATGCGGACGGCGGGTGCCGTCACCGCAATTATGTAGGTAAGGCTAACCTAATTACAAGAGGTGAAAAGCGGGACCGGATCAGGCCGAGGCGAGGGCCACGATCGCCGCGATCAGCGAGCCGAGGGCGATCAGCAGGGAGATGCCGATCAGCACGGCGTGCACGATGAGGAACGTCGTGGGCTTGCCCGCGGAATCCCGGGCGCGCTCGTCGCGGCTGACGCGCTTGTAGAACTGCGGCCACACGATCGCGTTCCAGGCGGCGTTGACGATGAGCAGGATGGCGAGGGTCGTGATCACGGCCGACAGTCTACGAGAGCGGATGCGGCACCCGGGTGCGAGCCGGCGCCGGGCGGCTGTCGGTCCACGGCCCTAGACTCGATGCATGAGTTCTTCCTCCGACCGCCTGGTGTGGATCGACTGCGAGATGACCGGACTCGACCTCGCCATCGACGAACTCGTCGAGGTCGCGGTCGTGGTCACCGACTTCGATCTGCACATCGTCGATCCCGGCTTCAGCATCGTCATCAAGCCCGACGACTCGGCGCTGGCCAACATGAACGACTTCGTCACGAAGATGCACGAGTCGAGCGGTCTCTCCGAGGAGATCCCGAACGGGGTGAGCCTCGCCGACGCCGAATACCAGGTGCTCGAGTACATCCTGAAGCACGTGCCCACCGCGCAGCAGGCGCCTCTGGCCGGCAACACGATCGGCACCGACCGTGCCTTCCTGGCCAAGTTCATGCCGCGGGTCGACGGCCACCTGCACTACCGCAGCATCGACGTCTCCTCCATCAAGGAGCTCTCCCGCCGCTGGTTCCCCCGGGTGTACTTCAACGCGCCCGAGAAGGCCGGCGGGCACCGCGCCCTGGCCGACATCCTGGAGTCGATCCGCGAGCTCGAGTACTACCGCAAAGCGGTGTTCATCGCCGAGCCCGGGCCGAGCTCGGCCGACCTGAAAATCATCTCGGCCGATGTCGTGCGCGAATTCGGCTCGAAGTTGTAATAGAATATTTCTTCGTTGCCCTGCAAAGACGATTTGCCGGGTGAACATGGTGGATATAGCTCAGTTGGTAGAGCGCTGGCTTGTGGTGCCGGATGTCGCGGGTTCGAGTCCCGTTATTCACCCCACTGCCACAAAGGGCCCGGTTCGCCGGGCCCTTTGTGCATCCAGGATCGGAGCATCATGATCGAGCTCGACGCCGAGGCCTTCGAGGAGCTCGTCGGCGACGAACTCGACGAACTCCCCGACGACATGCTCGACGGGCTGGACAACGTCGTGTTCGTGATCGAAGACCGGCCCGAAGACGGCTCACTCGATCTGCTCGGCCTCTACGACGGCGTGGCGCTCACCGAGCGCGGGCAGTACGGCTTCGGCGAGATGCCCGACCGCATCTTCCTGTTCCGCGAGCCGCTGCTGGCCGTCTGCGACGACCTCGACGAACTTCGCGATCAGGTGCACATCACCCTGGTGCACGAGATCGCCCACTTCTACGGAATCGACGACGAGAAGCTGCACGAACTCGGCTGGGGCTGAACGCTCTCGACACGCCGTGGGTGTCGCGTCGCTCCGGGAACTCCCCGCACCGCCCCCTAGCCTGGACGTATGGCAGGCAGCACGAGCACGCAGACGGGTACGGCCGGGCGCAAGGCGCTGCGGGCCGTCGTCATCCTGCTCGGCGTGGTCGTCATCCTGGCCCTGGGGCTGTACGGCCCTGCGACTCTGGTGGGTCCGCTCCCCACCGCCACGGCATCCGTGGTCGACAGCACCGGAGAAGCGCCCGTCTCGGCCGCCCCCGTGGTGCCGGAGACCGGCGCGAGCGCCATCGTGGCCGACGTGGCGAGCGCCCCGTTCGCGACCGGCGGTCTCACCGAGGCGGTTCCGATCGGCGGATCCGCGAAGGTGATCACCGCCTTGGTGGTGCTCGACGCGAAGCCGCTCACCGCCGGCGACGCCGGGCCCGCCATCACCGTCACCGCCGAGGACGTCGCCGGATACCAGAAGTACACCGCGGAGAGCGCCCGCACCGTCGCGGTCGCCGCGGGCGAGAGCTGGACCCAGCGCGAGATGCTGCAGGCCCTGCTCCTGGGCTCCAGCAACAACCACGCCGACGCGCTCGCTCGCTGGGCCTTCGGATCGGTCGACGCCTACCTCACGGCCGCCGCCCGCTGGCTGACCGACCACGGAGCGACCGACACCACCGTCGTCGACACCACCGGTCTCGACGAAGACGATGTGAGCACGGCCACCGACATGGCCAGGATCAGCGCGATCGCGTTCTCGGTGCCGGCGATCGCCGAGATCATGGCGGCCGAGAACGCCCGCGTCACCGGCAACCGCAGCGTCGACAACCTCTCCGGCTACGCCGCCGACGAGGGCTACCGCGGGCTCTCGCGCAGCTACACCGACCAGGCCGGCATCTGCTTCCTGTTCGCCCTCGACGTGCCCGCCGCCGGGGCCACCGACGGCGCGGGAGTCACCCTGTACGGCGCGTTCCTGCGCGAGCCCGACTGGGACACCATCGACGCCGACCTGAGCGCCCTCGCCTCCTCGGCGGCCTCCACCCTGCAGCAGACCCCCGTGGTGACCGAAGGGCAGACCTTCGTGACCTACACGACCCCGTGGGGAGCGACCGTGCACGGCGTGGCGTCGAAGACCGAGAGCCGGATGCTGTGGGTCACCTCGCCGCTGGAGTACGCGGTTGACGCGACCCCCTTGACCACCGGCAACAAGGGGCAGCAGGTCGGATCGGTGACGGTCACGACCCCCGACGGCGACGTGACCGTGCTGCTCGAACTCGATCAGCGGATCGGCGACCCCGGGCCGCTCTGGCGGCTCACCAACCCGGTTCCCGTGATCTCGGCGTTCATCGACTCGCGCACCGCGGGCTGAGCGGATCCGGCCGACTCGCCGATCAGGACGACTCGCCGATCAGGTCGCCACGACCAGCGTCGCCAGTGCCCGCGGGTTCTCGCGCCGGATGAACGCCTGCCACTGCGCCTCCCAGCGGTCCCATTCCCGGGCGTACGGATCGCCGTCCCGGGCGAGAGCGCGGTCTTTTCGCACGGCGTCATCCGCCTCCACCCAGATACGGATGTCGGCGAGCCGCGCATTCCGCCGGCTGAGCGCCCCGCAGCCCTCGACGATCAGCGGCAGGGCGGGATCGATCTCGTGCCATTCGACGGCGCGCTCGGCGACCCAGTCGTACCGCTGCCATCGCGGGGCGCGGTGCTCGCCGCCGATCCGGTCCCGGCCCATCCTCTGCTCGCGGAAGGGAAGGAGCACGTGCTCGGTGATCTGCACGCTCGCCGCCTCCAACCCGTCCCAGCCCGGATAGACGTCGTCGAGGTGCAGCAGCGTCGGGCGGTCCTCGCCCGCCCAGCCGTCGCGCATCCGGAGCGCCAGTTCGGTCTTGCCCGAGCCGCTCGGTCCGTCGATCAGGATCACGGTCATGCTGCGCCTCGCCCCCTCAGCCGATCACGAAGTTCAGCGAACCGGAGACCGTCGCCACGGCGAGCGCGGTCGCGCCGATGGCCGCGCCGATGACGACGAGCAGCCACTCCGCGGCACCGAAGGTCGAGGGGCGCGCCCAGGTGCGCACCGTGTCGCCGCCGAAGCCCCGGGCCTCCATGGCCGTGGCGAGCTTGCTGCCACGGCGCAGCGAGAGCACGAGCAGTGCGAAGGCCTGACCGGCGAACCGGCGGATGCGGCCGGTGTCGCCGAGACCGCGGGCACGCCGGGCCAGTTCGAGGTGGCGCCAGTCCTGCAGGAAGAGGCCGATCAGGCGCATGCCGGCCAGCGCGCCGAGCACGAAACGGCTCGGCAGGTGCCAGACCTGCGCCAGGCCGTCGGCGAGATCGGTGGGGTCGATGGTGGCGAACAGCACGACCGCGGGCAGCCCGATGGCCAGGATGCGCAGCACGGTGGCGATGGCGAGCGCGATCGATCCGTCGCTGATGTGGATCAGCCAGAACTGGAAGTAGATCTGCCCGTCGGTGACGCCGTACAGGAGGGTCGTGATGCCCGCCAGCGGGGCGGCGATCCAGATGGCGATGGTGCGACGGAAGAAGGCGCGGGCGCCGAGGCCCGCCCAGGCGAACAGGATGCTCTCCAGGGCGAGCGCGACGGCCGCCGACACCCAGTCGATGGTGACGAGCAGGAAGGCGCTGAGCACTAGGGAGGCCGCGAGCTTCGCCACCGGGTTGATGCGGGTGATCCGGCCGGTTGCGCGAGCGGGGGTGAGGACGCTCATTCGGGAGCCGCCGGAGCGCTCGTGGGGGTCGCGCTCGCGGTCGTCGCGCTCGCGGGCGTCGCACTCGTGGGCGTCGCACTCGTGGGCGTCGCACTCGTGGGCGTCGAACGGCCGCCGATCACGAGTTCGTGGTCGGCGAGCGCCTCGATGAACGCACGGTCGTGGGTCACGGCCACCACGGCCGTGCCGCGCCGCATCTGCTCGGCGAGCAGGCGCACCAGCTCGGCCCAGGTGCGGGAGTCCTGACCGAAGGTGGGCTCGTCGAGGATCAGGATGCGCGGCCGTGCCACGAGCGCCGAGGCCACCGAGAGGCGGCGCTTCTCGCCGCCGGAGAGCGTGTACGGGTTCGCGGCGAGAAGAGAGCCGAGCCGGAGGCGATCCGAGACCTCGTGCACCCGTTCGGCGATCTCGTCGTGGCCGAGTCCCAGCGCCTTGAGCGAGACCTCGAGCTCGCCGCGCACGGTGCCGGTGACGAACTGGTGCTCGGGGTCTTGGAAGACGACGCCGATGCGGGTGAGCAGCTGACGGGAGCTCCAGGAGAGGGGATCGGGGCCGGGTGCGCGGGGTCGCCGGCGACCGGGCCGCCACGCCGATCGCGGCGCATCCGGAGTCGGGGCATCCGGATGGCCGGACTCGGCTCTGAGGGCATCGCTCGCGCTGACCTCGCCGCCCTCCGGCGGGAGCAAGCCGGCCAGAGTGAGCGCGAGCGTGGTCTTGCCGGCACCGTTCGGGCCGGTGAGCGCGGTGGCGGTGTCCGACCTGATCTCGAGGTCGATCCCGCTCGCGACCGGACGGCCGGGCATGCGTGCGACGGCGAGGTCGTGGGTGCTGAGGAGGAGCTCGGGCGCCGACGCCGGGACCGACGCCGGCTCATGTGAAGGAAGAGTCCGCTCGCGCGTGCGCACGGGCGCACCGCCGAGCGGGTCCTGACCGGGCACCCACACGCCGTCGGCGGCCAGCTCGGCCCCGCGGGCACCAAGCACCGCATCCGGAGCTCCGTCGGCGAGCACTCCCCCGCCCGGCGCCAGCACGATCACCCGGTCGACCACCTCGAGCCACACGTCGACGCGGTGCTCGACCACCACGAACGTCGCGCCCGACTCGCGCAGCACGCCGGCCACGGCATCCCGCACCTCTTCGACGCCTCCGGGATCGAGGTTCGCGGTCGGCTCGTCGAGCAACAGGATGCCGGGGCGCATGGCCACCACGCCGGCGAGCGCCACCCGCTGCTTCTGGCCGCCGGAGAGCTCGGAGGTCGGATGCGCGCGGTCGAGCCCGGAGCCCCGCCCCGGCGCCGCATCCGATCCCGCAGAACCGAGACCCACGGCCTCGAGGGCGGCGTCGACGCGCGGCCAGATCTCGTGGCGGGGCACGCCGAGGTTCTCGCAGCCGAACGCCACGTCGTCGCCCACGCGGGCGAGCACGATCTGCGAATCCGGGTCCTGCAGCACCAGACCGGCGCGGCCCCGGATGCTCGCGGGCGGCATCCCGTCGACGGTGAGCTCGCCCTCCTCCTCACCCTCGTCGGCGCCGCCCAGCACTGCGGCGAAGGCCTGCAGCAGGGTGGACTTGCCGGCCCCGGATGCGCCGAGCAGCAGCACGCGCTCGCC
Organism: Herbiconiux sp.; assembly: GCF_023264855.1. Lineage (GTDB taxonomy): Bacteria > Actinomycetota > Actinomycetes > Actinomycetales > Microbacteriaceae > Herbiconiux. The sequence goes on along the minus strand of NZ_JAHFUW010000004.1, from coordinate 58,451 downwards.
CGGTTCGATCGCCAGGTCGAGTCCGCGCAGCGCCCAGGCCGCGCGTCCCGCGTGCCGCCAGCCCCAGCCGGAGGCGCGCAGGGACGCACCCGCAGCCGAACCGTCGGCGACGGCATCGGCCTGGGTGTTCGCGGGCACGCGCGAGGGCATTCTCGGTGACCTGCTAGACCCTCGCCGTGACCTCGCGTCCGGCGGCGAAGCGGTTCAGCGCGCCGGTGCGGGCCAGCGCTCGCACGACGATCCAGGAGAGCAGGCCGGCGATGACGGCGCCGCCGATCGTGCCGCAGATGATGTAGATCGTCTTGAAGTCGGCGCTGTTGCCCGCGTACCAGAAGATCGAGTCGTTGATGCCCATGGCGAGACCCGCGCCCGCACCCGCCAGCACGGCCACGTAGACGCGGTAGTTGGCGTAGAGGAAGATCGCGAAGACGATCTCGGCGCCGAGCCCCTGCACGAGGCCGGAGACGAGCGTGAGAACGCCCCACTGGGTGCCGACCAGGGCCGAGACGATCGCGGCGACCAGCTCGGTGAAGAGGGCGGCGCCCGGCTTTCGCACGATCAGGCCGCCGAGCACGCCGGCGAAGAGCCAGACGCCGCCGGTCAGGCCCTGCGCGCCGGGCAGTAGTGCCTCGAGGCCGGTGCTGAGCGGCGTGTAGGTGAGGCCCCAGACCCAGAAGATGAGGCCGGAGGCGACCCCGATGACGCTGGCGACGACGATGTCGACGACCCGCCAGCGGTAGCTTCCGCGGCGGCCGGCGCCTGAGGCAGGTTTCGTCGAACGGACGGTGGTGGTGGTGGTGGCGTGCACTGATCGTGCCCTTTCAGTCGGTGGAAGGGGCACGGGTTTGCCGCCGTGGTGGACTCGTGAACCGTTGCTGCGGCTCACGGATCCGCCACCTGCGGCGAGAGATGCCTCCCTGCGCTGGCATGATCCAGATCAGGTTCGACGGTCGAAGGTTGAGAACCTTCCTCTCAGCCCGGCTCACCGGACTCCCGTGTGCCGCCATCCTACCCCCGCCCCGCCCCGCCCCGCTCTGCTCTAGCTCCCGTCCCTCCTCAATCCCATCCCCGCCCCACTCGCTCTCCCCTCCCGGTCCCCTCGCGTCCCCGCCACTTGGCAGAAGTCGCCCTAAAGCGGAGCGGCTTGCCACAACTTGTGGCAAGTCGGGCGTGATTGCGGCGACTTCTGCCAAGTCGTCGACACTCTCGCTCCGTGCGCGGTTGGGGATAGAACGTTCAGGAGAGGAGTTGCTGTGGAGAACGGTCGTCGGCGGGCGGATGAGGTCATGCTTGCTGCGTGCGAACCCAGATACCAGCCTCTCTTCAGGGCGAACCGTTCACCCTGGAGGAGGGCCGACGTGCCGGTCTCAGCGAACGCCGGATGCGCGAGAGGGATCTTCGTCGGCCGCACCGCGGCGTGAGGGTGGAAGCCCGGGTTCCGGTCGGTCTCGAGTCGCGGTGCCGGGCCTACGCGGCGCTGCAACGCCCGGGCCAGTTCTTCAGTCATACGACCGCCGCGCGCATCTGGGGTGTCCCGCTTCCGCCCTGGCATCCTGCTGAGTCCCTTCACGTGGCGGCGCACGCACCGTCGCGGGCACCACGGGTGCACGGAGTCATCGGGCATCAGTTCGAGGACCAGCGCGTGGGCATCCGGTCGCGCCATGGTCTCGCGGTGGCGGATCCCGTCTCCACCTGGCTGCATCTCGCAACGACTCTCGATCACTACGACCTCGTGGCCGCGGGCGATTACCTCGTGCGCACGCCGCACTTTCCCGTTCCAGGCGACCCCAGACCCTTCGCCACCATCGAGGAACTGGCCGGGCGGACGGCTCGCTACGGCGGTCGAGGGCGGCGGAACGCGACACTCGCACTCGACCGCGTCCGCACCGGTGTCGATTCGCCGCAAGAGACCCGACTGCGGCTGCTCATGGTGGACGACGGGCTGCCCGAGCCCCTGACGGATGTACCGATCCACGATTCGGCAGGCGCGCGGATCGCGTGGGTGGACCTGTACTACCCCGGTCTGCGTCTGGTCGTCGAATACGACGGCGAGCAGCACCGCACGAACGACAAGCAGTACGCGCGGGACGTCATCCGGCTGGACTCGCTCCGCGATGAAGGCGAGCACGTGCTGCGGTTCGGCAAGCTCTCCCTCACCGGCACGGGCCTCCCCGCCCTCACTCGCATCCGCGACCGAATGCACATGCTCGGCTGGCCCGAGCGACCCGCGACTTGACAGAAGTCGCCCGGAAACACGCCCACTTGCCACAAGTTGTGGCAAGTCGCGAGGGCTGGAGGGTGACTAGGGCGGGACAGACCGGGCGGGGCGCCGTCGGCCCGGGCAGGCTACTTCTTGAGCGCTCGGATGATGCGCGAGAGCGACCAGCCGGCGGTGACGATGACCGGGATGGAGACCGCGAGCAGCGAGATGAGGTTCGGCTGGAAGGTGGCCGTGCTGCCGGTCTTGACGTACGCGCCGATCGGCACGCTGAGACCGCCGCCGCCGAAGCCCTCGCCACCGGCTTCGCCGCCCATCAGGGGGCGCGAGACATCGGTGGGCACGTTGGCGTTGCCGTTGGTGGTGCCGTTGCCGCCGCCGAAGCCGGCCCACACCAGTGCGACAGGAACGATGCTGACACCGTCGATCTCGACCGGAGCGCCGTAAGCCGCTCCGACTCCGATGGATTTCGTCGCGTCGGTCAGGGTGTCCACGAGGTTCGCCATGGGCATACGCTACCGCGATCACCACCGCCGGGGTAGGGGTGCGCCGGTGGTCGCCCAGTCGGAACCCGGTAGCGTGAACTCCGAATCGACAGGAGATCACATGCAGTCATGGCCAGGATCGGCCTACCCGCTCGGCGCCACCTACGACGGGAGCGGAACCAACTTCGCCCTCTTCAGTGAGGCGGCACACCGGGTGGAGCTCTGCTTGTTCGGCGACAAGGGCGCCGAGACCCGGGTGGAACTGACCGAGGTGGACGCCTTCGTCTGGCACGCGTACCTCCCGCAGGTGCAGCCGGGCCAGCGCTACGGCTACCGCGTGCACGGCGACTACGACCCGTCGAACGGCAATCGGGCGAACCCCAACAAGCTATTGCTCGACCCCTACGCCAAGGCGACCAGCGGCGCCATCGACTGGGACCAGTCGCTGTTCTCGTACAACTTCGGCGACCCGGACTCCCAGAACGACCAGGACTCCGCCAAGCACATGACCTACGGCGTGGTGATCAACCCGTTCTTCGACTGGGCGGGCGACCGCAAGCTGCGCATCCCTTACAGCCAGAGCGTGATCTACGAGGCGCACGTCAAGGGCCTCACCGCGCTGCATCCCGAGGTGCCGAAGGAGCAGCGCGGCACGTATGCGGGCGTCGCGCATCCGGCCGTCATCGAGCACCTGCTGAAGCTCGGCATCACCGCCATCGAGCTGATGCCCGTGCACCAGTTCGTGAACGACAGCACGCTGCTCGACAAGGGCCTCAGCAACTACTGGGGCTACAACACCATCGGCTTCTTCGCCCCGCAGAACACCTACTCCTCCACCGGCGACCGCGGTCAGCAGGTGCAGGAGTTCAAGGGCATGGTGAAGTCGCTGCACGCGGCCGGCATCGAGGTCATCCTCGACGTGGTGTACAACCACACCGCCGAGGGCAACCACCTCGGCCCCACCCTGAGCTTCCGCGGCATCGACAACGCCGCCTACTACCGCCTGATGGAAGACGATCAGCGGTACTACATGGACTACACGGGCACCGGCAACACCCTCAACGTGCGGCATCCGCACTCCCTGCAGCTCATCATGGATTCGCTGCGCTACTGGGTGACCGAGATGCACGTCGACGGCTTCCGCTTCGACCTGGCCAGCGCCCTGGCGCGCGAGTTCTACGACGTCGACCGGCTGTCGACCTTCTTCGAGCTCGTGCAGCAAGACCCCGTGGTGTCGCAGGTGAAGCTCATCGCCGAGCCGTGGGACGTGGGCCCCGGCGGCTACCAGGTGGGCAACTTCCCGCCGCAGTGGACGGAGTGGAACGGCAAGTACCGCGACACCGTGCGCGACTTCTGGCGCGGCGAGCCCTCCACCCTCGGCGAGTTCGCGAGCCGCTTCACCGGCAGCGCCGACCTCTACGAGCACTCCGGCCGCCGCCCGGTGGCCAGCATCAACTTCGTCACCGCGCACGACGGATTCACCCTGCGCGACCTGGTGAGCTACAACGAGAAGCACAACGACGCCAACGGTGAAGACAACAACGACGGCGAATCGCACAACCGCTCGTGGAACTGCGGTGTCGAGGGCCCCACCGACGACCCGAAGGTGCTCACCCTGCGCGCCCGCCAGCAGCGCAACTTCATCGCCACCATGCTGCTCTCGCAGGGCGTGCCCATGCTGCTGCACGGCGACGAGCTCGGCCGCACGCAGAACGGCAACAACAACACCTACGCCCAGGACTCGCCGCTCACCTGGGTGCACTGGGACAGCGAAGACCAGCCGCTGATCGAGTTCACGGCCGCGGTCACCCGGCTGCGGAAGGAGCATCCGACGTTCCGGCGCAGCCGCTTCTTCGACGGCCGCCCCGTCAAGCGCGGCAAGGGCGAGCCGCTGCCCGACATCGCTTGGCTGAACGAAGACGCCACCGAGATGCAGCCCGAGGAATGGGACTCGTCGCTGTCGCGATCGGTCGGCGTGTTCCTCAACGGCCAGGGCATCCGGGCGCGCGATCCGCGGGGCAATCCGCTCAGCGACGTGAACTTCCTGCTCTACTTCAACGCCCACGACGAAGACCAGGAGTTCACCCTCCCCTCGGCCGAGTACGCGCCGAGCTGGGACGTGGTGATCGACACCGCGGGAGAAGCAGCGGATTCCCAGGTGTTCGAGGCTGGCGGGCAGCTCACAGTCGGGGCACGCTCGATGGTGGTGCTGCGCGTCCACCGCGAGCTCGAGGTCGAACCCGACCACTCGGTGGCGGCTTCGCTCACCGCGGCGGCCGACGCGGCTGGTCAGATCACGCCGTCCATCCCCTCAGCCGGCTAGAAAGAGATTCCGGATGCGCGTTCCCCGCTCCACCTACCGCCTCCAGCTGACCGCCGACTTCACCCTGTGGGATGCGGCGCGTCTGGTTCCCTACCTCGCCCGCCTCGGGGCGGACTGGGTGTACCTGTCGCCGATCCTGCAGGCCGAGGAGGGGTCGCAGCACGGCTACGACGTCACCGACCACTCGCGGGTGGACGAGTCGCGCGGCGGGCCCGACGGGCTGCGCGCCCTCTCGGAGGCGGCGCACGAGGCCGGGCTCGGCGTGCTCGTCGACATCGTGCCCAACCACGTGGGCGTGGCGACCCCGTCGCAGAACCCGTGGTGGTGGGAGCTGCTTGCGGGCGGCCGGGAATCGCGCATGGCCGGAGCCTTCGACGTGGACTGGGACGCGGGCGGCGGCCGCATCCGCATTCCCGTGCTCGGCGACGACTCGGTGGAGGCTCTCGAGATCGACCGCAGCGGGGCCGAGCCCGTGCTGCGGTACTACGACAACGCGTATCCGATCGCTCCCGGCACGGCCGACGACGGAGCCTCCGCTCAGGAGGTGCACGACCGCCAGCACTACGAGCTGGTGAACTGGCGCCGCGAGGGCAGCGAGCTGAACTACCGCCGCTTCTTCGCGGTGTCGACCCTCGCGGCGATCCGGGTGGAGGAGCCGCGGGTGTTCGACGAGTCGCACGCCGAGATCGGTCGCTGGTTCCGCGAGGGACTGGTCGACGGGCTTCGGGTCGACCACCCCGACGGACTCGCCGACCCTAAGGGGTACCTCGACCGGCTCGCCGAGCTGACCGGGGGCGCCTACGTGCTGGTCGAGAAGATCCTCGAGGGCGACGAGCCGCTGGAGACCGACTGGGCGACGGCCGGAACCACGGGCTACGACGCTCTGGCCGGCATCGACCGGGTGTTCGTGGATGCTGCGGGCGAGGCCGCGCTCGACGCGCTCGCGGCCGAGCTGCGGCAGGACTCCCCCGTCGTCCCCGAGCCGGGCAGCTACCCCGAGCTCATCCACGACACCAAACGGGCGGTGGCCGACGGCATCCTGCAGTCGGAGGTTCGCCGGCTGGCCCGGGACATCGAGCGCGACGGCGGTCCGCCGACGCCGACCGCCTCCGAGACGGTGTGGGATGCCCTCGCCGAACTGCTGGCCTGCTTCCCGGTGTACCGCTCGTACCTGCCCGCCGGGCAGGAGCACCTCGACACGGCGCTCGCCCGCTCCCTCGAACACCGCCCGGAACTGCGACCGGTTCTCGAGGAGGTCGCCGCCGTGCTCGCCCGCACCGGCGGGGCTGCCGGCGCCCGCTTCCAGCAGACCTCCGGCATGGTGATGGCCAAGGGCGTCGAAGACACCGCGTTCTACCGCTGGTCGCGCCTCACGAGCCTGAACGAGGTGGGAGCCGAGCCCGACGAGTTCGCGGTCGACGTCGAGCGGTTCCACGCCCTGCAGCGGCGCCGGCTCGACACGCTGCCCGGCGCCATGACCACGCTCTCCACGCACGACACCAAGCGCTCGGAAGACACCCGGGCGCGCATCACCGCGCTGGCGGAGGATCCGGATGCCTGGGCCGCCACCCTCGCCGAGCTGCGCCGGACGCATCCGCTCGGCGACGGCCCGTTCGAGAACCTGCTCTGGCAGGCGCTGCTCGGCACCTGGCCGCTGGACCGTTCCCGCGCGCAGGACTACGCGACGAAGGCGTCGCGCGAGGCGGGCACGTCCACGGGATGGCTCGCCGTGAACGAGACCTTCGAGGCGCAGATGCAGGCCGCGGTCGACTCGGTGTACGTCGATCCGATCGCCGGAGCCGCCCTGCAGGCTCGTGCGGAGGCGGTTCGGCGGGCCGGCCGCAGCACCTCGCTGTCGCAGAAGCTCGTGCAGCTCACCACCACCGGGGTTCCGGATGTCTACCAGGGCACCGAGCTCTGGGACCACTCGCTGGTCGACCCCGACAACCGGCGCCCGGTCGACTACAGCGTGCGCGCCGACCTGCTCGAGCAGCAGGACGCCGGCGAATCACCGGAGTTCGCCGGGTCGGCGGGCGAGCCCGACGATCTCGGGGCGGCCAAGCTGCTCGTGGTGTCGGCTGCCCTGCGGCTGCGCCGCGACCGGCCCGAGCTGTTCACCGACTACGTGCCGCTCGAGGCGCGCGGCAGCGCCGCCGGCCACGTGCTGGCCTTCGACCGGGGCGGGGCGATCACCGTCGCCACCCGCCTGCCTCTCGGCCTCGAGCGCCGGGGCGGGTGGGACGACACCACACTCGAGCTCCCTAGCGCCCGCAACGGCTACGTCGACACGCTCACCGGGCGTCTCTACGGTGCCGAGCACGGCGACGGCGGCATCCGGCTCGCCCTGCTGCTCGAACGCTACCCCGTTGCCCTACTGCAGAGGATCGACGAATGACGAACCCGACCGCCTTCCGCGTCTGGGCACCCCGCGCCGCCACCGTCGAGCTGGTTCTCGCCGACGGCGCCGAGCCCGCCGGCTACCGCGCGCATCCGCTGACCGCGACCGACGGCGGCTGGTGGGTCTCCGGCCCCGACGTGCCCTGGGCGCCGGGCCTGCACTACGGTTTCCTGCTCGACGGCGACGGCCCCTACCCCGACCCGCGCTCGCGCCGCCAGCCCGACGGCGTGCACGGCCTCTCGCAGACCGACGACCCCGCCTCGTACGCCTGGCAGGACGGCGACTGGGCCGGCCTGCCCCTGGACCGCGCCGAGATCTACGAGCTGCACCTCGGTACGTTCACGCCCGAGGGCACGCTGGAGGCCGCAGCCGGCCGCCTCGACCACCTGCGCTCGATCGGCGTCACCCACGTCGAGCTGCTGCCGGTGAACGGCTTCAACGGCACCCACAACTGGGGCTACGACGGCGTCGCGTGGTTCACCGTGCACGAGGGCTACGGGGGCCCGGATGCCTACCGCCGCTTCGTCGACGCCTGCCACGCGGCCGGTCTCGCGGTCATCCAGGACGTGGTCTACAACCACCTCGGCCCGAGCGGCAACTACCTGCCGCTGTTCGGCCCGTACCTGAACGACAAGAACAGCAACACCTGGGGCGTCTCGGTGAACCTCGACCACGAGGGCTCCGAGGAGGTGCGCCGGTTCATCCTCGACAACGCCCTGATGTGGCTCGAGGAGTACCACGTCGACGGACTGCGCCTGGATGCGGTGCACGCGCTGGTCGACGGCTCCCCCACCCACCTGCTGGCCGAGCTGGCCGCCGAGGTGGAGGAGCTCTCGGAGCGCAGCGGCATCCGGCGCCAGCTGATCGCCGAATCGGATCTGAACGACCCGGTGATGTTCACGGCACGGGCCGAGGGCGGTCACGGGCTCGACGGGCAGTGGAGCGACGACTTCCACCACGCCGTGCACGTCAACCTCACCGGGGAGACCACGGGCTACTACGCCGACTTCGACTCGGTGGGGGCGCTGGCGAAGGTGCTCACGCGCGGGTTCTTCCACGACGGCACGTACTCGAGCTTCCGCGAGAAGACGCACGGCGTCGAGCTCGACCGGGCGGCGACCGCTCCCTGGCGGCTCGTGGTGGCCTCGCAGAACCACGATCAGATCGGCAACCGGGCCGTGGGCGACCGCCTCACGGCCACGCTCGATGCCGAAGCACTGGCCATCGCGGCCGCCCTCACCCTGCTCGGGCCGTTCACCCCGATGCTGTTCATGGGCGAGGAGTGGGCCGCGCCGACCCCGTGGCAGTTCTTCACCTCGCATCCGGAGCCGGAGCTCGGCGAGGCCACCGCGAAGGGCCGCATCAGCGAATTCGCCAAGATGGGCTGGGACCCGGATGTGGTGCCCGATCCGCAGGAGCCGTCGACGTTCGAGAACTCGAAGCTGGACTGGTCGGAGCTCACGGATGCCGCGCATCCGGAGCACGCCGCCATGCTCGAGGTGTACCGCAGCCTGGCCGCGATCCGGGCCACCCTGCCCGCGGGCGACTCGGTGCGCCTCGCCGACGTGCGCGTCGACTTCGACGACGACGAGCGCTGGCTCACGCTGGAGCGCCCCGGCCTCGTGCTGGTGGTGAACCTCTCCGACGAGCCGCGCCCCCTCGCGCGCATCGCCCCGCGCCTCGGCGAGGTGCTCTTCGAGTCGCGAGCGGCGCTCCGCGGCGAGCCCGCGCCGGCTGCCGGCGCGACGCCCACGGAGGCCGCACCCCGTTCGGTGCTGGTGACTCGCCCCGCAGACTGACTCCGTCCATTCCCGAGGGGTTCGGTTCGAAAAAGCTGCAAATAACGCAGAGCGACCCCGTATACGGCCTCACTATGGCTGAATTGCAGCTTTTTCGAACCGAACCGTCACGCTGTTGCTAGCGCCGGGTACCGTTCCGCTCGGCGGTTTCGCCTGAGCGCGGCGCATTCACCAAAGACGCCGGACGCACGATGTCGGTGCCGAAACGGGCCGTCACGCGGTCGATGGTGCGCTCTGCGTCGTGCCAGCCCTCCGACGGGACGGTCTCGTCGGCCCAGAGGGAAGGCTGATGCACTGTTCCTCCGGCCTCGGAGAGCTGCTCGACGCGCACGCCGATCAGGCGGATCGCGTCGCCGCGGGTGCCGACCGCGTCAAAGACCGCCGAGATCTCGTCGTAGATGCGACGCCCGAGGTCGGTGGGCTCGGACAGTGTGCGTGAGCGCGAGATCGTCGTGAAGTCGGCGAAGCGCAGTTTCAGGGCCACGGTCTTGCCCACCAGCCCGGCCGCGCGCAGGCGCACGGCGACCCGGTTGGACTGGTCGAGCAGCTCGCGGCGCAGCACCTCCGGCGAGCGCTCGTCGACGTCGAAGGTGCGCTCGTGCCCCACGCTCTTCTCCTGCGAGGGCGGCAGCACCTGCCGGGTGTCGATGCCGAGCGCCAGTTCGTGCAGTTTCTCGCCGGAGGCCGCACCGACCGTCCGGATGAGCGCATCCAGCGGGGTCTCGGCGATGTCGCCGACGGTGCGCAGCCCCAGCCGCTCGAGCCGCTCGGCGGTGCTCCCGCCCACACCCCAGAGCGCGCGCACGGGCAGCGGATGCAGATACGCGAGCACCTCCGACGGCCGGATGACGAGCATCCCGTCGGGCTTGGCCCGCCCGGAGGCGAGCTTGGCCATGAACTTGGTGGGCGCCACCCCCACCGAGCACGGCAGCCCCGTCTCGGCGAACACCTGGGCGCGCAGGCGCCGGGCGATCTCGTCGGACTCCCCGAGCAGGCGGCGCGCGCCGGCGACGTCCAGGAACGCCTCATCGATGCTGAGGGGTTCGACGTGCGGCGTGACGGAGCGGAAGATCGCCATCACCTGCCGCGAGTAGTCGCGGTAGAGCTGCATGTGCGGCTCGAGCACCACGGCCTTCGGGCACAGCCGCAGGGCCGCCCCGACCGGCATGGCGGAGTGCACGCCGAAAGCCCGTGCCTCGTAGGTCGCGCTGGTGACGACGGCTCGCCCGGAGCGGCCACCGACGATCACCGGCTTGCCCGCGAGTTCGGGGTGGGAGAGCAGTTCGACCGACGCGAAGAACGCGTCCATGTCGACGTGCAGGATGGGCGGACTCGGCTCGGCCGGCCCGCTGCTCCCGCTCGCGTGGGCGCGCGGCTCGGTGGACATGCCTCGAGCCTACGTCCCACCACCGACACCGTGACCGCGCCGCGACCACACCGCCGGCTGCGCGGCGGGTAGGCCGCCCCACGAGCGCGCGTCCCCGCATCCGACACACCCCGCCCCGAGCGCCCCAACCTCCCAGACTTCACCCAGACCAGGGGAAAATACTGATCGACGCCAGGCCGCCGCCCGGTGCACGACCGAATCGACAGGATCCCTCGCCCGTGAATCCCGTGAATGTCATCCTCGACATCGGAATCCTCTCCGGTCCCTTCGTGGTCGCCGTCTACGCGGCCGCCGCCGTCACCGCGCTCCTGCTGCTGTTCGTCGTGCCCGGCCCGCGCTGGCGCCGTCTGCCCTGGTTCGGCGTCGCCGTCGTCGTCGCGGTGCTGGGCGGCGCCCTCGGCCTCTTCCTCACCTGGCTGCTCTCCGACCAGCTCAACCTCTTCGGAGCCGAGCTCACGGTGGTGGCCCGCATCTGGATCGTCGTCGGATTCGGCGCCAGCGCGATGGCCCTCGCCTCTTTCTGGCGGGGAACCTGGCGCCGGATGATCGCCTCCGTGCTGGCCGTGGTGCTGTTCGTGGCGACCGCGGCGATGAGCATCAACATCGACTTCGGGCAGTACACCACCATCCGCAGCGCGCTGGGGATCAGTGCCTACTCCGCCGAGCTGCCGAAGCTCAACACCGCGACGGCCTCGATCGCCACCTGGACCGCCCCGGCCGGCATGCCCACCACCGGCAGCGTGAGCAGCGTGACGATCCCGGGCACGACCTCCGGATTCGACGCCCGGCCCGCCGTGGTCTACCTGCCGCCGGCCGCCCTCACCGCGAACCCGCCGAAGCTGCCGGTGCTGATCATGCTCTCCGGCCAGCCCGGCAGCCCCGACGATCCGCTGAAGACCGCCAAGCTGCAGGCCAGCCTCGACACCTACGCCGCCGCGCACCAGGGCCTCGCCCCGATCGTGGTCTCGCCCGACCAGCTGGGTGCGCCCGATGTCAATCCGATGTGCGTCGACTCGCCGCTCGGCAACTCGGCCACCTACCTCACCGTCGACGTGCCGGCCTGGATGAAGGCGAACCTCCCGGTGCTCGACGGCCCGCACTACTGGGGCATCGGCGGTCTCTCGCAGGGCGGCACCTGTTCGATCCAGCTGGGGGCGGCGCATCCTGAGCTGTTCGCGGCGATCCTGGATGCCTCGGGCGAGGAGTATCCGCGCATCCACGACGAGCAGAACGCCACCGCCCAGGGCTTCGGCGGCGATGCGGCGAAGTACGAGGCCGCCAAGCCCGCCTCGATCATGGCGGCGAACGCGCCGTACAGCGACATGTTCGCGGTGTTCGGTGTCGGCAGCGAAGACACCGCCTACCTCCCCGGCATCAAGACGCTCTACGCCGACGCACAGGCGGCGGGCATGACGGCCACCTACATCGAGGCGCAGGGCAGCGCGCACGACGCCACCACCTGGTCCTACGTGTTCGAGAAGGGACTGGACCTGATCGCGGATCATTGGGGCCTCAACCGATGACGCCCGCACCGGCCGCATCCGGTTCGGCGGGGCCTGCCCAGGATCCCGCACCCGTAGCACCCGCACCGCCCGCACAGCCCGCAGCCGCACCGCCCGCATCCCTGGCCAGGCGGATGCGGGCCCGCGCGCGCTCCATCCCCGTCACCTGGGTGGTGGTGGCCCTGGTGCTTGCGGCCAGCCTGGTGCGGCTGTTACTGCGTCCCGGCCGCGCCCGCACCGGGGTCGACGACTTCGTCGCGACCGGCTTCGACGCCGTCTTCGTGCGCCACGACTGGATCTCCACCCTCACCTCGGTGTTCTTCGTCTGGAACCCGGTCGTGCTCGCCGTCGTGCTGATCGCCCTGATCGTCGGCATGGGCTGGTCGGAGCGGCGAATGGGGCACCTGCGCACCGCGATCGCCTTCGTGGTGGTGACCGTGGTGGGCATCCTGCTCGGCCTCACCACGCAGGCCCTCGGTCTCGTGCTCGACCTGTACTCGGCCGAGATCACCCGGGTGCACCGCACCGTCGATCCGGTGATCGCGCTGGCGGGCGTGGTGATGGCCGCGAGCGCCTTCGCCGGCCCGCTGCTGAAACGCCGCATCCGGATCGTGGGCTTCACCGTCATCCTGGTGTTCGTGCTGTATTCGGGGCAGCCCTCCGACCTGTTCCGGCTGTTCGCGGCCATCGTGGGCCTGCTGCTCGGGATGGCGATGGCGCACACGCCGATCGTCGTGCGCCGCCCGCGCGCGACCCGGCGGGAGGCCCGCACGCTGCTGGCGGCGGTCGTGGCGGTCACCGCCCTCGGCCCGCTGGTCACGATCGTCTCGCCGAGCGGGAACGGCGTGCTGAACCCGCTCGGGCTGCTGTTCCGCGATCCCCTGCGCGACTACGCCACCATCGCGGCGCGCTGCCAGACCGGCGACTACTCCCGGCACTGCGTCGACGCACTGGCGCTGTCCCGCCTGGACGGGCCCGGCGCCGTGGCGCTCACCCTGCTCCCGCTCGTCGCCCTGCTGGTGTCGGCCTGGGGCATCCAGCGCGGGCGCCGGGTGGCCCTGTGGTTCGCGGTCGGCATCAACCTCGCGCTCTCGCTGCTGGCCGCGGTGTACTTCGGCTTTCTGCCGCTGCTCTCCTCGAGCGAGTTCAGCACCTTCCAGACGGCCGCCGCCGACGACTACCGGGTGTTCGAGATCGTCTCGGCCCTCGTGCCGCTGGCCATCGCGGCCGCGCTCGTGGCCTCGATCCGGCTGTTCCCGGCCGAGCACGGAACCCGGGCCACGGCGCGATTCGCGGGTCTCGCCGTGGGCCTGTTCGCCGGCATCTCGCTGCTCTACCTCGCGATCGTCGTCGCGGTGCGCGACCAGTTCTCCCCCGTCGCCTCGGTCGGCGACCTGCTGCTCGACCTGCCCGAGCGCTTCGTGCCGGTCGGCTTCGTGTCGTTCGAGCCCGCCGACATCTTCCCCACCGGCCCCGTCGCCGTGATCGCCTCGCAGTGGGTGGGAGCGGTGTTCTGGGGAGCGCTGATCGTGGTCGCCATGCTCGGGATGCGCAGCCGGCCGCGCGGATCCTCGAGCGACGAGGCGCGCATCCGGGACCTCCTGGTGAGCGGATCGGGCGGCACCCTCTCGTGGATGACCACCTGGCCGGGCAACCACTACTGGTTCGCGCCCTCCGGCGGCGCGGTCGCCTACCGCGTGATCGGAGGGGTGGCGATCACGACCGGGGATCCGCTCGGGCCGCCGGCGTCGCATCCGGAGACCGCGCTCGCGTTCAGCACGTTCTGCGCCGATCGAGGCTGGACGCCGGCGTTCTACTCGGTCACCCGCTCGCTGCGCGAGCACCTGGCCGAGGGCGGCTGGGCATCGATGCAGGTGGCCGAGGAGACGGTGGTGGATGCCCGGGGCTGGTCGACCGACGGCAAGAAGATGCAAGACATCCGCACCTCGATCAACCGGGCGGCGAAGGAGGGCGTGCGGGCCGAGTGGTTGCCGTACGCGCAGCTGGGGGCGTTCCACAGTGCGCAGATCCGGGAGATCTCGGAGCTCTGGGTGGCCGAGAAGGATCTGCCCGAGATGGGCTTCACGCTCGGCGGCGTGGACGAGCTGATGGACCCCGAGGTGCGGCTGATGGTCGCGATCGGGCCGGACGACCGGGTGCAGGGTGTGACCAGCTGGCTGCCGACCTTCTCGGACGGAGTGGTGGTGGGCTGGACGCTCGACTTCATGCGCCGTGGGCCGTCGAGCATGAACGGGCTGATGGAGTTCTTGATCGCGCAGACGATCCTTCGGGCCCGCGACGAGGGGGTCGCGTTCGTGAGCCTGTCGGGGGCGCCGCTCGCGGTGGCGGATGCCGGGGCCTCCGCGGGCACCGCCCCCGGCGCGGCGCCGGCCGCAGGCATCCTGCCGTTCCTCAGTCGCACGCTGGAGCCGGTCTACGGCTTCCGTTCGCTGCTGCGGTTCAAGATGAAGTTCCGGCCCGAGTTCGCACAGCTCTACCTCGTGTACCGCGACCCGCTCACGCTGCCGGCCATCGGCCTGGCGCTCGGCCGCGCCTACCTGCCCACACTCTCTGCCCGGCAGGCGCTGCGCACCCTCGCCTCGCGCGATTGACGCTCTGCGGTGCCGCGGGTGGCGGTGCCACTGGTGGCGGTGCCGCTGGTGGCGGTGCCGCGGGGCCGATCGTCAGCCGAGTGGGCGGGCGAGCAGCGCCACGACGACCGAGCCGCCCTTGGTGGCCTGGCGGCCCACCTCGGCGAAGCCCAGGCGGCCGTGGAAGCGCAGCGATCCGGGGTTCGGGGGTTCGACGTTGACCTCGCAGTCGACCTCGGATGCCCCGTCGGCGGCCGCCGCATCGAACACCGCCTCGTACAGCAGAGCACCCAGCCCCGCCCCGCGCTGCCCGTCGCCCACCACGATCCGGTCGACGTAGAGAAACGCCTCGCCACGAGCGCTGAACCAGCGGTAGTTCTCGCTGGCGTACTGCAGGCCCGGCGGGAGAGCCAGCACGAAGCCGAGCACGGCATCCGGATGCTCGTCGTCGACCACGGCGACGGCGAGCCGCGACTGCGCCACCAGCTCGGTCATCTCGACGAGGTCGATCTCGTTCACGGCGGGCACGGCGGCCGTGTTCAGCACCAGCAGGTGCGGCAGGTCGGCGGGGGTCAGCGGGCGGACGGTGTGCATCCGTCAACGCTAGCGTGCGGCATCCGGCTCTGTTCGCTGAGCGCGAATCGGGTGCATCATGGAGGCGTTCCTCGGAATGCGGCCCGCTGTCGCCGCATTGACACCAGAGACCGCAAGGCCGATAGGAGCAACGATGACCACGCCCACCCCTGCCCCGACACCGACCAGCGCCGAGGTTTCGGCCGAGATCACCCAGTGGCTGCGCCTGCAGCGCCGGGCCCACCGCGAGTTCGAGGTGCGCCTCGCGGCCATCACCGACTGGGAGGCCCCGACTCCCGACACCGAGTGGAGCGTGCGCGACCTCGTGGCGCACGTGGTCGAAGAGCAGCAGTGGGTTCCGTGGCTGCTCTCGGGGCTGGAGACCGGCCACGCCCGCAGCCGCCTCCGCCCGCTGGAGGACGACCTCCGCCAGGAGTGGCGCCTCTACTCGCTGGCGGCCACCACTGCTTGGCACGACGCCTCCCCCGCCGATCGGGTGCGGCTCTCCTACGACACGGTCGACATGATCGACTACCTCAAGGAGCAGGTCTCGGATGTCACCATCCACACCTGGGATCTGGCGCGCGCCGTGAACACCAACGAGAGCCTCGACGAGGAGCTGATCGAGGCGGTCTGGACCGTGTTCGCTCCGCAGGAGGCGACTCTGCGTGCCAGCGGCCTGTTCGCGTCTCCGGTGCCGGTGCCCTACGACGCCCCGCTTCAGTCACGGCTGCTCGCGCTCACCGGGCGCGACGACCGCCTGGCCGCGTAGGCGGCCGAACCCGCCGGCAGATACACCAGATCGCGCGGGTGGCTGAGGCAGAGTTCGCGCTGCAGGGTGTCGAGCTGCATCCGGAGCGCCTCGAGCTCTGTGACCAGGGCCGACGGATGCTCGTCGACGGCCTCGAGAAAGACGTTGCAGGCCGCGACCATCGCGTTGAGCGTGCCCCAGGCGGCCGAGCGCGGCCGCAACGACTGCCGGGCGGTGCGCACGTCTTTGCGCAGCAGCACGACCGAACGCCGCACCCGGTTGAGGTCGGAATCGGGGTCGGCCCGGTCGAGCGACACCGGCCCCGCCAGCTGCTCGGGCGCGAGCGCGCGCCGTGAGGCCACCTCGAGGCTGAGCAGCCGCAGCGCGTTGATCTCGGCGGCCTTCTCGGTGCGGCGGCTCTTGCCGCGGTCGATCAGCAGCGCGAGCAGCGCACCGGCGGTGACGCTCGTGGTGGTGACGAGGATCTGGGCGATAACGACTTCCATGCCCTCACGCTACGGCCCACCACCGACACTCCCGGAGCGCCTCCTTGGCCCCTCAGGCGCCGACGAGCCTCGCTGGGGCTCGGGGTCAGGAGGCGGCGGCGCGCTCCAGGACGAGCTCGCGCACGCGCGCGGCGTCGGCCTGGCCCTTCATGGCCTTCATGACCGCACCGATGACGGCGCCGGCGGCCTGCACCTTGCCGTCTTTGATCTTCGCGAGCACGTCGGGCTGGGCGGCGAGGGCTTCGTCGATCGCGGCGATCAGCGCCCCGTCGTCGGAGACCACGGCGAGCCCACGGGCGTCGACGACCTCCTGCGGGGTGCCCTCGCCGTCG
Organism: Herbiconiux sp.; assembly: GCF_023264855.1. Classification (GTDB taxonomy): domain Bacteria; phylum Actinomycetota; class Actinomycetes; order Actinomycetales; family Microbacteriaceae; genus Herbiconiux. The sequence goes on along the minus strand of NZ_JAHFUW010000004.1, from coordinate 41,586 downwards.
ATGACGCCCTCGAGAACCTGGCGGGCGAGGCGGTCGTTCAGCGCACCGCTGTCGACGAGGGCCACAAGAGCCGCGACATCCGTCGGCGTCACCAGGGCGGAGGGCTCGGCCGAGCGGGCGTTCGCGATGCGCGAGATCTCGCCCGACCACCACTTGCGGGCGGCCTGCGGCGACGCTCCCGCCGATACCGTCGAGGCGACCTCGACCAGCAGTCCGGCGTTCTGCACGTCTTGGAACTCGAGGTCGGTGAAGCCCCACTCGGCCTTCAGCCGGCGACGGCGCGCGGCCGGCGGCTCGGGCAGTGCGGCACGCAGCTCTTCGATCAGCTCGAGCGAGGGCACGACCGGCAGCAGGTCGGGCTCGGGGAAGTACCGGTAGTCGTCGGCATCCGACTTCGGACGACCGGCAGAGGTGGTGCCGGTGTCTTCGTGCCAGTGCCGCGTCTCCTGCGTGATCGTGCCACCGTCGGCCAGGATGGCCGCCTGGCGCTGGATCTCGTAGCGGATGGCCCGCTCCACCGAACGCAGCGAATTCACGTTCTTGGTCTCGGTGCGGGTGCCGAGCGGCGCCGGCGGCTCGCCGGGCACGGTGCGCGGGCGCAGCGAGATGTTCGCGTCGCAGCGCAGGTTGCCGCGCTCCATCCGGGCCTCGGAGATGCCGAGCGACACGACGATGTCGCGGATGGTCGAGACGTACGCCTTGGCCAGCTCCGGAGCATCCTTCTCGGCGCCGTAGATGATGTCGGTGACGATCTCGACCAGCGGAACGCCGGCGCGGTTGTAGTCGACGAGCGAGTACTCGGCACCCTGGATGCGACCGGTCGCGCCACCTACGTGGGTGAGCTTGCCGGCATCCTCCTCCATGTGCGCGCGCTCGATCGGCACCGTGAACATGCGGCCGTCGGGCAGCTCGACGTCGACCGAGCCGCCGAAGGCGATGGGCTCGTCGAACTGCGAGATCTGGTAGTTCTTCGCCAGGTCGGGGTAGAAGTAGTTCTTGCGCGCGAAGCGGCTCGAGGGGGCGATCGAGCAGCCGAGCGCGAGGCCCAGGCTGATCGAGTAGCGCACGGCCTGGCCGTTCACCACCGGCAGCGAGCCGGGGAGGCCGAGGCAGGTGGGCGTGATGTTCGTGTTGGGCTCGCCGCCGAAGTAGTTCGGGGCGCTCGAGAACATCTTGGTCTTCGTGGAGAGCTCGACGTGCACCTCGAAGCCGAGCACCGGCTCGAACAGCTCGAGGGCCTTGTCGTAGTCCATCAGTGCGGCCTTGGCCATCAGACGGCTCCTTCTTCTGCGGCGGTCATCTCGCCGGGGGCGAGATCCGGGGCCTGGCTGATCAGGGTGTGACCCCACTTCTCTTCGAGCAGGCGCTCAAGCGCGCCGCCGACGGTGTAGAGGCGGGCGTCTTCGCGGGCGGGGGCGAGGAACTGGATGCCGACCGGCAGCCCGTCCTCCGCAGCCAGGCCCACGGGCAGCGAGATGCCGGGGATTCCGGCGAGGTTCGCCGGGATGGTGGCGATGTCGTTGAGGTACATCGCCATCGGGTCGCCGTCGTTCTGGCCGAGCTTGAACGCGGTGGTGGGCGCGGTCGGCGAGACCAGCACGTCGACGCCCGCGAAGGCGGCGGCGAAGTCGCGCTGCACGAGCGTGCGCACCTTCTGCGCGCTGCCGTAATAGGCGTCGTAGTAACCGGCGCTGAGGGCGTAGGTGCCGAGGATGATGCGGCGCTTGGCCTCGGCGCCGAAGCCGGCCTCGCGCGTGGCCGACATCACGTCTTCGACGGTGCCGCCGCCGGGCGGGTTGACCCGCAGGCCGAAGCGCACGGAGTCGAACTTGGCCAGGTTGGACGAGGCCTCGGCCGGCATGATCAGGTAGTAGGCCGAGATGGCGTACTCCAGGCTCGGCAGGTTCACCTCGGTGATCTCCGCGCCCGCAGCGGCCAGGATGTCGAGCGCCTCGCGGAAGCGCTCGAGCACGCCGGGCTGGAAGCCCTCGCCGTCGAGCTCGCGGATGACGCCGATCTTGAGACCCTTCACGTCGGCGCGGCGCACGGCCTCGGCCATGCTCGGCCACTGGTCGGTGAGCGAGGTGGAGTCGAGCGGGTCGTGCCCGCCGATGATGTCGTGCAGCAGCGCCGAGTCGAGCACGGTGCGGCTCACGGGGCCGATCTGGTCGAGGCTGGAGGCCAGCGCGATCGCGCCGTAGCGGCTCACGCCGCCGTAGGTGGGCTTCACGCCGACGGTGCCGGTGACGTGCGCGGGCTGGCGGATCGAGCCGCCCGTGTCGCTGCCGAGCGCGAGAGGGGCTTCGAACGCGGCGACGGCCGCCGCCGATCCGCCCCCCGAGCCGCCCGGGATGCGCTCGAGGTCCCACGGGTTGTGGGTGGGACCGTAGGCGGAGTGCTCGGTGGAGGAGCCCATCGCGAACTCGTCCATGTTGGTCTTGCCGATCGGCACCAGGCCGGCGGCGCGGAGCTTCGTCATGACGGTCGCGTCGTAGGGCGGAACCCAGCCCTCGAGGATCTTCGATCCGCTCGTGGTGGGCATGTCGTTGGTGACGATCACGTCTTTGATCGCGATCGGCACGCCGGCCAGCGGATGCAGCGACTCGCCCGCAGCGCGGCGCTCGTCGATGCGGGCCGCAGTGGCCAGGCTCAGCTCGGGGGCCGTGTGCAGGAAGGCGTGCACATCGGGGTCGACCGCGGTGATGCGGTCGAGGTGGGCCTTCGTGGCCTCGACGGAGGAGAGCTCCCCGGCGGTGAGCTTCTCGGCCAGGGCCGCGGCGGACAGGCGCACGATCTCGTGCTGCTGGTTCGTCACTGCTCTTCTCCCAGGATCGCGGTCACGCGGAAGCGCGAACCGTCGTGGTCGGGGGCGCCGGCGAGCGCCTGCTCGGTGGTGAGGGTATTTCCGGGCACGTCGTCGCGGTAGACGTTCTGCAGCGGGATGGGGTGGCTGGTGGCCGGCACGTCGGCCGTGGCCACCTCCGACACCTTCGCGACATTGTCGACGATCGAGCCGAGCTCCTTCGTGAGGCTCTCGATCTCGGCGGGAGTCAAGGCGATCCGAGCGAGGTTCGCGAGATGCGCGACCTGCTCCTGAGTGATTTCGGACATGGTGCTCCGGTGTTCTGTTCGCGAGGGGTGTGCGGTAATTCTATTCGGTGGCGCTTGCGGACGCGTCGGCGTCATCGACCGGCACCGCGTCGGCTTCGGGGGCCGGCGCCGCGTCAGCTTCGGGCACCGCGACCGGCGGGAGCGCATCCGGGCCCTGGGTGACCAGGAGGGCGAACTCTGCGGCGTCGATGATGCGCAGGCCCAGCGCCTCGGCCTTGCCCAGCTTGGAGCCCGCACCAGGGCCGGCGGCCACGAAGTCGGTCTTCTTGCTGACGCTCGAGGCGGCCTTGCCGCCGGCCGCGATGATCGCCTCCTGCGCACCCTCCCGGCTGAAGCCTTCGAGCGAGCCGGTAGCGACCACGGTGATGCCCTCGAGCACTCCCCCGGCGCCCACCGCCGCACCCGGCCCCGGATGCCCGGGGGTCGCGAACTGCACGCCGGCCGCGGCCCACTGCTCCACGATCTCCTGGTGCCAGTCGACCTCGAACCAGGCGATCAGCGCGTCGGCGATGATGCCGCCCACGCCGTCGACCGCCGCGAGCTCGTCGCGCGTGGCGGCGCGGATGGCCTCGATCGAGCCGAAATAGTCGGCCAGGGCACGCGCGGCGACCGGACCGACATGCCGGATGCTCAAGGAGACGAGGATGCGCCAGAGCGGCTTGGTCTTGGCCTTCTCGATCTCGTCGAGCAGCTTGATCGCGTTGGCGGAGAGCACGAAACCCTCGTCGCCGTCGAAGGCCGCACCCGTCGCCTCGGCGTCGAAGGGCGGGTCGGTCTTCTGCCGCTTACGCCGGAACGGAGCCACGACCTTGGGCGACTCGCCGTCTTTGTCGAGCTTCGGCATCCCGGTCTCGGAGTCTCGCACGATCACCTTGATGGGGAACAGATCCGCCGGCTCGAGCGAGAACAGCCCCGCCTCGGTGTGCAGCGGCGGATCGGCCGGCTCGAGCGGCTGCGTGAGCGCCGCGGCACTCACCTCGCCGAGCACCTCGATGTCGAGACCGCCGCGCGATCCGACGTGCTCGACCCGCCCGCGCACCTGCGCCGGGCAGCTGCGCGCGTTCGGGCAGCGCAGGTCGATGTCGCCCTCCTTGGCGGGCGCGAGTGGCGTGCCGCACTCGGGGCACTCCGTCGGCATCACGAACGCGCGTTCGCTGCCGTCGCGCAACTCGACCACGGGCCCGAGCACCTCGGGGATGACGTCACCGGCCTTGCGCAGCACCACGGTGTCGCCGATCAGCACGCCCTTGGCCTTCACCACGTCTTGGTTGTGCAGCGTGGCCTGGCGCACCTCGGAGCCGGCCACCTCCACCTTCTCCATCACCGCGAACGGCGTCGCGCGACCGGTACGGCCCACGCTCACCACGATGTCGAGCAGCTTGGTGTTCACCTCTTCGGGCGGGTATTTGTAGGCCGTCGCCCAGCGCGGCGCGCGGCTGGTGGCCCCGAGCTCCTCGTGCAGGCGCAGGTCGTCGACCTTCACCACGATGCCGTCGATCTGGTGCTCGACGCTCGCGCGGTTGATGCCGTACGAGCGGATGAACTCCGCCACCTCGCCGATCGTGTCGAACACGCGGTAGTGCGTCGACGTGGGCAGACCCCACGTCGCCAGCAGCTCGTAGACCTCCGACTGGGCCGAGACAGGCGGATCGGGCCAGGCGCCGATGCCGTGCACGAGCATCCGCAGCCGGTGCAGGCGGTCGACCACGAGGGCGAGCTGCTTCTCGTTCTTGCCCTCGGACTTCTGCCGCAGCGATCCGGCCGCCGCATTGCGCGGGTTGGCGAACACGCGCTCTCCCGCCGCCTCCTGGGCCGCGTTCAGCTCGTCGAACGACGCGACCGGGAAGAAGATCTCCCCCCGCACCTCGACGAGCGGCGGATGCCCCGTGCCCTTCAATCGGGCGGGGATCGAGGCGATCTGCAGCACGTTCTCGGTGACGTCTTCGCCCACCACGCCGTCACCACGGGTGGCGGCCGTGACGAGCACTCCGTTCTCGTAGCGGAGGTTGATGGCCAGGCCGTCGATCTTCAGTTCGGAGAGGAAGCGCACGGTCGTGGCTCCCGCATCCCGCACCACCTTGGCGGCCCACTCGTCGAGCTCATCTTCGCTGAACACGTTGTCGAGGCTCAGCATCCGTTCGGCGTGCGTGACCGGCGTGAACATGGTGGTGACCGCGCGACCGCCCACGGTCTGCGTGGGGCTGTCGGGCGACTGCAGCTCCGGATGCGCACGCTCGAGCTCGTCGAGCCGGCGCACCATGAGGTCGTACTCCTGGTCGGTGACCGTGGAGGCGTTCTTCTCGTAGTACTCGTCTCGCAGCTCGAGGATGCGCGTGGTGAGCGCCACCGCTTCGTCGCGCGCCGCCTCGAGATCGCCCGGCGTCTCGCTCGGCAGAGCGGATGTCCCCTCCGCCGTCTTCGTCTGGGCTGCGGATGCCCTCCCCCGCGGTGCCATCAGCCGGCTACCGGAACGGCACTGCCGGCGGCAGGGACGCCGGCAGAATCAGCACTGACCGTGCGGTCGATGGTGCACTGCCCGAGCACGCGCGTACCCACGTACACCACGGCGGTCTGCCCGGGCGCGACCCCGTTCAGCGGTGTGAGAGGGGTGATGACGAGCTCGGGCGCGCCCTCGGCGTCGTCGCGCACCCGCGCCACGGCATCGACCGGGTCGGCATGCGCCCTGATCTGCACCTGGCACGCGAAATCGAGATCAGGATGCTCGGGCGCGAGCCCGGCCCAGGTGAAGCGGGAGCCCGCGATCTCGGCGATGTCGAGCGCCTCCTTCGGGCCCACCACCACCGTGTTCTCCTTCGGCCGCACCTCGAGAACGAAGCGGGGCTTGCCGTCGGCCGCCGGCATCCCGAGCTTGAGGCCCCGACGCTGGCCGACCGTGAAGGCGTGCGCGCCCTCGTGCGAGCCGACCACGTCACCGGCGCGGTCGACGATGTCGCCCGTCGCGGTGCCGACGCGCTCGGCCAGCCAGCCTGCCGTGTCGCCGTCGGGGATGAAGCAGATGTCGTGGCTGTCGGGCTTGTTCGCCACCGAGAAGCCCCGCGCGGCGGCCTCGGCCCGCACCTCGGCCTTCGAGGGCGTGGCGCCGAGCGGGAACAGGCTGTGCGCGATCTGCTCGGCCGTCAGTACGCCGAGCACATAGGACTGGTCCTTGGCCCAGGCGGCCGCGCGGTGCAGCTCGAGGTTGCCCGCGGCATCCGTAGCGATGGTGGCGTAGTGGCCGGTGCAGACGGCGTCGAAGCCGAGGTCGAGGGCCTTCTCGAGCAGGGCGGCGAACTTGATGCGCTCGTTGCAGCGCATGCACGGATTGGGCGTGCGGCCCGCGGAGTACTCGGCGATGAAGTCATCGACCACGTCGGCCTTGAAGCGTTCGGAGAAGTCCCACACGTAATAGGGGATGCCGATCTTGTTGGCCGCGCGCTGCGCATCCATCGAGTCTTCGATCGTGCAGCAGCCGCGGCTGCCGGTGCGCAGCGTGCCCGGCATGCGGCTGAGCGCCAGATGCACGCCGACCACCTCGTGACCCGCCTCGACCGCGCGGGCGGCGGCCACCGCGGAGTCGACCCCTCCGCTCATTGCTGCGAGAACCTTCATGGTTCCAGCATACGGCGGGCGTCCGACAGTGGAACGGTGGGCGGTCGCCACCGGAACTACGGGCGATTCGCACCGCAATTCGGGGAAATGCCCAGCGTCGCGGTGCAGAATGAGTGCGATGTCAGCACTGCTCGAGGCGCCGCGCGAGACCCGGGCCGCCAGCCCGCGACGCCGGCCCCGAACCCGCACGGGGGCGGCGGTGGGGGTGTGCGTGCTCGCGCTGCTTCTCGCGGTGTCGCTGGGGTTGCACGTGCTGGTTCCCGAACTGTTCGGGCTGTCGCTGCTGTTCGAGTCGGCCCTCCCCTGGGTCGGCCTGGCCATCCCGGTCGTGCTGATCGCCGCGCTCATCACCCGCAGCAAGGGGGCCGTGATCGCGGCGCTCGTGCCGGCCGTCGTGTGGGGCGCGATGTTCGTGCCCGCGATCGTGCCGCTCTCGTGGAGCGCGCCCGCGGCATCCGGAGACTCGCTCACCGTCGCCAGCCAGAACGTGGAGGCCGGATCGGGCACGGCCGCCGAGTCGGCCCGGGCGCTGGCCGCGACCGGTGCGCAGGTGATCGCCATGCAGGAGATGGACGACGAGGGGCGCGCCGCGGTCGAGGGCGTGCTCAGCGAGAGCTATCCCTATTCGTACGGCATCGGAACGGTCGGGGTGTGGAGCGCCTACCCGATCGAGAACGCCCAGGCTCTGGATCTCGGACTCGGCTGGCAGCGAGGCATCGCGGCCGACCTCTCGACCCCCTCAGGACTGGTCAGCATCTACGTGGTGCACGCCGCATCCGCTCGCCCCGACGACCACGCCACCCGCGACGAGATGCTCGCGAACCTGGCCGACTACGTTCCGCGCGACGAGAACGCGCGCCTGCTGATGATCGGCGACTTCAACGCCGGCAGTTCCGACCGCAACATGGCCGGCCTCTTCGGCACCCTGAGCGAGGCGAACCAGACGGATGGCGGTTTCGGTTTCACCTGGCCCGCTTCGATGCCCGTCACCCGCCCCGACCACGTGCTGCAGCGCGGCATGGCGTTCACGTCGAACTCGACGCTGCGCGTCGGCGATTCCGACCACCTGGCCGTGGTGACCTCGCTGAACCTGTAGCCGGGCCGCTGGGCCCGTTGGGCCGCTCAGCCCGATGCTCTGCGGAGCCGGGCGCGACGCTGCAGCCTAGATGCGCGGCGGGTCCCCGCGCCCATCCGCGGCTCCGCCAGGAGACGCGCCTTCCGGCGGAACGATGCCGGCCCGCTCGCGATCGATCGGACGCTGCCAGACGTAGATGCCGACGGCGATCAACCCCGCCCCAGCGCCAGGAGCAGTCCCCCGACGAGGTGCAGCCGCCCCGTGAAGCTCCACGCCGCTGCCGCGAACGCGAACGTGGCCCCCACGAAGAACCACGTCGAGTTCTGATCGCCTCGCAGCATCCTGCTCCCCGTTCCGGAGCCCGTTCCCGTGTTCTCGCCCTCGCCCTGCATCTCCCGCTCCTCCCGATCCCGGCCGCCCCTGGGGCACCCGCATCCCGAACTGCGCTGTCCCTCCACGCTACGAGTCCCTCCCACCACCCACATCCCCCGCGCGCCCTACCCCGCGCGGCCGATCCCCCATTGGTCGCAAAAATGTGTGTTCGGCCGAGGTTTTGAGCCCGAATTTGCGACCAAACGATCACTCACGAGCTCGAAGGGTCGGCTCGGGCGAGAGCCTCGCGCACGCGGGCCACGGTGTCCTGCGGATGCTCGGACAGGCCCTTCTTGCGCACTTGGACCACGTGGTGGTGGGCGCGATGGCGGAAGTCGTCGAGGCGGACCGCGTCCTTCTCGAACTGGTCGTAGTCGGTTCGATGCTGGTCGCCGTCGTACTCGACGACGACGCGCTGGGTGCGGTACAGCATGTCGGCGAAGCCGAGCGAGTGGCCGCGATCGTCGAAGATCTCCTGGTTGAGCTCGGGTTCGGGCAGGCCTGCGCGCACGAGCAGGAGACGCAGCAGCGACTCCCGGCGCGAGTCCGCTCCCTCGCGCACATCGGCGGCGGCCTCCCGCAGGGCACGTCCGCCCGGGCCTCGGCGGGACAGCGCGACGGATCGCAGGTGGTCGAGCCGAACGTATGGCCGCCGTTCGCCGCGTTCCTGTTTGCGGGGGCAACGCACCAGGTGGTCACCCGCTGCCACCAGGTCGTCGTGGTCGAGCACGGTACCGAGCTGACACCAGGTGGATGCGGCATCCGCTACAGGGAGCCCGTATCGACGCACGATCGTCAAGCCCGTGCCGGTGAGTCGATGCCCCCGTATCCCTCGGAGTCGCGGCACCGGCAGCGGCTTCACCACCCCCACATCCAACGCGCGCTCGGCCTCGAGACGAAGCGGCAGTGGGATACGCCAGAGGCGCGCTGCCGTCACGTGGCTGAAGAACTGCCCCTCGGGGCTGCGCAGGAGGTAGGCCGCGCAGAGCTCACGGTGAGTCATCGGCGGCGCGCTGGCCGGAATGCGCGCACCCGGATACGGCCGCAGCAGGTCGCCGCCCCGCATCCGCGTCGCGGTGAGCCCCGCATCGTGCCCCGCGCGCACAGAGAACGCCCCTCGTTCGAACCCGTCAGGCAGAGGAACACGTCGTGGCACCCGCACAGTGTGCCTCTCACCCTTCCCTTCCTGGCCCGTTATCCACAGCCCTCGGGGCGAGCGATGATCGTTCGGTCGCAATTTCGTGTCCACCGAACGCGCTTTTCGCACGAAATTGCGACCAAACGAAAGTTCAGGGGGTGGAGGGGGCGCGGGTGGAGAGGCCTGCACGGGAGGCCGCGGCGTAGGCCGCGGGGAGTGCGGCCACGAGGGCGTCGACTTCGGCGGGGGTGGTTCCGTGGCCGAGGGTGAAACGGAGGGCACCGAGGGCCTCGGGCTCGGGCACGCCCATCGCGGTGAGCACGTGCGAGACCTCGGGCACCCCGGCCTGGCAGGCCGAGCCCGTGGAGACCGAGAAGCCCGCCATGTCGAGCAGGAACAGCAGCGAATCGCCCTGCGCCCCCGGGAACGTGAAGTGCACGTTGCCCGGCAGTCGCCCCTCGGGCGAGGGGTCGCCCCGCAGAACAGCCCCGGGCACGGCCTCCTGAACTCCCGCGATCAGGCGGTCGCGCAAGGCGGCGAGCTCGTCGACGAATGGCGACCCGGATGCCACGAACCCCGCCGCGCCTTCACCGCCGGCGCCCGCACTCAGGCCACTCCCCACTGCGGCACGCGCGTCCGCGAGGCCCGCCACCCCCGCGCCTCCAGCGCCGTCGCCCGCGCTCACGGCGCCGGCCACCACGGGGCGCTGCCCGGCACGGGCGCTCGCCGCAGCACCCAGCTCGCGGGTCACTTCTGCGGCCGCCGCAGCGAACGCCACCGCGCCCGCCACGTCTTGGGTGCCGGAGCGCACGCGCTGCTGGTTGCCGCCGTGGATGAGCGGCTCCACCTCGCTGCGGCGCGCCAGCACGAGCGCGCCGATCCCCACGGGCCCGCCGATCTTGTGCGCCGACACGCTCAGCGCATCCGCCCCCACCGCCGCGAACTCGATCGGAAGGTACCCGTACGCCGCCACCGCGTCGACGTGCACCGGCACGCCGTGCGACCGCGCGACCGCCACGAGAGCCGCGACATCCTGAACCGTCCCCACCTCGTTGTTGGCCCAGAGCAGCGTCACCAGAGCCACGGATGCGCCGTGCTCCGCGAGCGCCGCCTCGAGCACGGCGGGCGCCAGCCGCCCGACGCCGTCGATGGGCAGCCACACCACCGAAGCGCCTTCGTGCCGCACCAGCCATTCGATCGCATCGACCGTGGCGTGGTGCTCGCCACCCGGGGCGAGGATGACGGGACGGCCCCCTGATGCCACAGCGGTAGCATCCGTCGCCTGCCGCTTCCACCACAGCCCCTTGATGCCCAGGTTGATCGACTCGGTGCCGCCCGAGGTGAAGATCACCTCGATCGGCTCGGCGCCGAGCGAGCCCGCCACCACCTCGCGTGACTCCTCGAGCAGGCGTTTCGCCTCCTGCCCCTGGCTGTGGATCGACGACGGGTTGCCCACCACGCCCAGCGCGTCGACGTAGGCGGCACGCGCGGCGGGCCGCATCGGCGTGGTGGCCGCGTGGTCGAGGTAGACGGGCATCGGGGGCGATCCTGGGAGGGAGGGAGCGAGGGATGGGAACGAGGAAGAGGAATAAGAGCAAGGGCCCGACCGGCGCAGACGCCCCGATCGGCACGATTTCAGGCGGCAACACGCCTGCAACTACTCTAAGTCTCATGACCCCGGCCGACCCCCTCGCTCGGCTCGGCGTTCGTCTGACGTCCCATGGCGGAGAACTGCGCGTCTGGTCCGAGAACGCCACGAGCATCGACCTCTGCCTCTACGACCACAAAGACCCGAACTGGGTCTACAAGTCGGTGCCGCTCACCCGCGACGCGAACGGTGTGTGGACCGGCCGTTCGCGCTCGCTGATCCCCGGCCGCCGCTACACGCTGAAGGTCGACGGCCCGACGGGTGCCGAGCATCCGCAGAACGCCTTCGACCCGGGCATCCCGCTGCTCGACCCCTACTCCCGCGGCATCGTGCGCTCGGGCCGCGAGTTCCGGAGCGTCGTGGTCGACGAGGAGTTCAACTGGAACGGCGTCACCAAGCCGAACACCCCCCTCGACCACACCGTCATCTACGAGGCCCACGTGAAGGGCCTCAGCAAGATCAACAGCCGCATCCCCGAGAACCTGCGCGGCACCTACGCCGGGCTCGCCCACGAGTCGAGCATCGGCTATCTCAAGAGCCTCGGCGTCACCGCCATCCAGCTGCTGCCCGTGCACGCGTTCGTGAGCGAGCAGCGCCTGCAGAAGCAGGGGCTCAGCAACTACTGGGGCTACAACACGCTCGGCTTCTTCGCCCCGCACAACCTCTACGCCTCGAAGGCCGCGCAGGCCGAGGGGCCGAGCGCCATCCTGCGCGAGTTCAAGGGCATGGTGAAGCTGCTGCACGAGGCCGGCCTCGAGGTGCTGCTCGACGTGGTGTACAACCACACCGCCGAAGAGGGGCGGATGGGCCCGACCACGAGCTTCCGCGGCATCGACAACGCCTCCTACTATCGGCAGACGGCCCGCGGCGACTACGTCGACGTCACCGGATGCGGCAACTCGATCGACACCGCGACCCCCGCCGTCACCCGGCTCATCCTCGATTCCCTCACGTACTGGGCGAACGAGGTGCAGATCGACGGCTTCCGCTTCGACCTGGCGGCCACGCTGGGGCGGAACGGCGACCATTACTACGACCCGCAGCATCCGCTGATCACCGGCATCGTCTCGGATCCCGAACTCGCCGGCGTGAAGATGATCGCCGAGCCGTGGGACGTGGGCATGGGCGGCTGGCAGACCGGCAACTTCCCCGACGGCTGGTCGGAGTGGAACGACCGCTTCCGCGACCGGATGCGCAAGTTCTGGCTGCGCGACATCAAGTCGATCCGCGAGAACGGCAACCCCGGCGACGGGGTCGGGATGCTCGCCACCCGGATCGCCGGATCGTCGAACACCTTCTCGCAGCAGCGCGGCCCGCTCGCGAGCGTCAACTTCGTGACCGCCCACGACGGCTTCACGCTCGCCGACCTCACCGCCTACAACGTCAAGCACAACGTGGGCAACGGCGAGGCCAACCGCGACGGCACCGACAACAACATGTCGTACAACCACGGCATCGAGGGACCGACCACCTCGCGGCCGATCGAGCAGTCGCGGCGCCGGGCCATGCGCAACCTGATGGGCACGCTGCTTCTCTCGGCCGGTGTGCCGATGATCACCGCCGGCGACGAGTTCGGCCGCTCCCAGAAGGGCAACAACAACGCCTACTGCCACGACTCCGAACTGACCTGGATCAGCTGGGACCGCCGCACCTGGCAGAAAGACCTCTGGCGCACCACCCAGCACCTGCTGCGCGTGCGCCGTGAGAACCCCGCGCTGCGGCCCGTGCGGTACGGCGTGTTCGGCGAGCGCACGCCCAGCGCCAGCCAGATGGACTGGTACGACGCCGCCGGCGAGTCGATGTCGATCAGCGACTGGAACTCCCCCGAGAACCGCACACTCGTGTACGTGGCGGCCTCCACGCCCGAGCATGAGCCGTTCAACCGGATCCTGACGGTGATTCACGGGGTGGAGGCGCCGATCACGGTGACGCTGCCCGTGCACGACGGGGTGTCGGCGTATGAATTGTTGTGGGATTCGGCTCAGGATGCGCCTGAACCCCACCACCACGACGCTGTTCTTCCCAGATTCACTCCGGGCGAGAGCGTGAGTGTCGCGGCTGCGTCGCTTCAGCTGTATCGGGCTGTCTAGAAGTTTGGCTGTGTTAGCTGCCGGTCGCGCCGGGCTTCGCTCGGCGTGACCGGGCTGCGCCGGTCCCTGCCCGGCGCCGCGCGACATGTGAGCGCGCGGTCGACGGGCGCGGGCTTCGCTCGCACCCGTCGGCCACACGCTCACCTTGGGTCATTGAGTACGGCCTGAGACTTTGGATGCTCGACCTCGCGCCCTGAGACTTCGGGTGCTCGACCTCGCGCCCTGACGCTTCGGAGGCTTCGCGGGCTCCACCCCACTCCCCGAGACTTCGGGTACTGCTCCCTCGCCCCGAGGCTCCGGATGCTCCACCCCACACCCTGAGACTGCGGACGCCTTGCCGCACGCCCTGAGACTGCGGGCGCTGGGGCACGGCTAGTGGGCTGCGGCGAGGGGGGTGCCCTTGCCTGCGGGGAGTAGGAGGGCCAGGAGAGCGGCCGCGAAGAGGACTGCGGCGCCTACTGCGATCGCGGGGACGGCTGCCGCGACGTAGCCGGTGGGGGTGAAGGTGCCACCGGCGCCCGTGAAGACCGCCGTGAGGACGGCGATACCGAGAGCCACGCCGATCTCGCGGAGGGTGGAGTTGGTGCCCGAGGCCTTGGCGTTGTCGGCCGGGGTCATGTTCGCCAGCACCGCCGTCGAGATGGGGGCGAAGACCAGTCCCATGCCGACGCCGGCGAACACGAACGCCGGCACGAGCACGCCGTAGTCGAGGGTGGTCGACATCACCGCCGCGAGCCACGCCACACCCGTGCCCTGCAGCAGCAGCCCCACGACCACGAGCAGGCGCGTGCCGACGCGCGGCGCGATCATCCCGGCCAGGGGCGCGATCACCATCGGTGCGAGCGTCCACGGCATGGTCATCACGCCGGCCTCGAGCGGGGTCGCGCCGCCGACGATCTGCAGGTACTGGATCAGGATGAACACCGACCCGAAGATGCCGAAGCTGAACGTGAGACCGACGATGTTCGCCACGGTGAACGAGCGGTCGCGGAACAGCCGCAGCGGCAGCAGCGGGTTCGGCACCCGGCGCTCCCACAGGATGAACGCCGCCATCAGCACGACACCGGCGGCGAGCGCTCCCACGACCTCGAGGCTCCCCCAGCCCGCGTCGTTGCCCCGCACGATCCCGTAGACGATCCCGAGCACGCCGAGCCCCGCCAGCAGCACGCCCACCACGTCGGCCCGCAGCCGGGCCCCGAACGAATTCGGCAGCGCGAACAGCACCAGCGGCACGCTCAGGATGCCCACGGGCACGTTCAGCCAGAAGATCGCATCCCAGTTCCAGCCCTGGATCACGGCCCCGCCGATCAGCGGGCCGAGCGCCACGCCGAGGCCCGAGATGCCGCCCCAGATGCCGATCGCCAACGGACGGAACCGCGCACTCACCGACCCCACGAGCAGCGTCAGCGACAGCGGCATCAGCGCGGCCGCCCCCACGCCCTGCACGGCGCGGGCGGCGATCAGCATCCACGGCTCGGTGCTGATGGCGCAGAGAGCGGATGCCACGGTGAACAGGGCGATCCCGGCGATGAAGACGTTCCGCCGGCCGAGGCGGTCACCGAGCGCCACGGCGAGCAGCATGAACGTGGCAAAGCTCAGCGTGTAGGCGTTCACGAACCACTGCAGCTGCTCGATCGAGGCGTTCAGCTCGCGGCCGAGCACCGGCAGGGCGCTGGTGACGACGAGGTTGTCGAGCGTGGCCATGAACATCGGGATGCTCGCGGCCACGATGGCGAGCCAGATCGGGATACGGCGACGCGGGGCGGGAACCGCCGTCGCGTCGAGCGGGGCGGAGACGGGTTCCACCGCTTCGGTGAGTGCCATGAGCGACTCCTTCGAAAGACTTAGGTAATCGGATGATTACAAAGATCACCGTAAGTAATCGACTGATACCCTGTCAAGTGTGAGCGAGAAACGATCCCGGATGCCGTCCGAAGAGCGTCGCGAGCTGGTGCTGGATGCCGCGATGACGGTGTTCGGCGATCTCGGCTACGCGGGAGCGACGACCGACATGATCGCGCGCGCGGCGGGCGTCAGCCAGCCCTACGTGGTGCGGATGTTCGGCACCAAGGAGCAGCTCTTCCTAGACGTGCTCGGCCGGGCGCTCGACGCCATCATGCAGGCGTTCCGCACTGCGATCGCCGGCGATCCCGACCTTCCGCTGCAGCGCAGGCTGGGGCTCGCGTACTTCGAGCTCACCGCCAACCGCGGCATCCTGCTCTGCCTGATGCACGCCTTCGCGCTCGGCGCCGATCCGGTGATCGGCCCGGCCGCGCGCTGCGGCTTCATGGAGGTGTACCAGCTGCTCCGCGAGGAGGGCGGCATGGACGCCCCCGAGGCCTCCGAGTTCCTGGCGGGCGGGATGCTCGCCAACGTCGTGCTCGGGGTGCGCCTGTTCGACGACTACGACAGCGACCCCGCTGTGCAGGAGCTGATGGGCGCCGTCTTCCCCGAGAAGCTCGACCTCATCCGCCGCTCGCACCCGCCGCTGAAGGCCGCCACCCCGGCGCGCGGCGGCGTCAGTGCGCCACCGCGATGAGGCCGAGCTCGGCCTCTGAGGCCAGGTTCGCGTGCTTCGGGACCACCCGGACGGTGTAGCCGAAGGAGCCCGCGCGGGAGAGCGCGACCGTTCCCGAGTACACGAGTTCCGAAGGCACCTCTGCGGGCTCGTCGGCGTCGGCCGCGGCGGCCGCATCCGTCAGATCCGCCCCGCCCGTCTCCGCACCGCCCGCCGCCGCCGGGGCGGAGCGCGCGTGCGGCGTGCTCAGCTCGGCCACGGCCGGGTCGCTGAGGTCGTCGCCGTGCACCGCCTGCCCGTAGACGACCTCCACCGCCACGTCGTGCGGCGACAGCCCGCCCAGCTGGATGTGGGCGCGCACGTGCAGCTCGTCGCCCACCTGGGGCGTGTCGTCGAGCCCGCCCGACTCCACGTGCAGCACGGCCACACCGGGCCACGCCGCGCGCACGCGATCCTTCCACTGCGACAGGGATCGCGCCGCCGAGTGGTCGTCCACCGTCATCGCCCGCTCGGCGGTCGCGGCCGGGATGTAGAGCCGCTGCACGTACTCGCGCACCATCCGCTCGGCCGACAGCTCGGGCGAGAGCGTGGCGAGCGTGTGCCGGATCGACTGCATCCAGTGCTGCGGGATGCCGTCGGCGTCGCGATCGTAGAACCGCGGCGCGACCTGGTTCTCCATCAAGTCGTAGAGCGCCTCGGCCTCGAGCGCGTCGCGCTCGGCCGCATCCCCCGCCGAGTCGGCGGTGGGGATGGCCCAGCCGTTCTCGCCGTCGTAGTACTCGTTCCACCAGCCGTCGAGGATCGACAGGTTCAGCCCGCCGTTCAGCGCCGCCTTCATGCCCGAGGTGCCACAGGCCTCCAGCAGCCGCAGCGGGTTGTTCAGCCACACGTCGGTGCCCGGGTACAGCAGCTGCGCCATCCCGATGTCGTAGTTCGGCAAGAACACGATCCGCTGGCGGACGGACGGATCGGAGGCGAACTGCACGAGCTTCTGGATCAGCCGCTTGCCCTCTTCGTCGGCCGGATGCGACTTGCCGGCGATCACCAGCTGGATCGGCCGTTCCGGGTTCAGCAGGATCGACTTCAGCCGCTCGGGGTCGTGCAGCATCAGCGTGAGGCGCTTGTACGTCGGCACCCGCCGCGCGAAGCCGATGGTGAGCACCTCGGGGTCGAGCAGGTTCTGGAACCAGGCCGGCGGGATGGAATCGGGGTTCTGCTCCCGCCAGGCCTCGGTGACCCGGCGCCGGGCGTCGTGCACGAGCTGGCGCCGCATGTCGCCGCGCACCCGCCAGAGCTCGCCGTCGGTGACGGCGTCCGAGGCCCAGTCGGCCGTCGTGGTGTCGCCCGTGCCGAGCTTCGTGCGGGCCAGCTCCTGCAGCAGCGGGTCGGTCCAGGTGGGTGCGTGCACACCGTTGGTCACCGAGGTGATCGGCACGTCGGAGCGGTCGAATCCCGGCCACAGCCCGGCGAACATCCCGCGGCTCACCTCGCCGTGCAGCACCGAGACGCCGTTGGCGCGCTGGCCCAGCCGCAGCCCCATCACGGCCATGTTGAACACGTCGGGCGACCCGCCCTCGTAGTCCTCGGCCCCCAGAGCCAGCACCGACGGAGCCTCGAGCCCCGGCAGCATGTCGGTCGAGAAGTACCTCTCGATCAAGCCCCGCTCGAAGCGGTCGATGCCTGCGGGCACCGGCGTGTGCGTGGTGAACACGGTGCCCGCGCGCACCACCTGCAGCGCCTCGTCGAACGAGAGCCCCCCGCCGATCAGCGTCGAGATACGCTCGAGCCCCAGGAACCCGGCGTGCCCCTCGTTGGTGTGGTACACCTCGGGCATCGGGGCATCCGTCAGCTCGGAGACCACCTCGATGGCCCGCACTCCGCCGATGCCGAGCAGCAGCTCCTGCAGCAGGCGGTGCTCGCCGCCGCCGCCGTAGAGCCGGTCGGTGACCGAGCGCAGCTCGTCGGAGTTGTCGGGGATGTCGGTGTCCAGCAGCAGCAGGCGCACGCGGCCCACCTGGGCCTGCCAGATGCGGGCGTAGAGGGCGCGGTCGTCCGGCAGCGCCAGCACGATCTGCGCCGGCGACCCGTCGGCCATCCGCAGCACCGACAGCGGCAGTCCGTCGGGGTCGAGCACGGGGTAGCTCTCCTCCTGCCAGCCGTCGCGCGAGATCGCCTGCGAGAAGTACCCCGAGCGGTAGAACAGGCCAACGCCGATGATCGGCACGCCGAGGTCCGAGGCCGCCTTCAGGTGGTCGCCGGCCAGGATGCCGAGGCCTCCCGAGTACTGCGGCAGGGCGGCCGCGATGCCGAACTCCGGCGAGAAGTAGCCGATCGACCGCGGGCGCGCCCCCTCGAGCCCTTGGTACCAGCGGGGCTCGCGCAGATAGGCGGCGAGGTCTTCGCGCAGGCTGTCGGCCCAGGCAACGAACCCCGGATCGGCCGCGAGCTGCTCCAACCGCTCGGGTCGCACCGCTCCCAGAAGGGCGACGGGGTCGCCGTGGGTCGCGGCCCAGTCGTCGGGCGAGATGTGCGCGAAGATCTGCCTCGTCGGCTGGTGCCAGGCCCAGCGCAGATTGGCGGCCAGCTCGCCGAGCGCCGAGAGCGACTCCGGCAGCACGGAACGGACGGTGAACCTGCGAATCGCCTTCACGTGAGAGTCTCCTTCAGGGGGAGGGCCATGGGTAGGGCCCCGATCGACCCCGCCAGCCTAAGCCAGAGCTGTTACCAGGTCGTGAACACGTTGCGGGCACCGCTGTTCTCGGTAGGGTCTGAGTGTGGCAGCTACAGGCAAGCAACCCCCGTCCTCCGGCACTCCCAAAGGGCGTGCCAGCGCGAAGTCGAAAGCGGCCTCGGTGCCGTCCAAGGCCAAGCCGGTTCCGGATGCTGCGCCCGCGGCCGCACCGGTGACCTCCGCCGCGAGCACCGCGCCCGCCGCACCCGCGCCGACGCGCGCTCCCGCGGAGACCTTCACGCCCTCGATCGGCCGCATCCCCATCCTCAGCGTCTTCCCGCAGGTGGAGGGCGGCCGCTGGCCCGCCAAGGGCTACGTGGGCGAGGTCATCCCGTTCGGCGCCCTGGTGTTCCGCGAGGGCCACGACGCCGTGGGCGCGCACCTCGAGCTCGAGGCACCCGACGGCACCGTGATCGACCGTCCGCTCACCCGCACCTACAGCTGGGACGACGAGTGGCGGGGCGTCGCCCAGGTCACCTCCGAGGGCGCCTGGCGATTCCGAATCCGCGCGTACTCCGACGACTACGCCACCTGGGAGCACAACGCCGAGGTGAAGATCAACGCCGGGATCGACGTCGAGCTGATGCTCGCGCTCGGCGCCCGGCTCTTCACCCGCCTGGCCGGCGAGGAGCACCGCCCGGCCGGAGAACGTCAGCTCTTCGCCGAGGTCTCCGCCTCGCTGCAGCTGCCCGAAGGCCCCGTGCCCGAGCGGCTCGCCCCCGCCTACAGCGAGGCCGTGCACGAGGCACTGCGCATCCGCCCCGCCGAGAGCCTAGTCACGCACTCCGACTGGCACGCGCTCCGGGTCGAGCGCACGCTCGCCGGCTCCGGCGCCTGGTACGAGTTCTTCCCCCGCTCGATCGGCGCCGAGCAGGCCGAAGACGGCACCTGGACGAGCGGAACCTTCCGCACCGCGGCCGGCCGCCTGGCCGACGTCGCGGACATGGGCTTCGACGTGCTCTACCTGCCGCCGATCCACCCGATCGGCGAGGCGTTCCGCAAGGGCCGTAACAACACACTCGACCCGCAGCCCGGCGACCCGGGCTCGCCCTGGGCCATCGGCTCGGCCGCCGGCGGTCACGACGCCGTGCACCCCGACCTCGGCACCGAAGACGACTTCCGCCTCTTCGTCGAGGAGGCCGCGAAAGCCGGCCTCGAGGTGGCGCTCGACTTCGCCCTCCAGGCCTCGCCCGACCACCCGTGGGTGAAGGAGCACCCGGAGTGGTTCACCACGCTGCCCGACGGCTCGATCGCCTACGCCGAGAACCCGCCGAAGAAGTACCAAGACATCTACCCGATCAACTTCGACAACGATCCCGCGGGCATCCGGGCCGAGTCGCTGCGCATCCTCGAGCACTGGATCGCGCTCGGCGTGCACATCTTCCGCGTCGACAACCCGCACACGAAGCCGCTCGACTTCTGGGAGTGGATCATCCACGAGGTCAACACCGCGCATCCGGAGGTCGTCTTCCTCGCCGAGGCCTTCACCCGCCCGGCGGCCATGCAGGGGCTCGCGAAGGTCGGTTTCCAGCAGTCGTACACGTACTTCACCTGGCGCAACACCCGCACCGAGATCGAGGAGTTCTTCACCGGTCTGGCGCAGGAGACGGATGCCTTCTTCCGCCCCAATCTGTTCGTGAACACGCCCGACATCCTCACCGAGTACCTGCAGTTCGGCGGGATGCCGGCGTACCGCATCCGCGCGGTGCTGGCGGCCACCGGCGCCCCCACCTGGGGCGTCTACTCGGGCTACGAGCTGATCGAGAACGTGGCCCGTCCCGGCGCCGAGGAGAACCTCGACAACGAGAAGTACGAGTACAAGCCGCGCGACTTCCTGGCCGCCGAGGCCGCAGGCCGGTCGATCGCCGCCGACATCACGCGGCTGAACGCCATCCGCCGGGCGCATCCGGCCCTCGGCCAGTTGCGCAACCTGCGCTTCCACGGCAGTGACGACGACTCGATCGTGGTCTACTCCAAGCACCTGCCGGCCGAGTTCAGTCCCGACGGGGTCGCCGACACGATCCTCGTGGTGGTGAACGTCGACCCGCACTCGGTGCGCGAGACCACCGTGCGTCTCAACCTGCCCGAACTCGGTCTGCCCGAGGGCAGCACCTTCGCCGTCACCGACCTGCTCTCCGGCAACGTCTGGCAGTGGGGCACCGACAACTACGTGCGACTCGACGCGTTCAGCCAGCCGGCACACGTCTTCCAGGTCACCCGCGACCTGCCCGCATCCGACTCCCCCGAATCCGACCCTGAAAGCGGCGAACTCTGATGCCCCTTCCCGACGGCGCAACCGCCCTCACCCTCCCCGAGATCCCGGAAGACGTGCTGAACCGCATCTCCACCGGCTCGTACTACAACCCGCACGAGGTGCTCGGGCAGCACCTCGTGAACGCAGAAGGCGTCTCCGACCCGATCACGGTCATCCGCACCCTCCGCCCGCTCGCCGAGGAGGTCAGTGCGGTTCTCTCCAACGGCGCCCGCGCGCAGCTCACGCACCTCTGGGGCGGCATCTGGCAGGGCTTCACGCTCACCGGTCTCAACGACTACGAGATCGAGGCGCGCTACGACGACGGCAGCGTCTGGACCGCGGATGACCCCTACCGCTACTCCCCCACACTCGGCGAACTCGACCTGCACCTGATCGGCGAGGGCCGGCACGAGCGCCTGTGGGACGTTCTCGGCTCGCGCGTCGAAGAGAAGCAGGGCGTCGACACCGTGACGGTCGGCACCGCCTTCGCCGTCTGGGCCCCGCACGCCCAGGCCGTGCGGGTGATCGGCGACTTCAACGGCTGGGACGGCGTGCGCCACTCCATGCGCAGCCTCGGCAGCACCGGCGTCTGGGAGCTGTTCATCCCCGCCCTCGGCGCCGGCAGCAACTACAAGTTCGAGATCCTCACGCAGGACGGCCGCTGGGTCTCCCGCGCCGACCCGATGGCCCGCGCCACCGAGGTGCCGCCGCTGACGGCCTCGAAGATCAACACCACGTCGTACGAATGGGCGGACGGCGAATGGATGACCGCTCGCGCGGCCACGAACCCGCACATCAACCCGATGAGCGTGTACGAGATGCACGTCGGCTCGTGGAAGCTCGGGCTCGACTACCGCACGCTCGCCGACGAGCTGATCCCCTACCTGCAGCACCTGGGGTTCACGCACGTGGAGTTCATGCCGCTCGCGGAGCATCCGTTCGGCGGATCGTGGGGCTATCAGGTCACCGGGTATTACGCGCCGAGCTCGCGGTTCGGCAACCCCGACGACCTGCGCTACCTGATCGACCGCCTGCACCAGGCCGGCATCGGTGTGCTGGTGGACTGGGTGCCCGGGCACTTCCCGAAAGACGAGTGGGCGCTCGCCCGCTTCGACGGGCAGGCGCTCTACGAGCACTCCGACCCGCGCCGCGGCGAGCAGCCCGACTGGGGCACGCTCGTGTTCGACTTCGGCAACAGCCAGGTGCGCAACTTCCTCGTGGCGAACGCGCTCTACTGGTTCGAGGAGTTCCACATCGACGGCCTGCGGGTGGATGCCGTCGCCTCCATGCTCTACCTCGACTACTCCCGCAAGGAGGGCGAGTGGCTGCCCAACCAGTACGGCGGGCGCGAGAACCTCGAGGCCATCAGCATGCTGCAGGAGGTCAACGCGACGGCGTACCGCAAGTACCCCGGCATCGTGATGATCGCCGAGGAGTCGACCTCGTGGCCCGGCGTCACGCACGCCACCAGCCGCGGCGGCCTCGGCTTCGGCATGAAGTGGAACATGGGCTGGATGCACGACACCCTGGCCTACATCGAGCAAGACCCGATGTACCGCCAGTACCACCACGGCGAAATCACCTTCTCGTTCCTCTACGCCTTCAGCGAGAACTTCATGCTGCCGATCTCGCACGACGAGGTCGTGCACGGCAAGGGCTCGCTGCTGCACAAGATGCCCGGCGACCACTGGCAGAAGCTCGCCAACCTGCGCGCCTACCTCGGCTTCATGTGGGCGCATCCTGGCAAGCAGCTGCTGTTCATGGGGCAGGAGTTCGGGCAGCCGTCCGAATGGAGCGAGGAGCGCGGGCTCGACTGGTGGATCCTCGACCAGCCGGTGCACCAGCAGCTGCTCGGGCTCGTGGGGCACCTCAACCGGGTCTACAAAGAGAACCCGGCCCTGTGGGCACTCGACAACGAGCCCTCGGGGTTCGAGTGGATCGACGGCGGATCGTCGTCGCAGAACCTGGTGTCGTTCCTGCGCTGGGACTCCGACGGCAACCCGATCGCGATTCTGATGAACTTCTCTGGGCAGCCGGTCGGGCCGTACCGCGTGGGGCTGCCGTTCGGCGGGCGCTGGGACGAGCTCGTGAACACGGATGCTGCGGAGTATGGCGGGTCGGGCGTGGGGAACTACGGATCGGTCGAGGCGGAGTACGTGCCGTGGTCGGGGCGGCCTGCCTCGGTGGAACTGACTCTCCCGCCCCTGGCAGCCCTGTATCTGAAGCCGCGTAGGGGGTAAGTGTCGGGCCTTCGGCTTGGAGGACGCGAAGGGGGCCGGATATTCACTCCCCGCCTAGGGGTTGAGCGGAGCTCAAAGGCGGCGGGGAGCGAATATCCGGCCCCCTTCGCTACGCTCGGGGACGCTTCGCGTCAGTAGAGGAGGGCTGCTAGGCGGCGGCGGGCTGCTGCAACGCGCGGATCTTCGGTGCCTACTACCTCGAAGTATTCGAGGAGGCGGGTTCGGATGGTGTCTTTGGAGGGCTGATCCTGTTTGGGGAAGAGGTCTAGGAGGCGGGCGAAGGCGTCTTCGACGTGGCCGCCGGAGAGGTCTAGGTCGGCTACTAGGAGTTGGGCGTCCAGGTCTTCGGGGGCGGATGCTGCCGCCGCGCGGATCTCGTCTAGGGACTTGCCGTCGAGGCGGTCGAGCAACCTCACTTGGGCCAGGCCCGCCACGGCTAGTGCATCTCGGGGGTTCTGGGCGATCGCTGTCTGGTACTCGGCGATGGCGGTGGCGTAGTCGCCATTGGCGATGGCGTCGTAGGCTTCCGCGTGGTGCGGGGGCAGGGGTTCTTCGACGGGCTCGGGGGTGGGGGCGTCGGGGTCGAGGCCGGGGACGGTGACCGTGCCGGTGACGCCGTTCTGGGCGGCCAGCTGGAGCACCTGCTCGAGCACGGCGCGCACCTCTTCTTCGGGGTAGCCGCCCTGGAAGAGGGAGACCGGGCGCCCGCCGACGAGGGCGGCGACCGTGGGCACGGACTGGGCCTGGAAGGCCTGCGCCAGCTGGGGGTTCGCCTGGGCGTCGACGCCGACCAGCACGAGGCGGCCGGCGTACTCGGTGACGACCTTCTCGAGCACGGCGGTGAGTTCGACGCTCGCCTCTGCCCAGTCGGCCTTGAGGTCGACGATCACGGGAACCGTGTTCGAGAGTTCGATGAACTGGGTGAAGGTGGCGTCGTCGCCCTGCAGCACGAGGGAGGGCAGGGCACCGGCCGGAACCCCCGTGGCGGGCGCACCGGCACCGGCAGCGCCTGGTGCTGCAGCGGCGCCCGCGGGGGCATTCGCGCGGTTCACGAGCGACGACAGGTCGACGGCTCCGCGCAGGTTACCGGCGGCGGAGGGCGGGGGCATGCTCACGGCAACTCCTTGGCTTGGATGAGTCCCTGGGTGAACCCGAGCAGTTGGGCCTTCGCGGTGTCACCCGACGGCGGGATGTAGAACAGCAACTGGTAGTCGTAGACGGCCTCGGCGCCCTTGGCGGTCTCCGTCACACCCGAGAGGGCCTTCACGGCGCCCTCGGGGCTCACGGTGGCTCCGGACTCGACCGGCTTCACCGTCTCCGACTCGCGCAGGTCGACGGCCACGAGCGCACCGGATCCGCTGGTCGCGAGCGCGATGTTCTCGCCGGTGCCGGCCACCTGGGCGAAGTCGATCGTGGCCGTCGTCGGCAGGGCGGCCTTCTTGGCGTTCTTGTAGTCGACGCCCACCTGGGTGCGCAGGGTGTCGCCGGTGGCGTCGATCAGGTCGATGTACTGGCTGGAATCGCCCACCGAGAGGATGTCGGCGTAGGCCGTCTTCAGCTCATCCGGCGTCATCTTCAGCAGCTTGGTGTCGGGCGCCAGCACCGAGGTGCCCACGCTCGCCGCCGCCACCGGGGGCAGTTCCGTGTCGGGCTCGAGCGTGATCTCGTAGTAGACCTTGTAGTTCGACCGCGGGGTCTCCTGCACCAGCATCAGCGCGACCGGCGGAACGGTGGTGTCCTCGCCCTGCAGGATGGTGAACACCGACTTCGGCCAGGTGCTGCTCGCCTGCGGCAGCACGACCTGCAGCGGACCGGCCGGGATGGCCTGCGGGGCCGGGTACTCCGGGTAGGCCGCGCGGATGGCGTAGGTGGCGCTGCGCAGCTCGAGGGCCGGGCCCGAGAAGCGGGCGGCGAGCGCATCGGCGCTGGAGGCGGCATCCGCCTCGGCCGTGGTGGTGGAGATGGTGGAGACGATCGCCTCGAGCTGCGCCTCGGTGACGGCGGGCGTGGGGGTGTCGTCGTCGATCGCCTCGGTGGGCTCGGCGTCGGCACCGGGCGTGGCCGCGGGGTCGGGCGTCGCGTCGGCGGAGTCGGATGCGGCGGCGGTCGCGACCGCGCCGTCGGTGGCCACCGGCTCGGCCGCCTGGGGCCAGTAGTCGGCGGAGCAGCCGCCCAGGGCGAGCACGGAGACGAGCGCGACCGGGATGGCGATCCGCGGGGCGATCGAGCGCCGGCTGCGGCGCACGCCCGACTCGATGGCGTTCGTGCGCGACGGCGAGAAACGCTTGCCCTTCGGCAGTGCGGGGGGCTTGCGACGGGGGCGCTGCGAGCGCCGCAGGTGCAGGAGGCCGAGCACCAGCAGCACCAGCCCGGCCAGCAGGAACACCACGCCGGCGGTCAGCAGCGGGCCCACCCACGGGGTGGCGTTCGGGATCGGCCAGGAGATGCTGATGTTCGTGGGAGCCGGCGCCGATCCGTCGGACGCGATGATGACGGAGTACCCGGCGGGCAGATTGACCGTGCGGTACATGGCCTCTTCGGTGCTGAACTGCTCGAGCCAGAGGTCGCTGCCGGCCGGGTCGGCCGATCCGCTGGCCACGTTGTCGGCGCCGTCGGGGTCGGCCGCGACGTCGGTGGCGGTGAGATTTCCGGAGGCCTCGTCGTACCCGATGGCGGTGTACGCCGAACCGTTCAGCCAGGCCTCGATGTCGGACGTGCGGCCGTAGGCGGCGAACACGGTGTCGCTGCCGGAGAGCACGAGGGTCTGTTTTCCGGTGTGCGTGCGCAGCGTCTCGGAGTCGATCATCGCGTAGGGCGCGTCGCCCTGCAGCTTCACCGTGGCCGCCACCGTGGACGGTGGGAGGAACACGGTTCGCTGCGCGATGCCGGCGCCGATCAGCGCGGTCGCGATGATGAAGGCGAAGATGGCGAAGATAAAGCGCACGAAGACTCCTGACAGGGACATTAAAAGATAGCCGATGCGGCACGCCTTCCCCCACAGCGTACGTTCAGGCGGCATTCACCGGGGCCGGGAATCGCCGTGGACCGATGCCCGATCGTGATCTTCTGCGCCCAATAGGATTGGACGACGCCCACCCCACCGGCGCAGTCGAGGGAGCCAGCCGTGAAGATCCAGAATGCGTTCACCCTCGGCATCGTCGCCACGCTCGGCGTCGGTGTCGGCCTTCTGATCCTTGGTGCCGTGGTGTCTCTGGCCACGATCCTCACCTACATCGGCGTCGCGATCTTCGTCGCGCTGGGCCTGGATCCGATCATCTCCTGGCTCGAGCGCAACCGCTGGCCGCGCTGGCTGGCCATCCTCACCGTCTTGGTGGCGGTTCTGGGCGTCTTCACAGGCCTGGTGTTCGCCGTGGTGCCCATCATCGTCGAGCAGATCTCCCAGCTGATCGACCTGGTGCCCACCATCGCCAACCAGGTTCTCGACCAGAAGTGGCGCGATTCGGTCACCGAGGGCCTCGGCGGGTTCATCGACGTGAACGAGGTCTACAAGGCGGTCGTCGACTACTTCGCGGATGCCGGCAACGTCACGGCTCTGGCCGGTGGCGCGCTCCAGGTGGGCATCGGCGTCGCCAGCGGGTTCTTCGGCGCCGTCATCGTGCTGATCCTCACCCTGTACTTCACCGCCTCGCTGCCCGGCATGAAGCGCTCCGTCTACCGCCTGGTGCCCGCGTCCAAGCGTGAGCGCTTCGCCGACCTGAGCGAGCAGGTCACCGGAGCGGTCGGCCGCTACGTCGTGGGCCAGATCACCCTCGCGCTCTGCAACGGCATCCTGAGCTTCATCTTCCTGTCGATCATCCAGGCGCCGTTCTCGGCCGTGCTGGCGTTCCTGGCCGGGATGCTCTCGCTGATCCCGCTGGTGGGAACCATCTCGGGGTCGACGATCATCGTGCTGGTCTGCCTCATCCCCGGCCTCGGATCGCCGTTGACCGCGCTGATCGCCGCGATCTACTACATCATCTACATGCAGGTGGAGGCCTACCTGCTGAGCCCCAAGATCATGAACCGGGCCGTCTCGGTGCCGGGCTCGATCGTGGTGATCGCGGCGCTGGCCGGTGGCACGCTGCTCGGAGTGCTGGGCGCGCTCGTGGCCATCCCGATCGCGGCGTCGATCCTGCTCATCATCAAGCAGGTCGTCATCCCGATCCAGAATGAACGCTAGGGAACGTAACTCGTCGGCAGCGGATACGCGGCGGCATTGACGCGCGCCACGATCTCGTTCAGCACGCGCCGCACCTGCTGCTCACCCACCCAGAGGTGCTTGCCGCCCTCCACCGCCACGAGCTCCATGCTCGGCACCGAGGCGAACCGTTCGCGGGCCTCGTCGGGGCGCAGGTAGTCGTCGAGCTCGGGAACGATCGCCACGAGGCGCTTGCCGTTGCCCTCCCAGGCGGCCACCTCCTCGGCGCTCGCCCGGTGCAGCGGCGGTGAGAGCAGGATGGCGCCGTCGATCGGGTACTGCGCTCCGTAGCGCAACGTCAGCTCGGTGCCGAACGACCAGCCGACGAGCCACGGATGCGGCAGCCCGCGCTCTTCGACGAAGCGCATCGCCGCCTCCACGTCGAAGCGCTCCGACTCTCCCCCGTCGAAGGCGCCGTCGCTGGTGCCCCTGGGCGAGGTGACGCCGCGCAAGTTGAAGCGCAGCACGGCGAGATCGGCGAGGGCGGGCAGACGTGCGGCAGCCTTGCGCAGCACGTGCGAGTCCATGAAGCCGCCGTGGGTGGGCAGCGGATGCAGCGTCACCAGGGTGGCCGCCGGCGCGCCGCTCAGCGGCAGCGCCAGCTCACCGACGAGGGTGAGCCCGTCGCTCGTGTGCAGCTCGATCTCCTCGCGCCGGGCGGGCAGCTCGGTGCCGGCGCGGATCTCGATCGGTTCGGCGGCGTTCGATTCGTCAGGCATCCTCAGGCTCCGATCTTCCAGCAGTGGGTGTGCCAGTGGCGGCGGGCGGCGAGGTCGCTGGCGTCGCCCATCACGCCGTCGGCGCGCCAGGTCACCAGGTGCGCGACGCCCGGCGTCACCGTCTTGCCGCATCCGGGGCAGATGTAGTCCTTCGTGGCCGAGGCCGCGGAGACGGGCTGCACGTTCCAGACCCCGTCGCGTCGCACCTCGGTGCGCCGCCAGCCGGCCATCATCCGTTCCAGGCCCGACTCCTCCTCGTCGCCTCCGCCCGCACGGCGGCGGGGTCGGTTGCTGCGGGGCATGCCCTCAATCCTACGAGGCGCGCGGGAGGCGCGGCCGGCCAGGTGGCACCGGATGCCGAACTCAGTGCGGCTCGGAGCCCTCGTTCTGCTGCAGCCGCGACTCCTCCTGGTCGAGCATCACCTGCGCCCGTACCAGGATGCGCGACGCGTAGACGCCCCGTCCGCGGGCGTCCAGCAGCGCCACCCGCTCGGCCTTGAGCACCTCCAGCCTCAAGATGCGGTACTGCCGATGCGGGGCCACGCCCTCGGCTTCGGCCGAATGGGCACGCTCCCACGCCGACTCGCTGCGCAGGTCGGCGTCGCTGCGCACCCGGTCCACCACGCTCTCGTCCACCACATCGCCGCTCGGCAGGCTCAGCGCGGGCGACTCGAGCACCTGCAGGCCGGCCGAGCGCAGTTCGTCCACCAGCTGGGCGAACTCGGCGTGGTCGGCCGCCTCGTCCACCCCACGGAGCTTCGTGAGCCTGATGATCCACGGCAGGGTGCCGCCCTGTGCGATCAGCGTCACGATCGACACGGTGAAGGCGATCAGGATGAGCTGGCTGCGATACGGCGTCGACTCCGGCAGCGACTGGGCGGCCGCCACGGTGACCACCCCGCGCATCCCGGCCCAGGTGAGCACCAGCCCGCCCCGCCAGCCGGTGGCCTCCTTGGCCTCGATGCTCTCCGGGTCCTTCCGGTGCGCGCGCAGCCGCTGTGCGGCCAGCAGCGGCCCCACGAAGAGGAAGCGGATGACGAAGAGCACGGCCGCGGCGAGCAGGCCGAGCAGTACGGCCCCGATCGCGTCGAGGTCGGCGGCGCCCCGGTCGCTCTGCTGCACGGCGTCGACGACGATGTCTTTGATCTCGAGCCCCATCAGCAGGAACACGCCGTTCTCGAGCAGGAACTGGATGGTGCGCCAGTTCAGCCGCTCGCTGATGCGCGTCGAGGCCGAGAAGTACCGGGCTCCTTGATGACCCGTGTAGAGGCCGGCCACCACCACGGCGAGCACCCCGGAGGCGCCGATCGCCTCGGCGGGGATGTAGGCGATGAAGGGGATGACGAACGACACGGCCGTGGTGAGCACCGAGTCGGTGAGCTTGGCACGGAAGAACACGGTCACGATGCCGACCACGAGCCCCACGGCCGCCGCCACGACCGAGGAGTAGCCGAAGTCGACGGCCACGCCGCCGAAGCCGCTCATCGCCACCGCACCGGCCGAGGCCGCGATGGCCGTGCGCAGCAGCACCAGAGCGGAGGCGTCGTTCACGAGACTCTCCCCCTCCAGCACCGCCACGAGCCTCGGCGGAAGCCCCAGGCGTTTGCCGATCGAGGTGGCGGCCACGGCATCCGTCGGGCTGATCACCGCGCCGAGCGCGATGGCGGCCGCGAGGTTCAGGTCGGGCAGGATCATGTACAGCAGGAAGCCCGTGATCAGCGCGCTCACGATCACCAGCAGCACCGAGAGCACCGCGATCGAGCCGACGTTGCGGCGGAAGTCGACCAGCGGCAGGTTGATCGCCGAGGAGTACAGCAGCGGCGGCAGCACGCCGGCCAGGATGATCTCCGAGGGCACGTGGATCGGCGGCACACCCGGGATCAACGAGATGCCGATGCCGATCACCACGAGCAGGATGGGCGTCGCCAGGCGCAGCTTGGGGGCCAGAGCCGAGACGCCCACCAGGATGATCAGGCACACCACGGCCACGAGCTCGGGTTTCATGCGCTCAGCCTACTGAGCCCCGGTACCCCACCTGAATCTCACGAACGGCCGCCCGGCCGGAGCCACGATCGCCGGCTCAGTACCAGCCACGGTCCTCCGACGAGGCCCACGCCTCACAGGGCGTGCCGTACACGCCCGCGATGTACTGCAGACCCCAGTTGATCTGCACGTTGGGGTCGGACTCCCAGCCCGGCCCCATCTTGCTGCCCGGGAGGGCCTGAGGGATGCCGTGGGCGCCCGAGGAGGCATTGTGCGCCTCGGGGTTCCAGCCGGACTCCCGGTTCCACAGAGCCAGCAGGTAGTAGTAGTTGTCGATGCCCCAGCCGTAGCCCATGACCGCCTGGTAGGCGATGTCTTGCAGGCTGCCGGCGGCGGGCGGGCCCGGCGTGGGCACGACGTTCGCCGTGCATCCGCCCGACGCAGCGGCGGCGCCTCCGGTCGACACCGGGATCGACACCGCGACCGGCTCGGGAGCCGGCGGAGGGGGCGGCGGGGCCTCGGTGACGGTGTACCCGTCGCGGCTCACGGAGAGGCCCGCACCCGCAGCTACCTCGAGCGACTGCGCGTCGCCGGCGGAGGCCGTGATCTCGGGGGCGAAGTCTTCCGAGGCGTTCGCGCCGACGGAGTGCGGGTCGACCGCGAACAGCATCACGAAGGCGGCGGCCACGCCGAACGCCATCACCTGAAGCCCCGTGCGCACGACGGGGTTGGTGGTGGTTCGGTTGAGGGACATCGCTCTCAATACCAGTGGTTCGCGTCGGAATGCGCAAGGGCCGAGATCGGATCGCCGTACCGGCCGGCGATGTAGCCGAAGCCCCAGAGGATCTGCGTGGCGGGGTTCGTCTGCCAGTCGGCGCCGGCCGAGGCCATCTTCGAGCCCGGTAGCGCCTGGGGGATGCCGTAGGCGCAGCTGGAGCTGTTCAGGGCGTTCACCCGCCAGCCGGACTCGCGGCTCCACAGGGCGATCAGCGCGTCGAACTGCGCGCCGGTCCAGCCGCGCTCGGCCGCCAGGGTCTGGGCGATGGCCTGGGCGCCGCCCGGGTCGGCCGTCGCGAGGTCGGGGTTGGGGCATCCGTCGTCGGAGGAGGACGACGCCGACGAGCCTGCCGTCGGAACCGCGGCCTCGACGATGATCGGCTTGGGCGCCTCGGTCACCGAGTACGCGTCGCGGAACACCGAGGCCGCGACCGAGCCGCTCACGTCGAGTTTCTGGGTCGAGACACTGCTCTGGGCGAAGTCGCCGTCGAACGAGGCCGAGGCGGGCGCAGCGTTCAGGTTCGGGGCCACGGCCGTCACGAACAAACAGGCCGACACGGCCGCGAGTCCGACGATCTGCAGAGCGACCCGACCCGGATTGCCGGTTCGCCGAGCGGCGCCACGAGCCGGGGAGACGGACTGCGGGCGCACGACGGTCTGGGAGTGCTTTGCCACGATTCGTCCGATTTTAGCCCATGGATGCGGGTTCTCCCGAGGTCGGAGCGGATTCCAAGGCCGCCAGCAGTCGCCGACGCTCGGCCTGCTGCACCGGATCCGGCACCGGAAGGGAGGCCAGCAGCCGCTTCGTGTAGGCGTTCTTCGGGTGATCGAGCACCTCGGCGCCGGTCCCTTCCTCCACCAGAGCACCGTGGTAGAGAACCGCGATCCGGTCGGCCAGCACGTCGATCACGGCCAGGTCGTGGCTGATGAACAGGGCCGCGAAGCCCAGCTCGAGCTGCAGCTCGGCGAACAGCTCGAGCACCTTCGCCTGCACCGAGACGTCGAGAGCCGAGGTGGGCTCGTCGGCGATCAGCAGCTTCGGCTCGAGCGCGAGGCCGCGCGCCAGGCTCGCGCGCTGGCGCTGCCCGCCGCTGAGTTCGTGCGGGAAGCGGTCGCCGTAGCTCTTGGGCAGCTGCACCGCCTCGAGCAGCTCGTCGACCCGCTTGCGCGCGCCCGCCGGGTTCGCGGCCCGGCCATGGATGATCAGGGGCTCGGCCACCGCGTCGGCGATCGTGAGCAGCGGGTTGAAGCTCGCCGCCGGATCCTGGAACACGAAGCCGATGTCGGCCCGTAGGGGCTTGAAGCGCCGCTCCGAGAAGTCGAGCATCTCGAAGCCGAGCACCTTCAGCGAGCCGCCCGAGATGCGGGTGAGGCCGCCGATGGCCCGGCCGATCGTGGTCTTGCCCGATCCGCTCTCCCCCACCAGCCCCAGCACCTCGCCGGCGCCGATGCGGAACGACACGTCGTTCACGGCCCGGAAGCCCTTGCGGCCGAACCGGCCCGGGTACTCGATCGTGAGGTGCGAGGCCTCGACCACCGTCTCCTCGTTCGTGCCGGCGGCCGTGTGCTCGTCGGTGCGCAGAGCCCGCTGCCGGGCGCGCTCCTCGGTGCGCACGCGGCCCTGGCCGATCCGCGGCACGGCCGCGAGCAGCCGCTTGGTGTAGTCGGCCTGGGGATCGGCGAACAGCGTCGCCGCATCCGCCTCCTCCACGACCTTGCCCTGGTACATCACCACGACCCGGTCGGCGAGATCGGCCACCACACCCATGTTGTGCGTGATCAGCACGATCGCCGTGCCGAACTCGTCGCGCAGCCGCCGCAGCAGCTCGAGGATCTCGGCCTGCACGGTCACGTCCAGGGCCGTGGTCGGCTCGTCGGCCACGATCAGGCCGGGGTTCAGCACGAGCGCCGCCGCGATCACGACGCGCTGCTTCTGGCCGCCCGAGAACTGGTGCGGGTAGTGGTCGACCCGGGTCTCCGGATCGGGGATGCCCACCTTGCGCAGGATCTCGATCGCCTCGCGCTTCGCCTCGGCCTTGGAGAGCCGCTGCCCGCTGTGCGCGCGCAGTCCCTCGGCGATCTGCCAACCGACGGTGAAGACGGGGTTGAGGGCCGTGGAGGGCTCCTGGAACACCATCGACACGTCCGAGCCGCGCACCGCACGCAGCTGGCCCTGGCTCAGCGTGACCACGTCGTTCGTGGCCGTGCCGGCGCGGTTGGAGAGCACGATCGCGCCGCTCGTGGTGGCCGTCTCGGGCAGCAGGCCCAGGATCGACTTGGCCGTGACGGACTTGCCGCTGCCGCTCTCGCCCACGATGGCGAGCACTTCGCCGCGGTTCACGGTGAGGCTCACGCCGTCGACGGCGCGCACGGCGCCGGCATCCGTGGCGAACGAGATGGCGAGGTCGTCGATGGTGACGACGGGGCCGGTGCCCCGCGGATCGGCCTTCGGCTGACGGTCGCCGCGCGGGCCGCCACCGCTGTTCGTGGTGTTGACGGTGCTCATGCGTTCTCCTCGCGGATCTCGACGTCGGAGGGCAGGGTGGTGTCGACCGAGGTCGCCGAGGGCGCCCCGGCCACCGCCTTGACGCGCTTGCGTCCGCGCAGGCGCGGGTCGGCCAGGTCGTTCATGCTCTCGCCCACCAGGGTGATGCCGAGCACGGCGAGCACGATCGCGAGGCCCGGATACAGGGCCGTCCACCAGATGCCGCTGGTCACGTCCGACAGCGCCTTGTTGAGGTCGTAGCCCCACTCGGCGGCGGCCGTCGGCTCGATGCCGAAGCCGAGGAAGCCGAGCCCGGCGAGGGTCAGCAGCGCCTCGGAGGCGTTCAGCGTGAAGATGATCGGCAGCGTGCGGGTGGCGTTGCGCAGAACGTGCCGGAACATGATGCGCGGCGTCGAGGCGCCCAGCATCTTCGCCGACTCCACGAAGGGTTCGGCCTTGATGCGGATCGTCTCGGCCCGGATGACCCGGTAGTACTGCGGGATGAACACCACCGTGATCGACAGAGCCGCCGCGAAGATGCCGCCCCAGAGGCTCGACTGGCCGCCGCTGATCACGATCGACAGCACGATGGCCAGGAGCAGCGAGGGGAACGCGTAGATGGCGTCGCCGATCACCACGAGCACGCGGTCGAGCCAGCCGCCCAGGTAGCCCGACACGACGCCGAGCAGGATGCCCGCGATGATCGAGAACACCACGGCGATCACGATCACCAGGATGGCGGTCTGGGCGCCCCAGATCACGCGCGAGAACACGTCGTAGCCGCCGACGGTGGTGCCCATGATGTGGGCGGCGCTCGGCGGCTGCTGCGCACCGAACGGGCCGGAGGCATCCCGCAGCTGGGCGAAGCCGTACGGGGCGATCAGCGGCGCGAAGGCGGCCACCAGGATGAAGATGGCGGTGAGGCTCAGGCCGGTGACGAGCATCCCGCGCTGCAGGCCCACGCTCTGGCGCAGCTGCTTGAGCACGGGGAGCCGGCTCAGCAGGGAGGGCCGGGCCGGTGGCGTGGCCGGTGCGGACCCGGCGGTCTCGGTGGTCTCGGTGGTCATCTCAATACCTCACGCGCGGGTCGATCAGCGCCGCGATCACGTCGACGATGAAGTTGGTCACGGCCACGATCACGGCGAGCAACGCCACGATGCCCTGCACGGCCACGAAGTCGCGGGCGGCGAGGTAGCCGGCGAGCTGGAAGCCGAGGCCCTTCCACTCGAAGGTGGTCTCGGTGAGCACCGCACCGCCCAGCAGCAGCGCGATCTGCAGGCCGATCACCGTGATGATCGGGATGAGCGCCGGCCGGTAGGCGTGCTTGCGCACCAGACGGAACTCGCTCACCCCGCGTGAGCGGGCGGCATCCACGTAGTCGGTACCGAGGGTGCCGATCACGTTGGTGCGCACCAGGCGCAGGAAGACGCCCGCCGTCAGCAGACCGAGCGTGATGCCGGGCAGCACGGCGTGCGCCAGCACGTCGCCGATGGCCGCCGGGGAACCGAGCTGGATCGCGTCGACGAGGTAGATGCCCGTCTTGTTCGGCAGGGTCTGCATCGAGAGCTCGGTGCGGGTGGTCGCCCGCCCGGCCACCGGCAGCCACTGCAGATAGACCGAGAAGACGAGCTTCATCAGCATGCCCGCGAAGAAGACGGGAGTGGCGTACCAGAGGATGGCGAGGATGCGCAGCACGGCGTCCGGCAGCTTGTCGCGGTGGGCCGCGGCGAGCATCCCGAGCGGGATGCCCACGATGAAGGCGATGATGAGCGCGTAGAAGGCGAGCTCGAGGGTGGCGCCGCCGTAGGTGAGCAGCACCTCGGTGACGGGGCGGTTGTCGCTGATGGTGTTGCCGAAGTTGCCGGTGAACACCTGCCCCAGATACTCGAAGTACTGCACCAGCACGGGCCGGTCGTAGCCGGCCTCGTGGATGCGCTCCTGCAGCTGATCGGCCGTGAGCCGCCCGCCCTGCGCCGCGGTGATCGGGTCGCCGATGGTGCGCATCAGCACGAAGACCAGGGTGACCAGGATGAAGATGGTCGGGAAGATCAGCAGGAACCGCACCAGAAGGTAGCGGCCCAGCCCTCCCCCGGCGCTCTTGGGCTTGGGAGCGACGACCGACGGGGTGTCGGTCGGGAGCAGACTCGTTGTCATCGTTGCCAATCAGTCATCGGGCCCGGGCAGTCATCAGGGCCTCTCGGGTGGGCGGATGCCGCAGGAAAGGGCGACCGGTGATCCGGCCGCCCTTTCCGTCTGTTCGAGCTATCCCTTGGTCAGGGGTGCGTAGCGGAACTTGAACGACGCGTCGAGGGTGACCCCGCCGACATCCGTTCCCGCCACGGCCACCTGGGCGCCCTGCAGGTAGGGAACCGTCGACAGGTCGGCGGCCTCCTTCGTCTGGATCTCCTCGATGATCGACTGGCGCTCGGCCGGGTCGGCCGTGGAGGCCTGCTGCAGGATGAGGTCGTTGACCTCGGGGTTGTCGTAGTGGTTGCCGAGGAAGTTCTCCTTGAGGAAGAACGGCGTCAGGTAGTTGTCGGCGTCGGAGTAGTCGGGGAACCAGCCCAGCTGGTAGGCCGGGTAGAGGTCGGCCGTGCGGTCCTTCGCGTACTGCACCCACTCGGTCGACTGCAGGTTGACCGTGAACAGGCCCGAGGTCTCGAGCTGGTCTTTGATCAGTGCGTACTCGTCGCCCGAGGAGGGGCCGTAGTGGTCGGGGCTGTACTGCAGGTTCAGCTCGACGGGGGTGGTGATGCCCGCCGCCGTGAGGGTCTGCGTCGCCTTGTCGACCGAGGGGCCGCCCGATCCGTCGCCGTAGGTGTCTTTCAGCACCTCGGTGGCGCCGGTGAGGCCGGCCGGCACGAAGGAGTACAGCGGGGTGTAGGTGCCCTTGTAGACCTGGTCGGCGATCTCGTCGCGGTCGATCAGGTCGGCGACGGCCTGGCGCACGGCCAGGGCCTTGGCCGGGTCGGCCTCGCCCGTGGTGGCGCCGAAGGGCTGCGTGTTGAAGTTGAACGTGATGTAGCGGATCTCGCCGCCGGGGCCGTCGTAGACCTTCACCGCGTCGTTGCCCGAGAGGTCGTCGACGTCGGTGGCCGAGAGGCTGCGGAACGCCACGTCGATGTTGCCCTCCTGCACGTCGAGCTTGAGGTTGGACGAGTCGGCGTAGTACTTGGCGTTGATCGACGACTCAGCGGGCGGCAAAACGCCCTTGTAGCCGTCGAAGGGCTCGTACGAGATCAGGTTGTTGAAGTCGTAGCTGGTGATCTTGTACTGGCCGGCGAAGGCCTCGCCCTTGACGATGTCTTCATCGGAGGTGATCGAGTCGGCCGAGAAGACCTCCTCGTCGACGATCGGGCCGGCGGGGCTGGAGAGGATCTGCGGGAAGACCTGGTCGTCGGGGTTCTTGAGGTTGAACACCACGGTGAGGTCGTCGGGTGCGTCGACGCTGTCGAGGTTGTAGAGCAGCGACGACGGACCGTTGGGGTCGGCGATCGCGATGTCGCGGTCGAAGGTGAACTTCA
This sequence comes from Herbiconiux sp., assembly GCF_023264855.1. Taxonomy (GTDB): domain Bacteria; phylum Actinomycetota; class Actinomycetes; order Actinomycetales; family Microbacteriaceae; genus Herbiconiux. The sequence goes on along the minus strand of NZ_JAHFUW010000004.1, from coordinate 5,114 downwards.
CGTCGGAGGAGGTGAGCTCGTTGCCGTTGGCGAAGGTCAGGCCCTCCTTGAGCTTCACCGTGTACTCGGTGGGGCCGGTGAATTCGGCGCTCTCGGCGATGTCGGGCTCGACATCCGGGCTGCCGTAGGGGGTGTTCATCAGGAACGGGAAGACCTGGTTCATCACGGCGAACGAGCCGTTGTCGTACGAGCCCGCCGGGTCGAGGGTGGTGACCTTGTCGGTGGTGCCGACGATCAGCGCGTCACCCGAGGTGGTGGTGCCGCCGCCGGCGGCGCAGCCGCTGAGGACGAGGGCGAACGCGGCCGTGCCGGCGGCGATCACGAGAGTGCGCCGGATGAATGGGGTTGGGGATGTCATATCCGCAGAAACCTCTTCCTGTGTGTGAGCGTGCCGGGCGCGACGATGCGCGGACGACTCGCGTGTGCTGTGAAGACATAGTTAACACACAGAACGACGTGCCCCAAGCGGGGGACACCGCGAAATGAGGGATCTTTACGTGATCGAAATGTAAACGCAGGATTCTGCGACGTCACGCGCGAAATCCCCGCCCGGATGAAAGGATCTTGCTTGCCTCGCCGGCCGGTGAGGATGCGGCCGGGTCAGCGCACGGCGAGCATCACGTCGACCACGGCGTCGAGCACCGCGTCGACCTGCGTCTCGCTGTATCCGCCGCGGCGCGAGCGGAACACGGCGGTCCGCACATCCGACACCGAGACCGGGGCCCCCGCACGGAAGTACTCGACCAGCTGGTCGGCGAAGGCGTCGACGTCTTTCTGGTGGTAGCCCACACGCAGAAAGCCCGCGCCGCTGAACTTCTCGCGGTCGGGCCGCTCGAGGCGGGCCAGGATCTCCCCGGCCTTCTCGCGGGTCTGCTCGTACCAGGCCGCGTCGCCGACGGCCTGATAGGCGCGGTCGCGCTCGCGCAGGGCGAAGGCGTCTTCCAGCCGCTCCAGGGCCGCGTCGACGGCCGGGGGGTAGTACCCGCCCTTCTGCATCGAGAAGGCCGTGGTGCGCACCACCTCGGCGGTCAGCACCTCGCCCGCGGCTTCGGCTTTGCGCTCGTCGTAGGCCTGACGGGCCTTCATCAAGAAGTCGTCGACCTCGGCCACGTCGTAGCCGAGGCTCGAGTTTCGGGTGCGGGGGAACGGTACGGTCACGGCTCTATTGTGCCAGTAGCCGCCGGATCAGCCTGCGAAAACGACCCAGAGCACGTACGCGGCGGCGGCGGAGGGCAGGATCGAGTCGAGCCGGTCGAGGAATCCGCCGTGCCCAGGAAGCCACGAGCTCATGTCCTTGATGCCGATGTCGCGCTTCAGCAGCGACTCGCACAGGTCGCCCACGGTGGCGGTGAAGGTGATCACGGCGCCGAAGATCAGGCCGAACCACCAGGGCTGCCCGAGCATGAAGATCGCCAGAAGCACGCCGCCGATCAGGGCGGCCACGGCGGCGCCCGCGAAACCCTCCCAGGTCTTCTTGGGGCTGATGGTGGGGGCCATCGGATGCTTGCCGAAGTTGAGGCCGGTGGCGTACGCCCCGACATCCACCAGCACCACGGTGACGATGAAGGCCAGAACCCACCACTGCCCGCCGTCTTTCGAGGCGAGCAGCACGGCGATGCTGCCGAGGAACGAGACGTAGACCTGCACGAAGGTGCTGGCGGCGAGGTCGCGCAACACCCCGACGGCGGTGGGCCGCGGCGGGATGAACGCCACCTCGATCAGCCGCCAGAGCACCACGAGCAGGATGCCGGCGAGGGCGACGAGCCACTGACCGGTAGCACCCCAGTAGTAGGCCGCCGGCACCATCGCCACGCCCGCGATCACCGTGGGGATGCGCGGCACATGGATGTTCGCGTGCCGCAGCGCGTTCGCGAGCTCCAGCGTGCCGAAGGCGACCAGGATCACGGCCACCACCATGAACACCTGCTTCAGCAGCACCAGGCTCAACACCATGACCCCGGCGAGCACGACGCCGATCAGGATCGCCGACACGAGGTTGCGGCCGGAGCGGGCCGTGATCTTCTCGTTGGCCTCGTCGAACTGCTCTTTGCGCGCCCGCACCTGCGCCTGGATGTCGGCGCGCGACAACGAGCGCGGCCGCCGGGTAGGGGGCGTCCGGCTGGGACCCGGTTCGTGGCTCATTCTCGGCCGATCGAGGTCAGACCTCGAGGAGTTCGGCTTCCTTGCGCTTCAGGGCGTCGTCGACGGCGTCGACGGACTTCTTGGTGATGACCTCGAGCTCCTTCTCGCCGCGCGCCACCTCGTCGTCGCCGACCTCGCTCTTCAGCGCGTCGAGGTCGTCCTTGGCCTTGCGCCGGATGTTGCGGATCGAGACCTTGCCGTCTTCAGCCTTGGTGCGCACGATCTTCACATACTCCTTACGACGCTCCTCGGTGAGGTCGGGAAGGGTGACGCGGATGATCGTGCCGTCGTTGTTCGGCTGGGCGCCGAGGTTCGGTACGTCGCGGATGGCCTGCTCGATGTCGCGCAGCGCGCTCTTGTCGTAGGGCGTCACGAGGAGGGTGCGGGCCTCCTGGTTCTGCAGCGAGGCGAGCTGCTCCAGCGGCGTCGGCGTGCCGTAGTAGGAGACCAGGATCTTCTGGAACATCGCCGGGTTCGCGCGCCCGGTGCGCACACTCGAGAAGTCGTCCTTGGTGACCTCGACGGCCTTGTTCATTCGGTCGGTGGCATCCGCCAGTACATCCGCGATCACGGGGAACTCCTTCGGTGGTTCGTGCTCTTCAGTGTAGTCAGTGCCGCATGGCGCGGAATCAGTGGGACGTCGCCACGAGGGTGCCGATCCGCTCGCCGCGGATGGCCTTCGCCACGTTGCCGGCCGGCTCCATGCCGAACACGTGCATCGGCATGCCGTTGTCCATGCACAGGCTGAAGGCGGTCGAGTCGACCACTTTGAGACCCTGCACCAGGGCGTCGTTGTAGGTGAGGGTGTCGAGCTTCACCGCATCCGGAACGATCCGCGGATCGGCCGAGTACACGCCGTCGACGCCGTTCTTGGCCACGAGCACCTCATCGGCGTGGATCTCGAGCGCACGCTGGGCGGAGACGGTGTCGGTGGAGAAGTAGGGCAGGCCCGCACCGGCACCGAAGATGACCACGCGGCCCTTCTCGAGGTGGCGGATGGCGCGGCGTGGGATGTAGGGCTCGGCGACCTGGGTCATCGAGATGGCGCTCTGCACGCGGGTCTCGGCGCCGGCCTGCTCGAGGAAGTCCTGCAGGGCGAGGGCGTTCATGACGGTGCCGAGCATCCCCATGTAGTCGGCCCGGCCGCGGTCCATGCCGCGCAGCGAGAGCTCGGCGCCGCGGAAGAAGTTGCCGCCGCCGACGACGATCGCGACCTCCACCTCACGGGCGGCTTCGGCGATCTCGCGGGCCAGCCCGCTCACCACGTCGGGGTTCACGCCGAGGGCGCCGCCACCGAACGCCTCACCGGACAGTTTCAGGAGTACTCTGCGCTTCTGTTCCGGTTCCGACATCCGTGATGCATCCTCTCGTCATGCCTGTGCCCAGGCTATCGGGTTCCGGCGCGCCTCACGGGCGCGCCCGGGCAGGGAAAAGGGCTCGGATCGATCGATCCGAGCCCCATCCGGTGCTCTAGTCCACTACGGGATCTGCTTACGCGCCGACCTTGAAGCGGGCGAAGCCGGTCACCTGGATGCCGGCGTCGGCCAGCACCTTCGACACGGAGAGCTTGTTGTCCTTCGCGTAGTCCTGCTCGAGCAGGGCGACCTGCTTGAAGAAGGCGGTGACGCGACCCTCGACGATCTTGGGCAGAGCCGCTTCGGGCTTGCCCTCGTTCTTCGAGATCTCGGTCACGATCGCGCGCTCCTTCTCGACGGCCTCGGCGGGCACGTCTTCGCGAGCGAGGTACTGCGGGTCGGCGAACGAGATGTGCTGCGCGATGCTGCGAGCGGTCTCGGCGTCGGATCCGGTGTACGCCACGACCACGCCGACCTGCGGGGGCAGGTCTTTGGAGGTCTTGTGCAGGTAGATCTCGAAGGCGTCGCCGGTGAGACGCGAGATGCGGCGCAACTCGATCTTCTCACCGAGGATGGCGGCCTCGTCGTTGATCACGTCGGCGACGGTCTTGCCGTCGGCGGGGGCCGCGAGGGCCTCCTCGACGGTCGACGCACCGGCGGCGAACGTGGCCTCGAGCACCTTGTCGGCGAGGGCGATGAACTTCTCGCCCTTCGCGACGAAGTCGGTCTCGCAGGCGAGCTCGATCAGCGTCGCGGCGCCGTCGCCTTCCTTCGCGGCGACGAGGCCTTCGCTCGTGGAGCGGTCGGCACGCTTCGCGTTGCCCTTCGCACCCTTGAGACGCAGGATCTCGACGGCCTTCTCCATGTCGCCGTCGGCCTCGACCAGAGCGTTCTTGGTGTCGACCATGCCGGTTCCGAGCTGCTCGCGCAGCGCCTTGACATCAGCCAGGCTGATTGTTGCCATGTTGTTTCAGACTCCTTGAAATATCGCGCGGCCCGTTTCGCGGGTCACGCTACCTCACCGTGGTGACGGCGGGATGACGCGGTGTGGATGACACCGTGCCGGATGATTACTTGGCGGCCTTCTCGGCGTCGGTGGCCTCGGCCTCGAGCTTGGCCTCAGCGGCCTCGTCGGAGACGACCTGGTGCTCGACCACGAGGGACTCGTCGGTGATCTCGGCCAGATCGGCGGCAGCAGCCGCGTCGGCGTCGTTCTCTTCGACGGGGACCTCGGCGGCGATGACCTCGGCGACGGCCTCGGTGTCGACCTCACCGGAGATCTCGCCGTCGACGGCCTCGATCTTCTCGGCCTCGCTCTGCGGGTTCTCGGAGGCCTGAAGCAGCTCGCGCTCCCACTCGGCCAGCGGCTCGACGGCGGACACGTTGCCGGTCTCCTCGGGCTTCTGGTGGCGCTGGATGAGGCCCTCGGCGGCGGCGTCGGCCACGATGCGGGTCAGCAGGGCGACGGAGCGGATCGCGTCGTCGTTACCCGGGATGGGGTAGGTGACCTCGTCGGGGTCGCAGTTGGTGTCGAGGATGCCGATGACCGGGATGCCCAGCTTCTTGGCCTCGTCGATCGCGAGGTGCTCCTTCTTGGTGTCCACGACCCACAGCGCC
>NZ_JAHFUW010000003.1 GCF_023264855.1 Herbiconiux sp. | reverse complement strand
CCCCAGCACCGCCGCGGCTCGCGCCACCGCCGCCTGCTCCACCGCCGCGGCTCGCGCCACCACCGCCTGCTCCACGCCCGCCACCCGATGTCATGCGCCGACGCTACCAGCCTCGCTCCGCGGCCCCGCGCCGGCCTCCGCCCGCGCCGGCGGCCTCGCCGCCTCAACCCCTCCCGGCCGACTCCGAGCCGCATCCCGTTCACTCCAGCGAGTTTCCGGCCCAGCTCCGCCATAGTGCGCGAGGTAGGTCTCACACTCGCTGGACCGAACACGACCGCCCCCTCACAGGCCGCTCATAGCCGCCTCGAAGCAGATTCTTGACCGGCAGCAACGATTCGCGAATCGCCGTCTCCGGATGCACGCATCCGTCGCTCTCCGGGGATTGGATGGGCATCTGGAGCCGTCGATCTTCGCCGCGGCCCGACGTTCGAGGATCCATGACACCAGCGCCCCGCCCCACATCCGCCCGCCCGACGGCCATCCGCCGCTCCCGGCCGGCGCGCGGTCGTGCCCACGGCACCGCTCCCCGTCGTGCGATCCATCGCTCCCCGCTGCGCGCGCTCACCACCGCCGTGCTGACGATCGCCGTCGCGGCATCCGCCACCATCGCCGGTGCCCCCGCCTACGCCGTCGACTACCCCAGCTGGGACGACGTGCTCGCCGCCCGCTCCAGCGAGAGCGCCAAACAGGCCCAGATCACCGAGATCACGAACGTGATCGCCCAGCTGCAGGCCGAAGCGGATGCCGCCCGCCAGCTGGTCGCCGAGCGCACCGCCGCGAACGACGAGGCGCAGTCCGCCCTCGCCGCCGGCCAGCTCAAGGCCGACACCCTCACCGCCTCGGCGGCCGCCGCCGCCGCGAAGGCCGAGGAGTCGAAGAAGCGCGCCGCCGTCGTCGCCGCCCAGTTCGTGCGCACCGGCGGCAACGACCTCACCACGATGCTGCTGACCAGCAGCTCGTCCGAGGCCGACGACCTGCTCGCCCAGCTCAGCTCCGCCGGCCAGCTCACGCAGGCGGTCAACGCCGTCTACGCGAGCGCCGACCAGGACAAGAACACCGCCCAGTCGCTCAGCGAGCAGGCGACCGTGGCCGAGGCCGAACTCAGCACCCTGGCGGATGCCGCCCAGTCGGCCCTCGAAGAGGCCGCCGAAGCGCAGCGCGCCATGATCGCGGCCCTGCAGGAGCAGTCGGCGCACCAGGCCGAACTGAACGCCCAGTTGGCCAGCCTGCAGCAGAACCTCGCCACCACCGAGCAGCAGTACCAGGAGGGGGTCGCTGCAGCGGCGGCGGCAGCAGCGGCCGCGGCAGCAGCAGCGGCAGCCGCCGCGCACCAGGGCGGCAACGTCGTGGGCCCCGTCTCGGGCGACGCCCAGGCCCTCGCCGAAGAGCTCATGGGCTACGTCGCCGCCGGCACCTTCCACGGCTCGAGCCCCGACCACATCTTCGAGATCGCCTGGATCGCCCAGGGTCAGGATGTCGAGAACTGCGGCATCGACGTCGTGATCCTGCAGGCCATGGTGGCCGCGGTGCGCGCCTTCGGCAGCGCCGGCGTCAGCGACATCAGCCGTCGGTGCACGGGCCAGATCGAGGGTGCGGGAACGGCATCCGCCCACTACCGATCGGGCGGTGGCCACGCGGTCGACTTCACCTCGGTCGGCGGCGTGCCCACCACCGGCGCGAACGACGCCTCACTGAACCTGATCGCGGTGCTCGATCCGATCATGCCCAATGGATCGCGGGTCGGCCAGTCCAACTGCCGCTACGCGGCCGGCAACGAGCCCTCCTACATCAACTTCGTGAGCTTCGCCGACACCTGCAACCACCTGCACGTCGACGACTTCTGACGCGTGGGCGGCCCGGTGTTGCCGCTTCTGCTGAGATGACTAGACTCTCTAACTACTAGGGGCGGTTCGTTTCACAGGGGGTGGTGGGCATGACGGCAACGGCAACCGTGCCGGGCTCGCCTTTCGACCCCGCCCTCGCCGACGTGGTGATCGTGCATCAGATCGGCGCCCAGTGGCACCTCGAGGTGCGCCGCTTCACCGGCGACCGGCTGGCCAGCACGGTGCTGCACATCCACGGCGACGCCCGCCCGCGCCACGTCGTCACCCTCGCGCGCCACCTGCTCGAGCGCTGGGGCCTCGTGCCCGACCAGCTGCCCGGCTGGGACGACCGCACCGGCACCTGGTCGTCGACCCTGCGCATCCCGCACCCCCTCATCCGCGCCTGAACCGGGCCGGTCGCGCGCGGCACACCGTCTCTGCCCGCGCCGGGCTCCGCATCCGCCCCCCATCGACAAACTTCTCTTTCGCCCATATAGTTGGGGTACTGACGAATTCGCGGCGATGGTGTCGCGACGACGAGAGGATCCTGCGATGCAGCAGATGGACGGCTCGGCCGACACCCCCGAACTCGAGCAGCTCTACCGCGACTTCGCGGCCAACGACATGGCTCCGCTCTGGACCCAGCGCGACGACCTCATGCCGATGACCCCAGCCCCGCAGGCGATCCCGCACGTGTGGCGCTGGAAGGCGCTCTTCGACATCGCCGAGCGCTCCGGCGAACTCGTGCCGGTGGGCCGCGGCGGCGAGCGCCGCGCGGTCGGCCTCACCAACCCGGGGCTTCCGGGCACGGGTTACGCCACCCCCACGCTCTGGTGCGCCATCCAGTACCTGGGCGGCCACGAGACGGCGCCCGAGCACCGGCACGCGCAGAACGCCTTCCGCTTCGTGGTGGAGGGCGAGGGCGTGTGGACCGTCGTCAACGGCGACCCCGTGCGGATGAGCCGGGGCGACCTGCTGCTCACACCCGGCTGGAACTTCCACGGCCACCACAACGACACCGCGAACCCGATGGCATGGATCGACGGCCTCGACATCCCGTTCTCCAGCCAGATGGACGTGGGCTTCTTCGAGTTCGGCTCCGAGCGGGTGACGGATGAGGCCTCCCCCGAGTTCTCCCGCGCCGAGCGGCTCTGGGCGCATCCGGGACTCCGGCCCATGTCGGTGCTGGAGGACAAGATCTCCTCCCCCCTCAGCGCCTACCGCTGGGAGCACACCGACGCCGCCCTCACCGAGCAGCTGAAGCTCGAAGACGAGGGCTACCCGGCCACCCTCTCGCAGGGGCACGCGGCCATCCGCTACGTGAACCCCACCACCGGCGGTGACGTGATGTCGACCATCCGGTGCGAGTTCCACCGCCTGCGCGCCGGCGCCTCCACCGCGCCCACCCACGAGGTGGGATCGGCCGTGTGGCAGGTGTTCGAGGGATCGGGCACCGTCGTGCTCGGCGACACCGAGACCCGTCTGGAGACCGGCGACCTGTTCGTGGTGCCCAGCTGGGTGCCGTGGTCGCTGCACGCCGACACGCAGTTCGACCTGTTCCGCTTCACCGACGGGCCGATCATGGACCGCCTCAACTTCTCGCGCACCTTCGTGCCGTCCGCCCGCTAGAGCCCACCAGAACGACGGCCGACCGCCATCCGGCCCCGGAACCAGAAAGCACCGACATGAAACTCGCCACCCTCCGCACGCCCGCCGGCACCGTCGCCGTCCGCATCGACTCCGACGACGCCCTCGAGATCGACGGCTACGCCGACGTGGGCGCCCTGCTCGCGACCGCCGACTGGCGCGCCGTAGCCGACGCGGCCACGGGCACCGCGCATCCGATGACCGGCATCGCCGACACCGACTGGGCGCCGGTCGTGGTCGCCCCTTCGAAGATCGTCTGCGTGGGCCTGAACTACCGCAACCACATCCTCGAGATGGGCCGCGAGCTGCCCGAGTTCCCCACGCTGTTCGCCAAGTACCCCGAGGCGCTGATCGGCCCGTACGACGAGATCGTGCTGCCCGAGTACGCCTCGCACGCCGTCGACTGGGAGGCCGAGCTCGCCGTGGTGATCAGCACCAAGGCCCGCCGCCTGAGCCCGGAGCAGGCCGCCGGCGCGATCGCCGGCTACTCGGTGCTGAACGACGTCACCATGCGCGACTACCAGTACCGCACGCCCGAATGGTTCCAGGGCAAGACCTTCGAGGCCACCACACCGCTCGGGCCGTACCTGGTGACTCCGGATGCCTACGGCGTCGACACCGACATCCGCACCGAGGTGGGCGGCGAGGTGCTGCAGCACTCGAACACGAGCGACCTGGTGTTCGACCCGGCGGCGCTCGTGTCGTACATCTCGCAGATCGTCACGCTGAACCCCGGCGACGTGATCGCCAGCGGCACCCCCGGCGGCGTCGGCCACGCCCGGAAGCCCCCGCGCTACCTCGGCGCCGGCGACACCCTCACCACCGTGATCGAGGGCCTCGGCACCCTGCGCAACCCCGTGCGCGTGGAGGGCTGAGCCGTGGCGGCGCGCACCGACCAGGTCACCGACCCGGCCATCGCCGCGGCGCTCCTGCTGGCGCGCCGCGGCCAGGCCTACTACTCGCGCAAACTGAACGAGCTGAGCGACGCGGACTTCGACGGGCCCTCGCTGCTCGGCGACTGGGACCGGCGCCACCTCATCGCCCACGTGGGCCTGAACGCCCGCGCGATCACACGCCTGGTCGAATGGGCGCGCACCGGTGTCGAGACGCCGATGTACGCCTCCCGCGAGCAGCGCGGTGAGGAGATCGAGTTCTCAGCGACCCTGCCCACGCAGGCGCTGCGCAATCTCAGCGACCACGCCGCCATCCACCTCACGGTCGAGTGGCGCGACCTGCCCGCCGAGGCCTGGTCGAACGAGGTGCGCACGGGGCAGGGCCGCATCGTGCCGGTGTCGGAGACGGTGTGGATGCGCACCCGCGAGGTGTGGATCCACGCGGTCGACCTCGGCAACGGCGCCCGCTTCGAGGACTTCCCGCCGGAGCTGCTCGACGCACTGCTGGCCGACATCCTCGGCGCCTGGGACCGCCGGCGCGAGGCCGAGGGACTGCCGGTGTACCTGCTCGAGGCGGTCGACCGCGGCGGCCGGGCGGTGAACACGGTTCCGGATGCGACGACCGCGGTGACGCTGCGTGGAACCGCCGCGGCCCTGGTGCGCTGGGCCACCGGTCGCGGCACGGATGGCGTGCTCACGGCCGACGGCGAACCCGCTGCGCCCGCCCCGCGCTGGCTCTGAGCGGCCCGCCGCGCCTCCGCCGGCTCGCGCCACCCGTGCCCGGCGAGCATCCGCCCACAGGCGTCGGCATCATCCTGCGAGAATCGGAAGCGACATGGAACCGCACGACGTCTCCGACTACACCGGCTACCTCATCCGCCGCGCCCAGCAGGCGCATGTCGCGGCCTGGCAGCGCGAGGTCTCGGCCGAGGTGACGAGCGTGCAGTTCGGCGTGCTCAACGTGCTCGCCGGAACCCCGGGCGCCAGCCAGCAGCACCTCGTCGAGCGCCTCGACCTCGACCGCTCCACGATCGCCGACATCGTCGCCCGCCTGGAGCGGCGCGGTCTGATCGAGCGCATCCGCGACGGCGCCGACAAGCGCCGCAACGTGCTGCACCTCACCCCGCTCGGCGAAACCGAGCTGGCGGCGCTGCTCCCCCGCGTCGCCCGGGTCGACGAGGTTCTCACGGCCGGCCTCACGGGTGAGGATGCCGCGACGCTGCGCCGCATCCTCACCGCCCTGCTCGACTCCCCCTCGGTGCAGGCGCTCCGCTAAGCGAGAGCCACCGCACCGGCACGAGCGGGTTCGCGAGCGCTCGTGAAGGCGAGGTCGGCGGCGGCGGGGCGGGCCAGCACCCGCTCGAACTCGTCGAGGCTGCCCGGCCACTTGGTGACCACGCGGCCGGTGCCGCCGATGCGGTACCAACTCTCGCAGCCGCCGATCTCCCAGACGCTGCGGGCCATCATGTCCGTGAGCTCGTCGTCGAAGGCGGCCTGCGCCTCGGGGGTCACCGCCACCGCGTCGGCGCCCTGCGCGTCGGCGTCATCCATCAGCCGTGCCACGAAGCCGGTCTGCGCCTCGATGACCCCGATGATCGAGCCCGAGGCCTGCGTGTTCGGGCCCGTGATCAGGAACAGATTCGGGAAGCCCTTCACCAGCGTGCCCTTGTAGGCCTGCGGGCCGCCCTCGCTCCACTCCTCGGTGAGCGGCCGGCCGCCCTCACCCACGAAGGTGACGTGCGAGAGCATCTCGGTGGCCCGGAACCCGGTGGCCAACACCACCACGTCCGCCGCCCACTTCTCACCGCGTTCCGACACGACGCCGGTGGGCGTCAGCCGGGTGATCGCCGTGTCGAACACGGTCGTCTTCGGCGAGGCGAGAGCGGGGTAGAACGCATTCGACACCACGGGCCGCCGGCAGCCGAACCGCGATCCGGGAGTCAGGATGCGACGCAGCTCCGGATCGGCGATGGCCGACTCCATGTGCTCCTTCCAGACGCGCTCCGCGTTGGCGAGGAACTCCTCGTCCATCACCGCCTGCGCGTGCGTGGAGTGGTTCCAGTAGTCGTACTGCTCACGGCGCAGCGCCACCAGCTGCTCCGGATGCTCGCGGAACCGCTGCTTCGCGGCCTCGTCGTAGAGCTCCTCGGGCTTGGGCATCACGTGCGGCGCCGTGCGGATCGACACGAGCACCTGCGAGGCGACCTGCACCGCGTGCGGCACCACCTGGATGGCGCTCGCGCCGGCGCCGATCACGGCGACGCGCTTGCCGGCCAGATCGAGATCGGCGGGCCACTCGGCCGTGTGCACGATCCGGCCCTCGAACTCGTCCAGGCCCGGCAGATCGGGGATCAGCGGCTGGTTCAGGGTGCCGAGCGCCGACACCAGGAACCGGCACTCGATGCTCTCGCCGGTCGACAGCGACAGCCGCCAGCGAGCCCGCCCGGCATCCCAGACGGCCTTCTCCAGCGCGGTTCCGAACAGGATGCGCTCCCGGATGCCGAGCTCGTCGATCACCCGGTTGTTGTAGTCGAGGATCTCGGCCTGCAGCGCGTAGTTGCTCGACCACTCCGGACTCTGCGCGAAGGAGAGGCTGTAGAGGTGCGCCGGAACATCGCAGGCCGCGTTGGGGTAGACGTTGTCGCGCCACACTCCTCCGGCCTCGTCGGCTTTCTCCAGCAGCAGGAAGTCGTCGCGCCCGTGCGCGATCAGCTCGTGCGCGGCGGAGAGGCCACTGAAGCCGACGCCCGCGATCACGGTCTCCACGACCCGCGGGCTCATCGAACGGCCTCCGCGGCGAGCGCGTCGGCCTGGCGCAGCTCGTCGGCGAACCGCTGCAGCCCCTCGAGGCGGCGTAACGGCACCGGGATGCCGAGCGTGCGAAGCGTCTCCGCGAGATCGGTGGGTGCGCTCTGCTTGGGCGGCACCACCGAGAACTCCGATCCGGAGCCCACCGTCACCTCGACGCCCGGGAACACCTCACGCAGCGTGGCGGCGAGCTCGTCGATCGTCGTGGTCTCCTGCGAGCCGATGGTGTGCCAGGTGAAGGCGCCGTCCATCGGCGCCGTCACCGCGGCGGCGACGGCCCGGCCCACGTCGCCGGCGTACACCAGCTCGGTGGTGGAGATGATGTTCGCCGGCAGCTCGATGCTCTCGCCGCGCACCCCCCGCAGCACCTGCGCCTCGATCGCCGCGCTGCCCACACTGCCGCCGAGGTTCGGCCCGTAGCCGTAGACGACGGTGGGGCGGATGGCCACGACCTGCAAGCCGCTCGAGGCCGCATAGGCGCTCAGCAGGTGCTCGGCCGCGAGCTTGGACGCGATGTAGTACGAGGTAAAGTGCGTCATCAGCGGGGAATCCTCGGTGATGGGCCCGGGCTGGGTCTCGGAGAACACGCTCCAGCTGCTGATGGAGACGAACCGGGTGGCACCGGCCGAATGGGCCCAGCCGGCGAGCCAGAGCGGCACCTCGACGTTCACCGAGAGCGTCTCGAGCACGTCGCGCTGCGCCCGCGCCGCGATCAGCGCGGCCGTGTGCACCACCGCGTCGACCCGCAGGCCCTGCACGGCCGCGGCGCGGGCATCCTGATCGGTGAGGTCGACCTCGATCAGAGCCACCCGGCCCTCGTCGAGCGCCTCGTCGCCGAGCACCTCGCGCACGTAGGCGCTCGGCATGCTGCGGTCGACCAGGGTGACGCGCCAGCCCTCGGCGAGCAGCTCGCGGGCCGTCGAGGTGCCGACCATGCCGGCGCCGGTGATGAGCACGTGGCGTTCGCTCACGGTGTTCTCCGTTCTTCAGGGTGTTCGGGTGGTGCAGACTCAGCGGCGCAGTTCGCGCTTGGCCAGGTTCGGCAGGGCGATGCCGGCGATCAGGGTGATCACCGCGACGCCGATCACGTAGAACGCCGGGGCGGTGGGGATGCCCGTGCTCGTGATCAGCAGGGTACAGATGAGGGCCCCGAACCCGCCGAACACGGTGACCGAGATGGCCGATCCGATCGAGACGAGCGATCCGCGGCGCTTGGTGGCGAAGAGCTCCGAGATGGTGGAGCTGCCGGTGCCGGCGATGGCGGCGGTGGGGAAGGCGAAGATCACCTGGGCGAGCACCACGAAGCCGAACGCGCGGCCCTCGACGATCATCCAGAACATCGGGTAGGCCAGCACGATGTAGCCGATCGCCGCGCCGATGATGAAGGGCTTGCGGCCGAAGCGGTCGGAGAGGTGACCGGCCAGCGGGATCAGCACCACCGCCACCAGACAGCCGATGCAGGTGGCCCAGAGCGCTTCCTGCGGGGCGATGCCGGCGAAGTTGGCGGTGAAGGTGGGCATGTAATTGATGGTCACCATCGAGGTCACGGCCCAGAGCGCCACCACGCCGATCGTGAGGAAGAAGCCGGCCACGGCGCCGAGCTCCTGCGATGTCGACACGGGCGCGGATGCCGTTCCGGACGCAGCAGCCTCGGCCTCGTCCTCCTTGACCTCGGAGAACACCGGGGTCTCCTGCACCCGGCGGCGCAGCACGAGCACGACGATGGCGAGGGCCGAACCGAGCAGGAACGGAATGCGCCAGCCCCACGCGGCCATCGTCTCCGGGCCGAGGATCGCGGTGAGAGCGGCCACGAACACCACGCCCACGAGCAGTCCGCCGTAGGTGGCGACCTGGTGGAAACTGCCGAAGAAGCCGCGGCGCTTGGGGTTCGCCCACTCCACCAGGAACACGGCCGAGCTGCCGAACTCGCCGCCGGCCGAGAAGCCCTGCAGCAGCCGGCCGAAGATGATCACGAACGCCCCGAAGGCGCCGAAGGTGACGTAGCTCGGCGCGATGCCCACGAGCAGCGAGCCGCCGGCCATCATCAGCATCGACAGCAGCATCACCGACTTGCGGCCCTTGCGGTCGACCAGCGGGCCGAGCACGAGAGCGCCGAGCGGACGGGCGATGAAGCCGACCGCGAAGACGCCGAAGGCCGAGAGCAGGGCCGCGATGGGATCTTCTCCTGGAAAGAAGTTCGCGGCGATGTAGACGGCGAGAAAGCCGTAGACGGTGAAGTCGTACCACTCGAGCACGTTGCCGAGGGTGGCGAGCACGGTGGCCCGCACCCGGGCCCGCGAGGAGGTGTCCACCACCGGTGTGGCGCTTTGCTGCAACGAACTCGTCATCGAATTCTCCTAGTTTCACAACGTCGTGAGCGGGCGTCTTGCCTGCCGATACTCGACAGTAAGACGCCCGCTCCGGCGGCACAGCAGATTTCTGTTCAGCGGAAAACTCCGCGTCTAGCCTGCCAGAACAGCGATCTGGCGGGCGTGATCCGGGTGTCCCACCGGCACGATCGACGAGTACAGCGCCGTCCAGCATCCGGGGCAGCAGAACTGCCGGAACACCACGTCGTCGTCGACGTAGTTCGCGTGGTCGGAGGTGACCTGCGGTCCCGCTTCGCCGGGCACGCCGTCGAACGCGGCGAGCCGCAGCCGGTCGTCGTGCGCGGCATCCGCCAGCTGCTGCCCGCAGTGGGCGCAGGCCACCAGGCCCACCCCGCCATCGGCTGCGGGCAGCTGCACGAGGTTGTCGTCGATCCGCCGTCCGCCGGCGAGGTCGAGCACGGGATAGCCCGAGGCGCCCTCGTCGATCACCGAGCGCGAGCGCCGCTGCTCGAGCAGCTCCCGTCGCAGCTGCCGGGTGCCGGCCTCGTCGAGCCCGCCGCCGGCATCCACCCGCACGCCGTAGCTCTTCTCGGCCGCCTCCGGCGAGACCTTGCCCGAGCGCAGGTCGTCGACCACGGCCTGCGGCGCGCGGGAGAGCGGGTCGCCGTAACCGCCGCCGCCCTGCCAGTGCATGTAGAGCACCTCGCCCGGAGCGACATAGGTCTGCGAGTAGTTCTGGCCGATCTCGACCCGCCCGCCGATCGCGTCGAGCCCCACGGGCATGGTGCCCTCGGCGAAGCGGTCGAGCACGTTCACGTCGCGCACGAGCACGTCGAGCCCGGTGTTGCCCGGGTAGCCGCCGGAGAGCCCGTTGTTCTGCGACACGGCCTTGCCGGCCGAGGCGAACACGAGCCCCATCGGCACCGAGGTGCCGAGTGGCGTCATCGCGAGCGAGGCGCTCACACCGCCGCGCTGCCGGCCGGGGCCGCCCGAGTCGGCTTCCTCGCGCCGCCAGAGCACCAGCATCGGGTAGAGGAACTCCGACATCTCGGTGTCGGGGATGCGCCCCATCGGGATGCAGAACAGCCCGCCGGTGTCCATCCCGTCGACCGTGGGCCGGGCGCCGTATCCGCCCGCCATCGGCTCCATCAGGATGTTGAGGAACGGCACCGGCTGGGCGCCGCGCTCGTCGAGCCCGGCGATCACCGCCGTGTCCCAGGTGCCGCAACAGGAGGCCTGCACGCTCTTGCCGAGGTCGACCGAGCGGTCGAGCATCTGCGAGAGGCACTCGGCCACGAGCGTTCCGGTGAGCCAGGCGGGGCCGATCGGGCCGCGGCTCACGGCCGCCGGGAAGGTGGCGTTGTTGATCGTGCCCTCCTCGGCCACCAGGTCGAAGCAGCGCATCAGGCCGCCCGCCGACCACGGGATGTCGTTGGCGAGGATGGGCAGCAGGGCCAGCATCACCCCGCCGCGCATGCCGGCGTAGGTGCAGTTGATCACGCCCGCCTGCGGGTCGGTGCCGGTGAAGTCGAAGGTGAGGTGATCGCCCGCCTTGGTCATCGCCAGCGTGATCTTGTGCAGGCTGCGGTCGCCCTCGTGCGACTGGTCCTGGTAGCCCGTGGCCTTCCAGGTGCCGTCGGGCAGCTCGGTGAGCTTGCTGCGCAGGCGCGACTCGGAGTCGGCCATCATGCGCTTCATCACGGCCTTGACGGTGTCGGCGCCGTAGCGCTCGATCACCTCGTGCAGCCGGGTGCGGCCCACGTTGTTGGCGCCGATCTTGGCGCGCAGGTCCAGGCCCACGAGCATCGGAACGCGCGAGCGGCGGGTCCACAGGTCGGCGATGTCGTCTTGCAGCTCGAAGCCGCGGACCACCTTCACGGGAGGCGTGGGCAGCGACTCGCTGAACACGTCCTGCGCCGCCGGCGAGAACGAGCCGAGGCCCACGCCGCCGAGGTCGGGCTCGTGGCAGATGGCGCTGGTCCAGGCGAACAGCTGCCCGTCGTGGAACACCGGCTGGTACACGATCACGTCGTTCTGGTGCAGTCCGCCGCCCACCCACGGGTCGTTGCAGAGGAACATGTCGCCCTCGGCGATGCCCGGGTTCGTGGCGCGGTGCTGCAGCGTCCAGTAGACCGCGAGGTCGACGGCGCCGACCAGCATGGTGTTGTAGAGGCCCACCTGCACCTCCTGGCCGAACTCGTCGCCGATCGCGAAGTCGAAGTCGTTCGCATCCGTGACGATCGGCGAGCCCGACATCCGTTTCAGGGCCTCGCCCATCTCTTCGGTCACCGACCACAGCCGGTGCCGGACGACCTCGTAGGTGAGCGCGTCGACGGCGTCGATCTGCTCCTGGGTGACGGTGTGCATCCGCAGCGAGGCGGGCAGGTGCTTCTGCAGCTCTTCGGGAGACTGCGGACGGCTCGCGTAGACCTCCGAGCCCGGGATGGTCATGCTCATGAGACGGCTCCGTTCAGGATGGCGGTGCGTTCGGTGGTGGCGTGGCGGGTGCCGGCCGGCTCGTCGGGGCGAACCCCGGTGGCGATCAGGAGGTTGCCACGGGCATCGACCGTGCCGCTCATACCGCCCGGCACGACGACGGTGGTGGTGGGCACCTGCACGATGGCGGGGCCCTGGATGTGGTGGCCCGCGCGCAGGCGGGTGTAGTCGTAGATCGGGGTCTGCGTGAAGCCCGAGGAATCGAGCCGAACGGGCCGGCTGTCGATCGCGGCGACGGACGGATCGCTCGACTCGCCCTCGTCGATCAGCGGCAGCTCGAGACTGATCGGCAGCGTGCCGACCGCACGCACCCGGTAGGTGATGGCCTGCACACCGGCGGCGGCGAAGCCCGATCCGGCGCCGAACAGCTCTTCGTAGCGGTGCTCGAAGCGATGCGCGGCCACGGTCAGCTCCTCCTCGGTCACCGGAGACGCCACCTCGATCGGCAGCTCGGCGAGCTGCATCGCGAAGCGCATGTCGAGCTCGCGGTGCAGCTGCACGCTCTCGAAGGTGATGCCCTGGCGTTCGAGCGACTCGAGCACCCGGCGCTCCAGGCCCTGGAAGTTGCGTTCGACCTTGGCCGGATCGGCCGGGAGGGTCACGGGGTCGGAGAGCTCGGCGGCGAGCACGATGTCGCTCGTGGCCAGGCCGTAGGCCGAGAACGCCGAGGCCACGGGCCCCAGCGGCACCACCACCTCGCTGACGCCGAGCTCCGCGGCATAGGCGGCGCAGTTCGCGGGGCCGGCGCCGCCGAAGGCGTAGAGCACGAAGTCGCGCGGGTCGTGGCCGGCCTCGACCACGGTCTTGCGCAGCAGGTCGCCGGTCTGGGCGTTCTGCACCGCGTAGATGGCGGCCGCCGCATCCTCGATCGACAAGCCGAGCGGTTCGGCGATGCGGGTGCGGATGGCCTCGCGGGCCTTCTCGAGGTCGAGGCCCTTGCGCCCACCGAGCAGGCCGCTCGCCGGCAGGATGCCGAGCACCAGGTTGGCGTCGGTGTTGGTGGGCTCGGTGCCGCCCTGGCCGTAGCACGCGGGGCCGGGCACGGCCTGCGCGCTCTTCGGGCCCACCTGCAGGTTGCCGCCCTGGTCGATCCAGGCGATGGCGCCGCCGCCGGATCCGATGGCGTGCACCTCGAGGGTCGGCACGTTCACGGGGTGGTGGTTGATGACGGTGCCGGAGGAGCGCACCGGTTCGCCGTCGACCACGAGACCCACCAGGAACGTCGTGCCGCCGACATCTGTCGCCACCACGTTGCGGTGCCCGAGCTGCTTGCCGAGCGCCACCGCACCCACCACGCCGCCGGTCAGCACCGAGCCCACCGTGCTGATGGCGGTGGCCGGGGCCTCGCCCGCCACGATCGCGCCGCCGTTGCTCTGCATCACCAGCAGCGGGCCGCGGAGGCCGTTCTCGCGCAGGGTGCCCTCGAGGTTCTCGAGGTAGTGCGCGAGCCCCGGGCCGATCTGCGTGCTCATGATGGTGGTGGCGCTGCGGGCGAACTCACGGATGCGCGGGCTCACCTCCGACGACAGCGACACGAAGGTGCCGGGGGCCAGCTCCTGCACGATCTCGCGGATACGGCGCTCGTGCGCGTCGTTGCGGAACGACCACAGCAGTGACACCGCGATGGCGGTGATGCCCTGGTCGAGGATGGCCTGCACCGCCTCGCGCACGTTCTGCTCGTCGAGCGCCACCACCACGTTGCCGTCGCGGTCGACCCGCTCGGTGACCTCGAAGGTGTGGTGCTTGGGGATCAGGCCGTGCGACTTGGACTGGGTCATCACGCTCTGCAGCTGCTCCGGCGAGCTGCCCAGGTAACGGCCCTCCACGTTCATGATGTAGATCGAGTCGCCGTGGCCGCGAGTGGTGAGGAAGCCCACGGGCGGCACGTTGCCCATCACCAGGGCGTTCAGCGACGAGGTGGTGCCGTGTGCGATGTGCCGGGTGTCGGCGAGCATCGCGTCGAGCGGGATCTCGAGCTGCTCGGCGAGCACCCGCAGCACGTCGATCACGCCCTCCGAGTAGTCCGGCGGGGTGGAGGGGGCCTTCGCCCCGACGATGTTGCCGTGGTCGTCGGCGAGGACGGCATCCGTGAAGGTGCCTCCCACGTCGACTCCGATGACGTATCCCATGGTGACGCTCCTTTGCGTTCGGTGAGGGTGGTGCATTCGGTGAAGGGTGGTGCGTTCGGTGAGGGGTGGTGCGTTCGGTGGTGGTGGATCAGGTCAGGCGGCGCACCAGGTGGTCCCACACGGTGTGCAGGGCGGCGGGGCTGTAGATGATCTCGCGCTTGGCGAGCGCCTCCTCGTCGTCCGACCACGAGGTGGGGCCGCCGAAGCCCATGGTGAGCAGCTGCTGCTGGGCCGCGGCCTCGAGCAGCAGCGCCGACACGGTGGCGGTCTGCAGGTCGGGGCCGACGGTGACGATGCCGTGGTTCACCAGGAACACGGCGTTCGAGCCGGATCCCAGGGTCTCGGCGAGCGCCGCCCCCAGCTCGCGGGTGCGGATGAGGTTGGCGGTCTGGGTGAAGCGCGGAACCTGCGGCGGCACGAAGTGCGTCGCGGCGTGACTGACCGGCAGCAGCTCGACGCCGGCGGCGGCGAGCGCGATGGCGTGCGGCGAGTGCGTGTGCACCACGCCGCCCACGTCGGGGCGGGCCGCCATGATCTCGGTGTGGATCGGGTACTCGATGTGCCGCGGGCCGGCCGAGCCTTCGAGCACCTCGCCCTCGGGCGACACCAGGTGCACGCGGTCGGGGCCGACCTCGGCCAACCCGATCCCGCTCTCCTTGATCCACACGCCCCGGCCCTCAGGATCGCGCGCGGAGCCGTGGCCCCAGATGAAGTCGCCCTGGTCGGCGCCGCCGAGGATGCGGGAGGAGAGCGAGACGATCGTGCGGATGTCGGTTGCGGAGCTGCCGCTCCCGGGGGTGTCGCCGCTCATCGATGCACCAGCCCGCCGTTGACCGAGATGGTCTGCCCCGAGATGTACCCGCTGTCGTCGGACAGCAGGAAGGCGGCGAGGCTCGTCATGTCGTCGGGGCCGGCGGTGCGCGGCACGGCCTGCCGGGCGAGCATGGCCTCGCGCTGCGCCTCGGTGACGGTCTCGCGGGAGACCTCGGTGTACACCGGGCCGGGCGAGAGCGTGTTGACCCGAACGCCGAAGCCGCCGAGCTCCTTCGAGCTCGAGAAGGTCATGGCCGTCACCGCACCCTTCGACGCGATGTAGTGCAGGTACTCCGTCCTTCCCAGCAGAACGGCATCCGAGCCGATGTTCACGATGCTCGCGCGACCCGAGGCCTTCAGCGCCTCGAGCAGGGCGGTGGTGACCAGCCAGGGGCCCTTGATGTTCACGGCCATGATCGCGTCCCAGTCCTTCTCCGGGATCTCCCAGAACGGATGCATCGCGATGGTGGAGAAGATGGCGGCGTTGTTGATCAGGCCGTCGACGCGGCCGAAGCGCTCCATCGCGGCATCCGCGAGGGCACGGCACGACTCGGCCGAGGCGACGTCGATCGCCATCGGCACGACCGTCTCGCCGAGTTCGGCGGCGAGCGCCTCGACGCCCTCGAGGTTGCGGTCGGCGGCGATCACGGTCGCGCCCTCCTGCACCAGGCGGCGCACGTAGGCGGCGCCGATGCCCTGGGCGGCGCCGGTGACGACGACGACCTTGGTGTCCAGTCCTTGGTATGACATCTTCTTCTCTTCCCTAAAATTAATCGGCAGCTCGTGAATCGTCGGGCTCGCGAGGTGGCGCCGGATCAGTACGCGATGTTGATCGACTTGAGGGCCGTGTAGCTGAGCAGCTCCTCCATGCTCTCCTCGCGGCCCATGCCGGAGGCCTTCACGCCGCCGTAGGGCACGTTCGGGAAGTGCTTCGAGGAGTCGTTCACCCACACGAAGCCGGCCTCGATCTCGTGGCCGAGGCGCAGGGCGCGCGAGACGTCCTTGGTCCAGATGCTCGCGGTGAGGCCGTACTCGGAGTCGTTGGCGATGGCCAGCGCCTCCTCCTCGTCGTCGAAGGGGATGACCGAGAGCACGGGCCCGAAGATCTCCTCGCGCGCCACCGTCTTGGTCATGTCGATGCCGGTGAGCACGGTCGGCGCGATGAACAGGCCCCTCTCGAACTCGGCACCGTCGGGCTTGCCCCCGCCGGTGACCACGGTGGCGCCTTCCGCGCGAGCGGTGTCGAGGTAGCCCATCACCTTGCGGTACTGGGCCTCGTTGATCATGGTGCCCTGCCGGGAATCCGGGTCGAGCGGGTCGCCGAGCTTGTGGTCGGCGAGCTTGGCCGCGATCCTCTCCACCAACGCGTCGTGCACCGAACGCTGCACGAGCAGCCGCGAGTTCGATCCGCAGCTCTGGCCCGACCAGGTGAAGTTCATGCCGGCGATGGCGCCCTGGGCCGCGGCCTCGAGATCGGCGTCGTCGAACACGACCATGGCGTTCTTGCCGCCGAGTTCGAGCGAGACCTCCTTGATGCCGGATTCGGCCGCCGCCCGCTGGATGGCCATACCGGTGCGCTCCGAGCCGATGAAGCCGATGCGGCGCACCTTGGGGTGGCGTACGAGCCGGTCGGGAACGGCGGGGCCGTCGCCCACGACGACCTGCAGCACACCGGGCGGGAACACCTCCTGCAGCAGCTCGCCGAGGCGCAGCGCCGAGAGCGGAGCGACCTCCGGCGGCTTCAGGATGGTGGGGTTCCCTGCGATCAGCGGCGCGAACACCTTGCCGGCGAACATCAGCGGGTGGTTGAACGGCACGATGCGCACCACGACGCCGACGGGCTCGCGCACCGTGAGGTGCAGGCCGGCGCTGGCCGGAACCGTGGTGCCCTTCATCTCCAGGGCGATGCCCGCGAACAGGCGGCCGTGCGAGAGCGTGAGCTGCACGTCCATCCGCGAGTTGATCAGGGGTGAACCCGCGTCGATCGAGTCGAGGTAGGCGAGTTCTTCGCCGTGCTCCTGGATCAGGTCGGCGGCGCGGGCCACGAGGGCGGCGCGCTGCGGAACGGGCGTGAGGCGCCATTCGCGGCGGGCGGCCCAGGCCGCTTCGACCGCGTCGTCGACATCGCTCGGGCCGGCATCCGGAACCCGCGCGATCGTCTCGCGGGTGAACGGGCTGACCCGGTCGTAGGTGCGCCCCTCGGAGGCGGGCCGCAGCGCGCCGCCGATCAGCAGGCGCCACTCGCGGTCGCGAACGGCGTCGTGCGCGGTTCCGGGGCGGATGGAGAGGTCGGTCATCGTGCAGCCTCCTGGTGGCGCTGTTCGTGGCGCACGGCCTCGTCACCGAGGGCCGGAGCGCCGGCGTCGTCCCGCGATCGACCGTACAGCCAGTCGAGGTAGCGGTAGTCGGTCAGGTCGCGGTGCTCGAGCAGCTCGTTGCGCAGCACCCGGCCCACACCGTCGACGTGCCAGATCTCGCCCCACACCCGGGCGGTGCGCTGCACCCGGGCGGTGCGGGGCTGCCGCGCGGCGGCGAGCGCGGAGAACGTCGTCGGCCAGTCACCGGGGGTGCGGGCCGCATACAGGTCGAGGGCGTCGGCGTCTTCGAAGGCCTGACAGGCGCCCTGGGCGAGGTACTGCAGCATCGGATGCGCGGCGTCGCCGATCAGGCTGACCCGGCCCTCGCCCCAGTTCTCGGTGGGCTCGCGGTCGTACATCGGCCAGCGGCGGTCGCGCCAGAGGTGCTGCACGGCCTGCTGCACCTCGGGCGAGCACTCGGCGTAGGCGGCGTCGAGCTCGTCGACCCCGCCCCACTCGGCCTCGCCGCGCAGGAACGCCGGCGAGCGGAACACCGCGACCATGTTCAGCATCTCGCCCCGGCGCAGCGGGTACTGCACGAAGTGGCAGTGCGGGCCGAGCCAGGCCACCACGTCGGCGCCGTGCCCACCGGTCTCGGGCAGCGTGCCCCGGTAGGCGACGTAGCCGGATGCCACGGGGCCGTCGCCCACGATCGCGTCGCGGGTGAGCGAGGCCAGCCCGTCGGCGGCGAGCACGGCGTCGGAGCGGTGCTCCCGGCCCCCGGCCAGGGTGACCAGCACCTCTCCCCCGTCATCGACGATGCTCTCGACGTGACTGTCGACGAGCAGCTCCACGCCTTCGCGCTCGGCCGCCTCGAGCAGGATGGCGTGCAGGTCGCTGCGGTGGATCACGAGGTACGGCGCGCCGTAACGGGCCACGAAGTCGGCGCCGAGGCTCTGCTTGGTGAGCACGTGACCGGTGACCGCATCCTTCAGCACCAGGTTCTCAGGGCGGAAGCCCCGCGCGATCACCTCGTCGAGCAGGCCCCACTCGCGCAGGATGCGGGTGGCGTTCGGGCCGAGCTGGATGCCGGCGCCCACCTCGCCGAACGCGGGCGCGTGCTCGAACAGGGTGACCTGGGCGCCCTGCCGGCGCAGCACCAGCGCGGAGGCGAGACCCCCCATACCGCCACCGACGATCGTCACCCTCTGGGCTGAAAGCGTTGTCATGTCCGATGTCCTTCACTCGACGGTGAGCATCCGGCGGTTGCACCGGAGATGTCTGGTCAATCGTTGCGCCAGACGGAATACGGCTCAACATTCTTCTGCCGTGAAGAAAAACTCGCGATTCGTCCGCTCAAGCGGGGGCGTACCGGCGCACGAACTCGCCGATCCGCTCGATCGCTTCGCGGCCCTCGGCGAGCACGGCGGCGAAGGTGGGGAAGACGTGCACCTGGCCGGACCAGCTCTCGAAGCGCACCTCGACCCCGGCGGCTGCCAGCGCGGAGGCGAGCCGCACCGAGTCGTCGAGCAGGATCTCGCGGCCGCCCACCTGCACGAGAGTGGGCGGGAAGTGGCCGAGCGGGGCGCCGAGCACGTCGGCGACCGACGAAGGCCGCCCACCGAGGTAATCGCGCGCGCACCGGGCCAGCCCGGCTCGGGTGAGGGAGGGGTCGTCGGCGGCGTTGGCCGTCATGGATCCGCCGGTCAGGGCGAGGTCGACAAAGGGTGACAGCACGGCGAGGGCGCCCGGCACCGGGCCGGCGGCAGAACCGCCGCGCGCAGCGACGAACTGCAGAGCGAGGCCCGCCCCCGCCGAGGCACCCACGAGCGCGATCCGGCTCGGATGCTCCCCCTCGGCCACCAGGGCGTCGAACACGGCCGCCACCTGATCGCGCGCGGCGGGGAACGGATGCTCGGGCGCCAGCGCGTAGTCGACCGAGACCAGCCGACGGCGGCAGGCGGCGGCGATGCGGCCGGCGAGGGCCAGCGATCCGCGGGCCGACCCGGCGACGAAACCGCCGGCGTGCACGAACACCACGATCCCGCCCTCGTCATCAGGGCTGCTGATCTCGATCACAGGCACACCCCCCAGCGTGCTCTCCTGCACTCGGGCGGGCGCGGTGGGAGCCTCGGCGCCGGGCAGTGCCCGGAAGCGGGCTCGCACCGCGAGCAGATCGTCGGCGAAGTCGATCGGGTTCGCGCGGAGCATCTCGACGATGCGGTTGGATTCCGTCACCACGCGCACCTCTTCCACCACGCGCACTCCTTCGTCACCCGGCCAGACTACGGCTCGCCCCGCGCGCGCCGGCCGGTTTTCTTCCAGGCAGAAGAACCTGGCCGCCGCCCTGCGCGAGCGCCGAGCCTGGAGGGCGTTCAACGAAGGAGTCGAGAGTGAAGATCACACGGTACGGGCACGCCACCCTTCTCATCGAGGAGGAGGACACGAGGATCCTGATCGACCCCGGCAGCTTCAGTCTGCCCGAGGCCTTCGAGCTCACGGGGCTGGCCGCCGTGTTCACCACGCACGAGCATCCCGACCACTTCCAGCCCGAGCGCCTCGCCGGCCTCGCCGCCGCCAACCCGGATGCCTCGCTCTACGGAGCGCCGCCGGTCGTGGCCGTGCTGCGCGAAGCCGGGCTGGACGCCGTGGAGCTGCACGAGGGCTCCTCCGTGATCGCCGGCCCGTTCACGGTCGACCCCGTCGGCACGCTGCACCAGCTGGTGCACGAGCGGATGCCGCGGATCGAGAACGTGGGGCTCGTCATCCGGGCGGGCGACGGGCCGCGGCTGTTCCACCCGGGCGACAGCTACGAGTCGGTGCCGCCCGGCATCGAGATCCTGGCCGTACCGCTCTCCTCTCCCTGGGGCCGGCTGGGCGAAACGGTCGACTTCGTGACCGCCGTCGCGCCCGCCACGATCTTCCCCATCCACGAGGCGCTGCTCAGTCCCGCCGGGCGCGGCCTGTTCTGGTCGTGGGTGCCGATGCTCGCCGGCGACTCGATCGCCGCGATCGACCCGGCGCCGCTCGAGCCCGTCGAGTTCGACGCGCGCGGTTCCCGCGTCGGCTCGTAGCGCCGGAAGGCGTTCCCCGCACGGTCGGTCGGCGGTGCGCGCGGCCGCACCGGCTCGCCGCTGTTCCGGAGAACAGAAAGTCGTTGGCCGCACCGGCCGGGCCGTCCCATGCTGAGCGTGCACGCACGACGAACGAGGATGTTCCATGCCGAAAGCACGTACGCACGATCCCGAGCAGCTCAGCTTCTCCTACTTCTTCCCGACGGGTCAGACCGACCACGTCTGGTCGGACGAGGCCGCCCGAAGCACCCCCGTGCTGTCCAAGCGGGTGTTCCTCGAC
The DNA here is from genome assembly GCF_023264855.1 of Herbiconiux sp. Lineage (GTDB taxonomy): Bacteria > Actinomycetota > Actinomycetes > Actinomycetales > Microbacteriaceae > Herbiconiux. The sequence continues at coordinate 130,439 of NZ_JAHFUW010000003.1, read as the reverse complement.
ATGGCCCGGGCGGCCGAGGAGACGGGCTTCGACTCGCTGTTCATCGCCGACACCTGGTCGGGACATCAGCGCGCCGCCGAGCGCGCCGGCCATCAGTCGCCGAAGTTCCACGCCCCGATGCTCGCCATGGCGCTGTTCGCGGTGACCGAGCACCTCGGGGTGATCACCACCGCGCACACCACCCACCACCAGCCCGCGCACGTGGCCAGGATGGGCGCCACGCTCGATGCGTTCAGCGAGGGCCGCTGGGGCTGGAACGTGGTCACCGGGTTCGGCGACGCCGAAGCGCGCCTGTTCGGAGAGCCCTCGCTGGTGCCGCACGACGAGCGCTACGCGATGGCCGGCGAGTTCGTCGACGTGGTGAAGAAGTTCTGGTCTTCGGAAGACGCCTTCGAGCACGTCGGCCGGTACTACAGCGCCAGCGGCCGGATGAAGGCGCCCCGCCCGGTGCAGTCGCCGCATCCGCTGCTCGTCAGTGCCGGCGCCTCCCCCGCGGGCATGGCGTTCGCGGCCGAACAGTGCGACCAGCTGGTGGTGGCCGGCAACTCGATCGCCAAGATCCAGGATGTCGACAGCCGCCTCGACGCGGTGCTGGCCGCCGCCGGCCGCACCGCACCGCTCAGCACCACTCCGTTCACGATCACCATCGTGCGGGAGGGCGAAGGCGAGGCCGAGGAGGAGTACGAACGGCTCACCCGGAGTCTCAACGTGGCGGCGACGATGGAGCTCGCCGCCGACATCCTGGGCGACATCGAGTCGATCAAGTCGATGTTCGCCGGCCAGGGCGCCGCCGAGGCCGCACGGGCCTGGGGAAGCGGTCAGGGCATCCTGAAGCTCTTCGGCACCTCGGAGCAGGTGGCCGAGCAGCTGATCGCGCTGAAGCGCGAGACCTCCACCTCGAACGTGCTGATCAACTTCCCCCTCTGGAACCCGGGTGAAGTGAAAGGTTTCCGTAGCGTGCTGAACCACCTGCGCGACGCCGGAGTGTGGGTTCCCCCGTCCGAACGGAACTACTCATGGTGAATGACACGATTGCCACGGCACGCGTACGCGTCGAGAGCGGCGAACTCGACGGCGTCGTCGATCCCGGTACCGGTGTGCGCCGCTTCCTCGGCGTGCCGTATGCGGCCGCGCCCGTCGGCCCGCTGCGCTGGAAGCCGCCGCAGCCGGCCGAACCGTGGGAGGGTGTGCGCTCAGCCCACGCCTACGGCCCCAGCGCGATGCAGGGGCCACCCGCTGAGGGCTCCCTCTATTACGGCGGCGAGCGGGAGTTCAGCGAGGACTGCCTGAACCTCAACGTGTTCACCGGCGCCGAGGGCGACACCGGACGGCCCATCGTGGTGTGGCTGCACTTCGGCGCCTACCAGTTCGGCTCGGCCTCGAACCCCTTCTACGAGGGCTCGGCGCTGGCCGCCGCAGGGCTGACGGTGGTGTCGGTGAACCACCGTCTGGGCCGCTTCGGCTTCTTGGCGCACCCCGAGCTCTCGGCGGAGTCGGGCTACGGCGGATCGGGCAACTACGGCCTGATGGACCAGATCGCGGCCCTCGAGTGGGTGCAGCGCAACATCGCGGCCTTCGGCGGCGACCCCGCGAACGTGACCCTGTTCGGCGTCTCGGCCGGCGGCAACAGCGTGCACAACCTGCGCTCGTCGCCGTTGGCCCGCGGGCTGTTCGCCAAGGCGATCGCCCAGAGCGCGCCCGGCGTGGCGCCGGCGCTGGACGGCTTCGGGCATCCGGCGAACGCGTCGACGCTCGCCGCCGGCGAGCAGGCGGGCAGCGAGCTGCTGTCGCTGATCGGTGTCGACTCGATCGACGAGCTGCGCTCTCTGCCGGCCGAGAGCATCCTCGAGCCGCAGCTGCCGCGCACGGGCGGGCCGTGGGCCTTCGATCTCATCCCGGGCGCCGCGATCAGCCTGCACGTGTTCGACTCGGGCTATCCGGTGATCGACGGGCACGTGCTCCCTGCGACGCCGCTCGAGGCCTACGCCGATGGCTCGGCGATCGACGTGCCGTTCATCGCCGGGAACGCCGGGAACGAGGCATCCGGTCTCCCGTACCTTCCCACGCTCGCCGCATACCAGGACTACGTGGCCTCGGAGTTCGGCGACGACGCCGCCGAGGTGCTGCGGCTCTACCCGGCCGACGACGACGGATCGGCGCAGGCCGCGAGCTGGCAGCTGGTGGCCGACCAGATCTTCGTGTGGTCGAACTGGACGGCGGCGCGGTTGCAGAGCGCGGTGGGTGAGAGCCCCGTATGGCACTACCGCTTCTTGCGGGCGCCGTCGATCCCGGATGCTGCGGGCGTGATCGAGGGCTCGTACGCGGGCGCCTTCCACGGTGCCGACGTGCCCTACATCTTCGGCACGCTCGACTCACGCGACTGGGGCTGGACGGACGAGGACCGCGCGCTCTCGGAGCAGATCCAGCGCTCCTGGGTGGCGTTCGCCCGCACCGGCGACCCCACCGACGGCGGCGCGATCGAGTGGCCCGAGTTCGATCCGTCCCGCCCCACGACGCGCGTCTGGGACGTGCCCTCGCGCGTGGCCGACGTCTCCGACGCCGACCGCATGGCGTTCTGGGACCGCCGCAACGGCGCCACCGAGCTGCTCGCCTGATCGCCCGCATCCATCCCGACGCCGAAAGGCCCGGCTCCCTGAGGGGCCGAGCCTTTCGCGTGGGTGGCGGCGGGGCCGTCACCAGGAGTGATCGCGGGTCTCCGGGGGCGACCAGACACCGGCCTCGCGCAGGAGCTCGAGCACAGGGCGGAAGCTACGCAACTCGGCGTCGCTCCAGAGCGGGAAGTTGATCAGGACGTTCGTGGAGCCGGTGTTCTGCTTGATCGAGATCAGCTTCTCGGCCACCTGCTGCGGGGTGCCGATCAGCTGCAGCACCGAGCCGCCGGAACCGAAGGCGAGCGCAGCCTGCTCCTCCCCCATCTTGTCGAACATCGCTCGCGCCGACTCGATCGAGCCGAGCACGTCGCCCGCGATCTCGAAGGTGGCCTCGCGGTTCAACGACTCGAGCAGCCGCGCGTGCTCCTCTTCGGCCTCGCCGTCGCCTTCCCGCACGATCGCGAGCGAGAACGGGGTTGGGGCCACCGTGCGCGCACCCCCGGTGAGCTCGGCGAGCTGGGCGTCGAGCTGCCGCAGCTTCTCCTCCTGCACGGCGAGGGTCACCAGCTGGTCGCAGTACTTCGCCGCGAACTCCACACCGGCGGGTGAGGCGCCGGCACTGACCAGCAGCGGATGCGGCTGCTGCACCGGGCGGGGCAGCTTGATGCGGCCGCGGGTGCGGTAGAACCGCCCCTGCACGTCGATCGGCTCCTCGTCGTTCCAGAGCGCCAGCACGATGTCGACGAACTCGGCGGCCATCGTGTACCGCAGGTCGTGCTCGACGAACTCCTCGCCGAACAGCGCCGCCTCGTCGGCACTGAAGCCCGTGACCACGTTCCAGCCCCAGCGGCCACCGCTGAAGTCGTCCAGCGTCGCCCCCATCCGCGCCACATGCGCCGGCTTGTGGTGCGTGGTGTGGATGGTGGAGATCACGCCGATGTGCTCGGTGGAGGCGAGCATCGCCATCGCCAGCAGCGAGGCGTTGTACGCCGGCGACTGGTGGCCGAACTGCTCGGCCACCCGCTGGTGCCCCGACCAGTTGTCGGCGATGAAGAGCGAGTCGAAACCCACCTCCTCGGCCGTACGGGCAAGCGCCGTGAGGGTCGCGCGACTCGGGTCGGGCACCCGCCGCGAGGCCTCGTCGCTGAACAGGAAGTTGGTGCGGCCGGTCGGGAAGAAGTACCCGAAACTCAGCTCGTCGGTGTTCTGGCGTCGACGCTTCATCGCGTCCTCCTCAGGTGTCGTGCGGTGGGGCGGGGGTGGGCCGGCCGGCGGATGCCGCGCGCGGCGGGAAGGATCGGCTCAGTCCGACTGGGTGAACACACGCGAGAACTCGTTCGCGTCTTCGGGCGAGTTCATCACCTCGATCAGCGTCGGCTCGTCACTCGCGAACGCGGCCTGCAGCGCCTGCCGCAACTCGTCCGGCGTCGTCGCCCGACGGCTCGCGAGACCGAGGCTCGCCGCGAAACCGGCGTGGTCGATGGTGGGCTCGGTGAACAGCCAGCCGAACTCCTTCTCGGCGTTCTGCAGCGGACTGCCCGCCACCCGGGCCAGCGCGCCGATGTCGCGCCAGCCGCCGTTGTTGAGGATGACGAACACCACAGGAACGTGGAACTGCGCCGCCGCGAAGATCGCTGTCGAGCTGAACATGAAGCCGCCGTCGCCCAGCACCGCCACCACCCGGGCATCCGGCCGGGCGAGCTGGATGCCGATCGACGCCGGCCCGCCCCAGCCCTGTGCACTGGCCTTGCTCGAGATGCCGAAGAAGGTGTCGGTGTCGCTGATCGGCAGCAGGTCTTCGAAGAACGGCTCCCCCGAGGCGCAGTGGTTCACCACGATCGCGCCCTCGGGCATCGCCGCGGCGACCTCGGTGACGATCCGGCCGATCGCGAGGGGCGACTCGTCGAAGCGGATGGCGCGGATCTGCTCGTTTCTCACAGCCCGGGCCTCATGCCGCTCGCGGGCGGCCGCCGCGTTCCGCTCGCGCCGCGCATCCGGGATCGGGTCGGCGGCGAGCGCCGCCGTGACCGCCGTGAGCGTCGGCCCCGGCAGGCCCAGGGCCGCGACGGCGGGGCGGATCTGACGGGTGAGCAGCAGCGGGTCGACGCTCAGCATCACGACCGTGGCGTCGCCGAAGTCGACGGGCGCGGTGAGCCCCGACTCGGTCAGCTCCACGCCGAGCAGCAGCACCAGGTCGCTCTCGGCCACCAGCGCCCGGTTCATGCTGAGCTTGCCGACGAACTGGGGATGCGTCGTCGGGAAGCCGAGGTCGGAGATCTTGTCTTCGGTCACCACCGCCGCCCCGAGCGTCTCGGCGAGGGCCACGACCGCGTCGACCCCGTCGTAGCGGGCCGGCTCGCTGCCGGCCACGATCAGGGGTTTCTCGCTGCGCCGGAGGGCGTCGGCGATGCGGGTGACGGCCTCGGCCGAGGCTCCGGATGCGGCGAGCAGCTCGGTGGGGGCGGCATCCGTCGACAGGTCGTCGGTCTGCTCGAGCCAGACGTCCATCGGGAAGGCAAGGTGCACGGGGCCGTACGGCGGGGTGTTCGCAATCTGGAACGCGCGCTCGACGAACTCCGGGATGCGTTCGGCGCTCGGGATCTCGGCGCTCCACTTGGTGAACTGGCTGCTCATCTCGGTGACCGCGCGCGGCACGGCGGCGTACTGGTCGCGCCCCTCGAGTTTGCGACTGGACGTGGTGCTGGTGAAGACCAGCGGCACGCTCTCGGCCCAGGCCGTGGTGATGGCCATCATGCCGAGAGCCGTGCCGGAGGCGTGGTACACGTTCACGAACGAGGCCGAGCGCTTGGCGCGGGCGTAGCCGGCGGCGATCAGGCCGAGATTGGTCTCGTTCAGCGCCGAGATGTAGCGCACGTCGTCGCGGTGACGGTAGAAGGCCTCGGCGAGCGGGAACAGTCCGAGACCCACGATGTTGAAGGCGTCTTCGACCCCCAGCCGCACGAGGGTGCGCACCAGCAGCTCCGCCCCGTTCACCTGTTCGGGCCCGTTGACCTGGTGAGGGGGATTCGACTCCGTTGTACGACCCATGGCAGCAACTCCGCTTCTCTGACGCTCCCGGCCACGCTAGCCCGCGGCGCGGCCCGGAACGGAACGCATTCTGCTAGCCAGAAACCGCGGGCCGATCCAGGGAGGTGCCGCGCAGTGCCTCGGTCATGTCGTCGCGCGCCGCGAACATCAGCTCGAGTTTGCCGGGTTCGAGCAGCCGTTCGAGCCGGCCGACCGGCGTCGCCACCGAGAACGACGCGACCGGGCGGCCGTCGGGGGTGAGAACCGGGATGCCGATGGCTCCGACGCCGGTCTCGGTCTCCTCCCGGTTGATCGCGTATCCGCGGCGCCGGATCGCGGCCATGTCGGCGACCAGGAGCGCGAAGTCGTCGTCGTTCAACGCATCGCCGCCGAGTTCGGCGCTCTTGCCGCGGTAGAGCCGTTCGAGCTGCGCCAGCGGCTCGAAGGCGAGCAGCACCTTGCCGCCCGAGGCGGAGCGCGCCGGCAGCACCGAGCCGGTGCGGTCGCCCACGCGCAGCAACGTGCTGGACTCGATCGAGGTGAGGAACCGGGCGCTCACGCCCACCCGCACGATCAGGTTCACGGTCTCGGCGAGCCGCGAGCTGAGGATCTCCAGGGTCGGCTCCACGGCGACCCTCAGCGTCTTGGTCCACGACGACCCGATCGCGCTGGCGCCGAGCGCCGGCCCCGCGGAGTAGTGCCGGGAGTCGTCGCGGATGGCGAAGCCCCGGTAGATCAGCATGGCCATCAGCCGGTGCGCCGTCGACGGCGCAACGCCCAGTGCGGTGGCGACATCCGTGATGCGCACCTCGCCCTCGTCGCGCATCATCTGCAGGATCCGCAGGGCGTTGTCGACCGACTCGATCGGGTACGGCGGCTTCTGCTGGATCTGATTTTTCTTCACAGTGGAAGATTATCGATCAGCCTTTAGCCGGGCACAAGGAGTAGCCGCGCATCCGCCGCCTCTCACGCGAGCGCGGGCTGCACGGGATACTGGAGCATCATGAGCCGCACCGAAACCCCTCCCCCGGATCCGGTGGGCACGACGCCGGATGCGACCGGCGCGACGTCCGGCGCGTCCGGCACCAAACCGCGCGGGCCGAGCGTGTTCGACGTGGCGAAGGCCGCCGGTGTGTCGCATCAGACCGTGTCGCGCGTGCTCAACGACCATCCGAGCCTGCGCCCCGCCACCCGGCAGAAGGTGCTCGACGCCATGCGCGAGCTCGGCTACCGGCCCAACCTGGCCGCCCGGGCACTGGTGACCAGCCGCTCGCGCATCATCGGCATCCTCTCGACCGCGCACGGCGAATACGGGCCGGCGTCGAGCATCGCGGCCGTCGAAGCGGCGGCCAGGGCGCGCGGCTACAGCGTGAGCATCGCCACGGCCGACGGATTCGATCCGGCCTCGGTGAACGAAGCACTCGAGCACCTGCTCGCGCTCTCGGTGGAGGGCCTCGTGGTCGTCGCACCGCAGACACCGGTTCTGGCGACGCTGGAACGACTGCCGATCGGCGTGCCCTTCGTGACCCTGCAGACGCTCAGCACCCTCGACGGTTCCACCGTCGCCCTCGACCAGCATCACGGCGCACGCCTCGCCACCGCCCATCTGGCCGATCTCGGCCACACTGCGATCGCCCACCTCGCGGGGCCGGCCGACTGGATCGACGCCGAATCGCGGGACTCCGGATTCCGCGCAGAACTCGCCTCCCGCGGGCTGCGGGCCGCCGCCGTCGAGGCGGGCGACTGGAGCGCCGACTCGGGCTACGAGGCCGCCCGCGCCCTGCTGCGACCCGGGGTCACCGCCGTGTTCTCGGCGAACGACCAGATGGCTCTCGGACTGCTGCACGCGGCCGCCGAGTGCGGCCTCGCGGTGCCGGACGACCTCAGCGTGGTCGGCTTCGACGACACCCCTGAGGCACGCCACTACCGGCCGGGGCTGACGACGGTGCGGCAGAACTTCGCCGAGGCCGGGCGCCGGGCCCTCGCCCGTCTGCTCGGGCAGGCCGAGGCCCCGCCCTCGGTGGAGCCCGCCCTCGTGCTGCGCGGCTCCTCCGCACCGCCCCCGCACTGACACATCGCCCCCCGGGCGTGTATGCTCGACTCCAATGTGAGCGATCACATGAGCGATCACATGCCAAGCCGAAGGAGTCCACGAGCATGAGCCAGCCCGCCGCCCCCGAGCACGAGGCCGCCCGCGAGACGATTGCCTCCGGTCGCGCCGTCCTCGGCATCGAGCTGGGCTCCACGCGCATCAAGGCCTGCCTGATCGGCGACGACCACGCCGTGCTCGCGGTCGGCAGCCACAGCTGGGAGAACGAGTTCCACGAGGGCGTCTGGACCTACCCCCTCGACGCCGTCTGGGCGGGCCTCCAGGCCGCCTACGCCGACCTCGCCGCCGACGTCGCGACGCGCTACGGCGTGCATCCGGCCGGTTACGGAGCCATCGGCGTCTCGGCGATGATGCACGGCTACCTGGCGTTCGACGCGGCCGGCGAGCTGCTCACGCCGTTCCGCACCTGGCGCAACACCAGCACCGGCCCCGCGGCGGCCGCACTCTCCGAGCTGTTCGGGGTGAACATCCCACTGCGCTGGTCGGTAGCCCATCTGCACCAGGCCGTGCTCGATCACGAGGCGCACGTGCCGCACATCCGGCACCTCACGACCCTGGCCGGGCACGTGCACGAGCGCCTCACCGGCCGGCGCGTGCTCGGGGTCGGCGATGCCTCGGGGATGTTCCCGATCGACGCCCGCACGAACGACTACGACGCCGAGATACTCGCCCGATACGACGGGCTGCTCGCCGAGACCGCTCCCGAGCTGCCTCACGACCTGCGCGCGCTGCTGCCCGAGGTTCTCGTGGCCGGACAGCCGGCGGGCGAGCTCACCGCCGAGGGCGCGGCCCTGCTCGACCCGAGCGGCGCACTGCAGCCGGGCGCACCGCTCTGCCCGCCCGAGGGCGACGCGGGAACCGGCATGGTCGCCACCGGAGCCGTGGCTCCGCGCACCGGCAACGTGAGCGCGGGTACGAGCATCTTCGCGATGGTGGTGCTCGAGCATCCGCTGCGTGAGGTGCACCACGAACTCGACCTGGTGACCACACCCGCCGGCGACCCGGTGTCCATGGTTCACTGCAACAACGGCGCGAGTGAACTCGCCGCCTGGGCCGGCCTGTTCGAGCGGTTCTCGGCGGCGGCCGGCGCGCCGGTCGAGGGCGACGCGGTGTTCGACGTGCTGTTCCGCGAGGCACTGCTCGGCGCTCCGGATGCGGGGGGCGTGCTCGCCTACAACCATCTGGCCGGCGAGCCCATCGCCGGCCTCGCCGAGGGGCGCCCGCTGGTCGTGCGGAGCCCCGGCAGCGCCCTCACGCTCGCCGACTTCGCGCGCGCCCAGCTCTACGGCGTCTTCGGCACCCTGGCACTCGGCCTGCGCGTGCTCACCGAGGAGGGCGTGGCGATCGACCGGATGTTCGCGCACGGCGGGCTGTTCCGCACCGCCGGCGTCGCCCAGCGGTTCCTGGCCGGCGCGCTCGACGCTCCCGTGACCGTGACCGAGACCGCCTCGGAGGGCGGTGCCTGGGGCGTCGCCGTGCTGGCCGCCTACCTGCGACCCGCCGCATCCGGAGTCGCCCTCGACGCGTTCCTGGCGAGCGAAGTGTTCGCCGGCGCCGACCTGCGAAGCGTCGATCCCGAACCCGCCGATGTGGCCGGCTTCGCCGCCTACCTCGAGCGCTACCGAGCCGGACTGGCCGTCGAGGCCGCCGCGGTCGAGGCGCTTCCGCTGCCCGCCACCTCCACCACCGCGCCCGCCGGCTCCCCGAGCACCTCACCCGCCGGCCCGTCGTCCTCGAGCGCGCCCACCGCGCCCACCGGCACCGCGCCCGGCGGCACCTCGACCGAGACCGGCCCGGCCGTGGCATCCGGAGCCTTCGCTCCCGGCCCCGAGTTGCAGGCCACCATCGACCGGGTGCGCCAGGAGGTCAGCGACCTGCACGCCCAGCTCACCCGGTACAACCTCGTGCAGTGGACCGGCGGCAACATCTCGGGCCGTGTGCCGGGCGCCGACCTCTTCGTCATCAAGCCGAGCGGCGTCGACTACGACGCGCTGGCGCCGCAGAACATGATCCTCTGCGACCTCGACGGCCGCGTCATCCCCGGCACCGAGGGCTCGGACCGCTCCCCTTCGAGTGACACCGCCGCCCACGCCTACGTGTACCGGGAGATGCCCGAGGTCGGCGGGGTGGTGCACACCCACTCCCCCTATGCCGTCGCCTGGGCCGCCCGGGGCGAGCCGATCCCCTGCGTCACCACGGCGATGGCCGACGAGTTCGGCGGCGAGGTGCCGATCGGGCCGTTCGCGATCATCGGTGACGACTCGATCGGCCGGGGCATCGTCGAGACCCTCCGCGGCCACCGGTCGCGGGCCGTGCTGATGAAGAGCCACGGCCCGTTCACCATCGGCAAGGACGCCCGCGATGCCGTGAAAGCCGCCGTGATGGTGGAGGACGTGGCCCGCTCGGTGCTGTTCTCCCGTCAGCTCGGCGGCGGCGAGACCCCACCGCCGATCGCCGCCGACGCCGTCGACTCCCTCTTCACCCGCTATCAGAACGTCTACGGACAAGACCCGACAGGATCCCTCGCATGACCCGCCTCAGCACCGACCTCTCCCCGTACGAGATCTGGTTCTTCACCGGCAGCCAGAACCTCTACGGCGAAGAGACCCTCCGCCAGGTCGCCGAGCAGTCGCAGCAGATCGTGGCGACGCTGGATGACGCATCCGCGATCCCCGTGAAGATCGTCTGGAAGCCCGTGCTGAAGGACAGCGAGTCGATCCGTCGCGCCGCCCTCGACGCGAACGCCGACGACCGCGTGATCGGCGTGATGGCCTGGATGCACACCTTCAGCCCCGCGAAGATGTGGATCGCCGGCCTCGACGCCCTCGCCAAGCCGCTGCTGCACCTGCACACCCAGGCGAACGTCGAGCTGCCCTACGCCGACATCGACTTCGACTTCATGAACCTCAACCAGGCCGCCCACGGCGACCGCGAGTTCGGCTACATCCAGACCCGGCTGGGCGTGGCCCGCAAGACCGCGGTCGGCCACGCGAGCAACCCGCTGGTGCAGAAGCAGATCGCCGACTGGGCCCGCGCATCCGCCGGCTGGCAGGCCGTGAAGACCCTCAAGCTGGCCCGCTTCGGCGACAACATGCGCTACGTGGCGGTGACCGAGGGCGACAAGACCGAGGCCGAGCTGCGCTTCGGCGTGCAGGTGAACACCTGGGGCGTGAACGAGCTGGCGGATGCCGTGGCCGCGGCGTCGTCGGCGGATGTCGACGCGCTGGTGGCCGAGTACGAAGATCTCTACGATGTGGTGCCCGAGCTCCGGAGCGGCGGTGAGCGGAACCAGTCCCTTCGCGACGGCGCCGCGATCGAGCTCGGGCTCCGCTCCTTCCTGGAAGAAGGAGGCTTCGGAGCGTTCACCACGAGCTTCGAAGACCTGGGCGCGCTGAAGCAGCTGCCCGGGCTCGCCGTGCAGCGCCTGATGGCCGAGGGCTACGGCTTCGGCGCCGAGGGCGACTGGAAGACCGCCATCCTGGTGCGCGCCGCGAACGTCATGGGTGCGGGCCTGCCCGGCGGGGCGTCGCTCATGGAGGACTACACCTACGACCTCGTCGAGGGTGCCGAGACCATCCTGGGCGCGCACATGCTCGAGGTGAGCCCCTCGCTCACCACGGCCCGGCCGACGCTGGAGATCCACCCGCTCGGCATCGGCGGCAAGGACGACCCGGTGCGCCTGGTGTTCACGGCCGACCCGGGTCCCGCCGTGGTGGTGGCCCTGTCGGACATGCGCGACCGCTTCCGCCTCGTGGCGAACGTCGTGGAGGTCGTCGAGCCGCGCGCTCCCCTGCCGAACCTGCCGGTGGGCCGCGCCGTCTGGCGCCCAGAGCCTTCGTTCGCCGTCTCGGCCGCCGCCTGGCTCACCGCCGGAGCCGCCCACCACACCGTGATGTCGACCGCCGTCGGCATCGAGGTGTTCGAGGATTTCGCCGCCATCGCGAAGACCGAGCTGCTCACCATCGACGCCGACACGACCCGCAAGGGCTTCGCGAACGAGGTGCGCTGGAACCAGGCGTACTACCGCCTCGCGCAGGGTCTGTGACCCCGGCGGAGCGCGTGACGAGGTAGCGGCGTTCACTCCAGCGAGTTTCAGGCGCACCTCGTGCACTATGAGTGAGCCTGCGCCGAGATTCGCTGGAGTGAACCGCGCCCGCTGTCCGCGCGGGAGAAGACGCGGATCTGATTAAATCTGGTTAACCGCTTGATCATGGTTTCGGGGACCCTTATGGTCGTGCTCAAGCGATTAACCAAAGGACTCGACGACGATGCCCCAGCAGATCTTCTTCCGCCCGCGCGAGGCGTGGGTCGGAGACATCATCCCCTTCGAACAGGACGGCGAGTTCACCCTCTTCTACCTGCACGAGGAGCGCGCCGACCCTAAGCCGGGTACGCCGTGGCACGCGGTCTCCACCCGCGACCTGGTGACGTTCGAGGACAGGGGGCTCGCCTTCGAGCACGGCTCCGACAGCGATCCCGACTTCAACGTGTACACCGGCAGCATCGTGCGCGACGGCGAGACGCACCACCTGTTCTCCACCGGACAGAACCCCCGCCGTCTCGGCGCGGACGGCCTCCCCCTGCAGCTCGTGATGCATGCCACGAGCACCGATGGGATGCGCACCTGGACGCGGCATCCGCAGCATACCTTCGGCGCCCCGCACGGCTACGAGTCGGGTGACTGGCGCGATCCCTTCGTCTTCCGCGACGAGGAGGCGGGACTGTGGCGGATGCTGATCGCCGCCCGCCACACCGACGGCCCGGAACGCCGCCGAGGCGTGATCGCCCAGTGCGTGTCCGACGACCTGGTGACCTGGCGGATCGCCGAGCCGTTCTGGGACCCACGCCGCTACGTGGCCCACGAGTGCCCCGACGTGTTCCAGTGGGGCGAGTGGTGGTACCTGGTCTACTCGGAGTTCTCCGACGCGTTCACCACCCGCTACCGGATGGCACGCTCGCTCGAGGGCCCGTGGATCGCTCCCGAGCACGACAGCATCGACGGCCGGGCCTACTACGCCTCGAAGACCGCCGAGCGCGACGGCCGCCGCTTCTTCTTCGGCTGGATCGCCAGCCGGGAGGGTTCGCGTGACGACGGCGCCTGGCAGTGGGCCGGCACCCTGTCGGTGCTCGAGGCGCGGCAGAACGCCGACGGCACGCTGTCGTTCGGCTTCACCCCGGAGACCCGCGCGAGCTTCACCGAATCCGTTCCTCTCACCCTCGCGGGCACCCCAGCAGCGGATGCGGCCGTCGTGATCGACGCCGGAGACGGCTACCGCGCCTTGGTCTCGGAGCAGGAGCTGCCGGATGCCTTCCACGCCTCCGTGACGCTCGACATCGACGCCGGCACCACCGAATGCGGCCTGCTGCTGCGCTCCAGCGCCGACGGCGACACCTCGTACGTGGTGCGCCTCGAGCCCAAGCGCGGCCGAATGGTGTTCGACCGCTGGCCGCGCCGCCGCACCGGGGCCGGCCAGTGGGAGATCTCCGGCGACGTGCCGTTCTTCGTGGAGCTCGAGCGCTCGTGCGACCTCGCGCCCGGCGCGCATCTCCTCGAGGTGATCGTCGACGGCGACCTCTGCGTCGTGAACCTGGACGGCCGCACGACCCTGAGCACGCGCCTCTACGACCACCCGCGCGGCCGCCTCGGCGTCTTCGCCGGCGAGGGCGCCGTGACCGTCCGCGACCTGCGGGTGGCCGTGCACGTCGCGTCCACCGGCCCCGTCGAGACGCGGCATCCGCAGAACCAGTACGCCTGACCCCACCACCCCGCACCACCCACCCCACCGCACCACCAATCCCGACACATTCGATCAACGGAGATGGAAACCATGAGAACCAACCGTGCACGGCTCGCAGTAGCGGCCACCGTGGCCGCCTTCGGCCTTCTGCTCACCGGCTGCGCCGCCGGCTCCGGCACCAGCGCCGACCCCACGAACGTCGATCCCGAGGGCGAGATCACGCCGCACGAGATCTCCTGGCTGCTCTCGCGGCCGGCCGACGGCGGCGTCATCACGGCGATGGAGCAGATCGCCGACGAGTACGCGAAAGACCACCCCGGCTTCGCGCTCAACCTGATCACCACGCCCGACCGCCCCTCCTACATCCAGAAGTACGAGACGCTCGCCGCCGCGAACAAGCTGCCCGAGCTGTTCGACACGGATGCCACCCCGTTCGCCCAGAAGCTCGCCGCCAACGGCACGATGATGGATGCCGAGGCGCTGCTGAAAGACCTCGGCGTCTACGACGACTACCGCCCGGCGGCGCTGAACTACCAGCGCTTCGACGACGGGTCGCTCTACATGGTGCCGTTCGAGTTCCAGCTGGAGTTCTTCTGGTACAACAAGGCGCTGTTCGAGCAGGCGGGTGTGCAGGTGCCGAAGACGCTCGACGACTTCCCCGCCATGTGCACCGCCCTCCGCGATGCCGGGATCACCCCGATCGCCCTCGACGGCCAAGACCAGTGGCCGCTCGAGCGCTACATGGCGTACTACCCGTTCCGCACGGCCGGCCCCGACTACGTGCAGCAGCTGAAGAAGGGCGACGCCACGCTCAGCGACTCAACGGGCGAGCAGGCCGTGCAGTGGCTGAGCGACCTGGGATCGGCCGGATGCTTCCAGGACGGCTTCTCGTCGACCGGCTACTCGGATGCGCAGGCCTCGTTCACCTCGGGCAAGGCCGCGGTCTACAACATCGGCACCTGGGAGCTGAACAGCCTCGCCACCGACGCCCTCGATCCCGCGGTGCGCGACGACATCGACTACTTCACGCTCCCCGTGACCGCCGACTCCGTCACGGCCGCGAACGAGTACGTCTCCCCCTCGGGAATCGGCATGGCGGTCAACAGCAAGACCTACGACCCGCTGGTGCGCGACTTCCTGGGCTTCGCCCTCAAGCGCTACCCGGAGGTCTACGCCGCGACCGGCGCCCTGTCGCCCACCACGACCGCCGAGACCACCATCCCGGCCAACGCGACCCCGCTCTACCAGCGGGCCGTCGACCAGGCGAACGACGTGGGCGAGAAGACGGCGATGCCCTGGGACACCCAGCTCGACCCCACCTCGAACACCCGGCTGCAGCAGGAGCTGACCCTGCTGCTGCAGGGCGAGGTCGCCCCCGACGAGTTCATCTCCACGATGGACGGTGTGATCGCCGACAACGGGCCCAAGGCCTTCCAGTAACCGGCGTTCCGCACGTCCCTCCCGACGTGGGGCCTCCGGGCCCTCCTGACGTGGGGCCTTCGGGCCCCACGGGAAAGAGACCTCATGCTCCCCCAACGATCACGCCTCTCCGTGCTGGTCTTCCTCGTGCCGCCGCTGGCCCTGTACGGCATCGCCGTGCTGCTGCCCATCTTCCAGTCGCTGTTCCTCAGCTTCTTCGAGTGGGACGGCATCAGCCCGATGCTCTTCGTGGGCGTCGAGAACTACGTGCACATGTTCACCGGCGACGCCGTGTTCTGGACGGCGTTCCGCAACACCCTCGGCTACGTGGCGATCTGCCTGGTGCTCCAGCTCGGAGGGGCGCTGATCGTGGCGAGCCTGCTGACCCTGCTCCGGCGGGGCCGCGAGCTGGTCAAGACGCTGTACATCCTGCCGGCGGTCATCTCCACGGTCGCCATCGCCTTCCTGTTCCAGCGCATCTACTCGCTGGATCCCGAGGGCCTGATCAACCAGGTGCTCGAGTTCGTCGGGCTCGGCGGCCTGCAGCACGCCTGGCTCTCGGATGTGAACACCGTGCTGGCCGCCGTCTCCATTCCCGAGGGCTGGCGGTTCACGGGCCTCTACATGCTGATCATCTACGCGGCCCTGCTCGCGGTGCCGGCCGAGCTGGAGGAGGCGGCGAAGCTCGACGGCGCCTCGTGGTGGCAGACCTTCTGGCGCATCCGCTTCCCCTACATCCGCCCGGTCTGGATCACCACGACCATCATCGCCACCACCAATGCGCTGCGCGGCTTCGACATCCCCTACCTGCTCACCAACGGCGGCCCCGGCCAGTCGTCGGAGCTGCTCACCACCTACATGTACAAGACCGCGTTCACCAGCACGAACTACGGCTACGCGAGCGCCATCTCGGTGTTCGTGGTGGTGGAGTGCCTCGTGGCCGTGGGCCTGATCTTCGTGCTGCTCCGACGGAAGGCCGACGCATGACCGCCCTCACCGCTCCCCCACGGGCCACCCGCCCGCAGTTCGAGGAGCCGGGCCTGCCTCGGCCCCGGCGTCGGCAGCTGCACCTGCAGCGCAAGATCACCGGCGTGATCGTGGCCCTGATCGTGATCGTGCAGGTCTATCCGCTGGCCTGGCTGTTCATCACCAGCGTGCGCACCGAGCAGGACTTCGCGGGCGGGAACCCGTTCGCCCTGCCCACCGAGATCACGTTCGACAACTACGCGCGCGCCTTCGCCACCGGAAACCTCGGTCTCAACATCCTGAACTCGCTGATCGTGACGCTGGGCTCGATCGTGGTGATCGTCTTCCTCGGGATGATGGGCGCCTACGCCCTGCAGGTGCTCGGCTTCCGCTTCAGCCGGTTCGTGCGCGCGCTGTTCCTGGTCGGCATCATCGTGCCCGTTCAGGTGGCGCTCGTGCCGCTGTTCGTCGACTACGCGGCGGTGAACCTGCTCGACACCTACCAGTCGATCATCATCCCGCTCGCCGGGTTCGCGCTGCCCACCTCGATCTACCTGTTCTCGTCGTTCTACGAGTACATCCCGGGCGAGATCTACGAGGCGGCATCGCTGGACGGCGCCGGCCCCTACCGCATCTTCGCGCAGATCACCCTGCCGCTCTCGGTGAACACGATGGTGACCGTGGCGATGGTGAACAGCATCTTCATCTGGAACGACTTCATCTTCGCCAACACCTTCGTGCTGACCGACGACCTGAAGACGATCCCGCTCGGCCTGCAGAACTACATCGGCGCCATGGGCAAGGTCGACTGGACGGCCACCTTCGCGGCCGTGTGCGTCAGCATCACCCCACTGCTGCTGGTGTTCCTGCTGCTGAACAAAGCCATGACCTACAGCCTCGCCAGCGGCGCGACCAAGGGATGATCGTCATGTGCCCGAATCGAGTGACCCCATGAGCAGCGAACGCGCCGGCCACCCCGTCACCATGCGCGAGGTCGCCGAAGCGGCCGGCGTCTCCATCGCCACGGTCTCCTACGTGCTGAACGACAAACGGGGGGCGCGGATCGGGCCGGAGGCGCGCGAGCGGGTGCTCGCGGCCGTGCAGCAGCTCGGCTACCGCCCGAACGCCCTGGCCAAGACGCTCTCCAGCGGCAGCTCGAACTTCATCGGGCTGGTGGCGGATGCGATCGCCACCACCCCGTTCGCCGGCCAGATCATCCACGGTGCGCAGGACGAGGCGTGGAAGCACGGCTTCGTGCTCTTGGTGGCCAACACCGAGGGCGATGCGGCGGCCGAGGAGGCGGCGATCTCGATGATGCTCGAGCACAAGGTGCGCGGCATCCTGTACTCGACCTGGTACCACCGGGCGGTCACCGCGCCCGTGGCTCTGCAGGAGACCGAGTACGTGCTCGTCGACTGCTTCGACCCCGGGATGCCCGCGCCGGCCGTGGTGCCCGACGAGGTGGCGGGAGGCTACGCCGCCACTCGGATGCTGCTCGACGCCGGTCACAGCCGCATCGCCTTCGTCAACACCACCACCCCCTCGCCCGCGCGCTCGGGCCGGCTCGCGGGGTACCGCCGGGCGCTCGGGGAGGCCGGGCTCGAGTTCGACGAGTCGCTCGTGCTGTCGGCGCAGCCCGAGCAGCAGGGCGGGTACGCCGCGACGGATGCTCTGCTCGCGCTGCGGACCACGGCCGTGTTCTGTCACAACGACCGCGTGGCGATGGGACTCTACGACGGCCTCCGCGAGCGCGGGCTCTCGATCCCCGGCGACATCGCGGTGGTGGGCTTCGACAACCAGGAGGTGATCGCGGCCCACCTGAGGCCGCCGCTGTCGACGGTGGCGCTGCCGCACTACGAGCTCGGCGCCGCTGGGGTGCGTGTGCTGCTCGGCCTGGAGGCGGCTCCCGCCACCAAGCCCCTGCACATCTCCTGCCCACCTGTTCCCCGTGAATCGATCTGAGGGCCGACTCCTGAGCACCGAGCATCCGCACGCGGCCGGCATCCACCGGCCCCGCGTGCACTTCAGCCCTGCCCGCGACTGGATGAACGACCCGAACGGGCTCGTGCACCTCGACGGCGTGTACCACCTCTTCTTTCAGCACAACCCGCTGGGGCACGACTGGGGCAACATGAGCTGGGGGCACGCGACCAGCCGCGACCTGCTGCACTGGCGGGAGCTGCCGGTGGCCATTCCCTGTGCGCCCGACGAGCAGATCTACTCGGGGTCGGTCGTGATCGACCGGCAGAACAGCTCGGGGTTGGGTGCTCCGTCACCGGCCCCGGATGCTCCCCCACTGCTGGTCGCGGTGTACACGAGCGTCGACGCGGGCGGCACGCAGGCGCAGGCGCTCGCCTTCAGCCACGACGGCGGGGACGTCTGGCAGAAGTACGCCGGGAACCCGGTTCTCGACCGGGGTTCGCGCGAGTTCCGCGACCCGAAGGTGTTCGCGTACACGCCGGCAGGGGGCGACGGCGAGACCCTGTGGATCATGGTGGCCGTCGAAGCCGTCGACCGGCAGGTGCTCGTCTACAGCTCCCCCGACCTACGCAGCTGGGTCTTCGAATCGGCCGTCGGCCCGCTCGGACCGGAAGGGGTGGTGTGGGAATGCCCCGACCTCTTTCCGCTCCCGATCGACGGCGAACCCGGTCGGGAGACGTGGGTGATGCTGCTCAGCACCAATCGGCTCGACGAGGCCGGCGACGCGGTCGACTCCTCGATGACGTACCTGATCGGCGACTTCGACGGCCATCGTTTCGTTCCGGATGACGCGGAGGCCTGGCCGACGCTGGATCACGGGCGCGACTTCTACGCCGCCGTCACGTTCCACGACGCTCCCGCCGACCGCCGGATCGCGCTGGCCTGGGCCGGCAACTGGCAGTACGCCGCGCGCACACCGACGGCGCCGTGGCGAGGAGCGATGTCGCTGCCGTGGGAGCTGGGCCTGACGCGGACCGCGGACGGGCTCGTCCTGCGCCGATCGCTCCCGCCCGAGAGCCGCGCTCTGACGGCCGGCGGCGCGGATGGTCGCGACGTGCTGCTCGCGCCGGGCACGCCCGTGCGCCTCGATGCGGGGCGTTACGTCGTGCTGGAGGTCGACTGGGATCCGGCGCCGGGGGCGGGCCTCGAGATCGATCTGCTCGGGAGCATCCGAGTTCGCTACGCGAAGGCGAGCGGGGAGCTGTCGGTGGAGCGCGCGGACCCCTCCCCCTCCGTGCACCCCGGTTTCGCCGCTGTGGGCCGGGCCGCCGTCGCACTCGACGACGGCCGCCTGCGCCTGCTCGTCGTCGTCGACGGGTGCGTGGTCGAGATCGTCGCGGGCGGCGGAACGGTGGTGTTCACGGATCTGGTGTTCGCGGCATCCGGATCCGCCGCGGTCGTCGTCGCGACCGACGGCGGCAGCGGACGAGTGACTGCGACACCGATACCGGTGGCAGCGCGGCAGGAGGCCGGAGCATGAGCACCGCGCAGGCCCTTGTGGTGGGCGAATCGCTGATCGACGTGGTGCACGGCGCGGCGGGTATCGCAAGCCGCACCGCCGGCGCGGCGTCGCTGAACATCGCCACCGCACTGGCCCGGCTCGTCCCCGGCGCCTCGGTGTCGTTCCTCACCGATCTGGGCACCGACGCCGACGGCGCCCTCCTGCGGCGGCGGCTCGAGGCGGCGGGCGTCACCGTGCTGGCCGAGCCGCGTGGCGTGTCCTCCCTGGCGCACCCGCGCCTGGACCGCACCGGTTCGGCCGAGTACGTGTTCGAGCTGCGCTGGGAGCCGCAGGTCTCCGCTGTGCCGGAGCGCCCGTGGCAGGCGCTGCACGTCGGATCGATCGGGGCTTTCCTCGCACCCGGCTCCCGAGCGGTCGACGCTCTGCTGCGGTGGGTCGCGGAGGCCGGCACCGTGCGCAGCTTCGATCCGAACATCCGGCCGGCCCTGCTGCCCGATCATGCTGCCGCGCTCGGTCGTTTCGAGGCCCTCGCCCGCCAGTCCGACGTGGTGAAGCTGAGCGACGCGGATGCCGCGTGGCTCTACCCGCACGACGGCGATCCCGGATCGACGCTCGACCGTCTGCTCGCGATGGGGCCGGGCCTGGTGGTGCTGACCCGGGGTGCCGAGGGGTCGACGCTTCGCACACCCGCGCTGAGCGTCGACATCGCGGCCGCCGAGGTCGAGGTGGCCGACACCATCGGTGCCGGCGACTCGTTCATGGCCGTGCTGATCGCCGAGCTGCTGAAGCGCGGTGTCACGCGCGGGCGGGTGGCGCGGCTCGAGCGCGACGACCTCGAGGCGATCGGGGCCGAAGCGGCCCGCATCGCCGGGATCGTGGTGAGCCGCGTGGGAGCCGGCATCCCCGATTCCGCGCTGTGATCGAGCGTCCGACTCCGGTGCCAACTCCGGGTCCTCAGCGGGAGACGTCGATCATCGTCACGCCCGCGGCCGGTGCGCCCGAGGCCATGGCGACCAGCGCATCCGGAACCTCGGCGAGGCCGATGCGGCGCGAGATGAGCAGCTCGGGCTTCAGAGCGCCCGTGAGCACCAGCTCGAGCAGTCCCGCGTAGGCCGGGGCGGGCATGCCGTGGCTGCCGAACAGCTGCAGCTCGCGGGCGATCACCTCGCCGAGCGGCACGCGGGGGTCGTCGGCGAACAGCCCGATCTGCACGTGGCGTCCGCGAGCCCCCAGCGAACGGATGGCGGTGCGCACGGTCGACTCCCGCCCGAGAGCCTCGACCGACACGTCGGCGCCGTCTGCGCCGTGGCCGGCGCCGGCGCGGCCGCCGCGGGCCAGCCGGCGGATCTCGTCCACGACCTCGTCGTCGGGCCGGCCCGCGCTGTTCACGACGCCGCTCGCGCCCAGGCTCAGAGCCCGCTCGAGCGCGACCGGGTCGACATCCACCGCGATCACCCGAGCACCCACGGCGACGCCGATCATCACCGCACTGAGGCCGACGCCGCCGCATCCGACCACCACCAGGCTCTCGTCGCGGGCGAGCTCCGCCTGGTGGATGAGGCCCCGGTAGGCGGTGGCGAACCGGCAGCCGAGCAGGGCGGCCGCGCCGGCGTCGAGCCCGGTGGGCACCTCGATCAGGTTCACATCGGCGTCGTGCAACGCCACCCGCTCGGCGAACGAACCCCAGTGCGTGAACCCCGGCTGGGTCTGGTTGCGGCACACCTGCCCGTTGCCGGAGGCGCACTCCGCGCAGCGCCCGCAGGCGCACACGAACGGCGTGGTGACCCGCTGCCCCACCCGGAAGCGCTCGACCTCCGGCCCCACCTCGTCGATGACGCCCACCACCTCGTGCCCGGGCACGTGCGGCAGGGCGATCCCGTCGTCGTGCCCCAGCCACCCGTGCACGTCGCTGCGGCAGAGCCCCGAGGCCTCCACTCGCAGCACCACGCCTCGGGTACTCGGCCGCGGATCCGGCACCTCCTGGAGCACGGGCCGCTCCCCGAACCGGTCGAACCTGATCGCACGCATGCTCCGACGCTAGCGGATTCGCGCCGCGACACCACGCCGGCGCCGGGCAACAAAAAAGGCCCCTCGGAGAGGAGCCGGATCTTGCTGGGGTACCTGGACTCGAACCAAGAACAACTGAACCAGAATCAGCCGTGTTGCCAATTACACCATACCCCACTGGCCAGAACCGAAGCCCGGGCCGAAGATCTACAGTAGCCTATCCGCCCGGCCATTCCAAAAACGGGCGCGCCCACGGGCGGTGGGCCCGTACCGTGGAGGCATGACAGTCAAGACCATCGGCATTCTGCTCTTCGACGGTGTGGAGGAGCTCGACGCCGTCGGGCCCTGGGAGGTGCTCTCCTACTGGACCCTGGCGCATCCCGAAGACGGCTACGAGGTGCGGATGCTGGCCGAGACCCTCGACCCGGTGCGCGCCGCCAAGGGCTTGCGGCTGCTGCCCGATACCACCGTCGCCGAGGCACCCCCGCTCGAGGTGCTGCTCTACCCGGGCGGGCAGGGCACCCGGCCGCGGCTGAATGACCCGGCCGAGCTCGAGTGGGTGCGCGGCCAGCGCGCGACCGTGCCGCTGCTCACCAGCGTCTGCACCGGATCGCTCGTCTACGCCGCCGCCGGCGTGCTGGCCGGCCGCCCCGCCACCACGCACTGGGGCTCGCTCGACCTGCTGGCCGAGCTCGACCCGAGCATCCGGGTGCGCCCCGACGACCGCTACGTCGACGATGGCGACCTCATCACCTCGTCGGGCGTCTCGGCCGGCATCGACATGGCCCTGCACCTGGTCGACCGCCTCGCAGGCCGCGAGCGCGCGCTCGAAACCCGCCGCGGCATCCAGTACGACCCCGAGCCGCCCGTCTGAGTCGGGGCGGAGGCGTAAGCCTCCAAGAGACGCGGCGACCGGATTCGAACCGGTGTAGACGGATTTGCAGTCCGCTCCCTGACCACTCGGGCACGCCGCGATGCAGTCCACTCTGCACGAATCGCGCTCGACACGAGTCGAACATGTCACCCGAGGTCACCCTGTTCCGGCTTGTTACGCGGTGGATGGCGACACGACGGTCGGCGACGCGCTGGCCCGCAAGGCGCTGCGCCGCTGAGCGGCGTTCACTCCAGCGAGTTTCAGGCGAAACTCTGCCATAGTGCGCGAGGTCGGCCTGGAACTCGCTCGAGTGAACCCGCACCTCGGCGCACCGGCCGCGTCAGAGGGGGTAGGCGAGGGCCGCGTCGGCGGGGAACGAGAACACGACCTCGCGACCGGGAGCCAGGTCGAGGTCGGCCACGAGGCCGGGCTCGACGTCGGCGGCGATCTCGGCCGAGCGCACGCGCACGAGGTCGCCGCGCGGCTCGAGGTCGGTGATGGTCGCCCGAAGCACGTTCCGCGTGGGATCGGACGTGGCGGCGGGGTGGGAGTGCGGGTGCAGAGCGGTGACAGAACCGGGGGTGGAACCGGATGCCGGTGATCCATCCGGCAGCTCGACACTCACCCGCGACGGTCGCACCGAGACGCCCACGCGGGCTCCCGGCACCGACGGCGGTGCCGATGCAGGTGCCGGATTCTCGGGCGGCGCGCCGAGGTCCAACGCCGATTCCGTGGGCGGTGCCGCGAGGCCCGAGACGCGGATGCGGTGGCCGCCGTCGGTGAGCACCGCGTCGCCGTCGCGCACGCCGACGAGCAGGTTCAGCGCGGCGAGACCGGCCGCGAACGGCGTTCGCGGGCGGTCGAGCACCTCGCGCGTCGGGCCGGCCTCGACCACGCGGCCGGCCTCCAGCACGAGCACGCGGTCGGCCAATGTGAACGCGTCGAGCACGTCGTGGGTCACGATGATCGCGGTGCGGTCGGCCAACACCTCGCGCAGCATCCGGCGGAGGGCCGGCGCCACCGAGACGTCGAGCGCGGCCATCGGCTCGTCGAGCAGCAGCAGATCGGGCTCAGAGGCGAGGGCGCGAGCAACGGCGATGCGCTGCGCCTGACCTCCGGAGAGCTGTGCGGGCTTTCGGGAGGCGAGATCCTCCGCCCCCACCCGCTCGAGCCACTCGGCGGCCCGGGCGTTCGCCGAGGCGCGCGAGCTGCCCTGGCTGCGCGGCCCGAACGCCACGTTGTCGAGAGCGCTGAGGTGCGGGAAGAGCAGGGCGTCCTGCGCCAGCATCGACACCCCGCGGGCGTGCGGCGGCAGCCACCGGGAGCGGTGCTGCGCCCCCACGTCGAAGAGCACCCGCTCGCCGAGCCGGGCGTGGCCGGCATCGGGCCTGAGCAGACCGGCGATCAGGGTGAGCAGCGTCGACTTGCCGGCACCGTTCGGGCCGAGCACGGCCACGGTCTCGCCCGGCTGCACCGCCAGCGAGACGGCGAACCCCCGGGCGCGCACCTCGGCCTCGATCTCGAACACCGGTCCCGGCGATGCACCCGGCATCGGCCCGATCGCGGGCCCGGACCCGGGCT
This sequence comes from Herbiconiux sp., assembly GCF_023264855.1. Classification (GTDB taxonomy): domain Bacteria; phylum Actinomycetota; class Actinomycetes; order Actinomycetales; family Microbacteriaceae; genus Herbiconiux. Next base: position 106,663 of record NZ_JAHFUW010000003.1, on the reverse strand, counting down.
CCGAGCCGGCTCCGTACTCGAACCCGCGTGCGGGCCCGGGCTCCGATCGGCCGGTCACGGGGCGGTCCTGCGCAACCGGAATCCATCGGCCTCGCCGGCCTGGTGGGCGATGGCCACCACGATCACGGCGACGACGACCAGCACCAGCGAGAGGGCGACCGCGGCATCCGGATCGGTCTCCCGCTGCAGGTAGATCTCCAGCGGCAGGGTGCGGGTGACGCCCTGCAGCGACCCGGCGAAGGTGAGCGTGGCCCCGAACTCGCCGAGCGCCCGGGCGAACGAGAGCACCGCGCCCGAGATGAGCGCCGGCAGCACGAGCGGCAGCGTGATGCGCCGCAGCACGGTCGTGGGGCGGGCGCCGAGCGTGGCGCCGACGGCCTCGTAGCGCGTGCCGACCGTGCGCAGCGCGCCCTCCAGGCTCAGCACCAGGAACGGCAGGGCCACGAAGGTCTGCGCGAGCACCACCGCGGTGGTGGAGAAGGCGATGGTGATGCCGAGCGCCTCGAAGCTCTGGCCGAGCAGGCCCCGCCGCCCGAAGGTGTAGAGCAGCGCGATGCCCCCCACCACCGGGGGCAGCACGAGCGGCAGCAGCACGAGGGAGCGCAGGATCTTCTGCCCCCAGAACTCGGTGCGCGCCAGCACGACCGCCATCGGCACACCCAGCAGCACGCAGAGCGCGGTCGCGGTCAGGGAGGTGCGCAGGCTCAGCCAGAGGGCGGCGACCGACGACTCGGAGGTGACCAGCGGGATGAACTCACCCCAGTTGACCCGCGTGGCCATCGCGATCAGCGGCAGCAGCACGAAGCCGGCGCCGATGATGGCGAGGGTCACCACCCAGCCGGGGACCCCGGCGTAGGTGTCGCTGCTGCGGGAGGACACTGGCCCGATTACGGCTTGCCGAACCCGGCGGCGGAGAGCACGCCCTGGCCGGTGCTGCCGGTGACGAAGTCGATGAACGCCTGAGCGATCTCGGCGTTCGCCGACGCGGTGACCGGGGCGATCGGGTAGGTGTTGACCGCTTCGCCCGACTCCGGGAACTCGATTCCCTCGACGGCGTCGCCCGCGGCGATCACGTCGGTGACGTAGACGAGGCCGGCATCCGCTTCGCCGCTGGTGACCTTGCCGAGCACGTCGGTGACCGAGGACTCCTCCGAGACGGGCGTGAGGGTGACGCCGGTGGCCTCTTCGACGGTGACCGTGGCCGAGCCACAGGGCACCTGGGCGGCGCAGATGACCGTCTTGACCTCGGGCTTCGCGAGGTCGGAGAAGGCGGCGATGCCGGCGGGGTTGCCCGGCGGCACGGCGATGGTCAGCACGTTCGTGGCGAAGTCGACCGGGGCATCCGCCTCGATCAGGCCGCCGTCGGTGAGCTTGGCCATGTTCTTCTCGTCGGCTGAGGCGAACACGTCGGCCGGGGCGCCCTCGGTGATCTGGGTGACCAGGTCGGAGGAGCCGGCGAAGTTCAGCTCGACGGTGACGCCCGGGTTCGCGGCCTCGAACTCGTCGGCCAGCTCGGTGAAGGTGCTCTTCAGCGAGGCGGCGGCGAACACCGTGATCGAGCCTTCGAGGGCGGCGGCGGTCTCGGTCGCGGCGGGGGCTGCGCTGGTGGCCGGTGCACCGGTGCTTCCGCTCGAACACGCGGCGAGGGTGAGGGCGACGGCTGCCGAGAGGACTGCGGCGGCGATCGTGGTGGTGCGGGTCATGCTCAGGCCTTTCCGGCAGGGGTCTCGATGATCACCGTCGTGGCTTTGACGACGGCGATGGCCACGGATCCGGGCTCGAGACCGAGCTCGCGCACGGCCTCGCTGCTCATCAGGGAGACGATCCGGTGCGGGCCGCACTGCAGCTCCACTTGGGCCATCACCGTGTCCATCGTGATCTCCGTCACGATGCCGACGAGCCGGTTGCGGGCCGAGCGGCCGATCTCGGAGGGATCCACGGGCAGCACCGCGTTCTCACGGGCCAGCTCGGCCATCGCCAGAGCGTCGACGACGCTGCGCCCGGAGTCGTCTTTCGAGCTGGGCAGCACGCCCTGATCGATCCACCGCCGAACCGTGTCGTCGCTCACCCCAAGAAAGCTCGCGGCATCCTTGATCCGAATCTGCGACATGGGTGCAAGTCTAGGGCCGCATCTGCGGATCTATGACAGCTCAAGCGCGCTCGGCGCGCGGCCCGATCAGAGTGGTGAGCGATGGCCCCGGGCTACAGGTTGGGCCAGGGTGGACGGATGGAGACGGAGCAGACGTCGCAGGCCCGGACGGTGACGACCGGCGGATCGACCGTGCAGGAGTGGACGCGCGAACTGGCGGAGTCGACGGGATCGCCCGGGGGCGGCGCCGGGGCCGGGCTGATGCTGGCCATCGCGGCCTCGCTCACCTCGATGGTGGCCGGCTACACGGAGGCGCAGGAGCAGGAGCAGGAGCAGGCGGAGCCGGCACACGAGTCGCCGGTCGACACCATCCGCTCCCGCGCCCGCGCCCTGCGCGAGACGGCCCTCCGGCTGGCGGATGCCGATGCCGACGCCTCCAACGCCTTCGGCGCGGCCTTCCGGCTCGGGAAGGGCGAGGAGCGCACCCGCGCGATCCGCGAGGCATCCCTCGCCGCGGCCCGCAGCTCGGCCGACCTCGGACGACGGGCGATCGAGGCCATCGATGACCTGGCCTGGCTCGCCGAGCACGGCAATCCTGCACTGATCTCCGACGTGGTGGTGGGGCTCGGTGCCCTGCGCGCCGCCCTCGCCGGCGCCCGCACCAACGTGAGCTTCGACCTCGGATCGCTGCGCTCCACCGGCCTGACGCTCCCCGAGATCCACGACGCCGAGCCGGAGCTCTGGTCGGCCGTCGGCGATCTCGACCGGGCCCTGGCCCGCATCGACGCACTGACCGCGCGGTCCGACGGCCGTGCGGCCCCCACCGACGCCGCCGGGCAGCCGTGACTGCTCAGGATGCGGTGACGGGCCATCCGTTCTCCCGACATTCCGCCCGATCAGGGAGCGGGTGGAGAGTGGGTTCATGGACCTCGACGTTCTGATCATCGGAGCCGGCATCTCGGGGATCGGCGCGGCGTGCTATCTCACGATGCGCCGGCCCGGCACCACTTTCGCCGTCGTCGAGGCGCGGGAGCACATCGGCGGCACCTGGGATCTCTTCCGGTACCCCGGCGTGCGTTCCGACTCCGACCTCTACACCTTCGGCTACGCGTTCAAGCCCTGGCGCGACGACGAGTCGATCGCGAACGGTGACCGCATCCTGGCCTACCTGCGCGAGACGGTCGACGAGTACGGGCTGGCCGACCGCATCCGCTTCGGCCGGCGGGTGATCTCCTCCGACTGGAGCAGCAGCGAGCAGCTGTGGACCACCGAGCTCGAGCTCGTCGCGACGGGCGAGCGGCAGACCATCCGCTCGCGCTGGGTGTTCTCGGCCGGCGGCTACTACCGCTACGACCAGGGCTACTCCCCCGAATTGCCGGGCCTCGACGCATTCGAAGGCCGGGTCGTGCATCCGCAGTTCTGGCCCGCCGACCTCGACTACGCCGGCACACGGATGCTCGTCATCGGCAGCGGGGCCACGGCCGTCACCCTGGTGCCCACCCTGGCTGCGAAGGCCGCCAAGGTGGTGATGCTGCAGCGTACGCCGAGCTACATCCTGCCCCTCGCCTCGCGCGACGAGCCGGCGCTGCGGCTGCGCAGAGTGCTCGGCGACCGGATCGCGTACCCGATCATCCGGCGGAAGAACGTGGCCCGGCAGCGCGTGGTCTGGCAGCTCAGCCGGCGCTTCCCGAACCGCATGCGGCAGTTCATCCGCTGGGCGAACGTGAAGAGCCTGCCCGCGGGCTATCCGGTCGACACCCATTTCAACCCGCCCTACCGGCCGTGGGACCAGCGGCTCTGCTTCGTGCCCGACGGCGACTTCTTCGCCTCGATCCGCAGCGGCGCCGCCGAGGTGGTGACCGATCGCATCCGCACCTTCGACGCCGACGGCGTGCAACTCGAGTCGGGCGGACGGATCGACGCCGACATCGTCGTCACCGCCACCGGCCTGAGCGTGCAGCCGCTCGGCGGCATCGCGCTCAGCCTCGACGGCGAGCCCGTCGACGTGTCGAGCCGGGTGTCGTTCAAGGGCATGATGCTGAGCGGCGTGCCGAACTTCGCCTACGCGATCGGCTACACCAACGCCTCCTGGACCCTGAAGGTGGGCCTGATCTGCGAGCACTTCGTGAAGCTGCTCGACCTCATGGACGAGAAGGACCTCGCCACCTGCACCCCGGTCGCCCCCGCCGGGCTCGAGACCCGGCCGCTGCTCGACTTCGGCGCCGGCTACATCCGGCGCGTCGCGGACACGCTCCCCCGCCAGGGCTCGGAACCACCCTGGCTGACCTCGGCCGACTACCGGGCCGACGTGAAGGTGCTGCGGCGCGCCTCCGTGGTCGACCCCGCCCTCCGCTTCGGGCGCCGCACCGCGACAGCGGCGGGCCCGCGGAAGGCCGCCCCTTCCCCTTCACCCACTCCCAGAACGGACAGCGCCTCATGAGCACTTTCACCGGCAAGGTCGCGGTCGTCACGGGGGCGGGCTCGGGCATCGGCCGCGCCCTCGCCCACGCACTCGGGGCGGCGGGCGCCCGGGTCGCCATCAGCGACGTGAACCCGGCGAACCTCGCCACGGTCGAGGCCGAGCTGCGGGCGGAGCGGATCGACGTGCACGCCCTGCCCCTGGACGTGAGCGACCGGGCCGCCTTCGCCGCCTATGCCGAAGCCGTCTCCCAGCACTTCGGGGTGGTGCACCAGCTCTACAACAACGCGGGCATCGGGGCGAGCTCGCGGCCGCTGGTCGACACCTCGTACGAGATCATCGACCGGGTTCTGGCCGTGAACCTGGGCGGGGTGATCACCGGCACCAAGGAGTTCCTGCCGCGCCTCATCGCCTCCGGCGACGGGCACCTGATCAACGTCTCGAGCCTGAACGGCATCATGGCGCAGCCGCGGCTGGCAGCCTACGTCACGTCGAAGTTCGCGGTGCGGGGCTTCACCGAGGCGGTGCGTTCCGAGCTGATCCGGCTGGGCGCGCCCGTGAAGGTGACGGTGATCCATCCCGGCGGCGTGCGCACGAGCATCGCCGAGATCCCGGCGTCGGCGACCGTGTCGGCCGTCGAGCGCCGGCAGGCCGAGGTCTACAACACGAAGCTGTTCCGGATGACCGCCGAAGACGCGGCCGCCCGCATCCTCAAGGCCGTCGCCGCCGGCAAGGGGCGCCTGCGCCTCGGCCAGACCGTCGCGGTCGACCGCCTCGTACGCGCCTTCCCCCAGTCGTACCCCCGAGTCGTCGCCGCCTGGGACAAGCGCACCTTCGGCTAGGCCGACGCGCCTCCGAGCAGGGTTCGAACCACGGCGGACGCAGGCGCGGGCCGAGCGGCCGGTGTCAGCGCACGGAAGAGCACGGTGCCGATCAGGGCCTCGGCGATCGCCTCGGGATCCCCGGATGCGCCGAGCTGCCCGAGCTGCGCACCGCGTTCCAGGCGCTCGACGAGAGCCCGGAAGAACGGACCCGTGCTCGTGTCGTACAGCAGTCGGCTCTCCTGCTCGTCGTCGGAGGCGGCCGTGACCAGGCCGAGCATCACGGCTCGCAGGCGCGGCTCGGCGAGCGAGACGAGAACGCCGTCGAGCCAAGCGGTGAGGTCGGCGGCGAGGTGCCCCGAATCCGGCACCGGCGACCGCGGCAGGTCGAGTTCTCCGGCGATGACCAGATCAGCCACGATCAGCGCTTTGGAACTCCACCAGCGCTGCACGGTGGCCCGTCCGCTCCCTGCCCGGGCGGCTATCCCCTGAATGGAGAGCTGCTCGTAGCCCACCTCGGCCAGCAGATCGCGGGCGGCGAGCAGGATGGCGTGCCGCGCCTGCTCACTGCGGGGGCGACCGCGCTCAGCCACGGGGACCTTTTTGGACCTTCATGGTATTACGATACAGGTGACTCGTTAATCGGCGTACGTCTTCGCCGGCGGGTCGACCGAGAAGGGAAGTGCACATGTCGAACGACATCGTGGTCGTCGTCGGAGTCGGCGGAATGGGTGAAGCCATCGCGCGCGCAGCGGGGACGGGTGAGAATGTGCACGTCGTGCTCGCCGATTTCAGTCAGACCGCACTCGATCGCGTGTCCGCCGCCCTGCAGGCCGACGGCATCGCCACCTCCTCCCATCTGGTCGACGTCTCGTCGCGCGCCTCCGTCGCGGCCCTGGCCCAGGATGCCGCCGCGCTCGGCCCGGTGACGAAGGTCGCCTGGACCGCCGGGCTGTCTCCGGTACAGGCCTCGGCCGAGGCCATCCTCGCGGTCGACCTCGCGGGTGTGGCCTATGGGCTCGACGAATTCGCCGCGGTGATAGCCGACGGGGGTGCCGGTGTCGTGATCGCCAGCATGGCGGGCACCATGACGGGCGAACAGCTGCCGGCGGAGCTCGGCGTCGCGCTCCAGCACACGCCCTCCGACGACCTGCTCGGCCTGCCTTTCCTCTCTCCCGCCGCCCTCCCCGACCCGGGCGCGGCCTACGGCATCGCCAAGCGCTCCAATCAGCTGCGGGTGCGCAGCGCGAGCCTCAGCTGGGGCGCGCGCGGCGCGCGCATCAACTCCATCAGCCCGGGAGTGATCAGCACCCCGATGGGCGATCAGGAGCTCGCCGGCGCGAACGGCGCCCAGATGCGCGCGATGGTCGCCGCATCCGGAACCGGTCGTCTGGGCTCACCGGACGACATCCTGAGTGCCGCCCTGTTCCTGCTCGGCCCCGACTCGTCGTTCATCACCGGGACCGATCTGCTCGTCGATGGCGGCGTCGTCGCAGCCGTGCTCTCCGGCGCCCTGCAGGAGTGACTCACACCCGGGCGCTGATGCCGTCCCTCAGCACGGCGAGGGTCGCGGTGAAACGGTCCGGATCGGCGCGGGAGATGCCGACGTAGGTGATCGCCGCCAGGAGGAGGTGCACGACGGACTCGACGTCGGCATCCGCGCGCAGCTGGCCGTCGGCGACGCCGCGCTCCAGCCGGGCCACGAGGTTCTCGTGGGCCGGCCGGGCGAAGGCCTGCTCCAGCGCGACGGCGATGGCCGGCTCGGTGGCGCTGATGGCGGTCGCCGCCCGAAGCACCTCTCCGTACGGGCCGCGCATCGCACGGGCGCAGCGCTGCAGCCAGAGGTCGAGATCAGCCCAGACGTCGGGCGACTCGGGCAGCACGTTGGCCGGCACCTCGATGAATCCCTGCAGCAGCGCGTCGGCGACCAGCGACGCCTTCGACGGCCACCACCGGTACAGAGTCCTTTTGGCCGCACCCGACTCGGCGATCACGCCGTCCATGGTCATCGCGGCGAAGCCGGTCGACGCCAGCTGATCCGCCACGACCGCGAGAACCCGCGCACGCAGCGACTCGTCGCGGGGCCTCCCCCGCGGTCGGTCACCGGCTTCGACGCTCACATCCCGAGCGTAGCCGAGCCGCCTCTTGCATTTAGGAGACGGAGAGTATTCAATATCGATACGTTCCATCGAAGGAGATGCGATGACCGATTCGACCGTCAACCCGCCGGCCGCCCCGAGCTGGCTCAGCCCCGAGGCCCGCGCCGGCCTCGAGGTTCCGATCACCCGAACCCCCTACCCGCCGCTGGACGACTCGGCCGCCTGGCAGGAGTTCATCGGGCAGGTCGACACCATGGTCACGGGCATGCTCGCCGGTATGCCCTCCCTCGCCGAATCCGCCCTGATCGACGCCGACGGGGTTCCGACCTACGTCGTCACCCCGCCGGGAGCCCCCACCGGCGATGACGCCCCGGTGTTCCTGAACATCCACGGCGGCGGCCTCATCATGGGTGCCGGCGACCTCACCCGCGTGATGACCGAGATCGGTGCGGCGGGCAACGGCGTGGTCAACTGGGCGCCCGACTACCGGATGCCGCCGCTGCATCCGTTCCCGGCCGCACTCGACGACGTGGCGACCGTCTACCGCGCTCTGCTGGCCGTGAAGTCGCCCGACGCGATCGTCGTCGGGGGCGGTTCCGCCGGAGGCAACCTCGCCGCCGCCCTGCTGCTGCGCGCGAAAGACGAGGGGCTGCCGATGCCCGCGGCCCTCGTGCTCAACACCCCCGAGGTCGACCTCACCGAGTCGGGCGACAGCTTCACCACCCTCGCCGATGTCAGCGTGGGCCTGCAGAGCCTGCGCGAGGCGAACCTGCTCTACGCGGGCGGCCACGCCCTCGACGAGCCCTACCTCTCGCCGCTGTTCGGTGATCTGACCGGCTTCCCGCCCACGCTGCTCACCGGCGGCACCCGCGACCTCTTCCTCTCCAACACCGTGCGCATGCACCGGCGCCTCCGGGAAGCGGGGGTGGATGCCGATCTGCACATCTTCGACGGCCGTCCGCACGCGGGGTTCGGGAACGCACCGGAGGAGCTGGCCGTCACGCTCGAGACCCGCTCCTTCGTGCACCGCCACCTCGGCCTCGGCTGACGATTCCCGTCAGGGCGGACGGAGGACTCAGGCCAGGCGGAAGACGCGGATGGCCACGGTGCCGGGCTCGGGGCGGGCGTAACCCACGAACTGCGCCTCGGTGAGCCAGCGGTGCTGCTCGGCGCCGGTCTGGAACACGAAGGCCGTGCGGTAGTAGAGGTCGGACTCGGGCACCGCCTCGCCGCCGTACAGGCGCTGCTCGACCGCGGCATCCGCGTGCCAGTATCCGCGGTTCACCACGTCGATCGCGGCACCGTCGGCGGCACGGATGAGGTAGCGGGCGTCGAGCTGCGTGGTCGCGCCCCGCGTGACCCACCAGTCCGCGCCCACCGGCAGAACCTCACCGGTGAGCCGCGGGCCGGTGACCGTGCCGCCCACGATCGGCGTCACGTTCAGGTCTTCGGATGCGGTGCGCCCGACACGGATCGGCTCGCTCACCGCGACGCGGAGCTCGAACACGAACTCGAGCGAGGGTTCGAAGACGGGCGTGACACCCTGCTCATCGGTCCCACCGACGCCACCGGCCCCGCTCACGCGACGACCGCCTGACGCGCATCCACGGGTGTGAGCGTGCCGAGCGCCGCCTCCACCGCGCGCGCCGCGGCGAGCGCCACGTGCTCGCCGTTGCGCGGCCCGATCAGCTGCACGCCGGTCGGCAGCCCGTCGTCGTCGAGCCCGGTGGGCAGCGCCACCGAGGGCAGGCCCAGGAAGTTCACCGTCACGAGCAGCCGGTGCGCCTTCCACAGCTCGGTCGTGGCCGCCGGGCCCGACAGGTCGAAGCCGATCTCGGGCATCCGTCGCGCCGACACCGGGCCGAGCACGATGGGGTACTGCGCCTGGAACTTCTCCCACGCGCCCGCCACGAGCGCTCGGCGCGCCCAGGCGCCGCCGTACTCCTGACCCGACTCGAGCACGGTCGTCTCCTTCGCGTTGTCGAGGAAGTACTGCGTCGACCCCTCCGACAGCGGCATCGGCAGAGCCCCCGGCAGGAACGCGCCCACCATCTCGGTGGTCGAGATCTGGCGCCACAGGGTGGCGGCCTCCTCGATCATCGGCGGCTCGGCCTCGACGATCTCCCAGCCGGCGGAGGCCAGCGCCGCAGCGGCCCGGTCGACGGCGGCCGCGACCTGGGGGTCGACGCCCCAGCCGAGCGGATCGCGCACCACGGCCACGCGCTTCGGCCCGTCATACGAGGACGGATGAGGGATGGTCACCGCGGTCGGGTCGGATCCGTCGGCACCGTGCATGAGACCGAAGGCGGTGTCGAGGTCGTCGACGCGGCGCGCGATCGGCCCGTTCACCGCGAAGAACTGCAACGACAGCGCCACCGGCTCGGTGACCTCGACCATGGGAGCCGGGATGCGCCCGGCCGAAGGCCGCAGAGCGCACACACCGGCGGCATAGGCCGGCAGTCGCAGCGATCCGCCGTAGTCGTTGCCGAGCCCGAGCGGGGTCATGCCCGTCGCGACCGCGACGGCATCCCCGCCGCTGGATCCACCGGGCACCCGGCTCGGGTCCCACGGGTTGATCGTGCGGCCGAACAGGTCGTTGTCGGTGTCCCAACGCAGCCCCCAGTCGGGCATGTTGCCGCGCCCCACCGGGATGGCGCCGGCCTCGAGCAGGCGCCGCACCAGCGTGGCGTCCTGCGCGGGCACGGCCTCGGCCAGGAACGGCCATCCGCTCGTCGTGGCCGACCAGGTGAGGTCGATGTTCTCCTTCACGGTGAACGGCACGCCCGCGAGCGGGCCCACCTCCTCTCCCTCGTCGAGCCGGCGGTCGACCTCGTCGGCGTGGGAACGGGCGCGGTCGGCGAACACGACGGTGAGCGCGTTCACGACGGGGTTGACCTCCTCGATGCGGGCCAGGTGGGCATCGACCACGGCTCGCGCCGTCGTGGAACGGGAGCGGATGGCTTCGGCGAGCTCGCGCACGCTCAGCTTCCACAGGGAACGATCGGTCATGTCTTCTCTCCTCGACGGGGAATGGATTCGGGGGCAACGGATTCGGCGGGGATGATGCGGGTCGCCCGCGTGGCCACGGCCGGGAGCGACGCGGTGCGGGTCGGGATGCGGCGTCTGGGCACCCATCCCTCCCGCGGGATGGAGTCGAGCAGGGTGCGTGTGTAGTCGGCGCGCGGGTCGTCGAGCACGTCGGCGATGGGCCCCTGCTCGATCACCCTGCCGGACTTCATCACCACGACCTGGTCGCACACCCGCCGCACTGTGGTGAGGTCGTGCGAGATCATCAGCAGAGCGACGCCGGTCTCGCGCCGGATGCGGTCGAGCAGGGTGAGGATCTCGACCTGCGTCGTCACGTCGAGCGCCGACACGGCCTCGTCGAGCACGAGGATCTCGGGATCGGCCGCGAGCGCCCGGGCGATCGCCACGCGCTGGCGCTGGCCGCCCGAGAGCGAACGGGGCCGCTGCCCGGCGAGGTCGAGGTCGAGGGTGACGGCCGTGAGCAGCTCGTCGACCCGGGCGGTCAGCTCGACCCGGCTCGCGCGGGGCCGATGCACGGCCACCGCCTCCGAAAGGCACTCGCGCACCGTCTGGCGGCGATCCAGCGACTGATACGGGTCTTGGAACACCATCTGCGCGATCCGGGCACGATGACGCCGGGCCTTCGTGCCCCGCGCCGCCTTGGTCCAGTCCTCGCCCTTGACGAGCACCGTTCCCGCGTCGGCCGCTTCGAGACCGCAGATGACGCGTGCCGTCGTCGATTTGCCGGAACCCGACTCGCCCACGATGCCGAGCGATCCGCCCGGCTCCAGGCGGAAACCCACGTCGTCGACGGCCACGAACTCCTCACGGCGGCCCTTCGGCGAAAGCACCGAGAACACCTTGCGCAGACTCTGCACAACGAGCACCGGATCGGCGGCATCCGTCGGCCGCTCGGCCGAGACCTCGCCCGGCAGCGACGCCGACAGCAGCCGCTTCGTGTACGGGTCGGTGGCATCCTGGCGCATGGTCGCCGCGTTCAGCGTCTCGACCACCCGGCCGTGCTGCATCACCGCCACTCGGTCGCAGACGGCGCCGGCGAGCGCGAGGTCGTGCGTGATGAACAGCAGGGTGAGGTCGCGGTGCTTGCGCAGGTCGGCGATCACCGCCATCACCTCCTCTTGGGTGGTCACGTCGAGGGCGGTCGTGATCTCGTCGGCGAGCAGGATGGGCGGATCCATCGCCAGGGTGGCGGCGATCATCACGCGCTGCAGCAGCCCGCCCGAGAGTTCGGCGGGCCGTTGGCGCATCCGCCGCTCGGGGTCGGGGATGCCCACCTCGGCGAGCAGGTCGACCGCCCGCCGGCGCGCCGCATCCGGTCTCTCCTTGGCCACCGCGATCAGCGCTTCGGTCATGAAGTCGCCGATGGTGCGCAGCGGGTTCAGGTGCGCCCGGGGTGTCTGGAACACCATGCCGATGCGGGTGGCGCGCAGCCGCCGCAGTTCCGCCTTGGGCAGCTGCGCGAGGTCATGACCTTCGACCCGGATGGCCCCGGTCGTGGTGAACCCGGCGGGCAGCAGGCCCGCCACCGAGCGCACCGACAGGGTCTTGCCCGATCCGGACTCCCCCACGAGGCCCACCGACTCGCCGGCGCTCACCTGCAGGGTCACGTCGTGCACGATCGTGCGCGGCCCCGCGCCTGGAGCGGCGAGAGGAGCCGGTGCGGCGATCGAGAGGTGGTCGAGTTCGAGCACGAGGTCGCTCATGAGTCCTTTCCTTCCGCCCACGCGGTCACCCGCGCGCCGAGGATGTTGACCGCCAGCACCGTCACGACGACCAGCAGCGCCGGGAACACCGACTGCTCGGGCGCGCCCGTGAGCAGCGAGGCCTGGCCGGCCGAGATCATCACACCCCAGTCGGATGCCGGCGGCTGGGCGCCGAGGCCGAGGAACGAGATCGCGGCCAGGTCGAGCATCGCGTAGCCGAAGCCGATGGTCGACTGCGCGATGATCATCGGCAGCAGCGCCGGCACGAGGTGCCGGAACGCGATGGCGCCCGAGCTCACGCCCTGAATCCGCAGCGCGGCCATGTACGGCTTGCCGAGCTCGGCCCGGGCACCGCCGCGCACGAGCCGCGAGACGATCGGCAGGTAGGCGATCGAGAGGGCGAGCACCGGGGCGACGAGCCCCTTGCCGAACATCGCGACCGCGAGGATGGCCAGCACGAGGCCGGGGATGGCGAAGATCACGTCGATGATGCGGTTGCTCACGCCGTCGACCCAGCCGCCGAACCAGGCCGCCACGACCGCGAGGGTGGCGCCCAGCACACCGGAGAGCACGACCACCACGACCGGGGCGAACACGCTGGCGGCCGCCCCGCTGAGCACCCGCGAGAAGATGTCGCGGCCGAGGTCGTCGGTGCCCATGATGTGGGAGGCCGAGACGGCGCCGTTCGACGGTCCCACGAAGAGCTGATCGGGGTCGTAGGGGGCGAGCAGCGGCCCGAACAGCGCCATCACGACGATGCCGAGCAGCACCACGGCCGCGACGATGAAGAGCCATTCGCGCTGGGCGGCCCGGCGGGCGACCCGCGGAACACGGCCGCCGGCGAGTTGTGCGACGCTCATGCGTTCCTCCTCGGTTTGGCGGAGTCCGGATCGATCGCGGCGATGATCACGTCGACGACGGCGTTCACCACCACGAACAGCGCCACGAGCATCAGCGAGATCACCTGCACGACCGGCAGGTCTTTGCGGGCGGCGGCCTCGGTGAGCAGCGAGCCGAGCCCGCCGATCCCGAACGCCACTTCGGCGATCGCCGAGATCGCGAACAGGCCGGCGATGGTGGCCCCCGAGATGGAGAGCACCTGTGGAGAGGCGTTCAGGAACACGTGCCGGCGGAAGATCTGCTCCGAAGGGATGCCGCGCACCCGGGCGGTGTCGACGTGCTCGGAACCGAGCTGCGCCACCACGGCGCCGCGGGTGATGCGGCTGAGGTAGGCGATGTAGAGCACCGAGAGCGAGATGGCCGGCAGGGTCAGATGGTAGAGGTTGTCGAGCAGCCCCTCCCCCGCGCCGTACACCGGGAACCAGCCGAGTTCGCGGCCGAACAGCCAGATCAGCAGGATCGCCACCACGAAGGTGGGCAGCGCCACGCCGACCGAGGTGGCGACGAGCACCGCCTTGTCGGTCGCACCGCCCCGGCGGGCGGCGAGGATGCCGCTGCCGATGCCGAACACCACGATCAGCACCACGGTGTACAGCACCAGCAGCACCGTGATGCCGATGCGCGGCGCGATCAGGTCGACCACGGGCGTCTTGTAGACGAACGAGGTGCCGAGGTCGCCGGTGACGATGCCGCCCAGCCAGCGCAGGTACTGCAGCCAGATCGGATCGTCGAGGTGGTACTGCGCCCGGATCGTCTCGATCAGCTCGGGCGTGGGCCGCACACCGCCGGTGATGGCGGCGATCGGGTCGCCGGTGAGCTGGAGGGCGGCGAAGATGACGACGCTGGCCAGGAAGAGGGTGAGCAGCAGCCCGCCCAGCTTGCCCAGCAGGGGCCGGATCGTGGCGCGGTTCATCCGCCCGCCCCCTTCCCGGCCAGCGCCCCGGTCACTTGCCACCCAGCGCGAGCGCCCAGGGGCTGGAGTACGCGGCGATCGAGGTCACGACACCGGTGAGATCGTTCGACAGGAACGTGGTGTGGTACGCCCCGGCGAGGGTGACCTGCAGCTGGTCGGGTGCGAAGATCGCCTGCGCATCGACGTAGGCCGCGGCGGCGCCCTCGGCATCCGGTGTCGTGCGTGCCGTCTGGAGCGCGGCGGTCACGTCGGCGTCGGCGTAGTCGCTCCAGTTGAAGATGCCGCCCTGGTCGACGGGTAGCAGGAACAGCTGCGGGTAGGCCAGCACGCCCGGCGTCTCGGTGTAGCCGGTCGCGGCGATCAGGTCGGTGTCGGCGCGCAGGCTCTCGTTGAACGGGTCGGAGAACATCGCGGCGTAGTCGGCCGCCTGCCGCTCGTCGATCTCGGCGGTGAGGCCGATCTGCTGCGCGGCGCTCTGCATGATGGCAGCGGTCTGCGAGAGCTCGGTCGAGCCGGCCGGGATCACGATCCGCAGCGGCACCGAAGTGTCTTCACCCGACTCCTGCACCAGCTCCTTGGCGGCGGCGATGTCGGTGGTGGGCGCCTCGAGGGCGTCGTATCCGGCCTTGTAGGTGGCCGCGGCATCCGAGCTCTCCCAGGAGAAGGGAGCGACGAAGGTCGACTGCGCCTCGCCCAGGCCGTTGAGCACGGTCTGGATGTATTGGTCGCGGTCGATGGCGAGGCTGAGCGCCTGGCGGATCTTCGGGTTCGCCCCCAGGCCCTCGCTGCGCGTGGGGCCGAACGAGAACGAGGCGGTCGACGGGCCGACCACGAAGGTGCCGGTGCCGGATGACTCGAACTCGCCGCGATTGGCCGGCGGCACGTTGTACGCCCCGTCGATCTCCCCCGCCAGCAGGGCGTTGGTGAGGGTGGTGCCGTCGGGCACGAACTTGTAGGTGATCTTCTTCACCTCGGGAGCGCCGCCCCAGTAGGTGTCGTTCGCCACCGTGACGATGTCCTGGCCCGGCGTCCACGAGTCGAGCTTGTAGGGCCCCGCGCAGAGAACGCCGCCCGCCGAGGTGCCGAGGGCCGCTCCGGCCTGCTCGCCGAAGGCCTTGCTCAGCACCGCGCCGGCGCCGCCCGCGATCGCGTCGCGGAAGGTGGAGTCGGGCGCCACGAAGCGCACGGTCACCTGGTTCTCGCCCGTGACGGCGATGCCGTCGGCGCCGGGCACGATCAGCACGGTCGCGCCGTAGAACGCCGAGCGCTGATCGCGGTCGCGTTCGAGGCTGTAGACCACGTCGTCCCGGGTCACGGGCGAGCCGTCCCAGAAGGTGACGCCCGGGCGGATGTCGATGACGAAGGTCACCGGGTCGACGAACTCGGCGCTCTCGGCGATTCCGGGCTCCACGCCGAAGTCGGGCGTCACGCGCAGCAGGCTGTCGCACAGGTTGGGGGTGACGAAGTTGTAGTCGCCGCCCGGGGCGAGCAGCGCCGGCTCCCCTTCGGCCAGGCCCCAGGTGACCTCGTCGACCGCCGTCGTGCCCGCGGGCAACGACGAGACGAGGTCGACGGGGGTGGAGGATGCGGGCGCTCCCGTGGGAGTGCCGGTACCGTTGTCCCGGGGCGTGCATCCCGCGAGCAGCACGACGGCCGCTCCGACTGCGACGACCGCGGCGGCTGTGCCTCGGATTCTCATCTCGTTCCCTTTCGGATTCTCACAGCGGGTTCGACGGCCACGGCGGCGTTGCCGTGACCTTCCCACTGTAATACAACAGTGTTGTACATCATTGTTGCATTCATGTTACGGCGCTGTATAGAGTTGGTGACATGCCTCGTGAGGTGGATACCGGTCAGCGCTACGCCGACATCGCGGCGGCGACCATCCGGGTGGCCCGCACCGCGGGAGCGCAGGCGGTGACCATCCGTTCGGTGGCCCGCGAGCTCGGCGGCTCCACGACGCTCGTAACGAACTACCTGCCGTCCCGGGCCGCGCTCATCATGAACGCGCTCGATCAGGGGCGTGACCGCTGGCTCGAGGAGCGCAGCGCCGCCGTCGCCGCCCTGCCGCCCTCCGAGCGCCTCGCCGGCCTGGTCGACTGGTCGCTCAGCTCGAGCCCCGACGACGCCGTGCTGCGCACGCTCATCCTCGAGATCGTGGCCAACGCGGGCGTCGAGCCCGAGCTGCGAGCCTCGCTGCAGCGGGAGTCGCGCGAGTTCCAGGATGTTCTGGAATCGACCGCGCGCGAGTCGGGATTCACCGACCCCCGGCACGTGGCCGAGCTGCTCTACGTGCTGGTGCGCGGGGCGTACATCGCCACCATGGAGGACTCGGAGCACTGGGACGAGACGCGCGTTCGCGACCTGGTGCAGGCGACGCTGGCGGGTCTGCCGCGCTCCGGCGCCGATCACGAGGCGCCCGCGGCGTCGGCGTCGCCCTCGGCGCTGTAGACGCACTCCCCCGCCACCCGGGTCTCCCGCACGCGCACGCGGTGCAGCTCGTCGCGCGGCACGGCGAAGGGATCGGCATCGAGCACGACGAGGTCGGCGGCCAGCCCCGGAACTAGCGCCCCGGACATCCCGCTCCGTCCGCCGACGAATGCCGATCCGGCCGTGTAGGCGGCCAGCGCGTCGGACAGGTCCAGGGCCTGATCGGTGCGGATACGGTCGTCGGGCTCGTCCCCCGGCGCCGCGCGGTTGACGGCGATGTGGACGGCCTCGATCGGGTCCTGCGTCGACACCGGCCAGTCGGAGCCGGCCGCGAGCCGCGCCCCCGCATCCCGCAACTCGCGGAACGGGTAGTGCCGCCCGACCAGTCGCGGGTCGATGAACGGGAAGGTCAGCTCGTCGAGCTGGTCGTCGACCGCGCCCCACAGCATCTGCAGGTTGGCGGTCGCCTCCAGTGCGGCGAAGCGCGGCACGTCGGAGCTCTGCACGAGCTGCAGGTGGGCCAGGTGGTGGCGGGAGGCACGCACCCCGTTGGCCGCGCGCGCCGCCTCGAGGGCGTCGAGCGCGAGGGTGACCGCCCGGTCGCCGAGCGCGTGGAAGTGCACCACGAAGCCCTCGGCATCCAGAGCCACGACCGCCTCGGTGAGGTCGGCCGGAGACAGGAAGGTGAGACCGCTGTTGCCGGTCGTGTGCCCGCAGGCATCGCGGTACGGCTCGCTGAGCGCGGCCGTGAAGTTCTCGGCCACCCCGTCGACCATGATCTTGACGGTGTCGGCGATCAGCAGATCGGGCCGGCCGAGCGCCTCGACGCGGGCACGCCGCTCGCGCAGGCCCGCCAGCTGGGCGAGGCCGCCGTCGCGCTCCCACCACAGCGCGGCGGTGATGCGCGCTCGGAGCGTACCGTCCTGCACCGCGGCGACGTAGGTGTCGAGCAGGTCGTCGACGCCGGCCGTGCGACCGACCCAGGCGTCCTGCCAGCCGGAGAGCCCTCGGGCGAAGAACTCGCTCTGGGCCCGGTCGAGCGCGCGGGCCGCGAGCTCGGGGCTGGTGCCCGGAACGACGTCGTCGATCAGCTGCACCGCCCCCTCGTGCAGCACGCCGCTCGGGAAGCCGTCGGCCTCGCGCTCGATCCGCCCGTCGGCCGGATCCTCGGTCAGAGCGGTGATCCCGGCGAGCTCGAGCGTGCGGGTGCTCACCCAGACGCCGTGGTGGTCGCGGTTGTGCAGCATGACCGGGCGACCGCCCACGACCCGGTCGAGTTGCTGACGGGTGGGCGTGCCGCCCGGGAAGTGCGGCATCGACCAGCCGCCGCCGAGCACCCACTCGTCCTCGGCGAGCGAAGCGGCGTAGCGCTCGATGCGGGCCAGGCAGTCGTCGGCGTCGACCGCCTCGGCGAGATCGCACTGCAGCAGCTCGACGGCCCCGGCGATCGGATGCGCGTGGGCGTCGTGGAAGGCCGGCAGCACGAGGCCGCCGCGCAGCTCCACCACCTCGGCGGCCCCGGCCGCGCGCAGCTCGTCGTCGGCGGCGACGGCCGCGATCCGGCCGTCGCGCACGCCCACACCGAGCGCGCGCGAGGCGTCCCAGCCGGCGGTGAAGGCTCGGCCGCCGACGTAGATGGTGTCGAACATCCCGGTCATCTCAGCGCACCACGAAGATGCGGATGCAGACCTGGCCGTCTTCGTCCCGCGCGAGCCCCACGAACTGGTGCTCGGCGAGCCAGCGGTGGGCCGGAGCATCCGTCTGGAACACCGGCGCGGTGCGGAAGTAGTACTCACTCTCGGACACGTTCTCGCCCGCCTGCACGCGCGCCATGACCTCCTCGGAGGCCCGGTAGTAGCCGCGGTTCAGGATGTCGATCACGGTGCCGTCGTCGGCCCGGATCAGGTAACGCGCCTCGAGCTGGGCGGTGCCGCTGCGCTCGACCGCCCAGTCGCCGCCGCCCGCGAGCACGACGCCGCTCAGCAGCGGGCCCGCCACGGTGCCGCCGCTGACCGGCGTGAAGGTGAGCTCCTCGTCGGCGCTGCGGCCGATCCGCACGAAGGGGTCGATGCCGGCGCGGATCTCGAAGGCGAACTCGAGAACGGGGTCGGGCAGGGCCGGAGGTGTGGTTTCGGCGGCGGTCGTGGGTGCGTTCGTCATCGGTCCTCCAGGGTGGTGATGGTCAGGGCGAATCCGGCCTCGGGGCCGAGAACGAGGGTCTGGTGGTTGGGCCGGGTCTCGACCGCCGACCAGGGATCCTCGCCGGTGCCCGGCTGCGGGATGAACTCGGGGTGATCGCTGCTGCTCACGTGCAGGCGCAGGCGGTGGCCGGGAGCCAGCCGGTAGGCCACCTGACCGAGGTCGACGACGACATCGGTCGCCCGCCGGGCATCGGCGAGCTGCACCTGGCCGCGCGCGATCCGCAGCGCGGTACCGTCGGCGGCGACATCGAGCAGGCGCACGAAGAAGTCCATGACCGGTCCGTCGGAGTGGATGCGCGCGGTCGCGGTGACCGGGCCCACCAGGTCGAGCTGCTGCTCGAGCGGTTCACCCGTGAACACGAGCACGTCGTCGCGGTCGCCGAGCGGAGCCTCGTCGGGCTGCGCGGCGAGGAAGGCGAAGGCGTTCTGCACGCTGGACGGCACGAGGTCGGCGGGGTCGTGCGTCCACCCGCGTTCGGTGGTCGTGGCATCCGGAGCCGTTGCCAGCAGACCCTCGGCAGTGGCGAAGAACGTGAGCTCGGCGGTTTGCGCGGGCGGCCAGGAGTCGGCGGTGCGCACCTCGTCGGTTCCGGCGAGCGCCCAGGTGACGCGCGGGATGTCGTCGACTCCGCCGTTGCCGCGCACGAACACTTCGAAGAAGTCGAGGGCGGGCTGCAGCATCCGCGGCAGCTCGGCCCGGATCTGCGCCTCGGGCCGCTCTTCGCCGCGGGCCTCGAGCGGGTCGTCGAGGTAGAACGACTCGTGATCCATCGCCTCCAGGCGCAGGAAGTGGTTCATCGCCCAGGCCGGCCGCTTCTGAATCTCGGCCACGTCGGCCCACGACAGCGGCGCGCAGTTGTCCCAAAGGCCGATGGTGTGCAGCGTCGGCACGGGGCGGGCGTCGAAAGGGCTGCCCGCCGGGAATCGGCGCAGATGCACGGGCCGCGGGAACCACTGGTCGTACGAGAGGGAGCGGGAGCCGATGGCGGCGATCGCCTGCTCGGCCTGATCGCTGAACGGCCGGCGTTCCGGATCGAGCGGCCAGAAGTAGGCGTCTTGGGAGTGGAAGTACGACAGCGGGTAGAGGTAGGTGATGGCCCACTCGACCCGGCGCACCACGTCGTCGGCCGTCTTCTGCACCGGTTCGCCGAGCTGGGTGCCGGTCACCCGCGGCGCGATGGCCTTGAGGGCCGGATGCTGCGTCGACACCGCCGCCCACTGGGTGTAGCCGTAGTAGCTGTCGCCCCACATCGCCACGCGGCCGTTCGACCAGGGCTGCTGCGCCACCCAGTCGATCGTGTCGTAGCCGTCGTAGGCCTCGTTCACGAACAGCAGCGTCTCGCCCTCGGAGCGGAACTTGCCCCGCACGTCCTGCGCCACCACACGGTAGCCCGAGCGCATGAAGTACTCGGCGATCAGTGGGATGAAGGTGTACGCGCCGCTCTTGTCGTAGGGCAGGCGGATGAGGATGGTGTCGCCGGGGGCATCATCGCCGCCCGGCAGATACACGTCGGTGGCCAGGCGCACGCCGTCGCGCATCCGCACGGACTCCTCGCGGGCCAGGGGGCTGACGGGCCCCGGCCCGACCTTCTCGATCTCGATCACGGCATCCTTCCGAAGTTGCGGTTTCCACACGGTAGACACTCTGATAGTTTTTAGTCAAGTCCGACTAATAACTTTTCAGGAGTCACCGTGGGCCGCCCCTCCCTCGCCACCGAGCGCCGCCGTCAGATCCTCGAAGCGGCCATCCGCTGCATCGCCGCGCACGGCCTGGCGGCCACGACCCTCGACGGCATCGCCGAAGAAGCGGGCATGGCGCGCGGTCACGTACGCCACTACGCCGGCAACCGCGATGCGGTGCTGACGGATGCCGCCGTGCTGCTGTACTTCGGCGAGGTGCCGGAGGCCGGGGCCGAGGATCCCGTCGCCGCGCACGGCGGAACCTTCCTGCCGGAAGACACCGCCACCATCGAGGCGGCGCTCGACTACCTCTTCGGCGACTTCGCCGAGCCCGGCCCCGAGAACACCGTGGCCCTGGCCTTCGTCGACGCCGCGCGCACGAATCCGAGCATCCACGCGATCGTGGTCGACGCCTACCTGTCGTCGCAGAGCGAGCTGGCCGCGATCCTCGCCACCACACACCCCGAATGCGAACCGGATGCCCGTGCCGACGCCGCGTACGGCATCCTGACCCTGGCCATCGGCAACGTCTTCATGGCCGACCTCGAGGTCTCGGCGCAGCGCACGGCCTCCGCCCGGCGCAGCGCCGAACGCCTGATCGCCGCCCTGCCGACGTCACCCACGAACGACCACTGACCGGCAGACCGTGTCGCTCGATCGCCGTCTCGGAGCGGACCAGAGGGCGCGTCTCCTGATGCGTGTGTCGAGATGGTGATGGCTCGGAGGAGAGCGCCTCGTCGATAGGTGAGGGCGAGTTTGTCGCGGCGATACGCGATGGCCCGCAGTTGCCGTCTTCTGTGGTCGATCTGGTCGGAGCCTGCGGCATCACCGCGACGATGTCCCGAGTGGAGAGGCGCGACAGAATCAGACCGTGGTGCGCATGCCGTGGCTCGTCAGCAGAATCGGCTCGCGTGCCCGGCCGGCCGGGACTCTCACTGGCGACCTTCGCCTGCCCCGAGTGCGATCAGGCTCTTACCGGACCAAGCTTTTGTCGACCCAGCCATGATCATCGAGGGCAAGCGCGAAGCGCGCGGCAGCCCCGTACGGTTCGGTGCCCGGATGCTTGGCCTGGTGATGGTCTGCCGCGCGCTTCGCGCTTGCCCTCGATGACTATGCCCGGTTCGGGGAAATGGGCGTGCGTGGTTAGGCGGCTGGGCGTTGGGTGGTGCGTCGGCGGGTGGTCGGGATCGGCGTCTGCTCGATATCGATCCACCTCGGCGGGATCAGGTGAGGCACACCCGAATGCATGGTTAGTTTCCAGGATGACTTATGCAGGTGCGAGTGATGGAAATGGCAGAGCAGCACACCGTTGTCGATGTCGGTACGACCCGGTGGATGATCGGCGGAAACCCACTCGTCTGCATGATGTGTTTCGCAGAAAGACGGTGGTCGGTCGCAGTCGGGCCACACACATCCGCCGTCTCGCGCTGCGAGTGCCCGGTTCTGGGCCGGAGTGAAGAGGCGCTCCGTTTTGCCGTGGTAGAGCACCGCACCGCGATCGTTGAATAGGGTTGCGGCGGTGGGGGAGGTGCAGCGCAGTTGCGCGATGGTGGAGGCGGGAACGGGCTCGTCGATGCCGTCGATCCAGCCGACCCCGCGCCCTGTTTCGATGTTGTCGAGAGTGATGTGCACGTTGAGGGTGGTGGTGGCGCCGTTGAGGCGAGGCATGTCCGGGGCGCCAGCGGCGCGAGCGATGAGTTCGGTAATCGTATCGGCGTTCTTCTGCACCTGCGAACGGATATCAGCGGTAGCGGTCTGCGCCACGTATTCGTCCTCGGTCAGGAACCGCGGCCCACTGGAGGGCGAACCTGCAATGCGGGGGCTTTGCATCGCCTGGATGCTCGCCAGCCACACCGCGCCCTGTTCGGGTGTGAGGGCGAACCGGCCCCGGATCATCCCGTCGCTGGCCTGGCCGATGGTGAGGGAGCGCTGCTGCTGGAGCCGGTCATCCCGAGGCTCCGCACCATCGGGATCGATCACCTCACGCAGGTGGATGGCGAGCCTGGAGGTCTGATCCGCAGTCAGGTGCTTCGTGATGGTCTCGTCGACGAGTGTCTGCTCGGCACAGGCCACCACATCAGGGGCACACCCGCGCTCTGCAAGTTCGGCGCACCGGCTGACGATGATCGACGCCGTCTCAACCGCGAGGATGCCGCTATCAAGGGCCAAACCGACGGCCGGGAACGGGGCCGGCCCTTCACCGCCACCCAGAAGCACGGCACCGCGCAAACGTCGCCCGACCTCGAGTCGCGCCTTGCTCTCCCGCGCCGACGTGCCCGTGACCGTAGAGACCAGTTTCACGGGGCTGGTGAAGTTCTGCGACCGGCTCAAGCCCTCATCACCTAGCTCGCTGCGGGACCGCACCCCGACCTCGCCGGCCACCCGAATCTGCCAGGCCGAGAGCGCCCGCCCGGCCGCCTCAATCGCGGCCATGACCTCGAGCAGATCCTCGTCACCGAGCCCCGCCATCGCGGCATCCTTCTCGCCCGCGTCACCACGGAGATCGGCGGCGATCCCTTGGAATCGAGTGGCTATCTGCATACTGAGATTCTATCAGAAAGACCTGATGAAAGCTCGAATAGTTTGCGAGGAGATGGCCCTGTGGGGTGGCTGATCTGGACGAGTTGCGGTCCCCGGCCGCTAAGGGATATGTCCTCTACTTCGGGCCGGACGGAGAGGTGCATGGAGGTTCACGCCGCGGAATCCACCAACGCTTTACGAGACACGCCTCAGGCGTTCTCCGCGAACACCGTGGACGCGATGCGGAACGCGGTGTTGGCGGCCGGGACCCCCGAGTAGATCGCCGACTGCAGGATGACCTCGCCGATCTCCTGCACCGTCAGCCCGTTGCGCCGAGCGGCGCGCAGATGCATCGCGAGCTCCTCCTCGTGGCCGTGGGCGATGAGCGAGCTGAGCACCGCGATCGAACGCGAGCGGCGGTCCAGTCCGGGGCGCGACCACACGTCACCCCAGGCCACGCGGGTGATGAAGTCCTGCCAATCGGAGGTCAGATCGGTCGTGGCCGCCGTGGCGCGATCGACGTGCGCGTCGGAGAGCACCGCGCGGCGCACGGCCATGCCCTGCTCCCAGCGCTCGGCGTCGGTGAGGCCGTCGCTCTCGGATCGGGTCATGGACGTGCTCCCTCGGTGTGGCGGGCGAAGAACTCGATCAGGGCGGCCGCGGTGGCCTCCGACTGCTCGGCAGGCGGCAGATGTGCGGCGCCCTCGGTCACGGCCGACTCCCCGTTCGGCACCCCGGTGGCGATCTCGACCGCCGACGACTCGGGTGCGACGGCGTCGTGACGCCCCCACAGTGCCAGCACCGGAACGCGATCCGGGACCTCTCCGAGCCGCTCCCGCACGTCGTAGGCGGCGAGCGCCTCGCAGCACTGGGCGTACGACTCGTCGTCGGCGTCCTGCAAGGCATGCAGCAGGCGCCCGGTGAGCTCCGGATGCGCGGCCACCGACCCCGGGGCGAACCAGCGCTCCGCCGAGGCGATGATGAGGCTGGAGGTGCTCTCCGCCCGCACCTTGAATGCCCGCTCGTGCCAGGCCTGTGGTTCACCGAGCCGGGCCGCGGAGGCGACGATCGCCGCCGCGCGCACCCGCTCGCCGTGCCGCAGCAGCAGTTCGAGGCCGGTCGCGCCGCCGAGGGAGACACCGGCCATGAAGAACGGCTCCTCGCCGGCACTCGTACCGTCCACCGCGGCGACGACCGCGTCGGCCAGCTCGGCCACGGTGAAGGCGTCGGTGGCTGCGGGAGACTCACCGTGCCCGGGCAGATCCCACGCCAGCAGGCGGTGGTGCTCGGCGAGAGCGGGTGCCGCGGCCTCCCACAGCACCGTCGAGGTGCCGAGCGACGGCCCGAGCACGAGCAGCGGCAGCCCGGCGTCTCCGCCGAGCTCCCGGATGGTCAACGTGGGAACGGTCATCGCCGCGCCTCCCCGGTGTCGTTGTGGGTGGTGGCACGATCGACGGCGGCCGCGGCGTCGCCGGAGTAGGTCGCCGGGTCCAGGAGCGCGGCGACGTCGATGTCGCCCGCCTCGGGCAGGTCGGCGAGCAGCACCGCCAGGTCGCCGCCCGCGGCCGCCGCGGCCACCAGGGCACTCATCCGTTCCGCGCCGATGAGGGGCGTGAGCACGATCGACAGCCGCTCGGCCAGGATGAGTCCGCGAGTGACCGCGAGATTCCGGGCCACCGCGTCTCGGTCGACGCGCAGGGCGGCCGTGAGCCTCGCCGCCTGAGCGCTCGCACCCAGCGCCACCCGCAGCAGTTCGCGCAACGTCGGCCACTCGGCGTGCCAGGCTCCGGACGGGCGCTCGTCGTCGGCGAGCGCGGCGCACAGGTGCAGGGTCGCCGCCAGCTGCGGGGCGCGCAGGGCGGCCGAGCGGATGAGCACGGCCGACACGGGGTTGCTCTTCTGCGGCATGGCCGACGATCCGCCGCCGGCCCCGGTCGAGACCTCGGCGATCTCGGTGCGCGAGAGGGTCACGACGTCACCGGCCAGCTTGCCCAGCGCATCCGTGGTCTGGGTGAGGGCGTCGGCGAGCTCGGTGACGGGCCAGCGGCTGGTGTGCCAGACGTCGTGCGCGTCGTCGAGCCCGAGCACCTCGGCGTACCGGGCCGGCAGCAGCGCGGCATCGGGGCCGCCGATCTCGAGGAACGAGGCCCGGGTTCCGGCGGCCCCGCCGAGCTGAACCGGCAGGGTGAGCTGCTGAAGACGGAGGCGGGAGCGCCGGATGCCGCCGAGCCAGACCACGGCACGGAGCCCGACGGTGGTGGGCACGGCGTGCTGGCCGAGGGTGCGGCCGGCCGCGACGAGGTCGCGGTACTCGGCGGCGAAGGCGGCCAGTGACGCCTCGGCGCGCGCGAGGTCGATGAGCACGGCGTCGATCGCGCGTCGCGCGACGAGCATGAGCGCGGTGTCGAGCACGTCCTGGCTGGTGGCGCCGCGATGCACCCAGCGGCGCTCCTCGGCGGGGAGCGCATTCTTGAGCAGACCCACGAGCGGGATCACGGGGTTGCCGCCGTCGACCGCCGCCACCGCGAGCCCGGCCACGTCGATCGCGAGCACCGGCATCGACGCAGACCCGTCCCCGGACCCGGACCCGGCCGTGGCCTCGGCCTCCGAGCCCCAAGCGGCGGCGATCATCCCGGCCGTCTCGGCGGGCAGGGCGCCCAGCGCCGACCAGGCCTGCACCAGGCCGAGTTCGGCACGCACCAGCGCGGCGAGCACGGCGTCGTCGGAGACGAGGGCGTCGTGCCCCACTGTCACCGGCGAGAGCAGTCCGTGGTCGAAGGCCTCAGAAGGCAAGGAACACCGTCTCTCGCTCGCCCTGCAGGCGGATGTCATGGTGCAGCTGATCGTCGGCCGCGCGCGAGGCGACGAGCGTCGCCCGCTCCCCCGCGTCGAGCGTGGCGAGGAACGGATCGGCCGCCAGAGCGGCGGCGTCATCGGGCAGGTAGATGCGGGTGTGCAGCTTGTCGGGCAGCCCGCGGGCGTAGACGATGGCGGCGAAGAACGCGGCCCGGCCCGGTGCGGCCCCGGGCGCGCGGGTGAAGAACTCGTAGCGGCCGTCGTCGTTCGTGAACGCCCGGCCGAACCCGGTGAAGGTGTGGTCGTCGCGCCGGAATGCGCCCCGGGAGCGGGGCACGACGCCATCCGGATCGGCGCCGAAGATCTCCACGAAGGCGTCGGGCACGGGCTCGCCCGCCCCGTCGAAGACCGTGCCGCCGAGCAGCACGGCACCGGGGGCATAGGGGTCGACGACCTGGTTCATCCGCTCGTAGGCCACGCCGTAGGCGAAGAACGGACCGACCGTCTGGCCGGGCGTCGGCCGCAGGGTGCGTGCGGGAACGGACATGGTCACTCGCTCTCGTTCTCGAACCACGTGGCATCCGGCCCGTCGACCACGATGTCGAAACGATACCCCGTGGCCCACTCGGGCGAGGTGAGGTCGTGGTCGTAGACGCCGATCAGGCTCTCGCGGTCCTTCGGTCGCCAGATGGTGTTGAAGATGGGGTCGAGGGCGAACAGCGGGTCGCCCGGGAAATACATCTGCGTCACCAGCCGCTGCGTGAACGAGCTGCCGAACACCGAGAAGTGGATGTGTGCGGGGCGCCAGGCGTTGACGTGGTTCTTCCACGGATACGGGCCGGGTTTGATGGTGGTGAACGCATACTCGCCGGCGTCGTTGGTGACGGCCCGCCCCGCCCCGGTGAAGTTCGGGTCGAGCGGTGCCGGATGCTGGTCGCGCTGATGGATGTACCGGCCGGCCGAGTTGGCCTGCCAGATCTCGATCAGCTGGTTGGCCAGGGGCCGGCCCCACGAATCGGTGAGACGCCCGCGCACCGTCATCCGCTCGCCCAGCGGCTCCCCCGCGTGCTGCACGGTGAGGTCGCTCTCCACCGCGGCCACGTCGCGCTGCCCGAAGGCCGGTGAAAGCAGCTCGATGGTCTCGGGATCGACCAGCTTGAGGTTCTTGGTGGGGTGCCGAAGGAGGCTCGATCGATACGGCGGGAAGTCGTGCACCGTCGCCCGGATGCTCTCCCCGGCCCATTCACGGCGGGCCAGGTCAGCGTGCCGTTCGCCGATCTCGGCGGTGATCTCGGTCTGCGAAGCCCGGTCGGGCGCGGCCAGCAGGCTCTCGGGGGCCACAGTGGTGGATGCGGTCACGGTGTCTCCTTCGACGCCTCGGAACGGGGTGCATCCATGGTGCGCCATCGGGCGGACCGGATGTGCGGGCTTCCCGATGAATGGGAACGACGGCGCCGGCATGTCATCCTGGAGCATGGCAAACTCCCCCACGGGCGACTCCGCGACCGACCGCCTGGTGCGCATCCTGGACACCTTCACCCCCACGCGCACGGTGCAGACCGCCACCGAGATCGGCCGCCGTGCCGGCCTGCCGAGCTCCACCGCGCACCGCATCGTGAACGAGCTCGTCGAGGCCGGGCTACTGGAGCGCGATGAGGAGCGCCGGGTGCGCATCGGCATGCGGCTCTGGGAGCTCTCGACCCGCTCCTCGCACGCGCTGCGCCTGCGCCAGGCCGCGATGCCGTTCATGGAGCGGGTGCAGTCGCGGGTGCGCGAGCACACCCAGCTCGCCATCCTGGAGCAGGACGAGGCACTCTTCCTCGAGCGCCTCAGCAGCCCCGACTCGGGCTCGAACATCACCCGCGTGGCCGGCCGGCTGCCCTTGCACGCCTCGAGCTCGGGCCTGGTGCTGCTCGCGTTCGGTCCGCCCGATCTGCAGGAACGGGTGCTCTCGTCACGGCTCGCGCCGTTCACCCGGGCGACCCTGAGCGATCCGGAGGCCGTTCGCCGCAAGCTCGCCGAGGTGCGGCAGCTCGGCCACGCCATCGCGCCGGGCTCCATCGAGGAGGTCTCCACCGGCATCGCCGTTCCCGTGCGCGACGAGACCGGAAGCGTGATCGCCGCCCTCTCGGTGGTGCTGCCGCGCGACGCGGAGGCCGACTTCGCGGTGGTGGAGCTGCACCGGGCGGCCGGCGACATCGCGCGGTCGCTCGGCTATCGCTTCTGACGCCGATTCCCGATCAACGGGAATCATGGACTCCGGATGCGCACCCGCCTCGCACAATGGCGACACCATCGTCGAAGGAGACGCCATGTCCACCACCATCCGCACCCGCGTCGCCATCGTCGGCGCCGGGCCCGCCGGGCTCATCCTGTCCCAGCTGCTGGCCGACGCCGGCATCGAGTCGGTGATCGTCGACTCCCGCTCGCGCGCCGAGATCGAGTCGACCATCCGCGCCGGCATCCTGGAACAGGGCACCGTCGATCTGCTGCGCGCGATCGATCCGGCCACCCGCGTCGACACCGTCGGCCACCGGCACGACGGCATCGAGCTGCGCTTCCACGGAGAAGGCCATCGCATCGACTTCCCGTCGCTCGTGGGCCGCAGCGTCTGGCTCTACCCGCAGCACGAGGTGCTGAAAGACCTGCTCGCGCTCCGGCTCGGCGCCGGTCAGGACATCCGTTTCGGGGCGACCGTGGAGAGCGTCGACGACTCGAACGCGCTGCACCCGGCGGTCGTCGCCACGGATGCGCAGGGCGAGCCCCTGCGGATCGACGCCGATTTCGTGGTGGGCGCCGACGGATCGCGGAGCGTCGTGCGCGCGACCGTCACCGGCTCGCGCTCGGGCGGGTACCTGCGGGAGTACCCGTTCGCCTGGTTCGGCATCCTGTGCGAGGCGCCGCCCAGCTCCCAGGAGCTCATCTACAGCAACTCCGACCAGGGCTTCGCGCTGATCAGCCAGCGCAGCCCCCAGGTGCAGCGGATGTACTTCCAATGCGACCCCGACGCCGACGCGGCCGCGCCGAGCGATGCGGAGATCTGGGACGCCCTGCAGGCACGGGTGCCCGGCACCACCCTCCACGAGGGCCCGATCATCCAGCGCGACGTGCTGCGCTTCCGCAGTTTCGTGGCGCACGAGCTGCGCCGCGACCGGGTGGCCCTGGTCGGCGACGCCGCGCACACGGTGCCGCCCACCGGCGCCAAGGGCATGAACCTCGCCATCGCCGACGTCGTGCTGCTCGCCGAGGCCCTGCGCGCGCTGCTCGGCGAGGGCGACGAGCGGCTCATCGACACCTACGCCGAGCGAGCCCTCGACCGCACCTGGAAGGCTCAGCACTTCTCGTGGTGGATGACGAGCCTGTTGCACACCGCCCCCGATGCCGGCGACTTCGACCGCCGGCGGCAGCTCGGTGAGCTGCGCACCGTGGTCGAGTCCGAGGCCGGCCGAACCTACCTGGCCGAGGCGTACACCGGCTGGCCTCAGCGCGTGGAGCGCATCAGCAGCATCACCAAGGCACCGACGATGGAGAGCACGCCGGCCACCACGAACAGCAGCAGGAAGTTCGGGCCCGCCTGAGCGGCGCCGATGGCCAGCAGCAGGGGCGCCAAGAACGGCATGATCGACTGCGGCAGGTTGCTGGCCAGCTGCACGATGCCCATGTAGCGGCCGGTGAAGCGCGGATCGGGGATGAGCCGGGTCGCCAGGGCGAGGTCGACGGCGAGGTAGACGCCGAGGCCCAGGCCGATCAGCACACCGGCACCGATTGCGAACTCCACCGTCGGCGCGAAGGCATAGATCACCAGCGCCGCCCCCATCAGGAGGCCTGAGAAGATCACGAATCCGCGCCGCTTGTCGGTCTTATCCGTGATCCAGCCGCCGCCGACCGATCCGACCAGCGTCGCGATGCCGGACAGGCCCGTCGCCGCGAGCAGGTAGCCGGCCACCTCGGTGGGCGCGATCCCGAAGTGCTGGATGAACAGCAGCGCCTGGAACGCGATGATCGCGGTGTAGCCCATCCAGATCAGAAAGCGGCTCACCAGGTTGACGGTGAAGTCATGGCTCTGCCGCACTGGCCAGGTGAAGCTCTTGAACACCTGGCCGAAGGAGAAGCGCTCCACGCCCTGCACGTCGTCTTTGGAGTCCTTGATGACGGCGGCGAGGATCGCGACCACCACGATGGCGAGGATGCCGGGGATCACGAAGATCAGCACGATGTTCGGCGCCAGCAGCGTCGCGATGGCCGCGCCGGCGATGGCGGCGAAGTTCGTGGCCACGCCGATCAGCGCCCCCACCCGGCCGTGCCACTTCGTGGGCACGCGGTCGGCGTAGAGCCCGCCGATGGCCGCCGCGGTCGCGTTGAAGCCGACACCGGCGAGGATCGAGCCCAGCAGCACGAGCAGCACGGTGTTCGCCGTTCCGACGACGAACAGCGCCGCGGTTCCGAGCAGCACGCCGCCGATCAGCCAGGGGCGGCGGCGGCCGAATCGCGATCGCGTGCGGTCGGACAGGTTGCCCACGATCGGGGTGGCGATGATCGAGCACAGGGCGGTCAGCCCGCCCACCAGTCCTTGGGCTCCGGCGACCTCCTCGGGCGGCACGATCGTCGTGAGCTTGATCGACAGCGCGACCACCACGGGGGTGAGGATCGAGAACAGCACGAAGAACTGCGCCAGCACCAGCGGCACCGAGAAGAGCGTGCGCGAGTCCTTGGGGAGTCCCTCGACGGCGGGGACGGCGACCGGTTCGAGGCCGGGGTCTGCGGTGGTCATGAAACTCCTTCGTTTCAGCATTTGAACCCTGATCGAGTGTTCAGTGTTCGGGTGTTTCAGGACTATAGTGCTTTTGACACGAAGCAACAAGCAGCGCGATCCTGCCGGCCCGGCCGGCGGAAGCGCCCCCATGCGAAGGAGCAGGATGACAGTGCAGGCCGACGGCACACCGGCATCGAGGGGGCCCTACCGGGCCGGGCGAGCACGCCGGCAGGAGATCCTCGAGGCCGCCACCGACGTCTTCGCCCGGGACGGCTACCGCGGCGGATCGCTGCGCGACGTCGCCAAATCGCTGGCGGTGACGCCGGGCGCGATCCTGCACCACTTCGGGTCGAAGGAGCAGCTGCTCGTCGCCGTGCTGGCCGATCGCGACGAGCACAGCCGCGATGCGGCCGCCCACCACCTCGAGTCGCACGACACCGCGGGCAGCCTCCGGGCCATCGTCGCCGACAACGAGGCGAGCCCCGGACTCATGCGGCTGTTCACCACGCTCGCCGCCGAGGCCGTCTCGCCCGAGCATCCCGCCCACGCGTTCTTCACCGAGCGGTACGACCGCCTCACCCGGTTCATCGCCGACGGGCTCGACCGCGAGCACTTCCGGGCCACCAGCGGCGCCTCCAACCAAGACCTCGCCGCCCTGGTGCTCGCCACCATGGACGGGCTCCAGCTGCAGGCGCTGATGCGGCCCGGCTTCTCGATGAGTGGGGCCTTCGACGTGATGCTGGCCTCGCACGGGATGCTGCAGAGCGACGAGGACCGGGCATGACGCCGGCGCTCGGTACGGCGCGCACCGCCGACCAGATCGTCGACGCCCTCCCGATCGACCAGCAGATCGGCCTGCTCTACCAGCCGATGATCCTGATCGGCGAGGATTTCGATCTCGACACGAGGCCTCCGTGGGGTGGGCCGTCGGCCCGCGAGCTGATCGGCGGATCGGGCATCCGCTTCTTCTGCATCGGCGGTCGGGCAGCTCCGGATGCGATCCGCGCGGCGACCACGATGATGCAGGAGTACGCCCGCTCGGTCGGCTCCCGCCTGCCGGCCGTGTTCTCGACCGATCCGCGGCACGGATTCGTGCAGAACGAGGCCGCCGCCCACGCCGCCGTCGGGCTCTCCCAGTGGCCGGAGCCGATCGGATTCGGGGCGCTCCGGGATGCGGACGCCGTGCGCGCCTTCGCCGACGTCGTGCGCACCGACTACCTCGCGATGGGAGTGCGCCTGGCGCTGCATCCGCAGGTCGACCTGGCCACCGAGCCGCGGTGGGCCCGCCAGGCGCAGAGCTTCGCGGCCGACCACGGGGTCTCCTCCGAGCTGGCGGTCGCCTACATCCGCGCGCTGCAGGGCGGTGACCGGCTGGGGCCGGACGGGATCGCCGCCACCACCAAGCACTTCCCCGGCGGCGGGCCGCAGCTCGACGGCGAAGACCCGCACTTCCCGTACGGCCGCGAGCAGGTGTACCCCGGCGGTCGTTTCGCCGAGCACCTCGCCCCGTTCCGCGCGGCGATCGACGCCGGAACGGCCGTGATCATGCCCTACTACGGCATGCCGGTGGGGCTCGAGCTGGACGGCCGCCCGGTGGAGGAGGTGGGCTTCGCGTTCAACCGGCGCCTGATCACCGGGCTCCTGCGCGAGGAGCTCGGGTTCGAGGGCGTCGTGCTCAGCGACTTCGGCCTCATCACCGATCAGGAGGTCTTCGGCAAACCCTTCCCCGCCCGGGCCTGGGGCGTCGAGCACCTCGACGAGGATCAGCGGCTCGAGCGCCTGCTGCACGCCGGGATCGATCAGCTCGGCGGCGAGAGCGACACCGCCCGCCTGCAGCGGCTGGTCGAGGCGGGTCGGGTCGATCCCGAGCGCATCTCCGCCTCGGCGCGCCGGATCGTCGCCCTGCAACACGATCTCGGGATCCTGGATGCCGGTGATGCGGAACGCGAGGAGACGCCGAGGGCGACCCGCGAGCAGATCGAGCTCGGGCGGATGACGCAGGCGCGTGCCATGACGGTGCTGGTCGACCGCGCGGTCGACGGTACCCCCCTGCTCCCGCTCGCCTCCTCGGCGCGGATGCACCTCGTCGGTTTCGGAGAGGCCTGGAGCGCGCGATCGCTCGGCCTCGACGAGGCCGAGGTCGCGATCGTGCGGATCGCCTCACCCTTCGAACACCGCGACCACTACTTCCTCGAAGCCGGGATGAACCAGGGATCGCTCGAGCTGCCCGAGTCGGTGATGGCGGAGATCCTCACCCTCTCGGCGCGGCTGCCGGTCGTTCTGGTCGTCCACCTGGCCCGGCCGGCCGTGCTCACCCCGGTCGTGCACGCGGTGACGGCCCTGGTGGGCGAGTTCGGGGCATCCGACGACGCCGTGCTCACCGCCCTGACCGGGGTGGTACGCCCCGAGGGGACCCTGCCCTTCGAACTGCCGCGCAGCATGGCGGCCGTCGTCGCGAGCCGACCAGATGTCCCCTCCGACACGCTCGACCCGCTCTTCGCCGCCGGAAGCGGCCTGCTTCTCACCATCCGACCCACCACCGATCCGGAGACGACATGACCGACGCACCCGCACCCGCACCCGCAGCCGAGTTCGCACCGGGGCCCGACACCGGCTCCATCCCGCCGTTCTTCCGACCGGAGGAGCGCGCCGTGCTCCCCGAGCGGGCCCGGTCGTTCATCGGGCTGACCTACGGGGTCGTCGAGGGGTACCGGCACCTGCTGCTGGACGTGCACGTGCCCGAGGCGGCGCCGGGCCCCGTTCCCCTGGTGGTGTGGATGCACGGCGGCGCGTGGCTCTTCGGGGTGCGCGATCTGCTCCCGCTGGAGTGGCCGGCGAACCTCATCATCCAGTCGGCGCTGGATGCGGGGATGGCCATCGCGACGATCGACTACCGGCACTCCCGTGAGGCCGCGTTCCCCGCCCAGCTGCACGACGCCAAGGCGGCGATCCGCTACCTGAGGCACTTCGCGCCGGAACTCGGGGTCGATCCGTCGCGGATCGCCGTCTGGGGCGAATCGGCCGGCGGCCACCTGGCCGCGCTCGTCGCCCTGGTCCACGAGCAGGAGCTGGAGGGCTCGGTCGGTGTCACCGGCGTCTCGAGCCGGATCAGCGCGGCGGTCTGCTTCTATCCGGTGACGGATGTCGACGCCCTGCCGCCGATGAGCGACGCCCTTCCCGTGCACGTGCGCGAGATGATCGTCGCCTCGGGCCAGCCGTTGCCGCCCGAACCGGTGGACATCCTGCTCGAACACTCCCCGTACCCGCGCGAGGAGGCCCGGCGCCTGCTCTCGCCGGTCAGTCACGTGACGGCCGAGGCGCCGCCGTTCCTGCTGGTGCACGGCGAGGCCGACCGGCTGGTTCCCATGGAGCAGAGCCGGCGCCTGAACAGCCTGCTCACGGAGGCCGGAGCCGAGGTGACCCTGGTGACCGTGCCGGGTGCCGACCACGTCTTCGCCGGCACGGATCCCCGGCCGCAGGCGGAACGGGCCGTGCGTTTTCTGCGGGAGCAGCTGGGTCTGCCCACGGAGGCACTATAAGCAGGAGCTATCAGCCGTATCCCCTAAAGCGTCTTCCCTGATGAACTGCCGCGCGACCACCATCGGGTAACAGTCCAGAAAGGGTGTTCAATGACGAACAGCGCCTCACTCACCGACGCTCCGCGCACCATGCGCGACGCGGTGGTCAACCCCCTCACCGGCCGACCCGCCACCACGATCCAGGGGGTGCTGCTGCTGATCGGCAGTTGCCTTCCTGTGCTCGGCGCGGTGCTGCTGGCGCCGATCCTGCCCACGCTCACCGGCGTCTTCGCGTCGGTGCCGGGATCCGACGCCCTCGTGCCCCTCGTGCTCACCATCCCGGCGCTGATGATCGCCCTGATCGCGCCCTTCGCGGGCGCCATCGTCGACCGGCTGGGCCGCAAGCGCCTGCTCGTCGTGGCCCTGATCGCGTACGCCCTGCTGGGCACCGCGCCCCTCTACCTCGACAGCCTCGGCGGCATCGTGATCAGCCGCGTCGGCGTGGGCATCACCGAGGCCGCGATCATGACCTGCTGCACCACCCTGCTCGCCGACTACTTCGTCGGAGCGCGGCGGAACAAGTACTTCGGGCTGCAGACGGTCGTCACCTCTCTGGCGGCGACCGCCTTCTTCGTGCTCGGTGGCGCTCTGGGAGCGAACGGATGGCGCACGCCGTTCTGGCTCTACGCCGTGAGCCTCGTGCTGGTGATCCCGGTCGCGTTCCTGATCTGGCAGCCGCGGGTGCAGAAGGCCGCCTCCGGGGTGAAGGCGAAGCTGCCCCCGATCCCGTGGCGCGCGCTGGCCCTGCCGCTCGCGGTCACGCTGTTCGGCGGCATCCTGTTCTACTCGCTGATCGTCGAGATGCCCTACGTGCTCGCCGGGCAAGGCATCACCGAGGTGGCGGTGATCGGCGCGGTGACGGCCGCGGCCTCGCTGGCGACGGCGATCGGCGCCATCCTGTTCCGCTGGATCGCGCGCTTCGGAGCCCACCGGCTGCTGCCGATCGCCCTCGGCCTCGGCGGGATCGGACTGGTGGTGATCTGGTTCGCGCCCTCGACGCCCGTCGCCGTCGTCGGGGCGATCATCACCTCGTTCGGCAACGGCATCCTGCTTCCGACCCTGGTCACCTGGGCGATCTCGGGGCTCGCGTTCGAGCAGCGCGGCCGGGGCACCGGATTGTGGACCGGCTTCCTCTTCTTCGGCCAGTTCGCCTGCCCGCTCCTCATCCTCGCCATCCAAGGCGGCGTGGGCACCCTGCCGGCCGCGCTCGGAGCGCTGGGGGTGGCCGCCCTGGTGATCGCGGTCGTGCTCGCCCTCGTGCTCTCCCGTTCGGCCGCGGCGACGCGCACCCCGGTGGTGGCCGCCCACTGAGCCGTCCGCCGCGAACACGCTTCAGCCCCCATCCCGCTCGGCGGTGATGGGGGCTGATTCGTGCGGAGGGTGCGACTCAGCGGGTGCGGGACCGGCTGCGGAGCGAGGCGTGGCCGATCGCGGGGGCGGCGAGCGGATGCCCGACCACGTTCACGATCTCACCGACGCCCTCGACCACCATCCGCACCTCGTCACCCGCCACGAGCGGCGGCGGCGTGAGACCGCCGGTCCTCCCCCAGAGCTCGGCGAGGCATCCGCCGTTGCCGACCGTGCCGGAGCCCAGCACATCGCCCGGCACGACCACGGAGTTGCGGGAGGCGTAGGCGACCAGCGCCGCGAACGGCCAGCCCATGTTCGACACCAGGTCGTGCCCGATCAGGGCACCGTTCACGAACACCTCGGCCCGCACCGCCAGGAAGCCCTCGTCGTCGACGAAACCCTCCAGCTCGTCGGCGGTCACGATCCACGGGCCCAGGGTCGTGGCGAAGTCCTTGCCCTTGCAGGGCCCCAGCCGCACCTTCATCTCACGGGACTGCAGATCGCGGGCCGACCAGTCGTTCATCACGGTGTAACCGAAGATGTGCGAACCCGCCTCGTCGACCGTGAGGCTCTCTCCCGGCCGACCGGGTACGCCCCCGATCACGGCGGCGAGCTCGAGCTCGAAGTCGAGCCGGGCCGTCTCGGGCGGCCGCACGGTCTCGCCGCTGGCCCGCACCGTGTGCGGGTTCGTGAAATAGAAGGTGGGGGCCTCGTACCACTCGGGCACCACCTCGCTGCGGCCGTCGACCGAGGCGCTGACGCCCTCGACGTGCTCCTCGAACGCCACGAAGTCGCGGATGGCGGTGGGCACCAGCGGGGCGAGCAGGGTCACTTCGTCGAGAGGCACCCCCGGCACCCGCCCCGGCGCGTGCGCCTGTGCCGTCTCGCGCTCGAGCACTCGGGCGGCGTCGAGGCCGGCGGCCAGAACCTCGGCCACCGTGGAGCCGTCGGCGAAGCCGATCACCTCATCACCGACGACGAACCCTTCACCCAGGACGTCCCGGTGCCGCCAGCGCGCGATCCTCATGAGCGCACCCCGCCTGGCAGGAGTGCCTCGGCGTTCTCACCGAGCACGGCGGCCAGCACCTCATCGGGCAGCCCGGCCGCCCGCACCGTGGCGACCGGGTCGTCGAGCCCCATGTCGAACGGGAAGTCGCTGCCGAGCAGCACCCGTGACGCCCCGGCCACCTCGATCAGCGCGCGGAGCGTGCGCTCGTCGTGCACGACGGTGTCGTACCAGAGCTTCGTGAGGTAGCTCGAGGGCTCGTGGGCGCACTGCCGCGCCTCGGGCCGCACCCGCCAGGCGTGATCGGAACGGCCGATCACGGTGGGCAGGTAGCCGCCGCCGTGCGCCGCCACCAGGCGGAGCCCCGGATGCCGGTCGAGCACCCCCGAGAAGATGAGGTGCGAGAGCGCTACCGCGTTCTCGGCCGGCTGCCCCACCGTGTTGGCCAGGTAGAACCGGTCGAGGCGCTCGTCGAGGCTGCAGCCGAAGGGATGCAGGAACACCACCGCGCCGAGCTCGGCGGCCCGGGCCCAGAACGGCTCCAGGCGGTCATCCGAGAGTTCGACGTCGCCCGCGAACGACGAGATCTCCACACCGGCGAGCCCGCGGCCGAGCACCGCGTCGTCGAGCAGCTCCACCAAGCGGGCCGGATGCTGCAGCGGCACCAGGCCGAGGCCGGTGAGCCGGCCGGATGCCTGGGCCACGTGCTCGGCGATCAGCCGGTTCGCCTCGGCGGCGATCCACACCGCCAGCCCCTCGTTCGCCCAGGGGTAGAAGTGGCTCGGCGAGGCACTCACCCATTGGCGCTGCACACCCTGGGCGTCCATGGCGGCGAGCCGCGCGCCGAGGTCGGTGAGCTTCGCGAAGCGTTCCCCGATCATCCGGCCCGACGCCTCCAGGCTCGGCAGGCCGTTGCGGCGGCGCTCGAGCGCGGCGGCCTCGGCCGCACCGGCCGGGTCGCGACTCTCCACGGCGGCATGCAGCTGAGGAAGCAGCAGGTGCGCGTGCACGTCGGTGATCATGCGGGTTCCGCCATCCGGTGCGCGATCCCGAACAGCAGGCCCGGGGCGTCGGCCTCACGATCGGCCTCGATCTGCCATCTCCCGAGCTGCACGGAGGCCTCGACCACCGCGGTCGCCCGCGGGATGCGGCGGGAGTGGAAGGCGTTCCACAGGTCGTCGTCGAGCTCGTCGGCGGCGAGCAGCAGTTCACTCAGCACGAGGGCGTCTTCGAGGGCCTGCGCGGCGCCCTGCGCGATGGTGGGCGGGCAGCTGTGGGCGGCGTCGCCGATCACGACCACGCGCCCGCGATTCCAGGGCGCCGGCACCACGTGCGAGGTGAACCAGGTGTAGTTCACCCGGGAGCCGGCCTCGAGATCGGCGCGGATCGATTCCCACGGACCCCCGTAGGCGAGCGACTGCTGCCGCATGATCTCGACGGCCTCGGCCTCGGAGACGCCGGAGCGGTCTTGCGCCTTCTCCACCAGGAACGCGTACATCGTGTCGTCGCCCGTGGGCGTGTAGCCGGCGATGTAGGAGGGGCCGCCGTAGTAGAGCTCGGTGTGCTCCACCTCGGCGGGCCGCGACACGAAGGTGCGCCAGATGCCCATGCCGGTGGGCTCGGGCCCGGTCGGGATGCCGACCAGCGAGCGCACCAGCGAGTGCACGCCGTCGGCGCCGATGAGCAGGTCGAAGGTGCCCGCGGGCGCATCCGCGATCTCGAGCTCGACGCCCGTGGCCGTCTGCGAGAGGTTCGTGACGGGGGCGCCGAAGTGCACGCGCACCCCGAGCTCCAGGGCACGGCGCAGCAGCACCCGGGCGAGGTCGGGACGGTACATCCCCATCCCCGCGGGGTAGTCGGGTCCGCCGGTCTTCACTTCGGGCAGTTCGGCGACAACCGGGGCGTCGGGGCCGGGCGCTCGGAGCGACAACCCCTCGAAGGGGTGGCCGAGCTCGCGCGCCTCGTTCCACACCCCCAGCCGGTCGAGCACGCGCAGGGCGTTGCCCTGCAGCGTGATGCCGGAGCCGTGTTCGTTCAGCCCGCCCCTCAGCTCGAAGACGTCGACCTCGACGCCTCCTTGGGCGAGCAGGATGGCGGCGGCCATGCCGGAGGCGCCGCTGCCCGCGATCGCCACCGTTCGTACGGCGGTCACTTGGTGTCCTCGGTCATTGTCAGAACCTCTCTGTTCCGGGGTGGTGCGGTCATGCGGTGAGCGTGCCGGCGTCGTCAGAGCACGGCGACGGGATTGATCGGCGAGCCGACCGCGCCCGTGATGGGCAGCGGTGGGGCCGCGAGCAGGAAGTCGTAGCGGGCTCGATCGCGGCACAGCCGGGCGAGCTCGTCGAGGTCCCACATCTCGCCGATGGTGAGGCCGATGTTCGGGATGGCCACCTGGTGCAGGGGCTGGAAGGCCACGTCGAACTCGTTCGGCCGCACCTCGAACCCCCAGGTGTCGGTGGCGATCGCCGCAAGGTCGCTGCAGTGCAGCCAGCCGGCCGTCGTGAACGACAGGCCGGGGCTGTCGCCGCCGGCGTAGTCGCCCCAGCCCTCGCGGCGCGCCCGGGCGAGCCGGCCGGTGCGCACCAGCACGATGTCGCCCGCGCCCACCCGGCTGCTCGCGCCCTGAGCGGCGATGCACCCCTCGAGATCGGCCACGGTGATGGCGTAGCCGTCGGCGAGCTCGCCCGACTCCGGCTCGAGGAAGCGGCCGAGATCCAGCAGCACGCCGCGCGACACGATGGCCGAGGCCGCGTGCTCGATGCCGGTCACCAGGTCACCGTCGCTGGTCACCACGTCGCCGGCGGCGCGGCCGTTCCAGGCCCGGCCGTGGTCGAAGATGTGGCCGAGCCCGTCCCACTGCGTGGAGCACTGCAGGGGCATCGCCACGATGTCGTCGGCTCCCCCGATGCCGTGCGGGAACCCCTGGTTGCCGCGCTCGGCATCCGTTCCCGTGTCGAGCATGGTGTGCACCGGATTGGTGCGCCGGCGCCAGCCCTTCTGCGGGCCGTTCATGTCGAAGCTCTGCGCCAGCGACACCGAGAGGCCCTCGCGCACGAGCGCGGCGGCCTCGATCCGCTTCGCGCCGTCGATCAGGTTGAGGGTGCCGAGCGCGTCGTCCGCGCCCCAGCGCCCCCAGTTGCGGAAGGCCTCGGCGGCCCGGGCGATCTCCGACTCGGGGTCGGAGCGATCGAGTTCGGCGGGGTTCTCGGTGGGCCGCGTCACCGGGCTGCCTCCTCGACACAGCGCACCGTCTGGCTGCCGAGCCCCTCGATCGAGCCGACCATCTCGTCGCCCGCGCGCAGGAGCCGTCCCCAGTGCGCCCCGTTGCCGGCGGGGCTGCCCGTGAGCAGCAGGTCGCCGGGCAGCAGCGGCATGGTCTGCGACGCTCCCGACACCAGGGCCGGGATGTCGAACAGCAGGTCGCTGGTGGAGGCATCCTGCATCGTCTGGCCGTTCAGGTCGAGACGGATGCCGAGGGCTGCGGGGTCGACGAACGGCGCGGGCACCAGGAACGGCCCGGTGGGCAGAAAGCCCGGGGCGTTCTTGCCGCGGTACCAGTCGGTGCCGATCTCTTTCATGTCCTTGCGGAACACGAGGTCGCGGGTGGTGATGTCGTTGACGATCGTGTAGCCGGCGACGTGATCCATCGCCTCCTCGCGCGAGACGCGGAAGGCGCGGGCCCCGATCACCACCGCGAGCTCGAGCTCCCAGTCGTGCTTCTCGCTGTAGGCCGGCAGGGCGAGCGCCTCGTCGGGGCCGACGACGCAGGCCGGAAGGCCGATGAAGAAATACGGCTCGCCGTTCTCCCGCCGGTCGTCCATCATCCGGCCGGCCCAGGCGCGGGCCTCCTCGGGCGATCGCGGGTCGTCGGCCGCGAGACCGGAGACCACGAGATCGATCACGTGCGTGCGGTAGTTCGCGCCGGTCTGCAGCACCTGGCGCGGAGCGACCGGAGCGCTCAGGGTCACGTCCGCCAGCTCCGACCACTCCCGATCGTCGCCCGCGCGGGCGATCGCCGCGAGGCGATCCCAGTCCGGCGCTTCGAGGAACCCGTTCAGGCCGTCGCCGCCGAGCTCGTCGTCGTTCAGCAGGGTGACCCGGTCGCCGGCGACCAGCCCGACGCGCGGCTCGGCCGCATCCGGAACCGTCACCCGCACGAGCGAGAAGGCGGCGTCGGGCAGTTCACCGAAGGCCATCAGCCGCGACCCTGCGTGGCGTAGGGGTTGAGGAGCGCCTCCTTGATCTCGTCGGGCACCCCTTCCTCGGTGGCGCTCGGGCCGTCGGCCGGCGGGAACGACTCGGTCATCGACATCGGCATGGCGCCGTTGCGGTACAGGTTGTTCGAGCCGAGCGAGGGCTTCCAGGTGTTGGGCGTCCAGTCGGGCACGTAGTTGCGGTAGCCGCCGGTGTTCAGCTCGATCCGGAGCGAGGAGGGCTCGCGGTAGTAGAGGAAGTTCTGCTCACCGATGCCGTGGATCGACGGGCCGTACTCGATCGGCGTGCCGTTCTCCATCAGCACGTCGGCGGCGATCAGCAGCTCCTCGCGGGTGTCGACCCAGAACGCGTAATGGTTCACACGGCCGGCGCGGCTCGAGCCGTCGAGCACCACACCGAGGTCGTGCGACTTCTCGTTGGTGGTGAGCACCGAGAACACCGAGATCGGCGCTTCGTCGAGCACGGTGCGGGCCATGATGCGGAAGCCGAGCACGTCGTTGTACCAGGCGGCGAAGGCGTCGACATCGCTCGTGGCGACGGTCACGTGGTCGAGCTGGCGCGGGGCGCCGGCGACCGTGGAGCGCTTCTCGGGGCGGTCGGGGAAGATCGAGGTGACGTGCCCGGCGGCCTGGTGGCGCTCGACGTCCCAGTGCAGCGTCATGCTGTGGCCCCACGGACCGGTGAAACGGAAGGCGCGGCCGATCGAGACGCCTTCGAACCATTCACCCTCCACACCGGCGGCCTCGAGTCGCTTCGCGGCCTCCTCGAGCGCCTCGGGGCTCGAGGTGCGCCAGGCCATGGTGGCGAGCGAGGGCTCGTCGCCCGGCAGCACGACCACGCTGTAGCGGTAGTAGTCGCCCCAGCAGCGCAGATACACGGCGCCGTCCTGGCGGTCGACCACGGTCAGTCCGACCTGGTTCACGTAGAACTCGACCGACGCTTCGACGTCGGGCGAGGTGATCGCCACGTACGAGAGGTGGGAGAGGAGCTTGATCATCGTTGACCCTTTCTGCGGGCCTCCGTCGGCCCTTCCCCCACTATCGATGCCGGGGTGGGTATCAGGGAATCGCAGTCTGACTATGGTCGTCATCAGTTTCGTTTATGCAAGAATGACGACGAAGACCCCGACCGAAGGATCACACCGCCGTGACCGATGAACGTCTGCTGTCCCGTCTCGACCTCAATCTGCTGGTGTCGCTGGATGCGCTCCTCACCGAGCGGAGCGTCACCCGGGCGGCCGAGCGCCTGCGGCTCAGCCAGCCCGCCCTCAGCGCCTCCTTGGCGCGCCTGCGTTCGCATTTCGACGATCCGCTGCTCGCCCGCCAGGGCAACAACTACGAGCTCACCCCGCTGGCCATCCGGCTCACGGAGCTGACGACCATCGCCCTCGAGGCCTCCCGCCGCGTGTTCGAGAGCCAGACCAGCTGGAGCCCGGCCGGCTCCACCCGCGAGTTCACGGTGTTCGGCTCGGACTACGGATTCGCCACGATCGCGAAGGCGGTCTCCGACCTGGCGGCGAACATCGCTCCCGGGGTTCGCTTCCGGTTCGTGCTGCACAACCCGCTCATCGTCGAGGATGCCGCGAACCGTCTGCGGGCGGCCGACGGCCTGATCATCCCGCACGGGTTCATCGTCGACCTGCCCTACGACGACCTGTGGCACGACCAGTGGGTGGCGGTCGTCGCCGACGACAACGACGAGGTGGGCGAGACGCTGACCATGCAGAACATGGCGGAGCTGCCCTGGGTCACCACCTACCAGTCCCGCTCCGCCTTCACCTCGGCCGTCCGGCAGGTGCAGCAGCTCGGCATCGAGCCCCACACCGAAGCGGTGGTCGAGAGCTTCCTCGCGCTGCCGCACTTCGTGGTCGGCACCCGGCGCATCGGGCTCATCCAGACGGGACTGGCACCGCTGGTGGCTGCCCTGCCGGGCGTGCGCACCGTCGGGCTGCCCTTCGACGCGACACCCATCCTGAACGCGCTCTGGTGGCATCCGGTGCACAATCGCGATCCCGAGCACGTGTGGATGCGCGAGATCTTCCGGCAGGCCGCCGCCTCGCTCGAGCAGCCGTGACGCGAGGGCTCACGCGCACGGTCGCGTTCCTGCTCCATCGCCGGTCAGGCCGGAACGGCTGACCGGGCCACGGCGGCAGCACTCAGCGCGGCGTCGTAGACCACGCGGGTCAGCGGCCAGGATGCCGGATGCGGGCCACCGCACACCCACGCGAGCACGGCATCCATCACGGCCCCGAAACCGAGATCGGCGCCGGGTGCCTCGGCGTCGAGCACCACCTCGTGATGGCCCACGGCCGTGCGCACCGACACGGTGTAACGATCGGGAGCGGGCGCGCCCGAGACGTCGACGGCCACCCGCACACCGTTCTCCGTCACGGCGGTCGCGCGACCTCCGCCCTCCGAGAGGGAACCGCGCGGATCGGGCCACAGGCTCGCCGAGGTGATCGATACCGGGTCGTCGCCGAGCACCGCGGCGACGAGTTCCCAGGCGTGCACGCCCACATTCACCAGGGTGCCTCCGGCCCCGGACGGCGAATCCTGCCAGGCCCGCTCCGGAGTGAGGAACGCGGCGATGTCATGTCGCGCGGTGGCCGATACCGACTGCACGACCGCCCCCGACAGGCGCACCCGCTCGGCGAGCTCGCGGACCGCCGGCGCGAACCGAAGCACCGAGGCCGTGGCCATCCGCTCGGGGCGCCACTCGGCTTCGAGGGCGCGGAATGCGCGCTCCCCCGCTGCGATCGTCTTGTTGAGGAAGAGGAAGGATGCGGCCGGCACCGCCCGCACCAGCTGCGGAACGCGCGGCGTGCGCACCGTGCCGATCACCAGCTCGTGCTCACGGTCGAAGAGCGCCTCGAGCCGGGTGGCCACGGGCACTCCGAGTTCGGCGGCGAGCGCGTCGCGGCGCTGCGGATCATCGACGTCCCACACACCTACGAGGTCGACTCCGCGCGCCGCGAGCTCTCGCGCGTCACTCACGGCGTGATGGTGCGCCGCTCCGGCGAGTACGGCCCGCATCGCACGCCCACCGGCGCTCACGCCATGGTCTCCAGGTCGCGCTCGTGCACCTCGTGGGCGAGCGGTCGACCGGCGCGGAACGCCGCCACCTCCGATGCCACCAGTGCACCCTGGCGCCGGCGGCCCTCGACCGTCCCGGCCGCCTGGTGAGGCACCAGGAGAACGTTCGGGAGGCTCCGCAGCGGATGCCCGACCGGCAGGGGCTCCTCGTCGAACACGTCCAGCGCGGCGTCGATCCGCCCGCTCGCGAGCTCGGCCACCAGTGCGCCCTCGTCGACCAGCCACGAGCGCGCGGTGTTGACCAGCCCCGCGCCGTCAGGCAGCAGGGCGAGCTCGCGTGCTCCGATCATCCGGAGCGTCCCCGGCAGGCTCGGGGCGTGCAGGGCCAGGATGCGCGAGCCGGCGAGCAGGTCATCCAGCGGTACGAGCGTCGCACCGAGCGCAGCG
The DNA here is from genome assembly GCF_023264855.1 of Herbiconiux sp. Taxonomy (GTDB): domain Bacteria; phylum Actinomycetota; class Actinomycetes; order Actinomycetales; family Microbacteriaceae; genus Herbiconiux. The sequence goes on along the minus strand of NZ_JAHFUW010000003.1, from coordinate 62,663 downwards.
GCCTCCGCGGCATCGATGGTCGGATCGCTCAGCAGCACCCGCGCACCGAGCGCCCGCACCATCGCGATGTAGGCGCGGCCGGTGCGCGAGGCGCCGACCACGCCCACGACCGAGCCGGCGAGCTCGTGCCGCGGCGACTGTGTCTCGGCGTCGGCCCACTCCGCTCCCGCGTGCAGGGCGTGATCGAAGCGCGGCAGCCGGTGCAGCAGCGCCAGGGTGAAGGCGAGAGACACCTCGGCGACCGGCGGCGCCATGGCCGCGCCGGCCTGGGTGATCCGCACGCCGCGGGCGAACAGCTCGGGGGTGGCGAACGGCTTCACGCTGGCGCCGATGTGCGCCACCAGACGCAGGTGCGGCAAACGGTCGAGCAGGGGTGCCGTCAACAACGGCATCCCCCAGCTCGTGATCAGCACGGCCACGCCCTCGGGCGCCCGCCGCAGACCCTCCTCGAGCGTCTCGGCGAACAGCACGCTCCCCGCACCGTGCAGCAGAGCCTCCGACTCGGCGTCGAACAGCGCTTCCCGAAGTGCCGGGGCCACGATCGCCAGCACCGCGGGCCCGCCGACGCTGCCGCCGCCCGGCCCGCCGCCGCTGCCGCGGGGCCCACCCACGCTCACCGCAGCCACTCGTCCCGATGCTCCGCGACGAAGGCGTCGTCGCTCAGCTCCGGATACGCGGCCCTCACCCGCGCGATCTCGGCCGACTGCCCGGGCGAGAGCGTCTCCTCGGGATCGAGGCACCAGACGCCCTCGAGCAGCCCCTGCTGACGCAGCATCTCGTGAACGCCGGCGATCACGCCCGCGAACCCGTGGGCGGGGTCGAACACCGCAGCGTTCAGGTCCGTGACGTCCGTGGCCATGTCGAGCAGTCTGCCGCGGGCAGCATGGTCACCGCCACGGGCTCGCATCGCCAGCCCGTGCACCTCGACGGCCGCACGGGTGCCTACGGCCCACTGCCCGAGCAGCCCGCCCACGATGTGCCGGGTCACCGGGCCCGCCGGCGAGTCGACGTGGAACGCGCTCAGCAGATCGGCCACGATCGCATCGTCGTTGCCGGTGTACAACGCCACCTCCGCTCCTCGGTCGGCCGAGGCCACACCGCGCACCAGCTCGAGCGTGCGGTACCGGTCGAACGGCGCCGCCTTCACCGCCACGACCCCGGGGATCTCCGCGAAGCGCTGCCAGAAATCCCGCGACAGGATCGGCCCGCCGATTGCCTCCTGCAGATAGAAGCCCACCACCGGCAGCACCTCGGCCACCGCCCGCGACCGCTCGATCAGCGTGACCTCGTCCGCACCCGCCACGCGCGGGCTCAGCAGCACCGCGTCGTAGCCGAGCCCGGCCGCCGTCTCCGCCTCGGCCACCGCCTGGGCGAGCGGCCCGGTGGCCCCGGCGATCTTCAGCATCGGCCGCCCGGCCTCGCGGTCGATCACCTCGGCTGCCAGCGCCAGCACGGGCTCGAACAGGCCGTGGCGCGGCTCGCGGATCTCGAACTGGGTCGTGTGCACCGCCACCGCCACTCCCCCGGCACCGGCCGCGGCGTAGTACCGCGTGAGTGCCCGTTGACGGCGTTCGTCGAGCCGGCGTTCGGCCGTGAGAGCGAGCGGATGCGCCGGGATGACGGTTCCCGCCGCGAGCAGGGCGGCGAGCTCGGGCTGCATCAGAACCGCCCGTCGCGCACGGCCCACTTGGTGGGCTTGCCGAGCAGGGGAAGACCATCGCGCAGCCACGCCGCCTGCCACTCCACGAGGGTGCCGGCCGGCACCGTCGGATAGCCGAACAACGAGAAGCACAGCCCGGCGTCGTTCAGCAAGGCCGTGGAGCCCGCCTCATCCGAGAACGCGACCTCCCGGTCGAAGAGCTCGCCGAAGCGCTCGGCCACACGGGTGACGGTGAGCGTCTCGGGCCCGGTGAGGTTGAGGGTGAACACCGAGTCGCTGGCGTGGCCCAGCGAACGCAGCACCACCTCGTTGGCGTAGCCCTGCCACACCACGTTGAGCGCGCCGGTCGCCCGCGAGACGGGCTCGCCGGCCAGCACGGTCTGGCCGATGTCGGCGAGCACGCCGTAGCGCAGGTCGGTGGCGTAGTTCAGCCGAACCACGCTCACCGGAGTGCCGCGCGTGACGGCGCCGAACTCGAACACGCGCTCCCGGCCGAGGCAGCTCATCGCGTATTCGCCGACCGGAGCCACGGCATCGGTCTCGACCGAGCCGCCCGCGGCCGCCGAGACGAACGGATACACGTTGCCGGTCGAGAGCACGGCGATGCGGCTGCTGCGATACCGGCGGGCGACCCGGTCGGGCAGGGCCGCGTTCACCTCCCAGGCCCAGGACGAGTTGGTGGCGGCGCCGAACTTGGCGCCGACCATGAACACCACCGAGGCGGCGTCCGGAAGCACGTCGAGCGACTCGTCGCCCAGCAGGTCGAAGGCGACGGTGCGCACGCCGGCCGCATCCAGGGAGTCCCGCGAGGCCGGGTCGGAGAAGCGCGACACCGCGTAGACGGCATCCGTCACCCGGCCGGCCTCGTCGAGAGCCCGCCGGGCCAGCACGGCCAGGCTCGGACCCATCTTGCCGCCCGCGCCGAGGATGGCGAGGTCGCCCGAGCCGCGGGAGAGCTCATCGACGAGAGCCGCGCCGGGAGCGGTGAGCGCATCCTCGAGCTGGAGGGTGGAGGAGAACATGGAGATCCTTTCCGCCGGCCGCGGCCGACGACGTGGGTGGGGCCTGATCAGCCCTTGATTCCGGTGCCGGTGACGCCCTCTTGCACGTAGCGCTGGGCGATCAGGTAGGCGAAGAAGATGGGAACGAGGGCCACCACCGAGCCGGCCAGCATGGTCGACAGCGGCACGTTCTGCTGCTGCAGCGAGGAGATGCCCACCGTCAACGTCCACAGATCACTCGATTTGCCGATGATCAGAGGCCACAGGAAATCGTTCCAGTGCCACAGGAAGACGAAGATGCCGAGCGTGGCCAGAACCGGCTTGCACAACGGCAGCACGATGGTGAAGAAGATGCGCAACTCGCCGGCGCCGTCGATCCGCGCGGCCTCGAAGAGCTCGTCCGGAAGCCCCTCGATGAACTGCCGCATCAAGAACACGGCCTGCGCGTTCGCGAGGGTGGGCAGGATGAGGCCCCAGTAGGTGTCGACGCCGCCGATCTTCGCCATCAGGATGAAGGTCGGGATGAGGGTCACATGAAAAGGCACCATCACCATCGCCAGGAACGACCAGAACATGATCTCCTTGCCGGCGAACCGCTTCTTGGCGAAGGCGTAGCCGGCGAATGCGGCGAGCAGCAGAACCGCCACGACCGACACCAGGGAGTACAGCAGCGTGTTGCCGACCCAGCGCAGAACATCCTGCCCGCCGAGCACCTGCTCGTAGGCCTCGGTGGAGAGCCCCACCGGCAGCAGGCTGGCCGGGAAGTCGACGGCGGCGCTTGGCTTGAGGCTCAGCACCACCATGGCGTAGAAGGGGAAGAAGGCGATCACGGCCACGAGGCCGAGGCCGATCCAGCGCAGCACCCGCCCACGACGGGTGAGTTCCAGCGCGCGGAACGAGCGCCGGGGCGTGAGCGTTGCGGTCATTTTCGTCCTCCGATGAGCCGGCGCTGGATGAGCGCGACGGCGAGGGTCATGATGAAGAGCACCACTCCGATGGCGGCGGCGTAGCCGTAGTCGAAGTACTTGAAGCCCTGGTCGTAGAGCATGTAGACGAGCGTGTAGCTGCCCCGGGCCGGGCCGCCCTGCGTCATCACGTAGATGAGGTCGAACACCTGGAAGCTGGCCGTGGTCTCGATCACGGCCAGGAACAGCAGCGTGGGTCGCAGGTGCGGGAAGACGATGAAGCGGAACCGCGCCCAGGCGCCGGCACCGTCCATCAGCGCGGCCTCCTCGAGCTCACGCGGCACGTCCTGCAGGGCGGCGAGGGCGATCAGCATCCCGTAGCCGAACCGCGACCAGACGCTCACGATCACCAGGGCCGGGATGACCAGGACCGGCGAGTTGAGCCACGAGCCGCCGAGACCCAGCGGTTCCATCAGCTGCGACCACGGGCCGTCGGTGGAGAAGATCCACTTGAAGATGGCGCCGGCCAGCACGAGCGAGGTGATCACCGGCAAGAAGAACACCGAGCGGAAGAACCGCGAGCCGCGGAAGGTGCGCCGCACGGCCAGGGCCAGCGCGATCGAGATGGCGAGGGTGAGGGGCACGGCGAGCAGCGAGAACAGCACCGTCACCAGCAGCGAGCGCCAGAACACCGGATCCTGCACGAGCCGCACGAAGTTGTCCAGGCCCTCGAAGTCGAGGGTGCCCGAGATGTCGTAGTCGAAGAAGCTCAGCCCGACGCCGGCGATGGCGGGGCCGAAGCGGAAGGCGAGAAAGAGTAGAAAGGCGGGGAGCACGAACAGCAGCGCGATGCGCGCCTCGCGCCGTGCCAGCACGCGGCGCACGGATGCTCCGCCACGCCGCGGGGGCTCGCCGGACGTTCTCCCGCGCGTGGGCGGCCCCGAGAGGGCCTCGGGCTCGGCCGCCTCGACAGCACGGGGCACCGGGATGGTGCCGGCTTGGTCGGTCATCGGTTCTCCTTCTGCGGATGGATGGTGCCGGCTCGGGTGGAGGCCGGCCGGGAGCGGGCGGCGCAGTCCGTGGATGGCTGCGCCGCCCGCCGGATCCCGGGATCTAGCCGAGCAGTGGTTCCGCGGCGGCGGCCGCATCCTTCAGCGCCTGCTCCGGCGTCTTGGTGCCGAGCAGCGCCGCCTGGATCTCGGGGGCCAGAACCCCCATCACCTCGCGGGCGCCCGGGTAGAGCTCGCCCACCCGGCTGGTCGGGATGACGTCTTCGATGGCCGACTGGATCGGGTCGTCGGCGTAGAGCTCGCCGGTCGAGGCCAGCGGCGAGAAGTAGTTCGACGCCAGGTCGAAGGCCTTCACGTTGTCGGCATCGGTGGCGTAGGCCGCGAACGCGCCGGCCGCCTCCTTGTCCTGCGCTCCCTTGAGCATGGCCAGCGAACCGACCGTGCCGTACGACACGCTCTCCTCGTCGGTCAGCGGCGGCAGGATCTCGATGTTGTCCTCGCCCCAGTAGGAGGCGACATCCGCCGGTCCCGACTGCCAGGTGCAGGCGACCTGGCCGGTGGCCAGTGCGGTCTGCTCCAACGCCGGCATGGTGGAGATGAGGTCGGGCTCGAGGTAGTCGTTCTGCGCCAGCTCGGTGAGGTAGGTCAGCGCGGCGACGCCCTCGGGGCCGTCGAACGCCACCTCGCTGCCGTCGTCGCTGAACACCGATCCGCCCGCCTGCCAGAGCAGCGGGTAGAAGGTCATGTTGAGCGTCACCTCGGGCGAGCCGAAGTACTGCGTGGTGTAGATGTCGTTCTGCTTGAAGGTGGGCGCCATCTCCATAAGGTCGTCCCAGGTCTTCGGGTAGTCGGTGATGCCCGCCTTCTCGAAGGCCGAGCGGTCGCACATCAGTGCGTTGGCGCTGGTGAGCAGCGGGGTGCCCATCAGGGAGCCGTCGATGGTGATCGAGTCGCGCACGTTCGGCAGGATGTCGTCGGCCTGCTCGGCCGGCAGATAGGCGTCCATCGGCTCGATCGAGGAGGCGTACGACGAGAGCTGGTCGGGGATGAGGTACACCAGGTCGGGGCCCTTGCCGGCGGCGATCGCCGTCTGCAGCGACTCGTCGCGGTTGGCCCAGGGGTAGATCTCGTAGTCGACCTCGACTCCGGGATTCGCTTTCTCGTAGGAGGCGATCAGCCCGTCCCAGTAGGAGGAGTGAGCGGCTTCGTCGGCGATCACCGGGTAGATCCACATGGTGACCTTGGCGTCGCCGCCGTCGGTGCTGCCGCCGGCACAACCGGCGAGGGCGATCGCGGAGGTCGCGGCGACGGCGACCGCCGCGAGGGTTTTCCTGTGCTGCATGGTGCTCCTTCGGGGATGAGGACGACGGGCGTCGTCCGAGTGATGGTGCGGGAACGGAACGGAAAGAGAGGGGAAGAAGGAAGGACGTGAGCCGGTCATGCCTGCGGCACCTCCACGATCCGGCCCTCGTGGCGGGATCGCTCGGCCGCGAAGACGGCGAGGTGGCTGTCGAGGGATTCCCGCGGGCCGGAGCGGATCAGCGAGGCGTCTCCGGTGGCGACGGCTCCCACGAACGCCGCCATCACGCCGCCGTCGCCGCCGCCGTGGTCGCCGCCCGCGTTCGCGGCGCCGGTGGGCCCCACCTCGCGCACGGTGGCTTCGCCGGTGCGGAAGTCGACCACCCGCACGCTCTCGCCGTCGCCCTCGAGCGAGCCGTGGGTGCCGAACAGGTGGGTGCGCCGGTGCGTCTGCTCGCTGAACGCCGTCATCACGAAGGTGCCGGCCGTGCCGTCGTCGAAGCGGAAGCTCAGCACCTGGTTGTCGACCACCGTGTTGTCGCTGGCGTACACGCACCGGCCGTAGGGTCCGGTGCGCAGCGCCTCGATCACACCGGCCTCATCGGTGCGATCGGTGATCACCGTCACCGGCCACACGGCGCCCTCGCGGCGGAAGGTCTCGACGTACAGCTTCTGCGCGGCGTAGGGGCAGGTGTGCTGCAGCGGGCAGTCCAGGCAGCGGTCGGCCGCGGTCGGCGGTCTGTTCTCAGCCCGGAAGTGGTGCCGCGATCCGAAGCTCGAGACGGCGGCGATGCGCTTGCCGGTGACATAACGGATCCAGTCGAGGTCGTGACTCGACTTGGCCAGCAGCATCGGGGCGGCCTGGTCCTCCCGCCGCCACGGACCGCGCACGTAGGAGTGCGCCATGTGCCACCAGCCCACCGGTTCGAGGTGCTGCACGGTCACGATCTCGCCGAGCACGCCGGAGTCGACGACCTCTTTCACCAGGTCGGTGTAGGGCATGTAGCGCATTACGTGGCAGACGCCGAAGAGCACACCCGTGCGGGTGACCGCCTCGACGATCCGCCGACTCTCGGCCTCGGTGGGCGCCAGTGGCTTCTCCATCAGGATGGCGTAACCCGCCTCGGCGAAGGCGATCGCGGGCTCGACGTGCTGCCGGTCCTGCGTGGCGATGATCACCGCATCCGCCACCCGCTCGCCGCGCTCGAGCACCTCGCGCCAGTCGGCGAAGTGCTCCACCGAGGCGTCGCCGGCCGCGACGAGGTCGCGCTGGTGGGAACGCGGATCCGCCACCGCCCCCAGCCGGGCGAGCTCCGGATGCGCGTGCACCCAACGCACGTACGACTGCCCGCGGTTACCGGCGCCGACGAGCAGCAGGCGCACGGGGCGAGGGGCCGGGGTGGAAGTCATGGGATCTCCGAACGAGGGATCGGTGGGGCAGGAAGGAGCGGACAGGCCGGATGGCCGGCGCGGCGGATCAGGTCAGGACGAGATTCCCGGAGCTGAGCGAGCGGTCGCCGTCGTCGGGGACACCGACCCGTGTCACGCCCGACTCCACGCATCCGGTCTGCAGATAGCTGGAGTCGGCACCGACCGCCTGGCCCGAAAATTCCAGGGCGCCACCGGAGAAGCGCATGCCGGAGGCCCGGAACTGCAGCGGGCCGGCGTCGAGCAGCAGGTGGCGGGCCGCGGCATCCGTCTGCTCGCTGCTGCCGTCGGCGAGCGTCAGCGTGAGCGGGCCGTCGCCGGTGCGGGAAAGCGCGGATCCGGTCGACCCGGTGCCCGAGATATGGCAGCCGGCCACGAGTTCCAGCGACTGCGCCTCCCCCGGAGCGGCGACGAGTGAGATGTTCTCGAAGGAGGTCCCGGCGAATCGCGCCCGGGCCGAGACGACGGTGAGCACGCCCGCGCCCTCGGCACCGTTCAGCCGGCAGCCGTCGAGCACGAGGTCGCCGCGACCGGAGAAGGCCTGGCCGTCGATGCCGTCGATCCGGGTGCGCACGAGGTGCACGGGCGAGGTCACCGTGGCGTTCGTGATCTCGCCGCCGCTCACCGGAAAGCGGAACCAGGAGTCGGCGATCACCGTCGGCCGGGTCGACAGCGCACTGGACTGCGTGATCACGAGCGTGCTGTCGGCGCTGCAGCCGCGCAGCTGGACGCCGTCGGCGTTGATCCAGATCATCCCGGATCCGGCCAGCCCCGGCTTTCCGATCACCTGCACGTCTTCCAGCGTGAGATCGGTGATCTTCACCCGCGCCACGAACCACGAGCAGACGTGCTTGCGCACGGTGATCCGTTTCGCCGCCGAGCCCCAGGCGGCGCCCGAGTTGGCGAAGGTCATCAGGCCCGAATTGCCCGTGTACGTGAGGTCGTGCTCGAACTGGCCGTGCGTCACGAACGGGCCCTGATCGTCGCCGTCACCGTGGCAGTTCTCCACCAGCGAGTAGGCCGACGCGGTGAAGTCGTTGAGGTGCCGGGCGTTCGAGGTGGTGCAGTTGGCCACGTAGCCGTAGAGGCAGTAGATCTGCTGGGTGAGGTAGCCCGCGCCGCCCCAGGTGACGGATGTGGGGTTCCGCAGCGAGCATCCGGTGGTGCGGTAATGGCTGTTCCAGCGGCGCATCACGAGCGGCCAGAAGGTGAGCGAACCGTCGACGTCCTCCACGTCGCAGTGCACCGCGTATTCGAAGGCCAGCGGATGCGAGCCGGTGAGCTCGTCGGTGCCGCCGCCGCGGAAGCGCAGGTTCTTCACGGTGACGTCGTGCACCACGTCGATCTCGGTCCAGGTGACCGCGCGGCCGGCCTCCAGGGTCCAGCCGCTCTTGTAGTCGACCCGGATGTGGCTGCCGTCGATGATCTGGGTGACCCGGACGAGCTTCTGCAGTTCCTTCTCGTAGAGCCCGCCCTTGCTGGCGATCTCGGCGCTGTACCAGGAGTCGACCGAGAAGAACGAGGAGTCGGCCACCGGGAACACGTCGCCGAGGTCGGGCACGGTCTCGGCCAGGGCCGAGGCCTGCACCCGGTCGGTGGGGGTGCCGGTGAAGAACAGCACGGCGGCGAAGGGATCGTTGGCCGGGGCGTTCTCGATACCGTCGGCGGTCATCAGGTGGCCGTGGAAGTCGAGCGTCACCGTCGAGCGGGAGACGCGGTGACGGCGCACCGCATTGATATCGGTGTGCACGTCGATCACCTCGACGGAGGGATCGGCCAGCAGCGCGTCGAGGGCGTCGTCGGCGGCCACCGTCGCATCCATCACCCCGAACCAGCGCAGGTCGGCGGATCCGTCGTGCAGCACGTGCCAGCGGCCCGTGCCCCCGCGCCCCGGCTTGTCGGGGGCGAGCACGGTGCCACCGTTCGCGTCGGCCGTGGAGGCGGCCTCGTAACGCACCACCCGTCCGCCGCCGTCACCGCGCTGGGCGTGGCCGGCGAGCACGACGACCGTGCCGTCGGCGATCGCGGCCACTTTCAGGGCCGTCAGTTCGGCAGCCGTGCCCACACCCAGAACCGAGGGCGCGCCGGCCTTCCGCTCCGCGTCGGAGTCGGCGGATGCGGGCTGGTCGGCGACCAGCGCGGTGCCGACCGAGGCGAGCACGCCGAGGCCGGTGAGCTGGAGCACGCGGCGACGGCCGGAGACTGCTTCGGCCTCGGCCTCGGCCTCGGCAGGGACGGTGGAGCGCGGGGAACGGGACATCGCAGTAGACCTCCAGGATGATGACGGACTGTTCCGTCGGCAACCGGATGGTGTGCGATCGACTGTCTTCTGGCGAAAGACCGCCCGCGCCAGAATGCTGGTGCGGGGCGTTGGTGAAACCGGATGGGGGCGACGAGGCTGCGTCGCCGAACCGGGTGAGGTGACCATAACGGCTCGTCGGCTCCCGCGTCAAGCGGGCAGCTCGCCCGGGCCGTCGCCGGCGGGCCCGCGGTAGCCGAGGGCTGCGGAGATGGCGAGGGCGTGCTCGTGCACCAGCCGGCCGAGCCGCTGCCACACCCAGGCGGGCTGGTTGAGCTTGAGGTTCGTGATCGAGATCGCGCCCACGCAGCGGCCGTCGACCCCGCTGATGGCGGCGCCGATGCAGAACACGCCCGCGGCATCCTCTTCGTCGTCGACGGCGTACCCGATGTCCCGGGCGTGGTGCAATGTCTCCAGCAGCGCATCCACCTCCACGATCGTGCGATCGGTGCGGCGGCGGAGCCCCCGGCGCTCCACCAGTGCTCGCACCTCGGTGTCACTCATCTGCGACAGCACGGCCTTGCCGAGCGCCGAGCTGTGCGCGAACTCGCGGGCGCCCATGCCGAGGTCGGCGGCGAGAGTGCCCTTCGGGGCGACCTGGTCGACCACGACGGCCTGGTCGGATTCGAACACGGCCAGCCGCGAGGTCGCCCCCACGACCCGGGAGAGCTCGAGCAGATGCGGCCGCGCGACGTCGCGAAGCGAGTTCTGGGCGCCGGCCCGGAGGCCGAGCCGCACGAGCCCCGGGCCGAGGCGGTAACGGCGGGTCATCCCGCTGCCCGCGGAGGCGATCATCGTCGAGGACTCCAGCGTGAACAGCGTGGCGAACACCGCGCTCTTGCTGAGGCCGAGCGCGGTTCCGATCTCGGTCACCGACAGGCCGTCACCGGTCACCTGGTCGGCCAGCAGTTCGAGCACCTCGAGCGCTCGGCCCACCGAGCGCACCCAATAGCGCGACTCCTCCGGCGCCGACGTCGCAGTGGCTGGAACGGTATCGCTGGTGTCGGTCATCTCGGCCCCCTTTCGCGAGACGCACCTCGTCGCGCTTTCGATGATTATGACAGAACTGTTCGGCATTCCCGAACAGGAGGCGGTAATTTTACAGACTCGACACATTTGCCGCTTGTTTTCAGGCATCATCCGTTCATACGATGGTCGCGTCTTGTTCGGCCATTCCGAATGGTTGGCGAACGACTGCTTCTGGCGAAGCGCACCACGAACAGGTTCCATCAGGCTGGGTGTGACCGACGAAACGAAGGAGTTCCCGGTGAGCCACACCTCACTCGCCCCCACCACGCGCAGTTCCGAGCTCGCCGCCCGAGCCCGTGCGGTCATCCCGGGCGGCGTCAACAGCGGTCAGCGGTCCATCCCCGGTTTGGAAGACCTGATCATCGCGAGCACAGACGGCGCCCGTTTCACCACCGCCGAGGGCACCGAGTACATCGACTTCCACGCCGCCTTCGGCCCGCCGCTGCTCGGCCACAACGATCCCGAGGTCACGGATGCCGTCACCTCGGCCCTGCGCCGCACCGACCTGATGGGCGTCGGCGTCACGCCCGAGGAGGTCGAGCTCGGCGAGCTGCTGGCCCGCCTGGTGCCGAGCGTCGAGAAGTCGCTGCTCACCTCCACCGGATCCGAGGCCACCTTCCACGCGCTCCGGCTGGCCCGCGCGGTCACCGGCCGCCGTCTGGTGGTGAAGTTCCAGGGCTGCTACCACGGCTGGCACGACTCGGTGAGCCTGAACGTGATCAGCTCCCCCGAGCGGGTCGGCCGGCAGGATCCGGTGTCCACCGGCATCCTGCCCGAGGTGCTCGACGCGACCCTGGTGCTGCCGTTCAACGACATCCCGGCTCTCCGCGAGGCCTTCGCGGCCCACGGCGATCAGATCGCCGGCGTCATCATCGAGCCGGTGCCGCACAACGTGGGCGCCCTGCTGCCCGAGCAGGAGTTTCTGCAGGCACTGCGCGAGGAGACCACGAAGGCCGGCTCGCTGCTCATCTTCGACGAGGTGATCACGGGCTTCCGGCACGATCTGGGCGGCTGGCAGGCGATCAGCGGCATCACTCCGGATGTCACCACCTTCGGCAAGGCGATCGCCAACGGCTACCCGATCGGAGCCATCGGCGGCCGGGCCGATCTGATGGACCAGTTCAGCACCATCCCGGGCCGGCCGGTCTTCTTCGCGGGCACTTTCAACGGCCACCCCGGCGTGGTGGCGGCCGCCCTCGCCACATTGAAGAAGCTCGAGCAGGAGCCGGTGCACGAGCACGTCTTCCGCCTCGGCGACCGCGTGCGCGACGGCCTCACCGAGCTGTTCCGGTTCAAGGGGGTGCCCGCGCAGGTCACGGGCTACGGATCGGTGTTCGTGAGCTATTTCCTCGACGGTCCCCGTCCCCGCACCTTCACCGACCTGCTCGCCAACGACGTGGGCCGCTTCATCGGCTACCGCCGCCACCTCATCGAGCAGGGCCTGTTCGAACTACCCTTGAACCTCAAGCGATCCCACATCTCCTACCGGCACACCGACGACGACATCGACCGCCTGCTGAGCGCAGCAGACCGGGCGATCGACCTCGCCGTGGCCGAGGGCGGCGTCGAGATCGGCGTCGGAACGTCCAGCATGGGAGGTGCACGCTAGTGCTCACCGTCGACCGAGACCGGCCCACCACCTCCGCGGGGCGCATCAGCAAGGTCGAGACGCTCACGCTCGGCACCGCCTGGCGCGACTTCTCGTACGTACGCATCCACACCGACGAAGGCCTCACCGGCATCGGTGAGATCACCCATCCGTTCCGTCCGAGGGAGACCTGCCTGCTGGCTGAGGCGATGGGCGAGCGGCACCTGCTGGGCGCCGATCCCTTCGATGTCACCGAGATCGCTCTGCGGATGTTCCAGGGCGACTACTTCCGCGGTGGCGATCTGGGCGGCATCGTGGCATCCGGTGTTGACCAGGCCCTGTACGACATCATGGGCAAGGCGCTCGACGTACCGGTCTACCGCCTCACCGGCGGAGCCGTGCGCGACAGCGTGCCGGTGTACGCGAACGGCTGGTACACCGGCGAGCGCACCGAGGAGGGCTTCGCCCGGAAGGCCTCCGAGGTGGTGGCCCGCGGCTACCGCGGCCTCAAGTTCGACCCGTTCGGAGCGGGCCTGGGCCAGCTGAGCACCGCCGAGCTCGACGAGTCGATGCGGCTCGTCGGCGCCGTGCGGCAGGCGATCGGGCCCGATGTGGAGCTGTTCATCGAGGGCCACGCCCGCTTCTCCTTCCCCACGGCGATGGCCATCACCCGCGAGCTCGCCCCGTTCGGCATCTCCTGGTTCGAGGAGCCGATGCCCTGGACCCACATCGAGCGCTACCACGAGATCCGCGAGGCGGCCTCGTTCCCCATCTCCGGCGGCGAGCACTTCCACAACCGCTACGAGTACCAGCGCCTGTTCGACACCAAGGCGGTCGACATCGTGCAGCCCGACATGTCGATGGCCGGCGGTTTCACCGAGATCAAGCTGCTCGCCCAGCTGGCCGACATGAACGGGATGCTGGTGGCGCCGCACAACTCGAACTCGCCGCTGTGCACCACGGCCAGTGTGCACCTCACGCTCGGACTGGTGAACCTCAAGATCCTCGAGACCTTCGACGGCATGGTCGAGCCGCACGTGTTCGACGCCCTCCGCGGCGTGCTGCCGGTCGAGAACGGCCGGGTCGGGCTGCCGACCGCGCCCGGGCTCGGTGTCGAACTGGTCGACGAGGTGTTCGACGCCAACCCGCCGAGCTACGGTTTCTGGAACATGTTCGCCCCGGGATGGGAGGAGCGCACCCGCTCATGATCGTCGACGTGCACAGCCATCTCTTCGACAACCACGAGCGGATCGGCGACCCCTTCCGCAGCGACTCGCAGCGCGCCCACGGCGGTTTCGTCGATCTCACCGTGCGGTACGAGGAGTACGCGGCGAGCGCTCCCGCCGGCACGCGCGCGATCGTGGTGGGTGGCAAGGCACGGCTCTCAGGTCTGTGGGTGCCCGACGAGCAGATCGCGGCCTACGTGGCCGCGCATCCGGAGCTCGTCGGCTACCTCGCGCTCGACCCCACCCAGCCGGGCTGGCGCGACGAGCTCGAGCACGGCCACCAGGATCTGGGCCTGCGCGGCATCAAGCTGATGCCGATGTACGCGGGCTTCGATCCGGCCGCGCCCGAGTACGACGACCTGTACGGCTACGCCGAGCGCAACGAGCTGCCGCTGCTCGTGCACACCGGGACCACCTTCGTGAGCGCGGCACCGCTGAAGTACGCGATGCCGGTGCACCTCGACGAGGTGGCCATCCGCCATCCGGAGCTGCGGATGACGCTGGCGCACCTCGGGCATCCCTTCGAGGGCGAGTGCATCGCGGTCATCCGCAAGCATCCGCACGTCTACGCCGATGTGTCGGCGCTGCACTACCGGCCGTTCCAGCTCTGGCACTCGCTGCGGCTGGCGCAGGACTACGGGGTGTGGGGCAAACTGCTGTTCGGCTCCGACTACCCGTTCACCACGGTGGACGCCTCGATCGAGGGACTCCGCGCCCTCGGCGAGGTGGCCGGCATCCCGGGCCTGGACCCGCTGGACCGCGACGAGATCGAGCGGCTGATCCACCGCGACGGACTGGCCCTGCTGGGGCTGGACTGATGGGCGGCACCTTCGCCGCGGATGCCCTGGCCGCCCGCACCGCAGTCGTCACGGGAGTGGCTCGCGGAATCGGCCAGGCCATCGCGATCGAGCTGGCGGCCGTGGGGGCGCACGTGGTCGGGATCGACCGGCCGGGCGAGTCGACGGATGCCACGGCGCAGGCCATCCGCTCGGCCGGCGGCGTCTTCACCCCCGTCGAGGCCGACCTGGCCGACACCGACCGCGTGCCCGCTCTCGCCGACCGGCTGCGGGCGGAGCACGGGCCCCTGCACGTGCTGGTGAACAACGCCGGGATCGCCTCGATCGCACACGCCGTCGACGTGACACCGGCCGAGTGGCGCCGCATCATGGCCGTGAACGCCGATGCGGTCTTCCTGCTCAGCGCCCGGGTGGGCGCGCACATGATCGCCGACGGGATCGCCGGCCGCATCGTGGTGATCACGTCCAAGAACGCGGTCGCCGCCGAGGCGGGTCTCGCCCCCTACAACGCCTCGAAGGCGGCGGCCTGGATGATCGTGCAGTCGCTCGCGAGCGAGTTCGGCCCGCACGGCATCACGGTGAACGCGGTCGCGCCCGGAATGATCGACACCCCCATCGGCGAGTCGCTCGACGTCGACCTGGCCGGCCTCACCGAGGCCTGGCTGCAGCGGATCCCCTCCTCGATCGGCTACGGCTCCCCCGCCGATGTCGCCTCGGCCGTGGTGTATCTCGCCTCCGACGCGGCGCGCTACGTCAATGGCGCACAGCTGCTCGTCGACGGCGGCGCGATGGCCGACCAGCTGCCCCGGCAGCGCTTCATGGGCCCGGCCGCGGGAATTCCTCCGCGCCCGGAGTGACCCGGCTCGCCCTCCACTCGCTCTTCCCCCTCCCTCTTCCTCCCCCTCCCTTCCGAAAGGATCCCCATGGGCTTCCGCCTGGCCGACCGCGCCCAGCGCGCCGTCCTCGTCCGCGACGACGAGTACTTCGATCTCGAGCGCGTGAGCGACGGCGCCTTCCCGAGCGACGTGATGGCGGTGCTCAGCCGCTTCGATCAGCTCTCGCAGCAGGCCGACGGCTACCTCGCGTCGGCCACCGCCGACGGCACGGTCGTTCCTTCGGAACTCGGGCCCCCGGTACCCCGCCCGTCGAAGATCCTCGCGGTCGGTCTCAACTACGCCCCGCACGCCGACGAGTCCCAGCTCGTGGTGCCCGAATTCCCGATGGTGTTCCCCAAGTTCCCGAGTTGCCTCAGCGGGCCGGCCGACCCCATCCCTCTCGTCTCCGACTCGGTCGACTGGGAGGTCGAGCTCGTGCTCGTGGTCGGGCGCCGAGCACGCCGGGTGAGCGAAGTCGATGCGCTCTCGTTCATCGCCGGCGCGACCGTGGGACAGGATGTCTCCGACCGCTACGTGCAGATGCTCGGCGCGCCGCCGCAGTTCGGTCTCGGCAAGTCCTTCGACGGCTTCGGACCGCTCGGTCCGGTGATCGTCGACCTTCCACAGCTGGGCGGGGCGTCCGATCTGAGCATCTGGTGCGACGTCGACGGCGAGCGGGTTCAGAACGCGTCGACCGGCGACATGCTCTTCTCGCCGCAGTACCTCGTGTCCTACCTCTCGCACATCCTCACCCTGGAGCCCGGCGACCTGATCTTCACCGGAACCCCTGCCGGCGTCGGCCTGGGCCGCACGCCCCCTCGATACCTGCGCCCCGGCGAGGTCGTGGAGTGCGGCATCGAGGGGATCGGCACCATGCGCCTCACCACCGTGGCCGACGCCGGATCCTACGCACCCTTCCGGTAGGCCTGTTTCAGGCAGATTTCGAGCACAATTTGTGAGGCCGGATATGCCACGCAAAGCGTGATTCGTGCCCGTTCATTGCGCAACGGCCCTCACTTGCATGGATTTCGCAATCGCGTAGCGCGTCGGCCTGCCTAACGTTGCCTCCGTTCAGTGAATGACGAGAGGCAAGAATCATGACGACAGTTCTGGATGAGCGCCACACCGAGAGCCCGGCCGGCAGCTCCCGGCAGTCCACCGACGAGTTCTGGAGCAGCGCTCGGCGCCACCTGATCCGCTACGGTCCGGCGGGCTTCATCCCGGCCATCATCGAGCGGGCCGAGGGCTGCCGGCTGTACGACGAGAACGGCCGCGAGATCCTCGACTTCACCTCGGGGCAGATGAGCTCGCTGCTCGGCCACTCCTACCCGGCCGTCGTCGATACCGTCTCGAACTCGATCGCCACGCTCGATCACCTGTTCAGCGGCATGCTGAGCCGCCCGGTCGTCGACCTCGCCGAGGCGATCTCGGGCACGCTGCCCGAGCAGCTGAGCAAGGTCATGATCCTGAGCACCGGCGGCGAGTCGAACGAGGCCGCCCTCAAGATGGCAAAGCTCTACACGCAGAAGTTCGAGATCGTGTCGTTCGACCAGTCGTACCACGGCTCCACGCACGCGGCGGGGGCGGCCACCTACAGCCTGTCCCGCGCCGGCTACGGCCCGCTCGCCCCGGGCAACCTCATCATCCCCACCCCGAACCCCTACCGCTCGGTGTTCCGCGACAGCGAGGGGAACCACGACTGGCAGGCCGAGCTCGACTACGGCTTCGCGATGGTCGACCGCCAGTCGGTCGGCAGCCTGGCGGCCTTCATCGCCGAGCCCATCCTGGGCACCGGTGGTCTGATCGTGCCGCCCGAGGGCTACTTCGCGGCCCTGCGCGAGAAGTGCGACGAGCGCGGGATGCTGCTCATCGTCGACGAGGCGCAGACCGGGCTCTGCCGCACCGGCGACTGGTACGCCTTCCAGCACCAGGGGGTCGTGCCCGACATCCTCACCCTCTCCAAGACGCTCGGCGCGGGCCTGCCGGTGTCGGCGGTGGTCACCAGCGAGGAGATCGAGGCCGTCTGCAGCGCACGCCGCTTCATGTTCACCACGACCCACGTCTCCGATCCGCTGGCCGCGGCGGTCGGGGTGACCGTCATCCGCACCCTCCAGGAGCAGAAGTTCGACGCGGTCGCCCGCCGCCTCGGAGCGCGCCTGCGCGAGGGACTGACCGACCTCGAGTCACGCCACGACCGCATCGGCAATGTGCGCGGTCGCGGCCTCTTCCAAGGAGTCGAGCTCGTGCTGGACCGCGACACGAAGGAGCCGGCGGATGACTTCGGCACCGCCGTCACCGCGGCCTGCTTCGAACTCGGCCTGCACCTGAACATCGCCCAGATGCCCGGCGTGAACAGCATCCTGCGCATCGCCCCGCCGCTGACCATCACCGAGGCCGAGCTCGACCGCGGTCTCGCCATCCTCGACGAGGCGCTCACCACCGCCCGGAAGCGCGCCTAGTGCGCGGCATCCTGCACCGGCCCGCCCTGCACCGGCCGGCCTCAGATCGAGCGGGCGCGCGAGGGCCAGTCGGATTTGATCAGCACCATCGGGAACCGCGAGTGCAGCCGGCCGATGCCCGGCAGCCGCAGCAGTTTCGCGCTCATGAACTGCTCGTAGGCGGCGAGGTCTTTCGTGGCCACGATCACCTCGAAGTCGGGCGATCCGAACATGCGTCGGGCCTCGACGACCTCCGGATGCGACACCAGCTCGGCCTCGAAGCGCTCGGTGTTCTCGGGCGTCTGGTCGTGCAGCTCGATGTCGACGAGCACCTCGAAGCTGCGATCGACGGCCGCGGGCGCGAAGCTCGCGTGGTAGCCGGTGATGACGCCCTCGTCTTCGAGGCGCTTCACCCGCCGCAGGCACGGCGAAGGCGTGAGGCCGACAGCTTCGGCGAGTTCGACGTTCGACTGGCGGCAATTGAGCCGGAGTTGGTCGATTATTGCGCGATCGATCGAGTCCATGGCTCGATTATGCCGAACGCGGGAGGCCGCGCATGACGAGGTGGCCGAATCTCGACCCGGAACTCGCCGCGGCGGCCGAGGCGGCGCCGGATCTCGATCTCGCGGATGTCGCGGCCACCCGGGCCCTGATCGCAGCGGGTGCGGAGGCCTCACCCTCGGCCCCGTCCT
The DNA here is from genome assembly GCF_023264855.1 of Herbiconiux sp. Taxonomy (GTDB): domain Bacteria; phylum Actinomycetota; class Actinomycetes; order Actinomycetales; family Microbacteriaceae; genus Herbiconiux. The sequence goes on along the minus strand of NZ_JAHFUW010000003.1, from coordinate 44,416 downwards.
ACGACGGCGTCACCGTTCGGGATGTCGCGGCCCCGGGCCTCGACGGCGCCCCCGATGTGGCCATCCGCCTGATGACCCCGGCCGGAGCATCCGGAGTCCTTCCCGTGCTGCTCGCGATGCACGGGGGCGGCTTCGTGATCGGCACGACGCAGGACTTCGACTACTTCTGCCTCGAGGTCGTGCGGTCGCTCGGCATCGCCGTGGCGAACGTGGAGTACCGGCTCGCGCCGGAGACGCCGTTCCCCGGTGCGGTCGACGACTGCGCGGCCGCGCTGCGCTTCGTACACGATCACGCCGGCGCGCTCGGACTCGATGCCTCGCGCATCGCCGTGGGCGGGTCGAGCGCCGGAGGCGGTCTCGCGGCCGCCACCGTTCTGCGGGCGCGCGACGAGGGCGGCCCGGCGGTCGCGTACCAGCTGCTGCTGAGTCCCGCGCTCGACGACCGGCGCCGCACCTGGTCGGCGACCCGACTCGACGATGTGCCGGTGCTCAGCCGCCGCACCGGCGAGTCCGTCTGGCAGCACTACCTGGGCCCCGGCTACACCGGTCCGGACGATCCGGATGTCTCGCCCTACGCCGCACCGGCGCGCGCCACCGACCTCAGCGGCCTCCCGCCCGCCTACATCGCGGCGATGGAACTCGACCTCGCGCGCGACGAGGGCATCCTCTACGCGATGCGGCTGCTCGAGGCGGGTGTCAGCGTCGAGCTGCACGCGCATCCGGGCACCTTCCACGGATCGGCGGAGTTCGCGCCGCAGGCCGCGAGCAGCGTTCGCATCGTGCAGGGCATGATCGACGGCCTGCGCCGGGGGCTCGGGGTCTGAGGGCCCCCGCCAACGCGCCGCCCCGCGCTCGCACGCCCTACCTGTTCTGCGGCTCCACCCCGTTCCACCGCTCCACCCGCCCCACCGCTCCCCCCTGTCTCACGGCTCCACTGATCCATCGCTCCACCCACTGAAAGTGCACCGCTCCGCACCACTCCCCTACCTCACTCCTGGAGACGATCAGCCATGACCATCAAGAGTTCCGAACCCACGACGCACCGCGTCGAGCCCGTACCGGCTCAGGTCCCAGCGGCCACGGCCCCGCAGCCGCCCGCCTCATCCACCCCGAACGCCCCGAACACCCACGCCCCCGTCCACACCGACCCCGTACCCGCCGAGGGCATCACCTTCCGCATCGGCTTCGTCGGCGCCCTCATCCCGCCGCTGGTCTTCCTGGCCGGCGTCATCCTCTACTTCGTGGTCTTCGGCGTCTTCGACATGACCGCCCTGACGGCATCCGGAGTCGCCGGCCTGCTCCTCGCCGGCCTGTTCGCCAAGTCGTACGGGCGCTACTGGGAGTGGGTGATCGCCGGTGTCACCTCTCGCAACGCCGGCACCCTGCTGTTCATCCTGCTCGCAGTGAGTTTGATCGCGGCGATGATCACCCAGACGGATGTCTCGGGCGGCTTCGTCTGGCTGGCCGGCCAGCTCGGCATCGGCGGGGGCGTGTTCGTGGCGGCGACCTTCGTGCTGGTGTGCCTCATCTCGATGGCCACGGGTTCGTCGCTCGGCACGATGTTCACGGCGTTCCCCATCTTCTACCCGGCGGGTGTGCTGCTCGGCGCCGACCCGATCCTGCTGGCCGGAGCGATCCTGTCCGGCGGCCTCTTCGGCGACAACCTGGCGCCCATCTCCGACTCCACGATCGTGTCGGCCTCCACGCAGCGCTATCGCCGACGTGCGGGTGTGGCCGAGGTCGCCGGAGTGGTGCGGTCGCGGGCCCGGTACGCGCTGACCGCGGCGGGTATCAGCGCCGTGCTGTTCCTGGTGCTCGGTCTCCTGCGGAGCGGTACGGGGGTCTCGGATGCCGCGGTCGGCGACCAGGGCAACCCGCTCGGCCTGGTGATGGTGGTTCCCATCGCGGTGCTGCTGGTGGTCGCGTTCTGGAAGCGCGACATCTTCCTGGCGACCACGATCGGTCTGATCTCCGGCATCGCGACGGGTCTGCTGTTCGGCCTGATGACCCCGTCCGACATCATGTCGGTCACGCCCGAAGGCGCCCCCGGCGGCTTCCTGATCACGGGCATCGCCGGGATGCTCCCCCTGGTCGGTCTCGGAATCGTCGTCTTCGGCATCACCGGCGTGCTGCAGGGCGCCGGCGTCTTCGATCGCATCGTCGCTCTGGTCGGCCGCTCAGCGCGCGCCCGCACACCGCTGGGGTCGGAGCTGGCGATCGGCCTGGGTGCTGCGGTCACCACCACGGTCTTCGCCGGCATCAACAGCCCGGCGATGCTGCTGTTCGGCCCGGTCGCCGATCGCCTCGGGGCGGCGGCCCGGCTGCACCCCTTCCGCCGCGCCAACGTGATGGACTGCTTCACGCTGGGCATCGGCGCGGTCATCCCGATCGGCAGCGTCTTCCTGCTCATCTCGAGCCAGCTCACGTCCGGCTACGGAGAGGGCGTGCCCGAGGTCTCGGCCGTCTCGATCTTCACCGCAGCGTTCTACCCCTTCGCGCTCACCCTCATCATGCTGATCGCGGTCGTCACCGGCTGGGGCCGCCGCTTCGAGGGCGAGAACGGAGCCGAGGTGCGGACGCAGCCCACGCTCGCGGATGCAGATGCGGATTCAGATGTGGCTGTGCCCGACCCCCGCTGATCCCGGCATCACGGCGGGCCCGGCGGTCTCCCCCGTCGGGCCCGCCGCCGTGTGCGATATGGTCCACCCATGACGCTTCAGCCGGTTCCCGCCACTCCCGCCCAGCCCCATTTCCTCGTCGGCTTCGGAAACGTCAACGCCACCCAGGATTGGATCGTCACGCCCGCCGGCACCTGGCCGCTCGCCGAGGTGAACGTCACCACGCACGACCAGACGTCCACCACCACGCACACACCCGCCTGGGCGATCGTGATGGTCGTCGTCTTCATCTGGTTCTTCCTGCTCAGCCTGCTGTTCCTGTTCGCGCGCGAGACCCGCGTCTCGGGCTTCGTCGCGGTGCACATCCAGGCCGGGAATCAGGCGTACACCGAGCAGGTCCCGGTCTGGAGCGCCCAGCAGCGAGCGGATGTGCTGCAGCGCGCGGCCTACCTCCAGAGCCTCATCGGCCAGGCGCGCTACAACCAGGCGCAGCGCCCCTCGTACTGAGGGTTGCGCCGCCTACTGAGGGGTGCGCCGCCGCGGGCGGGTCAGTCCAGGCCGAGCCGGCGCAGGTAGTCGTTGACGAAGCGGCCGTCGGGGTCGAAGGAGGCGCGCAGGCGGCGGAAGTCGTCGGCCCGCGGGTAGCGCGACAGCCAGTCCGAGCGGTCGTAGACCTTGCCCCAGTGTGCGCGCGCCGAGTCGGGCAGCACCGCCTCGATCTCGCGGATGACGGCGAGCGCGGCCGCAGCATCCGGATGCCAGGTGAAGTGGAACGCCACCACGTCACGCCCCGAAGCCGCACTCAGCCAGAGCTCGTCGGCGGCCACGGTGCGCACTTCGGCGATCTGCAGCACCGGTGCGATGCGTCCGGCGAGGTTCTGCAGGGAGGCGATCATCTGAGGCGCATCCTCGCGGGCGACGAGGTATTCGGTCTGGATCTCGTCACCCGCCGAGGGCGTGAACTCCAGCCGGAAGTGAGGCAGCCGGTCGTACCAGGGCCCGGGAACGCCGAGCTGAACCGTGCACGGGTCACCGTCGATACCGGGAATCGGATGCAGCTGAACGGATGACGGAACCGCGCCGATCTCGGGCAGCTCGCGCTGTTCACCTCCGACCCGTGACTTCACCCACCACTGGTCGATCAGCTCGGTGCTGCGCCAGGTGGTGAACAGGCTGACGCTGTCGCCGGCGGAGGTCACGCGGTCGAAGTTCTCGAGCACGCGGTCCCAGCGCGCGCCTCGGTAGATCGTCTGGGCGACCTCGTACGCGGGCTCGACGGCCAGCGTGAGGTGGGTGACGATCCCGAGGGCTCCCAGCGACACCACGGCGCCGTCGAAGTCGGGCTCGCCGCGCCGGATGACCCGGGGCTCACCGCGGCCGTCGATCAGCTCGATCCCCACGACCTGGGTGGCCAGCGATCCGAGGCGGTCGCCCGAGCCGTGGGTTCCGGTGGCGACGGCTCCTGCCACCGAGATGTGCGGCAGCGAGGCCAGGCTCGGCAGGGCGAATCCGCGCTCGGTCAGGGGCCGCGCGATGTCGCCGTAGCGCAGCCAGGCCGGCAGGCGCGCGGTGCCGGCCGCCGCATCCACCTCGATGTCGGCGTCGAGATCGACCGGCACATCCGCCAGCGACACCTGCACACCCTCGGTGTCGGCGAGGTCGTTGAACGAGTGCCGAGAGCCGACCACGCGCACCTTCTCGCTCCCGCTGATCAGGTCGGGCAGGGCGTCGAGGGTGCTCGGGCGGGCGAAGCGCTCGGCGCGGTAGGCGACGTTTCCCGCCCAGTTGCGTTTCTGTTCGTCGGTTGTCATTGCGCGACTACTGCTTCGTGACCTTCTCGATCTGCATCACCAGCACGACCCGGTCGGCCGAGTCCGGCGGAGGAGTCTGTTCGGCGTTCCCGTACCGCTTCCCGAGCACCACGTAGAACGCGCCGGTCGGATCGGGTTCCACGGCCACGAGCGTTCCCCGCACCTCGATGTACCGGAACGGATTCTCCGGATCGATCACCGACAGGCTCATCGACGGGTTGTGCTGCAGGTTGCGGTACTTCGCCCGCTTGGTGGTGTGGGTGAAGCGGACGGTGTCCCCCTCGCCCTCCCACAAGAACCACATCGGGTTCACCTGCACCGTGTCGTCGGGCCGGATGGTGCCCAGATGCCCGTAGTTCGGCTGCTCGAGCAGCGGCGCGTACTCCGCGGGAATGAGGTCGCTCATGGTCGTCTCCGTTCAGCCGCGGCCACAGCCGCGACTTCCAGACTAGGCCGCCCCGCGCCCGGCCGACCCCATCCCTCAAGCCTTCACCGACACACCAGGCTTCTTGGCGAGGATGTAGGGATTCGGTCGCGGTCGTCACAAAGCTCGGCCACCCACCTGACTCGCCACGACGCCTGCTCTGCTCCGTCGGGAATTGAGTGCCGCTACTTCGTCGCGTTCGGATGGTGCGTGTGCACCTGCTCGAGGTACACGATCTGGTCGACGACGTAGAACCAGATCCGTGCATCGCCGTGCAGCGTGGGTTTGTGTTGCCAGCGCTCGTGCGTCGCCTGCCCTCGGGTCACGAGACCGAGCTGCCCCTTCAGGCGATAGTTCGCGGGCGTGACATGAAGCGGCGTGCGCGTCAAGAAGTCCCAGGCATCGGCCAGCGCGTTACGGTTCGTGGCGCGCAGATCGGTCCATCCCTTCTGGGCCTGCCCCGAGGCGAATCTGATCTCGAACTCGTTCTTCTTTACGGGCCGTTCGGCCTTCGACTCCCTGGCCACCGCTACGGCCGCGAGACGACGACGCCGCCCTCGATCCAGTCGACAGGACCGGTGCCGAGTCCGGCGGCGAGCGCCGTGGCGGTCTCGCGCCAGGAGGTGAGCTCGGCGGCGACCAGGCCGGCCTGTCCCGTGGCGAACGACGCGCGTGCCGCATCGACGAGCTCGTGGGAGCACTGTGCGCGATCGGCTTCACCCAACGCCAGCATCCACGGAAAGGCATTCGCCATCCGGTCGGAGAGCGAACCGCGATCATCGGTCGCGACGGCGATCAACTGCGCGGCGAACTGCAGGAGCTGCTCGCGGGCGTCCGCCTCCCGCTTGGACATCATGACGAGGTCTTCACCGTCGCGCCGCGTCACATCGATGGGCCCCTCCTCCGCCGCCGCGAACACCCGCGGTGCATGCCGACTCAGATCCGACGACGGAAAGGCGCGCAGCGCAGAGGAGGTGACCATGCCGCCATTTTACTTCAGAATGTGTTCGGAAGTCCACCGAGGATCCGCTCGCAGAGCTCCATCGTGCGCACGTTGTCGGCCGCACTGCTGGAGGGCTGCTCGTGAGCGGCGGCGGCCTGACGGAACGCCCGGATCTCGCCCACGAAACCACGGAGGAAGAGGTCGCGTTCGACACCCGACATCGCGCTCTCGGCGGGCGTGAAGACCGTGCTGGTCTCGCTCAGCCCCTGCCAGGTCGGCACGTCGCCCTCGGCGACCACATGCAGCTGGAGCCGTGCGACATCCGTCACCACGGCGTGACCGGCGTCGCCTGAGACCCGCAGCATCTCGAACTCGCTGGAGTAAGACGGAAGCCCGGTGAGGTTGAGCGTGCCGACAACACCCGAGGCGAACCGCAGCGTGGTCGAGAGCGCGACGTGCGCACCGGCGGAATTGGAGTGCGTGACGGCCGACTCGACCTCGCCGAACAGAAAACGCACGAGGTCGACCACGTGGATGGCGGCGAGCTTGACGAACTCCTCCTCGGTGGCGCAGAACGGTGTGCTGTCGCATCCGAACGACAGCTCGAACGATCGCGGGGTGCCGAGGGCGCCCTCCGCGAGCAGCTCGCGGAGCCGCACGTACGCCGGGGCGTGGCGTTTCATGAAGCCGACCATCACGATCACGTCGGCCGCCGCGGCCGCATCGGCTATCTGCTGCGCCTGCTCCGGGTTCAGGCCGAGCGGCTTGTCGGCGAACACATTCTTGCCGGCGGCGATCGCGCGCAGGGTCAGGGTCGCCTGATCCTCCGGCTGGGCGATCACCGTCACATCGCGCACGGCCGGGTCGGCCAGCAGGGCATCGGCATCCGCATAGGCGGCGCCCTCCGAGCCGAAGCGCCGCAGCGCGGCCTGCGAGCGCACCGTGTCGCGCGTGGCCAGCGCCGTGATGGGCACGCCCGCGAGCCCGACGGCGGGAAGGATGTTGCGGGAGGCGTGGAAGCCCGCACCGATCACGCCGAGTCCGGTCGCCAGACGCTGTTCGAGCGTGAACGCGGTGGTGACGATCGACTCGCTGTCGCCGAACGCCCAGCTCGGATCCCCGAGGTGGGCTCGGATGTCGTCGTCGAATCCCGCCCAGAAGTCGCGGTGCACCGCTTGCCACTGCTCGAGCGTCGCCGACTCCTGGGCGGCGACCTCGGGCGTCGCTTCGGGGAACGTGATCGTCGACACCCGATCGAACCGGATGACGGCGACGCGCTCGTCCTGCGAATCGAGCAGGGCATACCGCTCGCCGGCCGAGGGGATGCTCTGCTGCCAGAGCTCGTACAGCACCCGGAGGTTGCTGGATCCGGTCTTCCTCCCCGCGAGGATCTCGCCGACGAGGAAGTCCCGCACCGGCCCGGGCTGACCGAAGGCGAGGGTGGGCAGGAGGCGAGCGGAGTCCGTCATCCTGACACCCTAATCCGCCCGCCCCACCCCCTCCCGCCGTCCACAACGAAGGAGTCTCCGAAGAGCCTCAGCCGGCGATCTCCTCCAGCGACCGGTTGCGGGTACGCACGCCGAAGGCGATGATGCACGCCGAGAGCACCACGGCGACGATGATCGCGACACCCGCGGGCACCGATCCGTAGGTCACCAGGATGGGCAGCACCACGAACGGCGCCACCGCTCCACCGAGGTGGCCGATGCCATCGCAGATGGAGGCCGCCGTGCCCCGCGACTTCGTGGGGAACACCTCGGCCGTGTAGGTGTATGCGGGCGTGGCCATGACCGCGATACCGAAGGTGGCCAGCAGCGCACCCGCGGTGGCCGCGCCCTCGCCGAGCCCCGAGATGATCAGCCCCACCGCGGCGGCGAAGATGAGCACACCGCCGATCACGATCGTGCGACGCTCCAGCCGTTCGATCAGCAGCACCACCACGACCGCCGCCAGGATGGGCGTCGCCCGGGTGAGCACCGTGATCACCAGCGCGTTCGAGGTCGACACGCCGAGACCTTCCAGGATGAGCGGCAGGTAGCTCGAGAACGCGTACATCCCGATGTAGAACACGAACCAGAAGCCGAGCACGATCAGCAGGCGCCCGAGCAGGGGCGGCCGCAGGAGCGAGCGCAGCGGGCTCTCGGCCTGCACCTCGGCGGCGGGCCGGTCTTCTTCGGCGAAGTCGTCGTTGCGGGCCTCGGCCGGCATGCCCGCGTTGCGCTGCAGCCGCCGCACGATGCCCGACGCCTCGGCGATGCGCCCGCGTTCGGCCAGCCACCGCGGCGACTCCATCAGCGCGCGCGAGTTGATGAACGGCACCACGATCAGCACCAGACCGCCGAAGCCGAGCAGCAGACGCCAGCCCGCATCCGGCAGCGCCTGCAGCACGAGCAGCGAGAGCAGTCCGGTGGCCAGCAGCAGGAACCCGCCCAGCAGATACAGCCGTGCGAGGTACTGCCCGCGCCGGTTCTGCGGCGCCATCTCGCCGATGTAGGCCGTGCAGAGCGCCAGCACGGCGCCCATGCCGCAGCCCGCGACGAAGCGGAAGAACGACAGCGACGCCGCATCCCACACGAACGCGGTGGCCAGCCCGCCCACACCCAGCGTGATGAAGGTGAGCACGAGCCCGAGCTGCCGCCCGCGCTTGTCGGCGAGGTACCCGAAGGCGTAGGCACCGATCGCGTACCCGATCAGATTGAACGTCACGGGCAGTCCGAAGTCGCCCGCTTCGAGGCCGAGACTGTCCCGGATGCCCGGGATCGTCAACGCGAACACCGAGATCTCGTAGTTGGTGAAGAAATAGGCCAGGAACAGCGCGAACCCGGCACCGAAGGTGAGGCCGACTTTCGGCATGGCGTCGACGGCCTGGGAGATGGTCTGCCGTGGGGCGGGGTGAACGGAGGAGGGCGGATCGACCGCCGTGTCGTGAGACATCATTGTCTGCTTTCACTCGCGGCACCGAAAAGGGAGTGCAGGGCCGGATGAAGGGGTGCCGCCCCCATCCGGCCCCGTCGATCAGTCGATCAGTCGATCAGTCGACGACGAACACCGGGATGGTGGCGTGCTCGGGTGCCGGCCCGGTGCGCACGAAGGCGACGTGGGCCGACGCGCCGGAGAGGCCCTCCGGCGCGCGCCCCTCCGGCAGCTGGAGCTCGCTCCAGAACCAGGGGCCCTCGGCGAGCTGCACGATGCCGAAGGTCCACCGGGTGGGCGCGCCGTCGGCGCCGCGCCCGTGGCCGATCGACCAGGAGATCACGGTGGCGTCGCCCGAGGCGGCGACGCGTTCGAAGCGCTCCGGATCGGCGGACACGTCGGTCTTCGGGTCGAGATAGGCGCCCGTCGTGCGATCGCGCACCACGAGCAGGTCACCGCGTTCGCAGCCGTCGAGGAACTCGGCGGTGGCGGCGTCGCGGACGAGAGGGAAGAGAGGCATCAGAGGTCCTAGTCGTCGTTGCCGAGGATGAGCGTGGAGTGGTAGTCGAGAACGCCGCCGTTGCCCGAGACGAGCACCCGGGCGTGCCGGTCGACCTGCCGTTCGCCGGCCTGGCCGCGTGCTTGGATGATCGCCTCCGAGAGCGGCGTCATGCCCCAGAGGTAGTACGACGAGAGCTGGCCGCCGCCGGTGTTGACCTTGAGCGATCCGTTCGGGCCGAGCACTCCCGGTTGCGAGACGAAGGCCCCGCCCTCGCCTTTCGCGCAGAATCCGTAGTCCTCCAGGCTGATCAGCGCCGTGTAGGTGTAGCAGTCGTAGAGCTCGACCACGTCGATGTCGTCGAGGGCGAGCTCGGCCATCCGCAAGGCGGCGGGGCCGGCGGTCGCGGCACCGCTTATGAGGCCGAAGTCGTCGTTGCGCATGCCGGTGAGCCCCGGATGCGCCTGGGCCCAGCCGAGCACGTCGACCACGGGCTGGGCGAGCGAGCGGGCCCGCTCCGCCGTCGTCACGATCACCGCGATGCCGCCGTTGGAGACCAGGCAGCAGTCGAAGAGGTGGAACGGGTCGGAGATCATCCGCGAGGCCTGGTGGTCGTCGAGCGTGATCGGCGTGCGCAGCTGGGCGCGCGGGTTCATCGCGGCCCAGTCCCGCTGGGCGACGGCGATCGCGCCGAGCTGCTCGCTCGTCGTGCCGTAGGCGTCCATGTGCCGTCGCGCAGCGAGCGCGTACATGTTGTTCGCCGTGAGGGCGCCGCCGGAGTTCGTGATCGGCATCCAGCCGGAGGGCGTCTTCGCGGCGTGCTCGCCGTAGGCCGCTCCCCCGCCCTTGTTCTCCTTCAGCGGGTCGTCGGCCCACACCACCGCGACGGTGTCGACCATGCCCGACTGCACGGCCATCGAGGCGTACTGCACCATCTGGCCGGCTGTGGATCCGTAGCCCTGCATCGAGGTGAAGAGGCCGAGCCGGGTGAGCCCGAGCTCGGTCTGCATGCCGAGGCCCACCGCGTCGCTCAGACCGCCGGAGACGATCAGGCCGTCGATGTCGCCCAGGGCGAGTCCGGCATCCTGAGCGGCCAGCCGCACCGCTTCGGCGGCGAACTGGGGGGCTGTGCGGCCGTAGACCTTGCCGACCTCGGTGATGCCGAGGCCCGCGATGGCGGGGGTGCGCGTGCTCGTGGTGGCCATGATCAGCGCCCCGTCCAGCGCGGTGCGCGCTTCTCGGCGAAGGCCGCGAGGCCCTCGCGGGTGTCGTCGCTCGCCATCAACCCCGGGCCCTCGGCCGTGCTGCGCCGCCAGTCGGCGTCGTCGGCGGCGACGTGACCGTCGGTGATGCCGACGGCGATCCGCTTCGTCACCTGCACCGCGAGGGGCGCGTTCTCGCAGATGGCCTCGGCCAGCTCGAGGGCGGCCGGGATCAGCTGGTCGGCGGTCACGACACGGTTGACGAGGCCGAGCTCGAGGGCCTTCTGCGCCGTGATCGGCTTGCCGGTGAGCATTACCTCCATCGCGATCTTCTTGGGGATCTGCTGCCCGAGCCGGAAGGCGCCGCCGGCGCCGGCGTAGATGCCGCGCTTGACCTCGGGGAGCCCGAAGGCCGCGGTGTCGATCGAAACGGCGAGGTCGCTCTGCAGCACGATCTCGGTGCCGCCGCCGAGCGCGAAGCCGTTGACCGCGGCGATGACCGGCTTGGAGATGTGATGCTGCACGAAGCCGGCGAACCCCCAGGCCTTCACCCGCGGATCGCTCGGCGTCAGTTCACCGCGCGCCGCCGCCTTCAGGTCGGCGCCGGCGCAGAACGACTTGTCGCCGGCGCCCGTGATGATCACCACCCAGATGCCCGGATCGTTCTCGGCGTACTCGAGCGCCTCGCCGATGCCGACCATCACATCCAGGTTCACGGCGTTGCGCGCCTCGGGCCGGTTGATCGTGATCAGCAGCACGTGCTCGCTGCGCTGCGCGAGCACGGCGCCGGCGCCACCGATCTCGACGGCGTCGGTAAAGGGAGTGGCGGATGCCACTGCGGTGTCTGTCATGGGAGGTTCCTCACTTCGTACGGTTCTCTTGTGTCTACGTCTTCTAGGCGGGTGACGGGCCGGCGGACCCGGCCCGCGGGGCAGCGCGTGCCGGCTCAGACACCCGCCGGGCTGCGGGTGGGCACGCGATACGGCTGCAGCACGCCCCGGGCGATGAGCTCCTCGGCGCGCACCGTGTCGAGCCCGAGCCGCTCGGCCGCGATCACGGCGGTGTGCTCCCCCTGCAGCGGCGCCGGGGCGAGCAGCGGGCTCAGCCCGCTCGCGAACCGGGCCTCGGCCAGGAAGGTGGTGAGCGGCTCGTCGAACTGGGGCTGGGCGAGCAGCCCGAGCAGTCCGCGGCCCGCGCAGTGCTCGTCGTGCTCGAGGTCGACGACCCGCACCATCCGTCCCGCCGGAACCCCGGCCGCCTGCAGGGTGCGCTCGGCATCCGTCGGCGTGTGGGCGGCGGTCCACTCGGCCAATCCGCTCTCGAGCTCGGATGCGCGCGCGAGCCGGCCCTCCCGCGTGCTCAGATCGTCGTCGGCGGCCCAGTCCGGCCGGCCGATCGCCGCGGCGAGCGCCCGGAACTCGGCCGTGCTGCGCACATCGACGACCAGCCATTCGTCGTCGCCCGCCGCCTGGAACGGCCCGGTCGGCGCATCCTGGCCCCGGCGATTGCCCTGGGCCCGGATCGTTCCTTCGTGCAGTCGCTCGGTGGCTAGCTGCTCGGCCATGCTGGAGAAGATCACGTCGATCTGGGCGCTCGAGACGTGACCGCCGCGCCCCGTCCGTTCCCGGCGCAGCAGCAGTGCGGCGACGGCCGAGGCACTGACCCGGGCGGCGACGTGGTCGGGGTAGATGGTGATCGTGTCGCTGAAGCCGAAGTCGACGCCCGGGTACTGCCAGGTGAGGCTGAGGCCCGAGCTCGCGCGCACCAGGGGGCCGTAGCCCATCCGGTCACTCCAAGGGCCGTGCGAGCCGAAAGCGCTCGACTCCGACACGATGATGCGCGGGTTGATCGCCCGCAGCTCCGGATAGCCGATGCCGAGCTTCTCGAGCGTGCCCGGCTTGAAGTTGGAGAGCACGACGTCGGCCTCGGCGACGAGGTGCTCGAACAGGGCGCGGCCCTCGGGATCCTTGAGGTTGAGGCCGAGACTGCGCTTGTTGCGATGCCCCCAGCAGAAGCCCTCGGTCACCTGCTGGCCGCCGTAGGTCTGCCGGCTGCCGTCGGGGAACTCGACGCTCTCCACCTTGATCACGTCGGCTCCGTAGTCGGCGAACAGCCGGCCGGCTTCGGCCCCCACCACGATCACCCCGAGGTCGAGCACGCGAAGCCCTTCGAAGGGACGGATGCGGAAGGTGCCTGCGCCCGCCCCGGCCTCGGCGCCGGCCCCGATCTCGGCCCTTGACTCAGGCCGGCGGGCGAGCCACTCGGCGTCGACCTCCTCGTCGTGCTCCCCCGCGACCGGAACGGTGCGGCGCACCCCGGCTTTGGCGCCGTCGATCTCCACCAGTCCCGTGGGGACGGTCGTTCGCAAGCCCTGCCCGAGGTCGAGCTCGGTGAAACTGCCGGCGGCCGCGAACGCGGGCTCGTCGAGCACCTCGGTGGCGGTGAGGAGTCCGGCCGCGGGAACGCCGAACCGGCGCCCGGCCGCCACGGCCTCCGCGCGGGTGATGCCGGCGAACAGCCGCTCGTAATAGGGCTTGACGACGGCATCCGCCTGCTGCCGGGTGGTGATGTCGTCGTACCGATCGCCGTCGAGTTCCGGCGGGTTGCCCAGCCACTCCAGCATCGCGTGCCACTGGCGGCGGCTCAGCACGCAGATGCGCACGTACCCGTCGAGGGCGCGGAAGGTGGGGTACAGGTGCCGGGCGTCGGGCCGGCCCCGCGGCAGATCCTTCATCGGGGCGCCGGCCCGCGCGCTGCCGCCGATCCCGTACCCGGGATCGAGCAGGTGCATCAGCGCGTCCAGCACCGAGAAGTCGATGTGGTCGCCCTTGCCGGTGCGGCGGGCGTGCGAGTGGGCCAGCAGAACGGTCCACACCGCCTGCATGCTCGCCGACTCGTAGGCGAGATGCTCGGGCGGGAGCAGCGGCTCGGTCGCATCCGGGAGTCCCGATCGCGACAGCACCCCGCTCAGGGCGAACAGCACGTCGGGCGTGGCCTTCCACTGCCGGCGGGGGCCCACCAGACCGAAGTCGGTCACCCGCAGGATCACGAGGCGGGGGTTGATGGTGGCCAGGCGGGTCTCGTCGAGATCGTCGCCGCGCTGTCCGGCCGGATGCGGGGCCGAGCCGTGCGGGGCGGGACTGTCGTCGAGCAGGATGTCGGTGCCGGCGAGCAAGGCGTCGAATCGTTCGCGCCCGGCGACGGATGACCTGTCCAGCACGATCCCGCGCTTGCCCGTGTTGCGCACGGCGAAGCCGATGTCGGGGCTCTGGGCGGAGCGATGCATCCGCTCGTCGGCCGCTTCCGGCGACTCGACGCGCACCACGTCGGCGCCGAGCTCGGCGAGGAATCGGCCGATGGTCTGGGTTCGCCCGGAGATCGCGTCGAGAACGCGCACTCCGTCGAGAACGGGCATCGTGGGGTCGTCGTCGACCATGCCACACACTCCTTCGTGTCGGCCCCGGTGGGCCGCTCGGTGGTTCGGTGACCCCACCCTGTCATCGCGATTCCGGCGCGTACATCGCCGATCGGGCACACTCCACCGGCCTCCGGATGAGCGGTGTACGTGCTAATCCGCGCATGGTGCAACCCGGAGCAGGTTGCCGTTCGCGCGTTACTGTGGCGTATGGACATCGCACAGTTGCGCTGTTTCGTCGCCGTCTCCCGCGAGCGGAACATCGGCAAGGCCGCCGAGTCGCTGCACCTGACCCCGTCGCCCGTGAGTCGCAGCATCCGTCAGCTGGAGCTGCACCTCGGTGCCGAGTTGTTCAGCCGTCGCTACCACGACCTGCTCCCCACGGATGCTGCGCAGGCGCTCCTGCCCAAGGTGGTGGCCATCCTCGCCCAGTTCGACGACCTCGTGACGGCTGACGACGATCCGCGGCCCATCCGGGTGGGTGCGACGCCGTGGGCGCCGGCGCGGTACGCCCAGCGGGTGGCCGAGGGTCTCGAGGCTCTCGGGGAGCCGGTGCACCGTGTCGAGACGGAGATGTCGTCGATCCTGCTCCGCCAGCTCGCCCACGGCGATCTCGATCTGACCGTGGTGCACCTGCCGGTCGACCTGCCGGGCATCGAGGTGCGTGCGCTCGCTCGGTACCGCTTCTACGCCTTCAGCCCGCCCGACAGCGATCTACCCGACACCAGTGTGAGCCTCGCGAGCCTGCGCGGGCGCAAGGCGGTGATGCTGCCCACCATCCTGCAGCCCAAGCCGATGCGCGCCCTCAGCGCGCTGCTGCACGACGCCGGAGTGGTGGAGGTGGAGGAGATCTCCTTCGCCGATGTGCTCACGCTGGAATCTCGGCTGCGCAGCACGGGGGCGATCATGCTCGGCAACAAGGCCGACGACACCCCGATCAGCCAGATGCTGCAGCGCACGGCCCTGCGCGCCACCCCGCTCGACCTCGACGACATCGACTTCGAGGTCGGCCTGGCCTGGCGCCGCGACGACGCGATCCGGGGCGAACGGATGCGCACCCTCGTCGACCGCATCCACCCGCCCGGCCGCCCCGTGGAGGTCGTGTAGCGCGTGCCGCATCCATGGTGCGAGCGTCGGTCACTCCAGGGCGAGCTGCTTGGCGAAATAGACGCGCGCATAGCCGTCGACCGTGCCGCGGTGCGTCTCGACGTAGCCGCGGCGGGGGTAGAAGGCCAGATTCTCGACCATCGCTTCGTTCGTGTAGAGGCGCACCCAGTGCTTGCCCCGTTTGACCGCGATGCGTTCCGCTTGGGCGAGGAGAGCGGATCCGAGACCCGAGCCCTGCGCCTGAGGGCTGACGGCGATGTTCTCCACCAGCAATTCCTCGGCATCGAGGCTGAAGACGAGCATCCCGTCGACCCGTGACTCGCGCCAGACGAGGATCGCCATGCCGGATGAGGCGATCTGCTCGTAGTCGCTGGTCATCGGAGCAGGCTCCCGCCCGATCCGATCGACGTACGTGCCGTAGGCGAGTCGCGCGAGTTGACGCATCACGGGGGCGTCTCGCCGGCGCGCCCGTGTGAACATCCACGTCTGGCCGGAATCGACAGTCACCCCGGTAGCAGACCACGCCCGCGCGCATTGCGCAAAACGACACCGGTAGATGACGTCTTTCGCCCAGCGGAGTCAATCGACGAAGGCGGTGACATACGCGAAGTTGTGAAGCGCCGACGAGGCGGTCCAGAACGAGTAGTCGGAGTTGAATCCGGAGGTGTAGCCGAGCACTTGGCCACCGGTTCCGAAGTTGGGGCCGCCGCTGTCTCCGTGATCGACGTGGTCTCCGCCGTCACGCACGAGATTACGGTAGGTGCCGTCGGCGGGTCCGTAATTCACGACGGTATTGAGACCCACCACAGTTGCGCAACTCGTTCGAGTCGTCATTCCGTAGGTGCAGTGACCGAGCCCGATGTAAGGACCAACGATTCCCCGCGCGGTGAGCACCGACAATGCCGTCTGGCGGAACATCGGGAGCGGCGTGCCGCCCGCGGACCAGCCCCACTGTGCGTCACCGTAATTTCGGTCGAGACTTCCTCCCCAGCCGAACGCCACTCCCTTGTAGGTGAAGGTGGTCTCAGGCACCGGGCAGTGATTTGCTGTCGAGATGCCGAACGTCGGTCCATTGCGAACGACGAAGCCGGCGGTGCAGCCGTAGAAGCCGCCTTCCCCTCCGACGTACGCGGGTTCAGCTCGAGATGCATCGTCACCGAACTCGAGGTTGATCGCTTGGCCTCCCGCCAGTCCAGTCACCTGCTGCAGCACGCCCGCATCCGGTCGAGGCCCCTCGACGGTCAGGTTGTACGTTCCCGTGAGCGGGTCGTAGCTTCCGACTGAGGTGAGGCCTGAATCGGCGGTCAACGCCGACTGCATCTCTTCGACGATCTCCATAGCCTCCCACCGGTCAGGCCCGTCGCTCGCGACGACGATGTCGACGGGAAACGGAGCCGTATCGATCAGGTGGCGGACGGCTTCCGGAGGTTCGCTCGCCAACACGACTTGCGCGTTCGGATACTCGGTATAGCGCCATTCGCTCTGGATATACAGATCAGGGAACTCGCCTTCCAGCTGTGCGGCAAGCATCCCGAGCTCCGCACCCGCCTCATCATCCGCCCGAACCTGTTCGACGGATACACCGCGCTCCTGAGCCCTCCTTTGGTCGAACGCCGCGGCAATGCCCTCGTCGATCCCGGAGCCACCGGCGGTTCGCAGGCCAGCGTTGTCGAATGAAGCCCCTTGTCCTGGAACGTCGGGGATGGCACCTGCCTGCTGGACGGCGCTTGCCGACGACGAGAACCCGACCGTCAGCGCGAGGCACGCGGTCACCGACCCTGAAATCATCACCAGTAGTGATCGGCGTGCAACTCTCGACACGAGTCCTCCTCATGAAATAACCGTCTGGATCACCCTATTCTTTTAATGAGAATATGTCGTCAATGTCGTGGATTCTGAGCGCAGGTGAATGCCACCGAGAACGGAGCGGGAGAACATGATCGAACGACGCGTAGCAGGAATCGCCTTCGTGGCGTTGATCGCGGCCGGACTCAGCGCTTGCGGGGCCTCAGGCGCACCATCTCCATCAGCCCGCCAGACAGCCGACGCAGGCTGGAGCTACAGCGAACCCTCGGGCGACGTGGAGCATGGCGCCGCATGGAGCGCCGATGGCAGCCAGCTGGTCCTGACCTGGTCTTCTGATGGGTGCGGTCCGCGCCTGGATCCAATTTCGGTCACCTCACCCACCACACTCGTGGTGACAGTGACGCCCACAGACCGGGCGTGTACCGCTGTCGATCTGCCCTTCATCGCGCAGGTTGCAACACCCGAGGGCGTCGACCAGACCAAGCCCGTCGAGCTGGATCTTCCCCACGATTCGCTGGTGATTCCCCCGCTGAAGAACTAGCCCCCCCCCCCCGTTTTCGTCGCATTGCGCCCCTTTCGCCTAGCGTTGAGCCATGGCCAGAACCATCTCCACCACCACCTCTGTCGACCGCGACGGCATGCTCGAGTTCGTGCGCCCTCGGCACCGGATGCTCGTCGCCACCACGCGCGCCGACGGCCGCCCGCAGATGTCGCCCGTCACCGGAGGGGTCGACGAGCAGGGTCGAATCGTCATCTCCACCTACCCGGGCCGAGCCAAGACGCGCAACGCCGAGCGCCGCTCCGCCGCCTCGGTGCTCGTTCTGTCGGACGACTGGAACGACGCCTGGATCCAGGTCGACGGCGACGCCGAGGTGCTCCACATGCCCGAGGCCGCCGACGGACTGGTCGACTACTTCCGCTGCATCTCGGGCGAGCATCCCGACTGGCAGGAGTACCGCGAGGCGATGGCCTTGCAGAACAAGTCCCTGCTGCGCATCACCCCCACCCGCTGGAGCCCCATCTCCACAGGCGGCTTCCCGGCCGACGTCGCCGAGCGCCTCGACGCCCGCTGACCTCTTCAGGACGCGTCCTCAACCGGGCGTCCCCCAGGCCTGTCCGCAGGCCGACGCGCCGGTAGCGTGAAATCATGACCCGATCCGACCAGAACTCCTCCGGCCCCACCCGCCGGGCCGTGCTGCACAGCGCCTGGGCCGCGCCCGTCGTGCTGGCCGCCGTCGCCGCGCCGGCCGCCGCCGCGTCGGAGGCGAAGCCGAGCCTCTCCGTGTTCTTCAGCTCCATCGGCGGCGGCGCCGGCTACGTCAACGTCAACCTCGCGGCCGCCGACGGCAGCCCGCTGCAGCAGCAGTTCGCGATCGAGGGCAAAGACCCGGACACCTCCGCGTGGGTCACGGTGTTCCGCCCGTCGACCGACTCGACGGGCCACTTCGCGGGCACTATCCCCTCCGGAGTGGCCGCGGACTACGCCGCCGTGCGCGTCACCGCCTTCGTCGCCGGCTACGGCACCCTCGTCTCGCAGGAGCAGCCGCTCCCCTTCAGCTGACGACTCCTGCCAGACTGGGATCGATCGCAAGACCCCCGTCGTCAGGCCGTCCCGAGGAGAACCGATGCCCACCGTTTCCGAGCTGCTCGCCGCCAACCTGCACGACGTCTTCGGCAACCGCGATCCGGAATCGCGGCGCGCGGCCATCGAGGCGTCGTTCGCCGCCGACGTGGTCTTCACCGACCCGGAGGAGACCGTCGAGGGCTGGGATGCGCTCGAGGCGAAGGCGGCCGGCCTCCTCGACGGCGCGCCCGCCGATTTCGTGTTCGCCGACGACGGGCTCGCCTACGTGAGCGCCGACACGGGCGTGCAGGCCTGGACCTTCGGTCCGTCAGGCGCACCCGTCGCCCGCGGCGTCGACATCATCACCGTGCGCGACGGCCGCATCACAGAGCTCCTCACTCTTCTGCACGGGTAGGGCCGAATCGGGCGAGCGCGAGCCGCTCACGGTCACCGGCCCGAGCGGGCGTCTACCTACGTCATCCGGTCGCCGGCCCCGACGGGACGCTGAAAGCGGGTGGCCGTCAATCGCTCCGAGACCGCGCAGCTCTTGGTATCGCGTCCGCCCGCCTGGCGAAGCATTTCCCGCACGGCCGCCTCGCCGAAGACCACGCCACGTCCCTTCGGATACACCACCCACAGGGGAAGCGAGCCGCACAGGGACCAGGCCGCCTCGAGGTCATCCGGACTGGAGACCCGGGCGACCACCATCGCAGCCTCTTCGATGCGGGTCGTCTGAACGCCGTCGAGCGCCTCCGCCAGCGCGGGGTCATCGCAGGCGCCGATCACCAGCGCCCGTACACCGCGGTCGAGCCCGAGCTTCGCGCGCAAGGTGGGCGGAGGCGTGCTGATGGCTTTCGCCCAGGAGAGCGCAGCCCGTTCGCCGAGATGGAGCACGACCATTTCGTTCCCGTGGCAGAACTGCAACGTCTCGCCGTCGACGCGGAGCTTCTCGATCGCCACGACAGCGAAGCGGCGCCGGATCTCACCGCGGAGGATCAACTCGCGCGCCTCCAGCACGGCCTTCACATCGCCCGTGTCGTCACCGACCTGCGCCCGCACCCGGGCCTCACGCCCCATCGCTTCCTCCGAGTTCCGAGACCGCACGCGAGACCGCGATCAGCCGGGCCGGATCCGTCCGATACATCCAGTGCCGCCCGCGCCGATCGAGGATGAGCAGACCCGACTTGCGCAGCACCTTCAGATGCTCCGACACCGACGGCAGCGACAGGCGCGAGACCTCCGCCAGGTCACCGGCCGATCGTTCACCGTCTCGGCATTCCCGGATGAAAGCCCTCCGGTCGGGATGCCCGAGCGCACGAAGGGCCTCACCGAGGTCATCCTCGTTCACTTCTGGATGAGCGTCAGCACGTTGCCGGCCGGATCGGCCACCTGCGCCTTACGCACCCATCCGTTGTCGGTCACGGGCATCACCACGGTGCCACCGGCGGATGCCGCGTCGACCAGCGCGCCGTCGAGGTCGTCGACCACGATCCCCAGGGTCAAGGATGCCTCGGGCGCCTCGACGAGGGCGCCGCGGAGAGACGGCGTCTCGACCTGCGAGTAGCCCGGCCCGCGCGCTTCGACCGCCCAGCCGAACACCCCGCGGTAGAAGGCGGAAAGACGACCGATGTCGCCGCCCGCGATGTCGAAGTGCCCGATAGCTCCTGGTGCTACGCCCACTCTGCGCCTCCTCGTTCAGAACGCCTTCTGTCGAGCTCATGATATTTCGGATAAATCCGAAGCGTCAAGGTTTTGACTGTCATCCTCGCCCAGAACCGGATCAGCCGGATCAGCCGCTGATCACGGCGACGGCTGCGGTGGCGGATGCTGTCACGACACCGGTCCAGAGCATGATGGCGATCAGCTGCCAGAGGAGAACCCAGGTTCTGCTGACACCTGTTCCGATCAGGAACAGCGCGGTCAGAGAAAACGGGAGGGCCAGAGGGGCCAGCAGGCTGGCGCCGGGCACGCCGAACCGGGTCAGCCATCGGCCCAGTCGTTCCTTGCCCTTCGACCGCTTCTCCACGGTGGGCGGCGACCCCACCTCCGTGCGCTGCTGCACACCGGTGGCCTGGCGCGTCAGAGTCGCCGTGGTGCCGCCGTACGCCTTGTCCCTCGTCGCGGGTGCCGAATCCGGCGCGGCGCGGCGCGCGCGACGGGCCACGACGGCTCCGCGCACCCGGGAGCCCAGCAGCACCGCGAACACCACCGTGAGCCCGCTCCCCACGACGTTCGCGGTGAACGCGACCAGCGGATGCATGCCGGCGACGATTCCGAGACCGGCCGCGGCCTCGTCGACGAAGGGGATGGCTCCGACGAGAAGCACCAGGAGGGGCTGCACCAGCTCGGGCACCTGATTGACGAGATCTTGCAATCCGCTGAAGGGGTTCATGGTGATCTGTGCTCCTTGGCTCGGACGTCTCGCGAACGACGACGTCGTTTCGGCGAACGGATGCCCGACCGAAGGTGCGAGCGAGTAGCTCGGCGACCATGCAGATCACTAGACGCCATGCCCTCGGGGCAGGGTCAAGCGCGAGCGATCGACTCCGGCGGATCCGGCCAGAACGGCGAGAGGCTTGAGTCGACCCTGCCCCTAGGGCATAGTCGTGAACAGGCCGGGCCGGTCTTCTGCCGGCACGGCCGGGAAGTCAGACCATGGCGTGGAGCACGAAGCAGGTCGCCGAGCTAGCCGGAACGACTGTCAAGGCGGTCAGGCACTACCACGAGATCGGTCTGCTCGCCGAGCCCGAACGTCTGTCCAACGGCTACAAGCTCTACGAGGTCCGCCACCTGGTCAGCCTTCTGCGGATCACGCGACTGACCGATCTGAACGTGCCCCTGGCCCAGATCGCCGCGATGGATCTGGCGGGCTCCGAGGTCGAGGAGACGCTCCGCTCGCTCGACGGGGAACTCGAAGCCAGCGCCGCGCGCCTGACTCGGGTCAGAGCCGAGCTGGCGCTCATCCTCGATCACGAGTCGTCGACCGAGATGCCCGCCGGAGTCGGACCCGCCGTACCCGAGATGTCCGAGGCCGACCGATCCCTGCTGCTCGTCTACTCGCGGCTGTTCGGGCTCTCCGACCTGCGTGATCTGCGACAGAACCTGGTCGACCTCCGGCAGGATTCCGCCCACGCGGAGTTCGACGAGCTCCCTGCCGACGCCGACGAGACGACCCGGAAAGCACTCGCCGAGGCGTACGCGCAGCAGCTCAGGCGGCACATGACCCGGTTCCCGTGGATGAGCGACCCGGCGCACAAGGCTCTGCGCAGTCCCTCGTTCATCGCCGAGACGGTCGGCCAGGCCCTCGAGAACCTCTACAACGCCGCTCAACTCGACGTGCTCGCGCGAGTGAACACGATCCTTGCGGCCGACCGATCCGGCTAAGCCAGCAGGGCGCCGAAGATCAATGCCACCATCATCGCGATGATCACGGAATTGAACACGAAGGCGATGATCACATTGGTGCGCACCGAGAGCCATCCGGCTCGGGAGGTGATCTCGGCCGATGTCGTGGCCGCCATCACCGACAGCAGAACGGCGAGCGTCAGGTAATCGGTGAACCTCGGACGCTCGGAGAAATGGAAGCGGAAGTGGGCGCCCTCGGTGATGGATCCGAGCCGCAGATATCTCTGAGCGAACGAGAAGACCATGAGCACCCAGGAGCTCGCGACCGTGAGCAGCGCGAGCCCGATGTAGACGGGATCGCCCCGGAAATCCGGCTGCTGGGCGATCGTGACGGTGACGATCACCGCCACGGCGGCCGCCGAGATCGTCACACTCGTCGACCCTGCCCCGGCGATGTTCCTCGCCAGCGTGCGCTTCTCGCCGTCTTCGTCGGCGACAGCCATCGACCTGAGTGAGGCGGGGTCACGGTCGAGACGGTTGTAGACGCGGATGCTCCAGCCCACGTAGAGGGCGGTGTACACCGGCCACGCGACCACGTAGGCCGCGACGACCAGGCGGGGAACGTCCTCCGGGTCGACATCCGCGACGAAGACGAGCACGGCCTGGACCATCAGCGTCACGAGCGTGGCAATCAGGCTGCTGAACCAGAGCCGGAAGAACGCCGTCGTCGGTTTTCGCCGGATCATCCGTCACTCCCCGATTCGTCGAGGGTCGCTTCGAGTCTCGTCAGGGTCTCGACGTCTCCCGTGCCGATGAGGTGGGCGCGGTACATCACTTCGAGCTGGGCCGGGTTGTAGAGGTCTCGCACCGCGGCGACCATGATCTCGCCGGCCTCGGCGGAGTTCCGGAGGGCTACGGATCCGGGGTCGCGCAACCACTCGGTCTGCTCGAGCTGCCGCGCCACCGAGGGAGCGAGAAGCTCACCCAGCCGGCGACGGATGCCCCGTTCCGCGTCGGGTGCGAGTGCCTCGAATTCACGATCCAGCTCGGTGCGGGGCTCGTTCTTGACCGCTTGGAGCAGCTCGTTCATGGCGTGATCGTCGAAGACGCGGGCGTAGATCATCACCAATGAGCGGTCGGCCTCCGACAGCTCGTCCGCCACCTCGCCGAATCCGGCCGGCAGCTCGGCCGGAGACCGATGCCGGAGGATCAGGGCGAGTTCGCCGCGGATCCGCTGGAGGCGGGAGACCGTGGCCTCCAATTCCGCATCCAGCACGCGGAGGGCCTCGTCGGGATCCTTGTCGGCCCGGCCCAACGAGGCGATCTCGGCCAGGGGCACTCCCAGTTCGGCGAGGCGAGAGATCTGCAAGAGGCGCAGGAGATGCGACACCTGGTACTGCTTGTAGCCGTTCGACCGTCGCTCGGGCTCCTCGAGCAGCCCCACCTTGTGATAGTGCCGTACCGCTTTGACAGTGGTGCCGGCGAGTTCCGCCAGCTGGCTGGTACTCCACGCCACGGGTGCTCCTCTCGATTCGTCGGCGAGATGCCGATGCCCTGAGCTAAGGCCATGCCCTCGGGGCAGGGTCAAGCCGGGCGCGGCCCGGGCGGAGCCCATCTGCGGAAACCTCTTGACTGTGCCCCGAGGACACGGTGTCGGGTGAGGATCACCGATCCCCACGACACACGATCACGAGGAGGGCCATCGTGCCCACGCAAAGAGTCGCCCTGGTCACCGAGGCCACCCATGGAGTAGGAAAGCAGGTCGCGAGACAGCTGGCGTCCGGTGGCGCCGCCGTTTTCATCGGGTCGCGCCTTTTCGCGCGCGGTGCGGCTGCGGCCGCCGAGATCGGCTTCGATGCTGTTGCGGTCGAACTCGACGTGGCCGAGCCCGAGTCGATCGCTGCGGCCGCAGAGCTGATCGCCGGCGAGACTGGCCGGCTCGACATCCTCATCAACAACGCCACGCTCCCCTCCGCCGAGGCCCGGCACGGCGACATCGCGGGACTGCGGCCGGCGTTCACGTCGGGCACGGCGTCGCTGGACGAGATCCGAGCCGTGTGGGAGGTGAACGTCTTGGGCCCCCTGGCGGTCTACCGGGCCATGCTGCCGTTGATGCGCGCCTCGGATGACGCCCGCATCGTGAACGTCACCTGCGCCCTCGACTCGATGACGACGATCTCCGACCCGGCCTTCGCCTATCGCTCGACCTTCGAGCCGGTCTCGGCGGCGTCGAAGACCGCTCTCGACGCGGTCACCTTCGCCATGATGAAGGAGCTCACAGGAACCCGCATCAAGGTCAACCATGTCTCACCGGGGTTCGGGAACGCCGACCTGGGCGACTTCGAGGCGGCGGAGTCGATTCAGGATGCCGCCCGCGAGGTCGTACGCGTGGCCCGCCTCGGCCCTACCTGGCCCTCCGGCACGTTCGAGGCCCGGGAGCGCGTGAGCCTGTCATGGTGATCGTGCTCGATCGGGCCTCCCGGGTCATCGCCGGCAGCGATCGCCGCAGCCTCGAGACGATCGGCCTGGCTATCGGAGCGATCTCGTTCGTTCTCGCGGCGTTCGTCGCCCTCCTCGTCTTCGGTTCGCAGTCGAGTCCGATCGCCGGCCCTCGGTCGATCGGCCAGTTCGCGGCCATCGCATCCACGCCGGTCGCGATCCTCGCGTTCGTCGCCGGGCGCTCTATCGTGCGCGCCCGCGCACCCGACCGCATCCGCCCCCGAACCCTGGGCATCCGGGTGCTCGACGTCATCGACGTCGCCGGCCTCTCGATCGCTCACGCGATGATCGCGCTGCTCACCTGGACGCTGATCGCGGCCGTCCTCGACCAGTCCTTCGTCGGCGCCGAGGTCTTCGCGATTCCCTCACTGATGCTCGGTGGCGCGACGGCCGCCGTCACGGCGTACGTCGTCTTCCGCTCCGCGACCCGCTTCGACGTGCAGCGGCTCGCCGTGGTTCTCGTGGTGCTCCTCGTCGAGGGGATGATCGTTAGCATGCTCACCGCCAGCGACAAGGCGTGGTGGCAAGACGACCTGAGCGCGCTAGGGAACACCGGCAGCGTCTCATCTCCGACCTTCAGCGCCACACTGATCATCGCGGGGATCACCCTCACCACGCTCGCGCGCTACGCGACCGCGGCCATCCGCACGTCGTTCCCGCGGGGGCTCCGCCGGGTTCGAACAGGCCTCATCGTCGTGGGCATCCTGCTCGGTCTCGTCGGCGCGCTGCCGGTCGATCAGTTCCACGCGATCCACACGGCTTTCGCCATCGGGACCGTGGTCGTGTTCGGCACGATCCTGCTCTGCCTGCCCTGGTGGATTCCCGAGATCTCGCGAGCGTTCGTGTGGGTCAGCCGGCTGGTCCTCATGGCGATCCTCTTTCTCACGGTGCTTCGCGCCACCGGCTACTACTCGCTGACGGCGGTCGAACTCTTCGCCGGAACCCTCGTGTTCATCTGGATCGTCCTCTTCATCCGCAACGGAGCCGCCCTCCACGCCGACAGGAGCTGAGCCGAGAACGCCGTCGACTTCGCGGTCACTTGCCGACGTAGCCCATGTGCTGGTCGTTGTACCGATCGCCCTTCACTCCCAGGCGCGACGCGAGGGCGTCGAGGTCGGCCACGTCGTCGGCCGAGAGCGCCGCCCGGGTGGCGCCGGCGTTCTCGTCGAGCCGCTCGATGCGGCGGGTGCCCGGGATGGGTACGACCCACGGATGCTGCGCGAGCAGCCAGGCCAGAGCGATCTGCCCCGGCGTCACGGCCCGGGCATCGGCGAGCTGCTCCACGTGATCGACCAGCGCCTGGTTCGCGGCCCGGTTCTCGGCGTCGAACCGCGGGATGGTGCCGCGGATGTCGCCGGCTGCGAAAGGTGCCGCCGCGTCGACGGTGCCGGTGAAGAAGCCCTTGCCGAGCGGGCTGAAGGGAACGAACCCGATGCCCAGTTCGGCGAGCGCCGGAAGCACCTCGGCTTCGGGGTCGCGGGTCCACAGCGAGTACTCGCTCTGCACGGCGGTGACGGGGAACACCGCGTGCGCCTTCCGGATGGTGGCCGCGGCCGCCTCGGACAAACCGAAATGCCGCACCTTCCCCTCCTGCACGAGCTCGCCCACCGCCCCGGCGACGTCTTCGATCGGCACGTCCGGGTCGACGCGGTGCTGGTACAAGAGGTCGATCGTGTCGGTGCGGAGCCGCCGCAGGGATTCCTCGGCGACCCGTCTAATCTGTTCCGGCCGGCTGTCGAGGCCGACCGATTTTCCGTCTCGGATGTCCCAGCCGAACTTGGTCGCGATGACGACCTGGTCGCGTACCGGTTCGAGCGCCTCGCCGACCAGCTCTTCGTTCACGTAGGGGCCGTAGACCTCGGCTGTGTCGAAGAAAGTGATCCCCTGGTCGACGGCGGCGCGGATGACGCCGGTCATCTCGTCACGGCTGCCGGGGTTCGGTCCGTACCCCTGCGACATCCCCATGCAGCCGAGGCCGATGGCCGAGACCTCGAGACCCTGTCCGAGTGTTCGCGTGTGCATGATGTCCCTCCCTGCGGCCAGATGCCCGCACAGGAGCCAGTACACACCCGCGCGAAGCAGGATTGGGAGGGCAGGGCCATCCCGGTACTGGCAGACACTCTCAACGGTGGCCAATCCGGGCGTAGCGTTTCCGTATGGACAACCGCGACGACATCAAGGCGTTCCCGACGGCGTCGGCACACACCGTTTCGTGAGCCGCGCATCCCGACCCGGGGCGCGCGACGGCGCGACACCGGGACGCATCCCCCTGCCCCTCTTCCTGGCGATCGCGTTCCTCTCCACCGTCGCCCCCGTCACCACCGACCTCTACCTGCCGTCGTTCCCCCAGCTCGCCGCCGACTTCGGGGTGGATGAGACGGGTGCGCAACTCACCCTCACCGCCTCTCTGCTCGGGATCGGCGTCGGCCAGCTGATCCTCGGCCCCGCTTCGGACCGATTCGGCCGCCGCCGCCCCCTCATCGTCGGTGCCGCCATCTGCTGCGTCGCCGGCGCCGTCGCCGTCTTCTCCCCCACCCTCCCCGTGCTGATCGCCGCCCGCTTCGTGCAAGGTGCGACCGGCGCGGCCGGCATGGTCATCGGCCGAGCGGTCATCGCCGACATCGCCACCGGAGCCACCGCCGCCCGCGCGTTCAGCCTGGTCATGACGATCGGCGGGATCGCCCCGATCGTCGGCCCCGTGGTCGGCGGCTTCATCGCCGGCCCGCTCGGCTGGCGCGGTGCTCTCGTGATCGTCTTCGCCCTGACCGTCGGGATGCTCGTCATAGCAGTGGTCGCCATCCCGGAGACCCACCCCGCGGAGCGCCGCGAGCACTTCCGCCGGCGCGCCGCCGAAGACGGGTCGGCGCTCCGCGATCTCCGCTCGCGCCTGTTCGTGGGCAACGCCCTTATCTGCGCCTTCGCGTTCGCGGGCCTGATGGCCTACGTGTCCACCGCCCCCTTCCTTTACCAAGACGTCATCGGTCTCGACCCGGCCCAGTTCGGGCTCGCCTTCGGCGCGAACTCCCTCGCACTGGTCGCCGCCACCTTCCTCTCGTCCCGTCTAGCCCTGAGCTGGGCACCGCGTCGCATCCTCACCCTCGGACTCATCGTCATGGCGGCGGCCGTGGCATCCTTCGCCCTCGTGGTTCTTACAGGGATGCCCCCAGGGCTGATGGCGCTGTGCCTGCCGGTCTTCCTCGGCGGGTTCGGGCTCGCCCAGGGCAACGCCGTGGCTGCGGCGATCACGGCCGTGCCTCGCGCGGCGGGAACCGCGTCGGCGGTCATCGGCTTCAGCCAGTTCGCCCTCGCCGGCATCAGCACCGCCACCGTCGGAGCCGGAAGCGTCAGCCTGCCGATGTCGCTCACGATCGCCTTCGGCCTCTGCCTCACCATGCTGTTCGCCGGGTTCGCCGTCTCCCATCGGCCCGAGCGCGGATCGAGCTAGGCGGGAACGATGCTGAGGTCGGCCTGGACCGGAATCGCGGCCCCGACACTCAGGATCACGCCCGGTGAGACGGCGGTGGTGCCGGGCCCGAGCGTGTATTCGAAGTCATAGACACCCTCCGCGACCGAGTCGATCTCGAAGCCCGTCATGCCGCTCTGCGGATCGGTGACGTCGGACCAGCCCGCCGCCTTCACGACCGTCGTGCCCGCCGGGAACGGCGGGGTCTGGAACGGCGGCGGGAACTGGCTGAGGTCGGCGATGATCCCTCGCCGGCCGATGGCGTAGGAGTTCTGCGGCACCGTGAGCCGGAGGGTCGTCGTGGTGCCGAACTCGGCGGGGTCGGGGATCCACTCGAGCGTCGGCTCAGGGCCGAAGCCGACTCTGATGGTCGCCGTGAGCGATCCGGGCTCCGTGTCGTTCGAGTACGTCGCCACGGCCGTGTAGGGGCCTGACCGCTCACCCCACTGATCGACGGTGAAGTAGGTGCTGCCGCCGTTCACTCCCCCGGCCGGCGAGGTGAGCACGCCGGTGGCCGCGCCGAAGTCGGGGATGTAGGTCCATCGCCCGGCACCGATCGTCTCCGGGATCGGCCCGTCGTTCAGCA
Organism: Herbiconiux sp.; assembly: GCF_023264855.1. Classification (GTDB taxonomy): domain Bacteria; phylum Actinomycetota; class Actinomycetes; order Actinomycetales; family Microbacteriaceae; genus Herbiconiux. Next base: position 16,221 of record NZ_JAHFUW010000003.1, on the reverse strand, counting down.
TCGTCACGACGATGGTCGCCGTGCTGCCGATGCCCGGTGACCCGACCGGGAGCATGAGGGTGAGCAGCGACGACTGGCCTTGAACCCCGTCCGCCTCCGACCAGAAGAACGACGCGTCGGGCTGCCCGCCGCCGCTGGCCGCCGCGAGCGGAGCAGCCACGGCGGCCACGATCACCGGCGCCGCCCAGGCAGCCCCGATCACGGTGCGTCGCGAGATGCCGCTGGGGCGTGCATCCGTCGCCGTGGGCGTGGACGTGAACTTCGAGAACAGAGCAGCGAGCGACGCCATCGGCTCGCGAGATTCTTCGGGCATCCCTCTACTCTCTGGCACGCCGCTCCGCGCGAACAGACCCTCTTCCGGCCATGTCCGCAAGAGGGCATCATCCTTTCCCAGCGCACTCCACGAGACTCCTTCGCTCTCCGCTCGCCGATGGAGCAGACTGACTTCGATTCGCGGAGCGCGCACCCCAGGGCCGAGGATGGAGCCATGACTGCTCTTCAGGGAATCGACGTCGCCGCTGAACTCCGACAGGTTCAGGACCACTGGACCCCGCGGGTCGTCGGACGCGTGAACGACCAGTACGTGAAGGTGGCGAAGCTGCTCGGTGAGCTGGTGTGGCACGCCCACGACGCCGAAGACGAGATGTTCCTCGTGGTCTCCGGCCGCCTCCGTATCCAGTTCCGCGACGCCGAGGAGGTCGTGCTCACGCCGGGGCAGTTCTACGTCGTACCCCGTGGCGTGCAGCACAACCCGGTCGCCGATGAGGAGGTCGAGATCGTGCTCATCGAAACCGTCACTACCGCGCACACGGGCGATGTCGTGGTCGAGGCCACCGTCCCGCTCGAGAGGCAGCTCGGCGACTTCCGCTGAGCGGCTGCCATCGGCTTGTGCGGGAGGCTGCACGGGCGCGTAGGCGGGAAAGATGGACTCCATGGACTTACACGTTTCGGATGCCGATCTGGCCGACCTCCTCACCCGTATCCGCTCGACCCGGTGGGCACCCACCTGGCCCGTCGATGCATGGGAGGCGGGCACCGACCAGGCGGAACTCCGGCGGCTCGCCGACCACTGGGCCACCGGCTTCGACTGGCGCGCCCAGGAGCGTCGCATCAACTCATTGCCGTGGGCATCCGTCGACCTGGATGGCACCGAGCTGTCGTTCCTGCGGTTCGACGCCGAGCGCGATGGGCGGATGCCCCTGGTGCTGACCAACGGATGGCCCAGCTCAGCCCTCGAGCTGGTGGACCTGGCCCGCAGGTTGTCACGCCCCTCCGAGTACGGGGGCGATCCCGACGACGCGGCGACCGTGATCGTGCCCGCGCTCCCCGGGTTCCCCTTCTCTCCGCAACGACCGACCATCGGCGATCAGACGCACGAGCTGTGGCACCGGTTGATGACAGAAGAGCTGGGCTTCACGCGCTACATCGCTCACGGCGGCGACCTGGGAGCGGGCATCACCTCGCGGCTCGCCCAGAGCCACCCTGAGGCCGTGGCCGGCATCCACCTGCTCGCCGTCGCGTCTCCCCCGCACTACGACCCGGCAAGCCTCACCGCAGAGGAGCAGGCGTATCTCGACGAGGTCGCCACCTGGTTCGCGTTCGAGGGCGCCTACGAACACCAGCAGCAGACCCGACCGCTCACCCTCGCGCCGGCGCTGTCGGACTCACCGGTCGGCTTGCTCTCCTGGATCCTCGAGAAGCACCGAGCCTGGAGCGACTGCCACGGGGACGTCTCGACACGGTTCAGCGACGACTACCTCGTCGAGCTCGCGTCCCTGTATTGGGTCTCGGGATCAGCGTCCACGGCGCTCCGACCGTACTGGGAATACGCCGCCGGACACACCACCCCGGTGACCCAGGTCACCGTGCCGACTGCACTCGCCGTTTTCCCCCACGACCTGACGCACCCACCGCGACGCTGGGCCGAGCGAACCTACAACGTCGTCCGCTACACGACCATGCCCCGCGGCGGCCACTTCGCACCCCACGAGGAGCCCGACCTCCTCGCAGCCGACATCACAGCTTTCAGCCGCGACCTCCACTAGGTGTTGCAGAGGAGGCCCGGCAGGTCAGATCACGCACCGCAAAATCTTTCGAGACATCGTGCCGAGCCGATGCCATAGTTCACCTATGACCGATTCCTTCGCGAACGAAGACAGCACGAGCGAGATGACCCCCGAGGTGCTGGCGGCGTTCAGCGACGCCTGGGCCCGCCACGACCTCGAGGCGCTGATGAGTCACGTCACCGACGACTGCGTGTACAGCGCATCCGTCGGTCCCGAGCCCGGCCGCACCTGGTCGGGCAAGGAGCAGGTGCGGGAGGGCTTCGCGATCATGCTCGCCCACGACGTCGGGCAGGAGCGGCACGAGGACGAGGGGCCCATCATCGCGGGGACCCGCGGTGCCGGCACCTGGTCGTTCACCGGACCCGGCCCGGATGGCAAGGTCCTCGAGACGCGGGGCTGCGACATCTACGAGTTCCGCGGCGGCAAGATCGCCCGCAAGGACGCGTTCCGGAAGGTCTACCAACCCGAATCGACTGAGTGAACGGGGTCGCCCGCACCCGATCCTGGCTGTTCGTCGCCCCCTCACTCATCGTCTTGGGCTGGGGTGGCAACCAGTTCCTGCCGCTGATGCAGTACTACCGGCTGGTGGAGGGCTTCTCGCAGGTGCAGGTCAACATCCTGCTCGGCGCCTACGTGTTCGGGATCGTTCCCGGATTCGCGCTGTCGGGCGGATGGTCGGACCGGTACGGGCGACGACCGGTGCTGATCGCAGGCCTCGTGCTGGGCATCCTCGGCAGCATCGTTCTGGCGACCTCCAGCTCGAGTTTCACCGGGCTCTGCGTCGGACGGTTCGTCTGCGGTCTCAGCGTGGCGGCCGGAATGGTGGTGGGCACATCCTGGATCAAGGAGCTCTCGATCGCGGAGGGGCGGTCTGCGGCCGGGGCCCGGCGCGCGGCGGGCATGCTCACGATCGGCTTCGGGGGCGGTGCCGGGATCGGCGGGGCTCTTGCTCAGTGGGCTCCGTGGCCGGCTGTGCTGCCCTACCTCGTGCAGATCGGCGCGTGCGTGGTCGCCCTGATCGTGCTGCTGTGGGCATCCGAGACCCGACGATTCGACCCCAGCGCGAAGAGGTTGCTCGGCAATCTCCGGGTGCCGCGATCGGCCCGATCGACGTTCTTCCGGGTCATCGTCCCGCTCGCACCCTGGGTGTTCGCCGCACCGGCTCTGTCGTTCACCGTCGGTCCGAGCCTGGTGAGTGACCGCCTTCCCGGTTTCACCGTCGGCTTCGCCACCGTGGTGACGGTGATCACTCTCGGCACGGGCTGGGTGACGCAGTTCTTCTCGGGCCACCTCGCGAAGTACCTGCGCGGGCGCATGGGGCTGGTGGGGGGATCCCTCATTGCCGTCGGCGCCCTTCTACTGATCCCCGCCGCCCTCTCGCAGCAGGTGTGGATCGTGCTCGTCGCCGCGCCCGTCTTCGGTGCCGGTTACGGGCTCGCGATGGTCTCCGGTCTCGCCACCGCCCAATCCCTGGCGACGCCCGACGATCTCGCGGGCATCACGGCGGCGTATTACTCGCTGACGTATCTGGGATTCCTCCTCCCGGCGACCCTCGCGGCCCTGACCGCGTTCGCGCCGATGTGGATCCTCCTGGGGGCCACCGCCGCCGCGTGTGCCCTCTGCACGGCACTGGCCGCGCGCGCCATGCGGCGAAGCAGCGCCGGCACCGGCACCGCTTCGGCCGACGGCTCCGTCCCCCCGCGCGCCGCAGGGGCACGGCTTCCACGTCGGGCGTGAGGTGCGACCCCGCCCGCTTACGGTCATGTCCTGAAGAGGGTGCCCGCGCACGGCGGTTGTCGCGCTGTCCTGCCCTACCGTGAACACGTGACCCGGAACGCCGTCGACCCGTCCGGCTCGCTGTCGCCATCCGGGCCCGGGAAACCGACGCACAGCCGATGCTCGAACGAGAACGTGAGGACCTGCCCGTGACCGACGCAGACCAGCCGCGGGAGATCTCCCGCCGCACCATAACGATGGTGGGCGCGTGGTCCGTACCGACGATCGCCCTCGCGGCAATGGCCCCTTCCGCCGCTGCGTCCGGCTCGAATTTGCCCACGTTCACCATCGAGGCGGTGGGTCCGACACCTGGAGATGCTGTCACCTTCTGGGTGGTCACTATCCAGAACACCAGCCGAATCGACATCCCCGCCGAAGATCTGCGGCTGGTCGTTCCGAAAGGCACGGAGTACCGCATCGCGAACAACTCGACGGATGCCTGGATAAAGGTCGACTCCGGTACATCGTTCGTCTACACCCACCGGGCAGGTGTCTACAGCGGAGCTTCTGCGACCAGCTTGACGTTCGAGTTCAAGAGGTTTCCCCCCGATTCGACGGGATCGCCGACCGTGACCATCACCGCCATCGCCTCGGGGTTCCAGTCGGCCTCCAGCGCCCTCGTCGTCCCGTACTGATCAGACCTCCCTCGAACGAAACTGTCTCTGCATCGACGGTCGTCGATTCGATTCACCGACTCCGCCGCCGCGAGCGGGACGAAAGCTCGTCAGCGCTCTTGGCGATCCCCGACGCCATCGCCTGGACCTGGGTATGCGGAGGCGATTGGCAGCGCGGATGCTGCGAGATCGGTGCCCGCGTGGGGGACGTGTGACGGGCGCTCAAACGCAAAACTCGAGCGCCACGACCATTCCGGACGGGTCTCGAGTTCACTTTCCACCGCTCAGCGCGACGAACACCACAATGATACGGCCGACCTAAGGTCGCTGAGTTACTGCGCCTGAGATGCAGCTAAGCAGCTCCGGCACCGGGTCGGTCGGCGGCTCCGTCACCCCGAGCGCCGCGGTGGCGCATCCGTCGACATGAACAGTCGGAGAATGTGGCGCTGAACCGATGTCCCTGTGGACGAAGGCGCTCATACTCGAGCTGTGAGCCCAGACGAGATCACCGCATCGTGCGCAAACAGTTCCCTCATCCTGCCGGCCGTGCGGGGCACCGGGTTCGCGAGGCGCCACCGATGACTCCGTCTGCGCGAGTACCGCGCCCGCAGCGACGCGCCTATCCCGGTGTGGCCGCCCTCCGTGTTGCAGGCATCACCTGCATCTCGCTAGCAATCACGACGTTCGCGCTGGGTCTGCTGATCTATCTCAGCGGCTACGAGGTCGCGTTCCTCCTGCTGATCGTCGCGCTCGGCGCCTTCGTTCTGAGCATCGGGCTCCTCGCAGCAGCCCGCCGCCTGACCTAGATCCTCGTGAGAGCGACCGCGGCCGCAGAGATCTTGACTCGCCCACGCTCGCCCCGCGTCGATGCACGAGCGAGCGCTCCCCAAGCGGATTCCGAAGTGACACAGCTCGATCCTTCGACCTGCAAGCGAGTGGCCGGTCCTTGTCCCGATCAGTCGCAGATATCGACGACGACGTCCCACGGCGAGGTCTGCAGAAGGCGCACCGCGCGGGAGCCATCAGGCGACTGCGCCACCTGGAACACGAGGTACCGGTCACCGACCGGCCCGGAGACATAGGTGGTGTACCCCATCGTGTCGTCGTACCGGGAGGTCGTCTGCCGAAGGTCGGGGTAGGCGGCGATCAGCTCATCCTCCGACGATCCGAGACGGATGCCCGCCGAGGTCGACGGCGAGCCAGGGAGCGGCGCGCTGGCGACTCCCCGCGTGCTGAACTCCGCGTAGGTCAGCACCGGGTCGTCGACCGGGATGGCGCGCGCGTCCGCTTGAACGAGCGCGCCACTGACGTCCGTCGAATTCTCGTCGGAGCTCTTCAGCAGGTAGAAGCCGGAGGGGCAGTCGGTCGGCGACGGATTCGGTTGCAGCGCTGCAGCCTCGGCGAACGGCGCGATGGGGTCGCCCACCAGGAGGCTGCCGGCCTGACCGTAGTCCAGGATCCAGGTCCCGAGATCGAGCGGGTCGACCACGGGCTCCGGTGGCGTGACGGGCGCAGGAGGCTCCGGAGAAGCCGTGGCAGTCGGCGTTGCAGAAGCCGTGGGAGTGGGCGGCACGCTGGTGGCGGGAGGCGCGGGTGGCGCCTCGAAGGGATTCGGGATGAGGCCGGTCGCCAGGGCAGCTCCACCTCCTCCTATCACGAGAAGGCCCACCAGAGCGATGCCGACACCCAGCACACGACGCCGTACGGTCACCGATCGCGGCCGGGCTGCAGCCGCCTCGGGCGCGTCCTGCATCGCGGCGCTCATCACAGTTGCACGCATCGTCGCAAGCAGGCGGGCCAGCTCGTCGCCGGCCGGAGGATCAGTTCTCATCGTCGGTCACCACCTTCCTGAGTCGGTTCCTGGATCTGAGCACTCGTTGCTTCACCGCGCCGACCGTCAGACCCAGCTGTTCGGCAGCCTCGGCGTAGGAGCGACCTTCGATCAGGCACAGCTCGCACACCCGACGATCCACGGCAGGGAGCTTCTCGATTTCGGCCATCACCCACCGCAGCTGCTCGCGAGCGCCCATGCCACCCTCGCCTCCGGTGTCGATCACGGATGACGCGAGAACGTCGTCCCGTAGTTCGTCTGCCCGGTGCTTGGCCCGAAGCCGCTGCAGATTCAGAGCGTGATTGCGGCAGGTTACCAGCAGCCACGGCAGGAGCGACTCCTGTGGAATGGAGGCGCCGCGCCGCCAGGCGGTGAGGAACGTGTCCTGCACGAGCTCCTCCACATCCCGGCGATCGGATGCCAGCGCCCAGGCGTAGCGGGTCACAGCCGACGCGTGCCGGTCGAAGACCACCCCCAGCGCTTCGGGCTCGCCGCGAGCCAGCCGCTCGAGCAGCACGGCGTCGTTCATTCCGCTGTCATCCACAGGCACCCCCATACCCTAGAGATGTCATAGAACGCGAAAAGGTCACAACAACCTTGGACCGCGAATTCTTGATCGCTGCCTCGATGGACTATTCCGCCGAGTCACCGTGCACGAGCGTGCGCTCCCCCAGCGGATTGTGAAGCGACACAGCTCGATCCTCGGTCGTCACAGAATCCGCGCACGCCTCAGCGAGGCCGGTCAGAAGGATCGGAGTGATGGTGACGCTCGACTCCGATTCGGCGACGTCCACCCGATCAAGCCGCTCGCAGCCGCCACCCACCGCCACGCCGATCGTGAGCGTCATCGCATCAGGACTCGAGGTCGACAGCTGCCAGCTCGCCACCCGAGTGGAATCGTCCGCGTTCAGGGAGGGCGCTGGGGCGGCAGCAGTAACTTCGGAGGTAGACGAACCGATGGTTCCACCAGACGAATCGGCCTGCGAAGCGCAACCTGACATGAGGCCGACCACCGCTAGCGCAATGACCGCCGCGCTTCGTCTCATCAACACGGTTCCTCCGCTTCACAACCCTTAACGGCCGAACCTAGCAGTAAACTGATGATTATTCAGATTGAATCAGCCTGCGCCCTCGCGGCGATGAGGTCGCCGCCTGATTCGGCCCCGAGGGCCGCTACGGACAGACGACTCAGTGATGACTACATGGTCGAGCTGGCAGCCGACTACCGGTGACGGACTTTCCGCGACGCGGGTCGAACGAACCAACAACGTCGTCCGCTACACGACGATGCCCCACAGCGAACCGACCTCAGCCCTTCGCAGAGCCGCCTCGCGCGTCGAGCGCGCTGGCTACCCCTCCCCGCATCGCGAGGGCGGCGCCCAGCGTCACCCCGAGCAGCACGGTCAGATACGCGATGAACCCCACGCCACCCCCACCAGCCGTGGCGTGATAGATCAGCGGAGCCGTGCCCCCGAACAGCGAGTTCGCGACGGCGTAGCCGAAGCCCACGCCGAGCGCCCGGATGTGGGCGGGGAACACCTCCGCCTTGGCGATGCCGTTCACCGACAGGTAGCACGTCAGAACCGCGAACGCGAGGACGAGGATGCCCAGCACCGCCGGGGGCGACGTCACCTGAGCGGCCACAGTCACCAGCACACCGGCGCCCACGAAGCCCAGCGCCCCGAAGGTGATGAGCAGAGGCTTCCGGCCGATCCGGTCGCTCAGTGCTCCGCCGAGCGGCTGCATCAGCATCAGCGCGACGAGTGCGGCGAGCACGAGTGCGGTCGCGGTGAGCTCGCCCGACGTGCCGTCTGCTGTGAAGAACGTCTCGCGAATGAGGAAGGGAACGGTCACCGTCGCGGTGTAGAACGCGGCACTTCCGCCGGCGGTCAGCAGGATCACCCACACGAGCGGTCGCCAATGGTCGCGAAACAACGCCTTCATCGTCGAAGCCTGGTCTAAGTTCGCCGGCTTCGGCGAGGAGGAGACGGCGACGGATGACGCGGCGGCAGATGAGGCGGTGCCGGCCCCGGATGCGCCGCGCTTGAATCCACGCGCCCACAACAGCGACACAAGCCCGGCCACCCCACCGACCACGAACGCAACCCGCCACCCCCACTCCGAAATGCCCGCACGATCGCTGACCAACAGCAGCACCAAGAGGCAGGCCTGAGCGAGCACGAGACCCCCGACGATCGTGGTGGCCTGGAACGAGGCGAAGAATCCGCGGTGTCCCCGCGTGCCCGACTCCGACAACAACACCGTGGCGGCCGCGTACTCACCCCCGGTGGCGATGCCCTGGAGCAGGCTCACGACTACGAGGATCACGGCCGCCCACGCCCCGACCGCGCGCTCGGTCGGGGCAAGCGCGAGAGCGACGGATCCGGCCGACATCATCGCGACCGCCGCAACGAGTGCCCGTTGCCTGCCTCGCGTGTCGGCGAGTCGCCCGAAGAGCCAGGAGCCGAGCGGGCGAACCACGAACGTCAGAGCGAAGAGCCCGTAGACGTAGATCAGGGAATCAGGCGAGTCGGGATCGAAGAACTCGGTACGGAAGTACGGAGCGAAGGTGGCGTAGAGGTAAAGGTTGAACCACTGCACGAGATTGGGCACCGACCCCGCCAAGATGACCCCCACCTGAGCGCGACGATCCGGATGCGACCCGGCTGCGGCCGACTGGATAGGGATCACTCGACGACCCTACCGAATGTGTTCCCCGGGCTGCCCTTCTCCGCTCGACGACCGACCGTAGGCGATCGGTCGCACGGAGAGTTAGCCACCACGATCGATGCGACCGCGAAGTCGCTCTTGGCCTCCTCCGCACTAACCGGCGGCCTCACTGAGCGAATCGTCTCGGATGAGCTCGCGCAGCGAGCGTGGTCATGCGAAGGCGGCCCGATTGCTCCACGACAGCGACGCTGACGGTCCAAGGGCGACATCACTCTCGAAGACCACCGCCGCGACATCGGCGGCATCGAGATCAAGGCCGCATCGAGTCCACTCGCGACGGACTTCGCGGCATTGCGATACCGGCGAGAGCGCGGCGGAGGTCGCTTCGCCGTGGGAATTGCGCCTTACGTCGGAGAACGTCCAGTTCCGTCTTCCTGAACACCGAGGTCGAGCGCTCTGTCGATCGCTATCTATGAAGATCGAGCATAAAAAAGGCCTGCCCTCAGTTAGCAGTTAGCAGCAGGCCTTTGGTGGCGAGCGTTAGCGCAGCAGGCCCTGCGCGCGCTCGATGCGCTCCTTCAGCCCCGCTTGAAACTTCTCATCTTTGCTAACGGCGTCGATATGGCTCGCGATGGCCGCTCGGATCACATCTGAGACTGGCTGGTTCTCGACACTGGCAACAGTCTCGAGCTGATCGGCTTGCTCGGCCGATAGGCGAATTGTCATAGCTTTCTGTCCCGTCATAGATCAAGTATGCCACCATTTGTCACTGATTGCTAGGCATCTTGGTGGTGTGGTATCATGGTATCAATACACCATCCGCCGACCGTCCGAGGAGGACACGATGAACAACCCCGAAGAGCGAGGCCATAAGGTCTCGATTTATATCGATGCCCAGCCCTACAAGACCGCCTCAGGGCCCACGCCCGTTGCGAAACTGAAGGCGCTGCGCAATCCGCCTGTGCCCGAGGGAGAACACCTCTGGCTCGACATCGATGACGCACAGGACGAGAAGCTGGATGACACCGCAACCGTCGACATCGTCGACGGACTCCGATTCTTCAGCGAGATCGAGGCCGTCACGATCCGAATCGATCGCGTTGACTACGAGGTCTACGAGCGAAAGATGACCGGCGCCGAACTCCGGAGTGTGCCCAGTCCCGACGTCCCAGCAGATCGCGACCTCTGGCTCGACGTGCCCGACAAGCGCGACGTCAAGGTGCAGGACGAGGACGTGATTCGCCTGAAGAACGGCACTCGCTTCTTCACCGCTCCCGGCCGGATCAACCCCGGGAGCCACGAGTGATACTCGCCACCCCGGACCGCCTCTTCCTCGAACACGCGGGCATCAACTACCGCGTGTTCGAGGAAGGCGGGATGCTGAACGTCGAGCTACTCAACTTTCCCATCCCCCATGGGCTCAACGCTCGCACGGCGAGCATTCTGTTCCGCCTCTCGCCCAGCTACCCCGACACCCCGCCGGACATGTGGTGGATCATTCCGCATCTCACACCGGTCAACGGCGGTGCGATCCCAGCAACCGAAGTCGTCGAGACGATCGACGGCCGCAGCTGGCAGCGGTGGTCCCGCCACCTCGACCCCGCAGCATGGCGTTCCGGGGTCGATGGACTCGAGAGCTACGTGCGCCTCCTCCGAAATGAACTGGACACCGCAGCAGCATGAACATCACACTCCGCCTGACCCCGGAACTCCACGACGGGCTGCTCGCCATGGCGAGCAGCCCGGTCGAGACCGGGGCCGTCCTTCTCGCCCACCTGGTTCCTGTCGATGAGAACAACTCTCTGCTCATCGGTACGTCAGTCGTCGACGTTCCCGACGAAGCCTACGAGGTGCGCACAGATCGTTCCCTCCAGATCACATCCGACGGCTACGTCCATGCACTCAAGCAGGCCCGCACCCTTGGGCTTGTCGCGATCTGGGTCCACAGCCACCCAGGGAACCATGCTGTCCCCCGCCCGAGCCGTCACGACGAACACGTCAATAAACAGCTCGAGCCGCTCTTCGCAGAACGGACAGAGACAGACGTGTATGGCTACCTCGTTATCAGCCACGCGGATGGAACGCTGGCCTTCACAGGAGCAATTAGCGGCGCCTGCGAAGGCCCGATCATCAGAGTTTCCACGGCCGGCGACAGGTGGAGCTTCCTCAACAGCTACAACACCCCGGGAGCTACTAGCAACGCTCTGTTCGATCGCAATATCCGCGCATTCGGTGATGGCATTCAGACGACGATCAGCGACCTTACTATTGCGATCGTCGGCACTGGTGGCACCGGTTCGGCCGTGGCCGAGCAATTGGCCAGGCTCGGAGTTAGATCATTCATTCTAATCGATCCCGATGAACTGTCTGATTCCAACACCACACGCGTGTATGGGTCCACCCCGGTCGACGTCGGGCACCCCAAAGTCGACGTGGTAGGTGATCACCTCAAGCGCATCGCCCAGGGGGTCTCAACCCGCCGCATCCGGGGGGCTATCACGTCAGAGAATGTCGCCCGCGAACTCTTGCGTGCCGATGTCGTCTTTGGATGTACTGATGACAATGCCGGACGGCTCCGCCTCTCTCGACTCCCTTACTTCTACCTCACACCGGTCATCGACTGCGGAATCCAAATCCACTCCGACAATTACGACATCATCTCGGGCATCTACGGACGGGTCACCACGATCTACCCCAGTGCCGCATGTCTCATGTGCAGGGACCGCATCGACGTCGCTCTCGCTGAAGCCGAGGTGCGCTCCACCGAACAGCAAGAAAAGCTCGAGAAAGAAGGTTATGCCCCTGCTCTGCCAGGCGTAGAGCCAGCTGTCGTGGCCTTCACTACCCTCGTCGCGGCGTCCGCCGTTGGCGAGTTCCTCGAGCGCCTCGTTGGCTACGGCGAGAGCCCTCCTCCCTCTGAAGTGCTGCTGTTCATTCACGATCGCGCAATTCGCGCCAATATCGAGAACCCTCGGCCAGGCCACTACTGCAACCCCGCAGATCGCCAGCCCGGGCCCGACCGCGATACCTTCCTGGGGCTGAATTGGGCCTCCTGAATCGACTCCGACACTGGCGATGCTGGAAAGCAGACCGACACGCCACCTCGGTCAGTGACGTCGCCGAAGCCCTTCCCCAGCGGCACGCGACAATCGTGAGCACCTCGGAGCGGGAGAAGTGGCTGATGTTCAGCTGCCCGTGCCGGCAAGGTCATCTCGTCATGCTGAACCTCGACGTCGACCACTCACCGAGGTGGCGAATCACGACGCGCATGCCATTAACTCTGTTTCCCAGCGTGGACGAACGCAGTCGCGCTGGACGTTGCCACTACATAATCAAAGACGGACACATCCAGTGGGTCGAACGAAGGGGACCGCAAGACTAATGACCACAACAGAACCCGAGCCGACGTCACCCACCTTCGGCGTTTCCACACCTGGAAATTACGTACCTACTCCGGTCCCCAACCCGGATCCGACCCCCGCACCCCGCATCCCTTCAAGAACACCCCTCTACACGGCAGTCAACGCCTCCCGCTACGCACGGCAGAGCCTGATTAGGGAGATTGAGGACATAACTAACACCAGCCTTATCTGCTATGTCTCGCCCCGCCGCCAGATTGTCCGGGAAGATGTCATCGCAATGGTGGACCTGCTCCATAACATCACCCCCGGGTCACCTATCGACCTGTTGCTCCATTCACCTGGTGGAGACATCGACGCAGCCGAAAAACTCATCACCCTTATTCGTAAGCGCGCGGGCGACGCCCCAGTCCGGGTGATCGTGCCGGACTTCGCCAAGAGCGCCGCAACGCTGATCGCTCTCGGAGCCAATGTCATCGTTATGTCTGACTCCTCCGAGCTAGGTGTCATCGACCCCCAGGTGGAGCTACCCGACTCCAACGGCCACCCGCAGTCTTTGTCTGCTCAGAGCTACCTCGACGCGTTCCACCTTCACTCCGAGTTGTTGAAGAAAGACCCCAGCGACCCCGTCTCCCAGCTCATGCTCTCGAAGATGGAACCCGCTGTCGTGCGAAAACTGGAGCGCATGACGACGCGTTCGCGTTCTATCGCCATCGCGCTCCTGCAGACCGCAATGGTCAAAGAGTCCCGTAAAGCAACGGCCATCGCCAGAGACCTGAGCAACACAAAGAAGTGGCATTCCCATGGGCAGATGATTTCTCACGAAGCTTCACACAAGGTCGGTCTCAACGTGACCTACATCGCCCCTAACGACGAGCTTTGGCTCCGATACTGGCGTCTCTATTGCCTTCAGATCACCTCCTCGAATAGCGACGATGTCAAGCTATTCGAGGGTAGCTACGCCTCGCTGCTGACATAGGAGTCAGCGTTCTAGCACCGTGCGAGTAGCCCGACCTCCTCGCAGCCGACATCATTGGGTTCGCCCGCGATCTCTGCGACGTGTCGCAGGTGGCCGCGTCTCGGATCGAGAGAACACGGAGGCACCCGATCCTCGACGAGGCGGCCACCCCACTGCGACTAGTCATGATCGAGTTGCTGCGCTTCACGGCGATTCGATCGCCTATCGCGTTGAATGGACGGTCAGCCGGTGACCAACCAACCACGCATAGTTCGCTGGGTGAGTCCACCCAAAGCTCACTCGATTGGCGCTAGGAAAGCGCTCGCATCGGGCAGCTGCTGACGATGCGCACACGCGCCGTCTTTCCGGCATACCCGCCCGCCAGTCGACAGACTCGCTTGTGCTATAGATATCCGTAGGGGGCAGGATACGGAGGCGGAGTAGCCGGCACCTCAGCCAAAGGAGGCGTCGTTGTTACTTGAGCTGTCAGAAAAGCCAACTCGCACTCAACTGACCCGGTTTCATAAGTCCATTGAGGCGCTGGCGCCGGACGAGATAGCTATTCTGCGGATGCCGAAGGTCGTCACAGAATTGCACCCATTGATATTTGGCTCGGTTCTTCAAGCAATTATGACGTGGGGCCAGATGACCTCCCACACCGTGCTGGAGATTCCATGGTCGCACGCCGAATTAGGCGGGTTACTCGATGCCATTCAAGATTCGGAGTATTTCGTAACTGCGGTGATTTTGGCTGAAGCGGTTAGGACATCAGATGGAATCGACGTCAGCGAGAACGCACAAGAGTGTGCAACGAGCGCATTGGCACAGCGAAATTCGTTCAGCGACCTAGCCCCTGGGTCGCACGGAGCAGTGATACTGCCGACACACCTTCCACGATTGGCATCTAGCCCAGATCTCCACGCGATGACGGCTGGCCGACAAGCAATAGAAGAGGAAGCTCGCACCCTTTATCACGACATATGGCCCGACGGTGAGCAGCCAGACGGATTGCGGAAACCGTGGCGGGCACAGGGCGAGGTAGGCGTTCCGCCCGAAGATCCTACGCATATCACGCGGATCGCGTGGCCCTCCAGCCACCCCCTATCACCCAGCGATAAAGCGTTCCAACCGGTGATTCGACGCAGGTTGTCACCGAATCCAGACTCGATGCTCCACGCTCACGACAGCTCCGTGTCTGGTCGAGACGTTTCCGATCAGCTCGGTGAAGTGCTGTTCGAACTCGTACAGAACACCGAGTGGCACACCCTCACCCAACGCGGCGGGCTAAGTGGTCGCGGGTGTCGCATCGTACGCGTTGACGCCGTTAACTTCTCGACGCTCAAACTACCCGACCTCGAACAGGACGAGAGACACCTGTCTGGCTACCTGGGCAACCTCCTGCACGATGCGAGCTCTGACTCGGTGCGTCTAGGAGTTGTATCTGTCATAGATAGCGGGATAGGACTAGCGCGCTCCGCCGCGCGAGCACTCGGGAACGACGCGGTCGATGACAAGAACGAGGTTCAGTTTTTGATGAAGGCACTTGAGAAGAGCATCAGAGTGAGCCACAGAAGCCTTGGAAAACATCGGACTGCCTCGCGTCCAACAGATCTTGACGAACGTACGCGGATACATGGTGATTCGCACCGGAAATCTAGAGATCCGACGCGACTTCGTCGAGAACCCATTCGCGCCTCTTGATGAACGTGGGCAAGTGCGACAAAGTCAATTCTTCGATTGGTTGCCCAGCAGCGAAGAGGAATTCGTAGTCGGTCCACGTGTCGGGACTGACGTCACTTTCCTTGTCCCACTGGGGTACCGGCAAGTCGGTGACGCCCTTTGAACACGAGGACTTACGTCGATTCAGACAGCTTTCTTTACACGACAGACATCCATCGTGAAGACGGCTATAGGTCGACTGTAGCTATTAGATGGGCCGGCGTACGTTTCGAACCCGCGCGGCATCATGTCAGCAAGCTGGCCGAGTTCACTGCCCCTAGACCAGAAGTCGCCGAGATCTGGCTCGTATACCCCGCCGATCTTCATGATCTGAACATGGCCCTCTGGGCACTTGACGATATGAGACTTCGCAGCTTCGAATCTGAGACGCTTTTTCGTGCGTTCTCAGTAGACATAAATGGCAAATGGAATGAAGAGTCACTCGTGCCGCCTCACGTCGGCGTGGATGAGCCATTGCAGGTGGACGACGCAGTAATCAGAAGGGTAGCTTCTGATGGCCTGCGTCAAATATTCCGAGACACCGACTCCCTCGCAAGCGCCGGTGCGGGATTTCATTATGTAAAGCCTGGGCGAAGCCACGCGGCCCAGTTCATTAGAGCTTCCCAAGCGGTGGCGCGGACGCAGCACGCTTATTTTGTTGGTGCTGCACTTCTGAGGATTCTCGCTCTTGAGGATGGGACGCGACTATTTGCGGACACCAGCGGTATCCTCCCCGGGCTCGCGGCTACAAAGGACCTTGCCTCACGTTTGTCGCCCACTCCCCTTTGTCTAGATATCGATTCGTTTGGTGGCTACGAACAGTATGAAATTGGGCTGGCGCGCATCACCGCTGCTGATCGAATTGTGATCTCAAGTTCGACTTCCAGTTCCTTGGCACAGCTGCTTATAGACCAACAGATTGCATCATCGAATGAGCTCACGACAATCTTCTATTTGTCGGAGGCAATGCCTGACGACCAGTGCGGCAAGATTCTCTGCGATCTGACAAACCGAGATCCAGTGGTCGTCGAGTCCGTGCGAGATGCGCGAATCAAGCCAATCCAGTCTCACGGGGCAGACGATTGCGACATGTGTCGGTCAGGTAGCGGAACCATCGAACTTGCTGGTGATGCCTTCTTCCCTGTCGCAGCCAATCTTCGTTTACGCATGTTGCGGCTCAACGACCGGCCCCTTGACGGCCGCAACGAGCGCAACGGCAGACCGGCCA
>NZ_JAHFUW010000043.1 GCF_023264855.1 Herbiconiux sp. | reverse complement strand
GCCGGGGCGGCGGCCACAGGAGCCGGGGTTGCTGCCGGAGCCTGAGCGGCTGCCGGAGCAGCGGCCACCGGTGCGGGCGCGGCGGCCGGAGCCTCCTGAACGGGTGCCGGAGCAGCCGGTGCGGGCTCCTCGGCGGGAGCCGGTGCCTCGGCAGACGGGGTGACCGTCTCGGCGGGCGCCTCCTCGGCCGGAGCCGCCGGAGCGGGCTCTTCCGCCGCGGGGGCGGCCGGGGCTTCAGACGCGGCAGCGCCCGATCCGTCGCCGATCGTGACCAGCGCGGTGCCGACCTCGACCGTCTCGTCTTCCTGCACGAGGATCGCCTCGATCACACCTGCCACCGGCGAGGGGATCTCGGTGTCGACCTTGTCGGTCGATACCTCGAGCAGGGGCTCGTCAACCTCGACACGATCGCCGACGTTCTTGAGCCACCGGGTGACCGTTCCTTCGGTGACACTCTCACCGAGTGCGGGAAGGTTGACGGATTCGCTCATGACTTTTGTCTCCTTATGGAACCGTTCGATTTCGAGCCTAGTCGGCCCGGCCGTTCAGGGAAGCGCGCGGGGCGCTCAGATCGCGTGCAGCGGCTTTCCCGCGAGGGCCAGGTGGGCCTCGCCGAGCGCTTCGTTCTGGGTGGGGTGGGCGTGCACCAGCGAGGCGACGTCTTCGGGGTACGCCTCCCAGTTCACGATCAGCTGGCCTTCGCCGATCAGCTCGCCCACGCGGGCGCCGATCATGTGGATGCCGATGACCGGGCCGTCGTTCACGCGCACGACCTTCACCGAACCGGTGGTGCCGATGATGTGGCTCTTGCCGTTGCCGGCCAGGTTGTAGTCGTACGACGAGATCTTGTCGGCGCCGTACTTCTCAGCGGCCTTGGCCTCCGTGAGGCCCACCGACGCCACCTCGGGGTCGGAGTAGGTGACCTTCGGGATGTTGACGTCTTCGACCACCTGCGGGTTCAGGCCGGCGATCTCCTCGGCCACGAAGATGCCCTGCTGGAAGCCGCGGTGCGCCAGCTGCAGGCCGGGGACGATGTCGCCCACGGCGTAGACGCCGGGAACGCTCGTCTCGAGGCGCTCGTTGGTGATGACGAAGCCGCGGTCGACGGTGACGCCGGCCTCCTCGAAGCCGAGGCCCTGCGTCGCCGGGCCACGACCGACGGCCACGAGCAGCAGCTCGCCGTCGAAGGTCTTGCCGTCTTCGAGCGTCACGACGACGCCGTTCTGGTCTTGGGTGACGCCCGAGAAGCGGGTGCCCAGGTTGAACGCGATGCCGCGCTTGCGGAACGCGCGCTCGAACTGCTTGGAGATGGCCTCGTCTTCGTTGGGCACCAGGTGCGGCAGTGCCTCGACGATGGTGACCTCGGCGCCGAACGACTTCCAGACGCTGGCGAACTCCACGCCGATCACGCCGCCGCCGAGGATGACGACCTTCTTGGGGATGAAGTCGAGCGCGAGCGCCTGCTCCGAGGTGATGACCCGGCCGCCGATCTCGAGCCCGGGCAGCGTGCGCGAGTACGAACCGGTGGCGAGGATGACCTTCTTGCCGGTGATGGTGTCGTCGCCGACCTGCACGGTGGTGGGGGAGGTCAGTCGGCCTTCGCCGGCGATCGTGGTGACCTTGCGCGCCTTCACCAGACCTTCGAGGCCCTTGTACTTGGACGAGACGATCGCCTCGCGGTAGGCCGTGACCGCGGCGATGTCGACACCCTCGAAGGTGGTCTTCACGCCGTACTTGGCCGATTCGCGCGACACGTCGGCGACCTCGGCCGAGTGCAGCAGCGCCTTGGTGGGGATGCACCCGCGGTGCAGGCACGTGCCACCGACTTTGTCTTTCTCGATCATCGCCACTGAAAAGCCCAGCTGGCTGGCGCGCAAAGCGGCTGCATAGCCGCCGCTGCCGCCACCGAGAACCACAATGTCAAAGTTCTGTTCCGACACCTAGAAACTCCCTCGTGCGTCAGGATCCGTGCCGCATCAGCGCGACGGGCACCGGAGATAGGGCGAGATTTTTTCCGCCCATACGACCTTACTACTCTCCGGAGACCGCCTCGGCATACCGCAGGAGGGTACGCACGGTGGCTCCGGTCGGCCCCTTGACGGTGTATCCGTAGCCGCCGTCCGTGTTCTGGGCGGCGCCGGCGATGTCCAGATGCGCCCAGGGGATGGGCGTGCCGTCGGGCCGGGTGCCGACGAATTCCTTGAGGAACACACCGGCCACGAGCATCCCGCCCGCCGTGTTTCCGGGCTTCACGTTCGCGAGGTCGGCGATGTCCGAGGCGAGCAGGGGCCGCAGCTCTTCGGGCAGCGGCATCGGCCAGAGCGGCTCACCGGCGGAGCGGCCGGCGGCGACGACGGATGCCACGAGATCCTCGTCGCCCATGGTGGCGATGTAGCGGTTGCCGAGCGCGACGACCGCGGCGCCTGTGAGCGTCGCCACGTCGATGATGGCGTCGGGCTGCTCCTCGCTCGCGGCGACGATCCCGTCGGCGAGCACGAGCCGTCCTTCGGCGTCGGTGTTCAGCACCTCGACCGTGCGCCCGCCCTTGATGCGCAGCACGTCGCCCGGGCGGATGGCCACGCCCGAGGGCATGTTCTCGGCCAGGCAGAGCCAGGCGGTGATGTGCACGGGCAGCTCGAGCGAGGCGGCGGCGAGCACCGTCGCCAGCACGGTCGCCGATCCGGCCATGTCGTACTTCATGCCGATCATCGACACCGGCGGCTTGAGCGAGAGGCCGCCCGTGTCGAAGGTGATGCCCTTGCCGACCAGGGCGATGTGCTTGGTGGCACCGGCCGGGTTGTAGTCGACCCGCACCAGGCGGGGGAGCCTGGTCGATCCCTGGCCCACGCCCGCGATGCCGCCGAAGCCGTCGGCCAGAAGCTGCTCGTAGTCCCAGACGCGCACGTCGAGCGGGCGCCCTTCGGCCAGCTCGAGGACCCGGTCGGCGTACACCTCGGGGTAGAGGTCGAGCGCCGGGATGTTCACGAGGTCGCGCACGAGGTTCACCGCGTCTGCCGAGGCCGTGGCGCGAGCGAGTGCCGTCGCCGTCGCCTCCGCCGAGAGCTCGCCGGCCAGCACGGTGACGGCGCGAACCGGCGGGATGCCGACGGCATCCGTGTCGGCGCCTTCGACGTCGCCCGTAGCGGCCGCCGCCGTGGTGCCGGTGCCGCGGTAATCGGTGAAGTCGTACGAGCCGAGAGCGGCCCCTTCGATCACGGCTTCGAGTTCGACCGCATCCCGGACGGCGAATTCGACGGTCAGCGGATCGCGCCCCGCGAGACGCCGTGCCGCCGTGCCCGCGCCGTACCGCAGTGCCGCGGCATCCGCCTCGCCGGCGGCGGTTCCGAGGCCCACCACGGCGATGCTCTTCGCGCTCACGCCGGCCGGTGCGGGCAGGCGCACGACCTCGTCCTTCTTGCCGCCGAAGCCCACGGCGGCCAGCGACGCCTTCAGATCGCCGGCGAACGGCAGGTCTCCGCGCACGACGATCGCGTCGCCCGATCCGGAGGCGGCGATCACCAGCACCTCCTCGGGGGCGGCGGGCGCGGCGGACGGGCGGACGGAGATCGATGCCGAAGTCATCACGCCATGCTATCCATCGCATCCGGGCGCTGTTCGCTCTCGGCATGCCGAGGAGCGGAGTCGGCCGCCGACCCCCGGTTTAGAGTTGATGCATGGACGAACCGAGCGCGCTCTACGAGCTGGTGGCCGAATCCGGCGTGGTGCCGGAGGGGCTGAACCTCGTCGCGGCACTCACCGGGTTCACCGACGCGGGCGGCGCGGTGGCGCAGCTCGGCGAGTACCTGATCGACACGCTGGACAGCCAGATCGTGGCCGAGTTCGACAACGACGCCCTGCTCGACTACCGCGCCCGGCGGCCGATCATCACGTTCGACGAAGACCACATCAGCGACTACGAGCCGCAGACCCTGCGCCTCTACCTGATGACGGATGAGCTCGGTCAGCGCTTCCTCTTCCTGAACGGCTACGAGCCCGACTTCCTCTGGGAGCGGTTCACGGCGGCCGTGATCGAACTCGTGCAGCGCTTCCAGGTGAAGACCACCACCTGGGTGCACGCCATCCCCATGCCGGTGCCGCACACCCGTCCCGTCAACGTGACCGTGAGCGGCAACCGCGTCGAGATCACGGATGCCCTCTCGGTGTGGCGCCCCACCACCCAGGCACCCGCCAACGTGCTCCACCTGGTCGAATACCGCCTGCAGGCACTCGGGCATCCGATCGCCGGTTTCGTGCTGCTCGTTCCGCACTACCTGGCCGACACCGAGTACCCGGCCACGACGCTCGTCGCGCTCGAGAGCATCAGCGCGGCCACCGGCCTGATCTTCCCGACCGATCGACTGCGGCAGGAGACCCGCACGTTCGCGGCGAAGATCGACGAGCAGGTGGAGTCGAACGCCGAGCTCGCGCGGCTCGTGCACACGCTCGAAGAGCGCCACGACACCTACATGGAGGGCACCAGCCTGCGGTCGCCCCTCACCGACAGCGACGGCGAACTGCCCTCGGCCGACGAGATCGCCGACGAGCTCGAGCGCTTCCTCGCCGGAAACCGGCCGGGCGACGACTTCCCGTCCGGCGACTCGCGCCCCTGACCTTCGCGCCCCTGACCTTCGCAGCCCTGACCCTCGCGGCGGAGCCGCTACATTTGAGTCAGTGAATTCCCGTCGATCCTGGCTCATCTTCGCCGTCGGCGTGTTCGCCTACATGGCAGCCGTGATGCAGCGCTCCACGCTCGGGGTCGCCGGGGTGTCCGCCGCAGAACGGTTCGACACGACCGCGGCGCTCTTGTCGACCCTCGCGGTGCTGCAGCTGGTGGTCTACGCCGGCCTGCAGATCCCGATCGGACTGCTGATCGACCGCGTCGGCCCCAAGCTGCTGATCACGGTGGGGTCGGTGGTGATGGTCGCCGGGCAGCTCACCCTGGCCTTCGCCTCGAACATCGGCGTCGCGATTCTCGGGCGAATGCTCGTGGGCGCCGGTGACGCCGCCGTGTTCATCTCCCTGATCCGCCTGATCAACTCCTGGTTCCAGGGGCGCACGGTCCCGGTGCTGTCGCAGTGGATCGGCAACATCGGCCAGCTCGGCCAGATCCTCTCGGCCGTCCCGTTCGCCTGGCTGCTGCACGAGGCCGGCTGGTCGGTGGCGTTCTCCGCGGCGGCGGCGCTCTCGTTCGCCGCGTTCGTGCTCGCCCTGGCGTTCCTCGCCGACCGGCCGCCCGAGGTACCCGAGCCTCCGCGGGTCGCCTCGGTGAAGGATGCTCTCCACGGCCTGGTGCAGACCCTGCGCCGGCCGGGAACCCAGCTGGGCTTCTGGGCGCACTACACGACCCAGTCCTCCGGCACGATGTTCGCCCTGTTCTGGGGCTTTCCGTTCCTGGTGTCGGCTCTCGGCTTCGACCCGGGGTTCGCATCCTTCTGCCTGGTGCTGATCGTGCTGACCGGGGTGGTGGCCGGCCCGATCCTGGGGCTGGTGACCGCCCGCTTCCCGCTGCGGCGCTCGAACGTGGTGCTCGCGATCATGACGATGCTGGGCGTGGTGTGGGCAGCTGTGCTGCTGTGGCCGGGCACCCCACCGACCTGGCTGGTGATC
The DNA here is from genome assembly GCF_023264855.1 of Herbiconiux sp. Taxonomy (GTDB): domain Bacteria; phylum Actinomycetota; class Actinomycetes; order Actinomycetales; family Microbacteriaceae; genus Herbiconiux. Next base: position 32,629 of record NZ_JAHFUW010000043.1, on the reverse strand, counting down.
GTGCTGCTGGTCTCGATGGGTCTCGGCGGCCCGGCGTCACTGATCGGGTTCGACTTCGCCCGATCCTTCAATCCGATCCGGTCGCTCGGCTCCGCGAACGGCATCGTGAACGTCGGAGGGTTCACGGCGAGCTTCGTCGTGATGTTCCTGGTGGGTATCATCCTCGACGCGCAGTTCGACAGCGGTCTGAGCGCGAGCCTCTACGACCTCAATGCCTTCCGGCTGGCGTTCGCGGTGCAGTACGTCGTGATCGGTTTCGGAGTCGTGATGCTGGTGCGGGCCCGGCACCGCACCCGGCGCAAGCTGGAAGAGGACGAGGGAATATCGGTGGGGCCGATCTGGGTTGCACTCTCCAGAGCATGGAAGCGTCGACGGGCCCGATAGCGGGGCCGGGCTCTGTGATGTCGCACTTCCTAGCGCAGGACGGCGGCCGGTGCAAGACCCGGTTGGTTCCGTGCAATAATTGATGATGTAGACCCGTTCCTGTGCACGGATGCAGCCGCTGTTCAAGCTGCGCGAATCCCGCACTTGACATGGGTCTTAGTAATGTCCAAAAACATCTTCACGCGGCGGACGTTTCGCCAGGGCTGACACCATCGCCCCGGGTTCCCCGTGTGGCATGAAAGGTGAACTAATGGCCACCCCCAAGACCGCAGACACACTCGAGCAGGCAACGGCGCCTGACGAGGTCGCGCCGGCCGCGAAGGCTCCGGCCAAGCGCGCTCCGGCGAAGAAGACCGCCGCCAAGGCGGCCCCCAAGCGCGCCACGAAGGCCAAGGCGAAGTCGGACGACGACGACGAGGAGATCGAGCCCGGCGACGAGGCGGAGGTCGACGTCGTCGAAGAGGTCGCCGACGACACCGAAGCGGTGTCCGACGACGAGTCCTCCGATACCGAAGAAGGCGGCAAGGTCAAGCCCGCCGCCGTCGCGGAGACACTGCCCACCGGTGCACTCGTGCTCTCGCTGGTCGACGACGAAGACGACGTGCCGGTCTATTCCTCCACGATCACGGGCGCCACCGCTGACCCGGTGAAGGATTACCTCAAGCAGATCGGAAAGGTCGCACTGCTGAACGCGGCCGAAGAGGTCGAGCTCGCCATGCGCATCGAGGCGGGTCTGTTCGCCGAAGACAAGCTGGCGAACACCGACAACCTCAGCCCCTCCGCCAAGCGTGAGCTGCAGTGGGTCGCGAAAGACGGCCAGCGCGCCAAGAGCCACCTGCTCGGCGCGAACCTCCGCCTGGTCGTGTCGCTCGCCAAGCGCTACACCGGCCGCGGAATGCAGTTCCTCGACCTGATCCAGGAGGGCAACCTGGGCCTGATCCGTGCGGTCGAGAAGTTCGACTACACCAAGGGCTTCAAGTTCTCGACCTATGCCACCTGGTGGATCCGTCAGGCCATCACCCGTGCGATGGCCGACCAGGCGCGCACCATCCGCATCCCGGTGCACATGGTCGAGGTCATCAACAAGCTGGCCCGCGTGCAGCGCCAGATGCTGCAAGACCTGGGTCGTGAGCCCACGCCCGAAGAGCTCAGCCGCGAACTCGACATGACGCCCGAGAAGGTGGTCGAGGTGCAGAAGTACGGCCGCGAGCCCATCTCCCTGCACACCCCACTGGGTGAAGACGGCGACAGCGAGTTCGGCGACCTGATCGAAGACACCGAAGCGGTCGTTCCGGCCGACGCGGTGGGCTTCACGATGCTGCAGAAGCAGCTGGAGTCGCTGCTCGACTCGCTCTCCGAGCGCGAGGCCGGCGTCATCCGGATGCGCTTCGGGCTCGGCGACGGCATGCCCAAGACGCTCGACCAGATCGGTGACACCTTCGGTGTGACGCGCGAGCGCATCCGTCAGATCGAGTCGAAGACCATGGCGAAGCTTCGCCACCCGTCCCGCTCGCAGTCGCTGCGCGACTACCTCGAGTAGGCCGATGGCCCTCCGCACCACGGCCGCCGTCCTCGTCGGACGGGCCGTCCGGGTCGCCGCGCGCTTGCGCGGCGGCGGCTCGGCCATCCCCGGCAACATCGCTCTGAAGATCGACCCCGGTTTTCTCGAGCGCACCATCGCCCGGATTCCGGATGGCGTCGTCGCGGTCTCCGGATCGAACGGCAAGTCGACCACCACCAACATGCTGGCCGCGATCATCCGGGCCCACGGCCTGAAGGTCTTCACGAACCCCTCGGGCGGAAACCTGCCGCAGGGCATCGCCTCGGCGCTGCTCTCCGAGGTCTCCACCAGCGGGCGGCTGGACTCCGACATCGCCATCCTCGAGGTGGACGAGGGGTACGGCACCCGGCTCGCCGAGCTGCTGAAGCCGCGCACGGTGCTGCTGCTGAACATCCAGATCGACCAGCTGAACCGATACCACGAGCCGGATCGCGTCGCCGTGATGCTCGGCCGGGTGGCTGCGGCGTCGACCGACGGGCTCATCCTCAATCGTGAGGACAACTTCCTGGTCGACCTCGACACGCGCATCCCGGGCCGACCGGGCCGGGCGGTGAGCTTCTTCGGGGGCGTACCGAGCCTGGTCGACGGCGCGAGCCACGGCGTGGCCTCCGCCGACCGCTTCGGCGACGTCGGTGCCGAGCCCGGATCGCGTCCCGCCGCGGTCGAGGTGATCGCCCTCGACGGGGCACGCGCCACGCTCTCGATCGAGGCCGCAGCGCTGCCCGCCGGCTCGCCGGTGGCGGATGCACCGGCGGCCCAGCGCACCGAGATCCAGGTCAAGCTCCCCGCGAGAGGCATGCACTACGCGCTCGACGCCGCCGGTGCCGCAGCTGCAGCGCGCAGCGTGCTCGGCGACCGCTTCCGGCCCGAGCTGGTCTCGCAGGCCCTCGACTCGCTCGAGACCGTCTACGGGCGTGGCGAGCTGCTCGAGGTCGACGGCGAGCAGATCGAGATCATCATGATGAAGAACCCGGCCTCGCTGCAGCTGAACCTCGACTCGCTCGAGAGTGCTCCCGAGCAGGTCTTCCTCGCGGTCGACGAGGGAACGCCCGATCCGGCCTGGATCTACGACATCGACTTCTCGGCGCTCGACCACGTCGACGGGATCACCGGATCGAAGGCGTGGCAGTTCGCCGTGCGCTTCGGCTACCTCGACATCCCGGTCGGGTCGGTCGACCTCGACGTGCGCAAGGCCCTGAAGGAGTTCCTCGCGCGCCCGAAGCCCGCCACCGGACACAAGGTGATGATCCTGAACTACGAGCAGATGATGCTGATCCGAAAGATCCTGGGTTTCAAAGAGCTCGAGGGCGGGGGAGCGGCATGAGCGGCACACCCGTCACCGACGCCCTGCGCATCCTGCACCTGTTCCCGCGGCTGCTCGGCCTGAACGGGGAGAGCGGCAACGTCGAGATCCTGCGCCTGCGTGCGGAGTGGCGCGGGCTGCCCGTCGAGATCACCACCTACGACGGGGGAGCCCCTCAGAGCTTCGATGATGCCGACCTGGTGTTCATCGGCAGCGGCCCGGTCTCGGCCGAGTTGCTCGCGCATCCGCTCGTCGTGGCGATCGCGCCCGAACTGAAGGCGCTGGCCGCCGACGGCCGGCCGTTCCTCGCCATCGGCGCGGGCTTCCAGCTGCTCGGCGAGCGGATCACGCTCGAGGGCGGCGAGGTGCTCGAGGGCGCCGGCGTCTTCCCAGTCACCACCCGCCACGGCGGCACCCGCGTCGTCGGCGACTTCGTGCTGGAGTCGCCCCGCCTCGGCCCGGTCGTCGGCTTCGAGAACCGCGGATCCTTCGTCGACGTCGGCCCGCACGGCACGCTCGGCCGCGTGGTCTACGGGCGCGGCAACACCGAGACCCCGGGCGAAGAGGGCTTCTGGGAGGACAACCTCCTCGGCACCCACATGCACGGCCCGATCCTCGCGAACAACCCGATCCTGGCCGACTCCCTGCTCGACACCGCGCGAGCCCGCCGTGGCCTCGAGTACACCACGCCCGACCCCGGCGAGCTCCGCACCATCGACGAGCGCGCCCGCCACGCCCGCGGCACGATCGCCGCGGCCCCGCTCTCGGAATAGCCGCCGGCGAAGGGGTCGTAGGCGTCAGACGTCGATGCGGTCTCGGGACATCGTCTCGGAGCCGGTGATGATGAACTCCTTGCGGGGGGCGACGTCGTCGCCCATCAGGAGTTCGAACATCTTCTCGGCCACCGCGGCATCGGCCACGCCGACCCGGCGCAGGGTGCGGTAGCGCTTGTCCATCGTGGTGGAGGCCAGCTGGTCGGCATCCATCTCGCCGAGGCCCTTGTAGCGCTGGATCGGATCCTGGTACTTGCGGTTCGACCTCTTCAGCTGCGCGAGCACGCCCTGCAGCTCCGCCTCGGAGTAGGTATAGATCGTCTCGTTCGGCTTGGATCCGGGGTTGATCGCCACCACGCGGTGCAGCGGCGGAACCGCCGCGTAAACCCGGCCGTCTTCGATCAGCGGCCGCATGTACCGGAAGAACAGCGTGAGCAGCAGGGTGCGGATGTGCGCGCCGTCGACGTCGGCGTCGCTCATCAGGATGATCTTGCCGTAGCGCGCGGCCGAGAGGTCGAAGGATCGGCCCGATCCGGCGCCGATCACCTGGATGATCGAGGCGCACTCGGCGTTGGAGAGCATGTCGGCGATCGACGCCTTCTGCACGTTCAGGATCTTGCCCCGGATCGGCAGCAGCGCCTGGAACTCGCTGTTGCGCGCCAGCTTGGCGGTGCCGAGCGCCGAGTCGCCCTCCACGATGAACAGCTCGCTGTTCGTCACGTCGGAGGAGCGGCAGTCGACCAGTTTCGCGGGCAGCGAGGAGGACTCCAGCGCGTTCTTGCGGCGCTGCGTCTCCTTGTGCGCCCGCGCCGAGATGCGTGACTTCATCTCGGCCACGACCTTGTCGAGGATGAGCGCCGACTGCGCCTTGTCGTCGCGCTTCGGTGAGGTGAATCGCTCCGCGAGGCCCTTCGTGAGCACCTGCGAGACGATGTTCCGCACCGCGGGCGTACCGAGGATCTCCTTGGTCTGGCCCTCGAACTGCGGCTCGGGCAGGCGCACGGTGAGCACGGCCGTGAGGCCGGCGAGCACGTCGTCCTTCTCCAGCTTGTCGTTGCCCACCTTCAGCCGCCGGGCGTTCGCCTCGACGTTGGTGCGCAGGAACTTCAGCAGCCCGGCCTCGAAGCCGGCCTGATGGGTGCCGCCCTTGGGCGTCGAGATGATGTTCACGAAGCTGCGGAACGAGGTCTCGTAGCCGATGCCCCAGCGCAGGGCCACATCGACCGTCGCCTCGCGGGTGAGCTCGGTGGGCACCATCGCGCCGTGATCCGAGAGCACGGGGACGGTCTCTTTGAACTCGCCCGTTCCGGTGATGCGCCAGATGTCGGTGAGCGGGGCATCCGGAGCCAGGTACTCCGCGAACTCGGAGATGCCGCCGTCGAAGCGGAACGACTCGCGGCGGGGCTCCTCACCGCGCTCGTCGTCGATGGTGATGGCGAGGCCCGGCACGAGGAAGGCGGTCTGGCGCGCGCGCACCAAGAGGTCGTCGGTCTGGAACTCGGCACCCTTGGTGAAGATCTGCCGGTCGGCCCAATAGCGCACGCGGGTGCCGGTGACGCCCTTGGCGACCTTGCCGACCACGCGCAGTTCGCTCCGCTTCTCGAACGGCGTGAACGGCGCATCCGGGCTCGGGGCGGCGCCCTTGTCGTCGAAGATGCCGGGCTCGCCGCGGTGGAACGACATCGCCCAGGTCTTGCCGCCGCGGTCGACCTCCACGTCGAGCCGCTCGGAGAGCGCGTTCACCACCGAAGCGCCCACACCGTGCAGGCCACCGGATGCGGCGTACGAACCCGATCCGAACTTGCCGCCGGCGTGCAGCTTGGTGAACACCACCTCGACGCCGGAGAGACCGGTCTTCGGCTCGATGTCGACGGGCACCCCGCGGGCGGTGTCGCGCACCTCGACGCTGCCGTCGGAGTGCAGCACCACGTCGATGCTCGTGCCGAAGCCGCCGAGCGCCTCGTCGACCGAGTTGTCGATGATCTCCCACAGGCAGTGCATGAGACCGCGGGAGTCGGTGGAGCCGATGTACATGCCGGGGCGTTTGCGAACAGCCTCGAGTCCCTCGAGAACGGACAAGTGCCGGGCAGAGTAGTCGGACGGTGATGCCACCGGGTCTCCTTCGGGTGCTGTCGGGGCAGCGGACGGCCCCGATCTCCAAGGCTAACCGCCCCGTGGCCCCCGCCTGCGCGCGACACCCGGCGGCGTATTCCCGGTACGCGCAGAGCGAAACACAGCGGAATGGGGGCTCGCTCCCTCAGAAGAGTGCTTTGATGTGACTACCAGCCAGTGATCGTTCGAGCCGCTAAGGAGCAGAAGATGCCGTCAGTTACTGCAGATAACAGCACTGTTTCCGACCTGGAGAACGCGTACCAGCTCACCGCGGCCGACCGTTGTGACAGCTGTGGCGCGCAGGCCTACATCCGAGTCGACATGCCCTCCGGCGGTGAGCTGCTCTTCTGCGCTCACCACGGCCGCAAGTACCAAGACAAGCTGTCCCAGGTCGCGACCGGGTGGCACGACGAGTCCGCCAAGCTGAACGACTGAACTCAGCCGGACTGGATCCGACACGTACGAACGGCCGATCTCCTTCGAGGGGACCGGCCGTTCGGTGTTTAAGCCGTATCCGGCTCAGGTCACCGACCGTGCGGAGCCGATCGACCCGATGACCGCGGCGAGGGCGACGCCCGAGGCATCCCGCTTCGCACCCGGCTCGGGCAGCACGCGCGCGGCTCCGTCGTTCGCGACGGCGAGAGCGGGCCCGTGTCCGGCCCAGGCGACGGTGAGCACGTCCTCACCCTTCAGGAAGCGATGCGCCCGCACGCCGCCGGTGGCGCGGCCCTTGGGCGGGAACTCGGCGAACTCCGAGACCTTGCCCGAGCCCGCATCCGTGCCGGCCAGCGTCGAGGTGCTGGCGGCGATCGTGACGACCACCGCATCCGGGCCGTCCGGCACCGAGCCGAACCAGATCACCGAGGCGCCCGCACCGAGGTTGATCCCCGCCATGCCGCCCGCGGCGAGTCCCTGCGGCCGCACGCTGGCCTGGAAGAAGCGCAGCAGCTGCGCGTCCGAGGTGATGAACACCAGCTCGTCGTCCTCCGAGTGCTGCGTGACGCCCACGACCTTGTCGCCGGGCTTCAACGCGATCAGCTCGAAGTCGGGCTTCGGGGGATAGGCGCCGGCGGCGACCCGCTTGACGATGCCCTGAGCCGTGCCCAGAGCGATCGGCACCGGCGAGGTGAGCGACACCAGGCCGACGATCCTCTCGCGCTTGGAGTCCATCGTGAGGTAGTCGCCGATCCGCACGCCCGCGCCCAGCTGCACCGAGTTCACCGGCACGGCGGGCAGATCGATGACGGGCATCCGGATGACCCGTCCCGTGTCGGTCACGGCGCCCACCTCGCCGCGGCGGGTGGTCTCGACCTCGCTGCGGATGGCGTCGTGCTTGCTGCGGCGCACGGTGACGGCGGGGCCGCCGCTCGGCTCCTCGTCGTCGGCGCGGTCGACCCGCACCACACGTCCGGTGGTGCTGAGGTACACGGTGCAGGGCACGTCGGCGACCTCGAGCACGGGCTGGGCCCGCTTCGAGGTGCCGGCGACGGCCGGCCGCGCCTCGGTGAGCAGGGTGCGGCGCGGGGTGCCGAAGCGGTCGGCCACCTCCTCGAGCTCATTCGAGACGGCGGCACGGATGAGGGCCGGATCGGCCAGCAGCGCCTCCAGCTCGGCGATCTCGGCGCGCAGCTTGTCGCGCTCGGTCTCCAGCTCGATCCGGGAGAAGCGGGTGAGCCGGCGCAGGCGCAGCTCGAGGATGTACTCGGCCTGCAGCACGCTGAGCTCGAACACCTCGATCAGGCGGGTGCGCGCGGCATCCGTGTCATCGCTCGTGCGGATGACCTGGATGACCTCGTCGATGTCGAGGATCGCGATCAGCAGACCCTCCACCAGGTGCAGGCGCTCGCGCCGTCGGTCGAGGCGGTAGCGGGTGCGCCGGGTGACGACCTCGATGCGGTGGTTCACGTACACGATCAGCAGGTCGCGGAGCCCCAGCGTGAGCGGGCCGCCGTCGACCAGTGCCACGTTGTTGATGCTGAAGTTGTCTTCGAGCGGGGTGAGCTTGTAGAGCTGCTCGAGCACGGCATCCGGATCGAAGCCGGTCTTGATGCCGATGACCAGCCGCAGGCCGTGCGTGCGGTCGGTGAGGTCGGTGACGTCGCTGATGCCCTGGATCTTCTTCGAGGTGACGCCGTCCTTGATCTTGGCGATCACCTTCTCGGGGCCGACGAGATAGGGCAGCTCGGTGACCACCAGGCCGGTCTTGCGGGCCGTGAGGTTCTCGACAGAGACCTTGGCGCGGGTCTTGAAGGCTCCGCGGCCGGACTCGTAGGCGTCGCGGATGCCGGCGAGCCCCACGATGGTGCCGCCGCCCGGCAGGTCGGGGCCCGGGATGAACGACATCAGCTCGTCGAGCGTGGCCTCCGGATGCTCGATCAGGTAGCGCGCGCCCGCGACGACCTCGATCAGGTTGTGCGGCGCCATGTTCGTGGCCATGCCGACCGCGATGCCGCTGGCGCCGTTCACCAAAAGGTTCGGGATGGCGGAGGGCAGCACGTCGGGCTGCAGCAGCTGGTTGTCGTAGTTGGGCACGAAGTCGACGACGTCTTCGTCGAGGTCTTGCACCATCGACATCGCCACGGCGTCCAGCCGCGCCTCGGTGTACCGGGCGGCGGCCGGTCCGTCGTCGAGCGAGCCGAAGTTGCCGTGGCCGTCGACCAGCGGCACGCGCATGGTCCAGGACTGCGCCAGGCGCACCAGGGCGTCGTAGATGGCGGTGTCGCCGTGCGGGTGCAGCTTGCCCATCACCTCGCCCACCACGCGGGCGCTCTTGACGTGACCGCGATCCGGGCGAAGGCCCATGTCGCTCATCATGTACAGGATGCGGCGTTGCACCGGCTTCAGGCCGTCGCGCGCATCGGGCAGGGCGCGGGAGTAGATGACCGAGTACGCGTATTCGAGGAACGAGTCCTGCATCTCGGTGGAGACGTCTACATCGAGGATCTTCTCGACGGCGGTGCCGCTCGGATCGTTCGTGGCTGCTGTCATTCCTGTATTTCTTGAGCGGGTGCTATGCCAGACTTGGCCGAATGTCCACCATGCTACCGACGCGCGGGTCAGGCGAGCTGACGCTGGCCGACGTGTTGCCGAGTTGCGTGCATTCGCTGCAGGGCGAGCAGAACGCGCTGGGGCTGCCGGCCGCCGATCGCGTGCTCGTCGTGCTCGTCGACGGGCTCGGGGCATCCGCCCTGCGTTCCCGGGCCGGCCACGCGCGCCATCTGGCCGCGGGACTGACCAAGCGCACCACGCTGATCAGCGGGTTCCCCACCACGACCGCCGCCGCTCTGGCGAGCCTGACCACGGGGGAGCGGCCGGGAACGCACGGCATCGTGGGGTACACGGCCCTGGTGCCGGATGCCGGCGTGGTGCTGAACCAGCTCTCCGGCTGGTCGGACGTGATGCCGCCGGCGACCTGGCAGCGCCGCCCGACCGTGTTCGAGCAGCTGGCGGCGGACGGGGTGCCGAGCAACACGATCGGGCCGGCTCGATACGCCGACTCGGGGCTGACGCGGGCCATCCTGCGCGGAGCCGACTACGTGCCGGCCGCCACGATCGCCGACCGCTTCGCCGCCGCCCGCCGCCTCTTCGACGAGGGCGGCAGCCGGCTGGTCTACCTCTACGTGCCCGAGCTCGACCAGCTGGCGCACTCGCGCGGCTGGGAGAGCGACCGCTGGCTCGCGACGCTCGAGCAGCTCGACTCCGAGTACGGCCGCTTCACGGCGGTGCTGCGCCGGGGCGAGGGGATGCTGCTGACCGCCGACCACGGCATCGTCGACGTGCCCGCCACGGGGCACGTGCTCTTCGGCGAGGTGCCGTCGCTGGTGGAGGGGGTGGCGCACGTGGCGGGGGATCCGAGGTGCCTGCAACTGCACCTGCACGACTCCACGCCGGATGCCCGCCGGCGGCTGGCCGAGGCCTGGCGCGCCCGCGAAGACGCCCGATCCTGGATCGCCACCCGCGAGGAGGCGATCGCAGCCGGCTGGTTCGGCGAGGTCGATCCCGCCGTGGGCCCGCGTATCGGAGATGTGATCGTGGCGGCGCGCAAACTCGTGGCCTACTACGACGGTCGCGACGGCGACACCACGGGCCAGTCGATGATCGGCCAGCACGGCTCGCTCACGCCCGAGGAGACCCTGGTGCCGCTGCTCCGAGCCGGCGCCTACCGCCTGCCCTGACAGGCTGCCAGAAGGCGGGGCGTCAGGCGGGGTCGTCGTCGCTGCGGGCGCCGAAGACGATCTCGTCCCAGCTCGGCATCGCGGCTCGCTGACGCTTGGGGGCCGAGGACTTCGACGACGAGCCGGCGGATTCGGCGTGCGGAGCCGGTGGCACGAACTCGGGTTCGAGACCGGGCAGCGGGGTGTCGGCTTCGGGAGCGATGGGGCGCGGACCGGAGAAGAGCGAGGGCTCGACCTGCTCCTGCGGCGGCTCGAAGGCCGCGGCCTCCCGCTCACCACGGCGGCGGCGCAGGGCCTCCAGCAGATCGGCGGTCTGGTTGTGGTCGGCGGTGTCTGTGGTGTCGGGCGCACGGTTCACGGCGTACGCGTCGAAGTGCTTGGCCTGCTCCTTCTGCCTCGGCACGCCGATCGTCGCTGCGGGAGCGAGGGGGGCGGGTGCCGGTGCCGGGGACGCGGCCGGATCATCCGGCGTCTTCGAGGCGAGGGAGGCGGCCGTGTCTTCGGTGTCGGAGGAACCGCCGTCTGCGGCATCCGGAGCATCGGTGGCGGCCTCGATGGTGGCGAACGCACCGCTGTCGAAGCGGGCATCGATGCCGTCGTCGCCGAGCGACACAGCGCGCAGGCGCGGGATGAGGCCCTCCGTCAGCTCGCCGTGGCGGGAGAGGGTGGTGGCCTCGTTGTTCAGGGGCGTGAGCACGTGCCGCTTCGGGTCGAACTGCCAGCGGGCGTCGTGGTCGATCTCGCGCGAGGTGAAGGTGAGCTTGACGATCCATCCGGTCTCGTCTTTCCAGCTCGCCCAGCGCACGTCGCGCGCGTCGAGGCTCTCCAGCCGCTCCTCGAGGGCGTCGCCGAAAGTGGTGAGGGGCTCTTCGCCCAGCGGGTCGGCGAGCGTGGTCGGCTGCACGGGCACGCGCAGGGCCGAATCGACCATGAACTGGCGTTCGGCGACCACGGGGCCCTCGAAGCGTTCGATGTAGTCGATGTCGGCTCCGGTGAGCTCGGCCACCTCGAAGGCTGAGAGTCCGGCACGAATGTGCGTCTGGATCTCGCGCGGCGAGACCTTCTTTCCGCCCTGAGCGGACGCGATGCCCTGGCGCAGGCGCGACTGGAGCACATCGTCGATGACGATGCGATACCGCTCGCCCCCGTCGCTGGCGACGATCAACGCCCCGTTCTCGACTCCGATTACCGTCAAATCCTGCATGCTGAAAGGCCTCCAGAGGTCACTGTTCGCTGACAGGATCGCACGCTCGACCCCTGTATTACGGGAATGTTCCGGGCGTGCCGCAAGTTGAGGGCGGCGTGAGTAATTGATGCTCACGAACCGGTTTGCTATTCCGGCGGCTTTGATGCAAACTAACGCCGCCGATTTGGTTAATACGGCTGTATTCAAGAAGTGGATGGGCATGGCGACTGATTACGACGCACCGCGCAAGACCGACGACGACTCGGACTCGATCGAAGCGCTGAAGGAGCGAGTCCCGGACAAGATGTCCGGTGTCGTAGACGTCGATGACGCCGACAACCCGGGTGGCTTCGAGCTGCCGGGCGCCGACCTCTCCGACCTCGACCTCGATGTCGTCGTCCTGCCTCCGCAGGCCGACGAGTTCACCTGTGTGAGCTGCTTCCTGGTGAAGCACCGCTCGCAGATCGATCACGAAGAGAAGATCGGCGCCATCTGCGTGGAGTGCGCCTCCTAGTCCCGTACCGAAGAGGTACGGCCTACTGGGCCCTCTGCGAGGCTGTCACCGCATCGATGAGATCGCCGGGACGCCGGGTCGACACCAACCAATACGGTGTCGGATCCTGCGGATCGGCGATTGTCATTTTAACGACCGGTTTGATCCAGCCCCGGATGGCCAGATACGCCCGCGCATCCAGCAGCCGGCCGCGTTGCGCGGTGGCCGCGTCTCCGGTGTAGACGGTGCACTCACCGATCAGCCCGGAAGGGATGGTGGCGCGGCCGACGCGTACCTGGCCGGGCGACACCTCGATCACGGGCGCCCCGAACAGCAGCAGGCCGATCATCCCGGCGTAGAGCACGACTCCCACCACGGTGCCCAGCAGAACGCCGGGAACGGTGCTCAGCGGGGCGAAGATGATGATGCTGGCGGGCAGCACGAGGGCGGTGGCGAGGAATACCCACAGGGCCGGAGAGAGCCTCTCCCGATAGTGCGTCATGTCTCTATTCGACCATTCTTTCTGCACTACCCTCGACTCGTGACGTCTTCCATCGAGATCCTGATCCGCGCAGACCAGGTGCCCGCCTACGCCCATCCGGGCGACGCCGGCGCCGATCTGCTCTCCACCGAATCGTTGACGCTCGCCCCCGGGCAGAGGCAGACGGTGGGAACCGGGGTCTCGATCGCCCTGCCCGACGGCTACGTCGCCTTCGTCGTGCCCCGCAGCGGCCTCGCCGCCAAGCACGGGATCACCGTGGTGAACGCCCCGGGAACGGTCGATGCCGGCTACCGCGGAGAGATCAAGGTCGCCCTCCTGAACACCGACAGCTCGGTGCCGTACGATATCGCCGTCGGCGACAGAATCGCGCAACTGATCGTGATGCCGGTGACGCGAGCCGTGTTCGTGCCCGTCGAGGAGCTTCCTGGAAGCCATCGCGGCGAGGGCGGCTTCGGCTCCACCGGATATTCGTCGCCCACGAACGGAAACCAGTCATGACCGACAAAGACATCGTTCCCGAGGATTCCGGCGACGACGCGGCCGAGCTCGCGACCAGCGAGACCTCCGCCGACATCGACACCACGTCGGCCGAGGTGGAGGACCGCGACGCGAAGTCCGCTCCCGCCGACCGCGAGACCGAGGGGCCCTTCGACGCGACCGAGGCCAATCCGGCCCGCCCCTACGTCGACCTGGGCGGCCTCAAGATCCTCCCTCGCGAGGGACTGCACCTCCGCCTCGAGGTGGAGGAGGGCACCAACCGGGTCGTCGCCGTCGGCCTCGACTACGCCGGTTCCACGCTGCAGGTGCAGGCCTTCGCCGCCCCGCGCTCGACCGGCCTGTGGCACGAGATCCGCGAGCAGATCGAAGACCAGATCCTCAAGCAGGGCGGCAAGAGCACGGCCCAGGTGGGTGTGTTCGGGCCCGAACTCGTGGCGGGCGTTCCCGCCACCGCGCCCGACGGCACGCAGGGACTGCGCGTGGCCCGCTTCGTGGGCGTCGACGGTCCGCGCTGGCTGCTGCGCGGAGTGATCGCCGGCGAGGCCAACACCAACCCGGCGGCCAAGGCCGCGATCGAAGAGCTGTTCCGCAGCGTGGTCGTGGTGCGCGGATCGCAGCCGATGCCGCCGCGCGACCTCATCCCGCTGACCATCCCCAAGACGGCGGGCGGCGCGCAGCCGGCCGGTTCGTGACCATGAGCGGAACGCCGGCTCCGGATGGCGAGGCCGAGCGCCCCACCTTCCATGAGGCGTTCGCCCAGGCCGCGCGGAACGCGGGTATCGGGCAGGTCGCGCCGGGGGAGACCCCTGACGGGGCATCCCTTCTGCGCGCCATCGGGGGCGTACGCGGCCTGATCGAGTCGATCCTGCCGGGGCTCGGCTTTCTCGTGCTCTACACCTTCACCAAGAACCTGCCTCTGGCCGTGATCGCCCCGATCGCCGTCTCGGTGATCTTCGTGGTGGTGCGGCTGGTCACTCGCAGTGCCGTGATGCCCGCCGTCGCCGGATTGATCGGCGTGGGCGTCTCGGCCGGGTTGGCGCTGTTCACCGGCCGTGCGGAGGACAACTTCCTGCTGGGCATCGTGATCAACGTCGTCTGCCTGCTGGCCCTGCTGATCTCGCTCGCGGTGCGCCGGCCGCTGATCGGCATCATCGTGAGCCTGCTCTCGAACGACCCGGGCGGCTATCGAAAAGACCGCGCCAAGGGCCGCGTGGTGCTCGTGGCGACCTGGTGCTGGGTCGGGCTGTTCGCCATCCGGCTCGGTGCCGAGCTGCCGCTCTACTTCGCGGGCGAGACCGAGCTGCTCGGCTCGGTGAAGCTCATCCTGGGTGTGCCGTTCTATGCGATCGTGCTCTGGATCACCTGGCTGCTGGTGCGGGCCGCGTACGCCAAGCCCGCTGCCCCGGCACCCGCCGCCCCCGCGGTACCGGCGGTACCTCCCGCGCCGAGCAGCGACTGAATCGCGGATGCCGACGGTGGGGAGGGCCGAAGGGGGATTGACATCGGCCGAGGTGGCCGAGCGTGTCGCGCGAGGGCTCAGCAACGTCGCCGACAGCACGACCTCGCGGTCGATCGGCAGCATCCTGCGGGAGAACATCCTCACCTTCTTCAACGGCATCCTCACGGTCTGCTTCCTGGCGGTGGTGCTGCTCGGCGACATCGGCGACGGCCTGTTCTTCGGCATCGTCGTCGTCAACTCGCTGATCGGAATCGTGCAGGAGTTGCGGGCCAAGGCGAGCCTCGAGCGCCTCGCCCTGCTGGCCGCCCCCGAGGCCGCGGTGCGCCGCGACGGCGAGGTGCGCGTCATCCGTCCCGAGCAGGTCGTGCAAGACGACCTGCTGCTGCTGCGACCCGGCGACCAGATCACGGCCGACGCCGAACTCTCCGCCACGGCCGACCTGCTGGTCGACGAGTCGATGTTGACGGGGGAGTCGGAGCCGATCGCCAAGAAGGCGGGCGACCCGCTGCTCTCGGGATCGTTCGTGGTCTCCGGTACCGCCGAGGCGGTCGTCACCGCCGTGGGGGCCGACTCCTACGCGAACAAGCTCACCCGGGAGATCAAGAAGCACACGCTCGTGCACTCCGAGCTGCGCGCCGCCACCACGAAGATCCTGGTGTACCTCAGCTGGCTGCTGATCCCGGTGATCGTCATCGTGCTGGTGGGGCGAATCCTCGTCTACGGGGCTGCGGGGCCCGATGGCGTGTTCGAGTTGAGCGACCTCCCGCTGGTGCCCTGGGAGTCGTGGCGGCTCGCCGCTCTGGATGCCGTGGCGAGCGTCGTCGGCATGATCCCCGAGGGACTCGTGCTGCTGACCAGTCTCGCCTTCGGTGTCGCGGTCGTGCAGCTCAGTCGCCAGAAGGTGCTCGTGCAGGAACTCGCGGCCGTCGAGGTGCTGGCCCGGGTCGACGTGCTCTGCCTCGACAAGACCGGCACGCTCACCACCGGTGAGATCGGCTTCGAGCGCCTGATCACCCTCGACGCGGCGATCCCGCCGCAGGCCATCGACACCGTGCTCGGCCTGATCGCCCACGACGTGGCCGCCAATCCCACGGCTCAGGCGTTGCGGCCGCATTTCGCCGACGACGGCGAGACCGTGATCGAGCGGCTCCCGTTCAGCTCGCGGCGCGCCTTCAGCGCCCTCACCTTCGAACGTGCGGGCGTGCGCGAGACCTGGCTGCTGGGCGCACCGGAACGGCTGCTGGCGGGGCATCCGGACGCCTTGGCCGAGGCGATGGGCGTGGCATCCAGTGGCCGGCGCACTCTGGCGCTCTCCCGTTCCGTGGGGATCGACGGCATCACCGGCCGCGGCAGCGAGGCCGGCGACTTCGCCGACTGGCAGCTCGAGCAGGGCCTCGGCGACGGGGTGCGCCCGGCCGCGATCGCGGTGTTCCACGAATCGGTGCGACCGGATGCCCGCCCCACGCTCGACTACTTCGACGAGCAGGAGGTGCGCGTGGTCGTGCTCTCCGGCGACAACCCGGTGACCGTCGGCGCGATCGCGGGGGAGCTGGGCCTCGCCTCGGAGGCCGTGGATGCCAGCAGCCTGCGCGACGACGCCGAACTGGATGCCTCGCTGGAGGCCGCGAGCGTCTACGGCCGGGTCGCGCCCGAGCAGAAGCGCCGGGTCGTGCACGCGCTCCAGGCGCAGGGTCGCACGGTCGCCATGACCGGCGACGGCGTGAACGATGCCATGGCCATCAAAGACGCCGACCTCGGCATCGCGATGGGCAACGCCACGCCCGCCACCCGGGCCGTGTCGCGGATCGTCCTCCTCGAGGGGCGTTTCGACCGCCTGCCGACCGTGCTCTCGTGCGCCCGCCGGGTCATCGCGAACGTCGAGCGGGTCTCGAACCTCTTCCTCGCCAAGACGGTCTACGGCGTCGTGCTCGCACTGGCGAGCGCGTTCCTGCTCTGGAAGTTCCCGTTCCTGCCCCGTCAGATGACGCTGGTCTCCACGCTGGCCATCGGCATCCCCTCGTTCTTCCTGGCCCTCGCACCGAACCGGCGCCGGTACCGGGCCGGCGTGCTGAAGCGCGTGCTGGGCTTCTCGATCCCCACCGGCCTGATCGCCTCGGCGGCGATCGTGGCCTCGTTCTCGGTGCTGCAGCGGATGGTGCACCTCGACGAGGCGCGCAGCCTGGTGTGCATCACGCTGTTCGCGGTGTCGCTGTGGATCCTCTGCGTGCTGGCCCGGCCGTTGAGCGGCTGGCGACTCGGGATGATCGGGGCGGTGACGGCCGCGTTCGTGCTGGCCTACGTCATCCCGCTCGCCCGTGATTTCTTCGCGCTCGAGGTGCAGAGCCTGCCCGCCCTGGGTGTGGCCGTCGCCGTCGGCATCGCCGGCGCGCTCGGCGTCGAGGTCTGGTACCGGATCGCTCGCCGCCGCGGTCTCGTCTCCGACCGCGAGTGATGCGCAGCCGGGTCTGCGCGTCGCGACCCCCGGCATCCGTCGCAGTGCTATATTTATCTTGACGTCAAGATAAATATTTCTGGGTGTGACCAGCGATTCCGGCCTTCTCTTAGGTTCGCCTTGCTAGCCATTCACCCCTCTCGCGCACAAAGATTGGCGTGAGTCAGCGAAGGTGAGGTCGACGTGTCGGCAGTCAACAGTTTTGGTTCGAAAGACACCCTCCAGGTCGGAGATGCGTCTTACGAGGTCTACCGGATCGATCAGGTCCCCGGCTACGAGAAGCTCCCGTTCAGCCTCAAGGTGCTGCTCGAGAACCTGCTCCGCACCGAAGACGGTGCGAACATCACCGCCGAGCACATCAAGGCCCTCGGCGGCTGGGTTCCCACGGCGGAGCCCGACACCGAGATCCAGTTCACACCGGCCCGCGTGGTGATGCAGGACTTCACCGGCGTGCCCTGCATCGTCGACCTCGCCACTATGCGCGAGGCGGTCAGCAGCCTGGGTGGCGACCCCACCAAGATCAACCCGCTGGCTCCGGCCGAGCTCGTGATCGACCACTCGGTCATCGCCGACCTCTTCGGCACCGCGAACGCCCTCGAGCGCAACGTCGAGATCGAGTACGAGCGCAACGGCGAGCGGTACCAGTTCCTGCGCTGGGGCCAGACGGCCTTCGACGACTTCAAGGTCGTGCCGCCCGGAACCGGCATCGTGCACCAGGTCAACATCGAGTACCTGGCCCGCGTCACCTATACCCGCGAGGTCGTCGACTCCTTCGGCAACAAGGTCAACCGCGCGTACCCCGACACCTGCGTCGGCACCGACTCGCACACCACCATGGTCAACGGCCTGGGTGTGCTGGGCTGGGGCGTCGGCGGCATCGAGGCCGAGGCCGCCATGCTCGGCCAGCCCGTCTCCATGCTCATCCCCAAGGTCGTCGGCTTCAAGCTCAACGGCTCGATCCCGGCCGGCGTCACGGCGACGGATGTCGTGCTCACCATCACCGAGATGGTGCGGAAGCACGGAGTGGTCGGCAAGTTCGTGGAGTTCTACGGCGAGGGCGTCGGCCAGGTGCCGCTCGCGAACCGCGCCACCATCGGCAACATGAGCCCCGAGTTCGGCTCCACCGCCGCCATGTTCCCGATCGACGACGTCACCCTCGACTACCTGCGCCTCACCGGCCGCAGCGACGAGCAGGTCGCCCTGGTGGAGGCCTACTCCAAGCTGCAGAAGCTCTGGCACAACCCCGACGAGGAGCCCGTCTTCAGCGAGTACCTCGAGCTCGACCTCGCCACCGTGGTGCCCTCGATCTCCGGCCCGAAGCGTCCGCAGGACCGCGTCGAGCTCTCGGTCGCCAAGCCCACCTTCATCCGCGACCTCGAGAATTACGCGAACTCCGACCACGACCTCTCCCGCGTCGACGCCTCGCTCGAGGGCACGTTCCCCGCGTCCGACCCGCTCGGCTTCACGGCGCAGGACGAGGACTCGGCACACGAGCACTCGCACACCTCGGCGCACACCAGCCACGCACCGGGGGCGTACTCGAAGCCCACCAAGGTGACCACGGCATCCGGAGACAAGTACACGCTCGACCACGGCGCCGTCGCGGTGGCCGCGATCACCTCGTGCACCAACACCTCGAACCCCAGTGTCATGCTCGCGGCCGGCCTGCTGGCCCGCAACGCGAACAAGCTGGGTCTGAAGGCCAAGCCGTGGGTCAAGACCACGCTGGCTCCGGGCTCGAAGGTCGTCACCGACTACTACGAGAAGGCCGGCCTCACGGGCGACCTCGAGGCCCTCGGCTTCTACACGGTCGGCTACGGCTGCACGGTCTGCATCGGCAACACCGGCCCGCTGATCGACGAGGTCAGCGCCGCTATCAACGACAACGACCTCGCCGTCACCGCGGTGCTCTCGGGAAACCGCAACTTCGAGGGCCGCATCTCGCCCGACGTGAAGATGAACTACCTGGCCTCGCCGCCGCTGGTCGTCGCCTACGCCCTCGCCGGGTCGATGAACTTCGACTTCGAGACGGATGCGCTGGGTCAGGACACCGAGGGCAACGACGTGTTCCTGAAAGACATCTGGCCCGACGCGGCCGAGGTGCAGGAGACGATCGACACCTCGATCAACACCGAGATGTTCACCCACGAGTACGCGAGCGTGTTCGAGGGCGACGAGCGCTGGCGTTCGCTGCCGACTCCCACCGGCCCCACCTTCGAGTGGGACTCGGAGTCGACCTACGTGCGGAAGCCCCCGTACTTCGACGGCATGACGATCGAGACCACCCCCGTCTCCGACATCGCCGGTGCTCGCGTGCTGGCCAAGCTCGGCGACTCGGTGACCACCGACCACATCTCGCCCGCCGGCAACATCAAGGCCGACAGCCCCGCCGGCAAGTACCTCGACGCGCACGGAGTGGCCCGCAAGGACTACAACTCCTACGGCTCGCGCCGCGGCAACCACGAGATCATGATCCGCGGCACCTTCGCGAACATCCGTCTGAAGAACCAGCTGCTCGACGGCGTGGAGGGCGGGTACACCCGTGACTTCACGCAGGCCGACGGCCCGCAGTCGTTCATCTACGACGCCTCCGAGAACTACCAGGCCGCCGGCACGCCGCTGGTGATCTTCGGGGGCAAGGAATACGGGTCGGGCTCCTCCCGTGACTGGGCGGCGAAGGGCACCTCGCTCCTCGGCGTCAAGGCGGTCATCGTGGAGAGCTTCGAGCGCATCCACCGCTCCAACCTGATCGGCATGGGCGTCGTTCCGCTGCAGTTCCCCGCCGGGGAAAGCTGGGCCTCGCTCGGCCTCGACGGCACCGAGATCGTCTCGATCGCGGGCATCGAGGAGCTGAACGAGGGCCGCACGCCCAAGACCGTGCACGTCACCGCCGTGCCGAGCGAGCACTCGCCCGCCGGCAAGGAGCCGATCGAGTTCGACGCCGTCGTGCGCATCGACACCCCCGGTGAGGCCGACTACTACCGCAACGGCGGCATCCTGCAGTACGTGCTGCGCAGCCTGGTCTGATCCCTGTGGCTTAGGGGTATCCAAAACGAAGGAGATTTTCTTCGACACGCCGGTTCGGCCCTCCTGGGCTCGGCGAGTCGGGGAAGATCTCCTTCGTTTTGGTCGGGCAGGATGTCAGAAAGACGGCGGCGTAGACTGCGAGATCACGTTGTCATGGGAAGGTGGAAGGTATGAGCCTGCTCGAAGGGATCAACGGACCCCGTGACCTCGACACCCTGACCCCGGAACAGCTGGAAGAGCTGGCCGGGGAGATCCGGGCGTTCCTGATCGCGGAGGTCTCCAAGACCGGCGGTCACCTCGGTCCGAACCTCGGCGTGGTCGAGACGACCATCGCCATCCACCGGGTGTTCGACTCCCCGCGTGACTCGATCGTGTTCGACACCGGGCACCAGTCCTATGTGCACAAGCTCCTCACGGGCCGACAGGACTTCTCGATGCTGCGCCAGAAGGGCGGCCTCGCCGGCTACCCGCAGCGCTCCGAGAGCCCGCACGACGTGGTCGAGAGCTCGCACGCCTCCAGCTCGCTCTCCTGGGCCGACGGCATCTCGCGTGCCTACGACATGACCGGCCAGAAGGATCGGCACGTGGTCGCGGTCGTGGGCGACGGGGCGCTCACCGGCGGCATGACCTGGGAGGCGCTGAACAACATCAGCGACGACAACTCCCGCAACCTCGTGATCGTGGTCAACGACAACGGCCGCTCCTACGCCCCCACGATCGGCGGCATGGCGCGGTACCTGAACGGCGTGCGCACCCGCAAGGGCTATCACGACCTGCACCAGTCCAGCCGTAAGCTGTTCGACCGCCTGGGCGCGCCGGCGCGGGCGCTCTACCGCGGTGCGCGGGGCGGTCTGCACGGCTTCCTCAGCCGCATGACCAACAACTCCTCGCTGTACGCGAACCTCGACATCAAATACCTCGGCCCCATCGACGGGCACGACGTGCACGCGATGGAGGAGGCGCTGCGCCAGGCCAAGGAATACGCGGCGCCCGTGATCGTGCACGCCATCACGGAGAAGGGCCGCGGCTACGAACCGGCCCGAACGGATGCGGCCGACCAGTTCCACGCGGTGGGCCAGATCGACCCCGAGACGGGTGAGCCGCTGTCGGCGCCTTCGGGCGCGCCATCCTGGACAGGCGTGTTCGCCGACGAGATCGTGTCGCTGGCCTCGGAGGATCCCACGATCGTCGGCATCACCGCGGCCATGCTTCGCCCGACCGGTCTGCACAAGTTCGCCGAGAAGTACCCGGCCCGGGTTCTGGACGTGGGCATCGCCGAGCAGCACGCCGCCACCTCGGCGGCCGGCCTCGCCTTCGGAGGCCTGCATCCGGTCGTCGCCCTCTATGCCACCTTCGTGAACCGGGCCTTCGACCAGATCCTGATGGATGTCGGCCTGCACGAGGCCGGAGTCACCTTCGTACTCGACCGCGCCGGGGTCACCGGTCCCGACGGCGCGAGCCACCACGGCATGTGGGACCTCGCGATCCTGCAGGTCGTACCGCGCATCCGCCTGGCCGCCCCGCGTGACGCCGAGCGGCTGCGTGAGGAGCTCGGCGAGGCCGTGCGGGTGACGGATGCGCCGACGGTCATCCGGTTCCCCAAAGGCACCGTGGGGGCCGAGCTGCCCGCTCTGCGCCGCACGCGCGACGGCGTCGACGTGCTGCGTGAAGACGAGCGCAATGACGTGCTGATCGTGGCCGTGGGAACCATGGCGCAGCTGGCTCTGGATGTGGCTCAGCTGCTCTCGGCCGAGGGGATCGGCGCCACCGTCGTCGACCCGCGCTGGGTGGTGCCGGTGCCGTGGTCGATCATCGAGCTCTCGGATGCGCACCGCATCGTCGTGACGATCGAAGACGGCGTGCGCGTGGGTGGTATCGGAACCCGCATCCGCCAGGATCTGCGTCAGGCCGGTGTCGACACCGCGGTCACCGAGCTGGGCCTGCCGGACGAGTTCTTGGAGCACGCCACCCGCGAGCAGATCCTCGAGCGGGTCGGCCTCACTCCGCAGCAGATCGCCGAAGACCTGATCGCCCAGGTGCGCGGTGACAAGATCCCGATCGCGCGCCCGCTCGCGGCTCGCCCGGGCGACGGCGAGAGCACCGATACGGGGGAGAACCCCTCCTACCGCCTGGTGCGGTAGACCGAACCGATCGCGCCCGAGGGGTACACCGTCGTGCCGCTCACATCGTAGACGCCGGAAACGCTCGTCAGCGGCAACAGGGGAGTGCCGGCGCCGAGCACCACGGGCATCGTGGTGAGCAGGATCTCGTCGAGCAGTCCGGCGTCGGCCACCTGAGCGGCCACGGCTCCGCCGCCGACGATCCAGATGTTCTTGCCGGCCGCCGCCTCCACCCAGTGCGGATGCAGCTCGGCCACGTCACCGCGCGCGAACCGGATGTCGCCGCCCGGCACCACCGGCAGCGGCCGGCTCGAGAGCACCCAGTTCACCTGCTCGGGATAGGCCCATGCGTCAGGGGAATCGCGCAGCACGAATTCGTACGTCGCCGACCCCATCACCACCACACCGACCTCGGCGAGGAATGCCTCGTAGCCGGTGCCGAACTCCTCGAACCCGAACTGCATCAGCCACTCGAGCCCGCCCTCCCGATCGGCGATGAACCCGTCCAGGCTGCTGGCCACGTAGTACTGCGTCTTCGTCATCCCCCGAGCATAGAAGCGGCCACCGACACCCGAAGGTGTGGTGGCCGCTTCTCTGCTCGAGCTCCCTGAGGGCTACTCGACGCCGCGGATGACGGGGTGGTGGAAGGTGTCGCCGAAGGCGCGCTCCGAGGCTCCGACGCGGTCGAGGTAGGGCGTGAGGCCGCCCATCTGGAAGGGGTAGCCGGCACCGAGGATGAGGCAGAGGTCGATGTCCTCCGCCGCGTGCACGACGTCGTCTTCGAGCATGCGGTGCACCTCGTCGGCCAGGCCGTCTTCGACCCGGCGCTGGATCTCCGCCTCGGTCATCGGCGTGGACTCCGCACCCTTCGCGGGCGTCACGATCGCCACCGCCTTCTTGTCGAAGCCGGTGATCTTGCCCTTGCCGTCGCGATCGAAGATCTTGCCGTGCTCGGCCAGCTCGTGCAGGTTCGTGCTCTCGAAGAAGCGGTCGGGGAAGGCCGCGTGGTGCGTGTCGAGCACGTGCGCGCCGACCTTGAGCCCCACGAGCTCGAGCAGCTCGAACGGGGTCATCGGAAGGCCGAAGGGATCCAGCGCCCGGTTCATCACCTCGAACGAGGTTCCGGTGTCGACCGCGTGCATCGCCTCGCCCAGCACCTTGGCCAGGATGCGGTTCACCACGAAGCCCGGGGTGTCGCGCGTGATGACCGCGTTCTTGCGCAGCTTCGCCGCCGTGACCATGGCCGTCGAGAGCGTGGCGTCATCCGTCGCCGGGGCGTTCACGACCTCGATCAGCGGCATCACGGCCACCGGGTTGAAGAAGTGGAAGCCCACCAGGCGCTCGGGATGAGCGAGCTTCGCGCCGATCTGCTCCACCGAGAGCGACGAGGTGTTCGTCGCGAGCACCGCGGTCTCGGAGACGTGCTTCTCGATCTCGGCGAAGACATCCTGCTTCACACCGAGCTCTTCGAACACGGCCTCGATCACCCAGTCGGCGTCGTTGAACTCCGACTTGTCGGTGGTGCCGTGGATGAGCGCGTTCAGGCGGTTCGCCTCGTCGGAGGAGATGCGCCCCTTCGAGGCCAGTGCGCCGATCTCGCCCCGGATGTACTCCAGGCCCTTGTCGACGCGCGACTGGTCGAGGTCGGTGATGACCACGGGCACCTGCAGGCGGCGCACGAACAGCAGCGCGAACTGCGAGGCCATCAGACCGGCGCCGATGATGCCGACCTTGGTGACCGGCTTCGCCAGCGCCTTGTCGGGTGCGCCGGCGGGCTTCTTGGCCCGCTTCTGCACCAGGTTGAAGGCGTAGATCGAGGCACGGAACTGGTCGCCGGCGATGAGCTCGGCCAGCGCCTCGTCTTCGCGGGCGAAGCCCTCTTCGGGGGTTCCGGATTTCGCGGCCTTCAGCAGGTCGAGCGCCTTGTAGGGCGACTTGGCGACCGTGCCGATGCGCGACTCGAGCATCTTGCGGGCGATGGCGATGGCCGCGTCCCACTTGACCAGGCGCTCCACCTTGCCGGGCTCGTTCGGGCGCTTCACCTTGTGCGCACCCGTGAGCACCGAGTCGGCCCAGCGCAGCGAGTCTTCGAGGTAGTTGCCCGGCCCGAAGATCGCATCCGCGATACCCAGATCGAAGGCTTCTTGCCCCTTCAGGGTGCGGTTGTTCTTCAGCGGGTTCTCGATGATCACCTTGAGGGCGTTCTCGATGCCGATGAGGTTCGGCAGCAGGTACGCGCCGCCCCAGCCGGGGATGATGCCGAGGAAGACCTCCGGCAGCGCCAGGGCGGGGATCGAGGAGTCGATCGTGCGGTAGTCGGCGGCCAGGGCCACCTCCACACCGCCCCCGAGCGCCAGGCCGTTGATGAAGGCGAAGGTGGGAACACCGATCTGCTTCATCTTGCCGAAGGCGAAGTGCCCGAGCTGACCCATCTGCAGTGCGACGGCCTTGCTCTCGAGCTCGCCCACCTTGCTGAGGTCGGCGCCGGCCGCGAGGATGTACGGTTTGCCCGTGACGGCGACCGCGTCGATCTCGCCGGCCGCCGCCCGCGCCTTGAGGGCGTCCAGCGTGGCGGCGTACTCCAGCAGGGTGACCGGGCCGAGGGTGCTCGGCCGGGTGTGGTCGCGATCGTTGTCGAGGGTGATCAGCGCCAGCGTCTTGCCGCTGGGCAGCGGGATATCGCGCACGTAGGAGTGCGTGACCACCTCGCCCTCGGACATCTTCTCGAGCGGGGAGAAATCGATGGTGGAGTAGTCGGTCATCGTGCCGCCTTCTTGCTCGCGCCGGTCTTCATGTCGGACTTGGCCGCCTTGCCGCCGAAGTTCGGGTTCTCCCAGATGACCGTGCCGCCCTGGCCGAGGCCCACGCACATCGCGGTGACGCCGTAGCGCACCTCGGGGTGCTCCTCGAACTGGCGGGCGAGCTGGATCATCAGCCGCACGCCCGAGGAGGCGAGCGGGTGGCCGAGGGCGATGGCCCCGCCGTACTCGTTGACCCGGGGGTCGTCGTCGTCGATGCCGAAGTGGTCGAGGAACGAGAGCACCTGCACGGCGAACGCCTCGTTCAGCTCGAACAGGCCGATGTCGTCGATCGAGAGACCCGCCTTGCGCAGCGCCTTCTCGGTGGAGGGAACCGGGCCGATGCCCATGATCTCGGGCTCGACGCCCGCGAACGCGAACGACACGAGACGCATCTTCACGGGGAGACCGAACTCCTTGGCGGCCGCCTCGCTTGCGATCAGCGATGCGGTGGCGCCGTCGTTCAGACCGGACGAGTTGCCCGCCGTGACCCGGCCGTGCGGGCGGAACGGCGTGCGGAGGCCGGCCAGGCCCTCCAGCGTGGTCTCGGGGCGGGGAGCCTCGTCGCGCGTGGCGAGCCCCCATCCGGCAGCGCTGCGGATGGCGACCGGCACCAGGTCGGGCTGGATCTTGCCGGCCTCGTAGGCCGCCGCCACCTTCTGCTGGCTGCGCAGCGCGTAGCGGTCGGAGCGCTCCTTGGTGAGCTGCGGGAAGCGGTCGTGGATGCGCTCGGCCGTGTTGCCCATGTTGAGCGCGTCGACGCTCACCAGCTTCTCGGCGAGGAACCGGGGGTTGGGGTCGGCGTTGAAGCCCATCGGATGCCGGCCCATGTGCTCGACGCCGCCCGCGATCGCGAGATCGTAGGCACCGAAGGCGATGGCCCCGGCGACGGTGGTGACGCTCGTCATCGCGCCCGCGCACATCCGGTCGATGGCGTAGCCCGGCACCGAGAGCGGAAGGCCGGCCAGCAGCGCGGCCGTGCGGCCGAGGGTGAGCCCCTGGTCGCCCTGCTGCGTGGTGGCGGCGATCGCCACGTCGTCGATGCGGTCTTTCGGAACGCCGGGGTTGCGCTCGAGCAGCCCCGTGATCGACTTCACCGCGAGATCATCTGCTCGCGTCTGCCAGTACATGCCCTTTTCGCCCGCACGCCCGAATGGGGTGCGCATTCCATCGACGAAGACGACTTCAGATCGTTCGGCCACTATGCCTCCTGGGATTGGATCGACTTCGATCCTAGAAGCGACCCCTGACACCCCGGAATCGTTTGATTGTTCCTACGACTGGGCTTCCGGGTCGCTCTCGGGCTCTTGGAGTGGTTCTACAAAGGCGAGGGCGATCGGCTGTGCAGTCAGTTCAATCTGCCAGGGACGCGCCCCGAGCGCCGCGAGGGCCTCCGACACCGACTCGACGGTCACCGGATCGGGTGCATTCCAGGCCACACGCCGCAGGAAGTCGGGGGTGAGCAGGTTCTCGAGGGGGATCGACCGCTCCTCGGAGACGGTCGTGAGGGCGGCGCGTGCGGCCTTCAGGCGGGCATCCGCCTCGGGATTGCGGTCCGACCAGCTGCGTGGGGGCGGGAGGGTGTCGGTGGCTCGCCGGTGCACCGGGATCTCGTCGGTCGTGAGGGCGCGCTCGATCGCGGCCCACCAGCGGTCCAGTTCGCTGCGGCTGGCACGGCCGGAGAACTGCTTGAGGCTCGCCAGTTCGCGGCGCGAGGCCGGCAGGGCGCGCGCGGCCACCATCAGCGAGGCATCCGGAACCAGCCGGCCCGGCGCGATGTCGGTCTCGCGGGCGAGGGCGTCGCGGGCGAGCCAGAGCTCCCGGGCGGCGGCGAGGTGCCGATCGGGGCGCAGTGCCTGCACGCCGGTCAGCCGGCGCCAGGGCTCCGCCAGCGGCGCCTTCTCCTCTTTGCTCACGACGGCGGCGAACTCCTGCTCGGCGATCTCGACCTTGCCCTGCTGCACGAGCAGGTCGGCCATGGCATCCCGCAGGTCGATCAGCAGCTCCACATCGAGGGCGGCGTATTCGAGCCAGGATGCGGGCAGCGGCCGGGTCGACCAGTCCGCGGCCGAGTGCTCCTTCTTCAGGTGGATGCCGAGCAGTTCCTCCACCACCGCGCCCAGGCCCACCCGAGGCAGGCCCAGCAGCCGGGCGGCCAGCTCGGTGTCGAAGACGGTGACGGGGTCGAGCCCCACTTCGCGCAGGCACGGCAGGTCCTGGCTGGCCGCGTGCAGCACCCATTCGACGTCGCCGATCACCGACTGCAGGGGAGCGAACTCCCGGATGGCCGGCGGATCGATCAGGAAACTGCCCGAACCCCTCCGGTACAGCTGGATCAGGTACGCGCGCTGGGAGTAGCGGAAGCCGCTCGCCCGCTCGGCGTCGACCGCGACGGGCCCGTGGCCCTCGGCCAGTGCCTCGACGGCGTCATGGAAGTCATCGACCGTCGTGATGACGGTGCGTTCTGGTGTCTCGCTCAGTTCTTCTTCACTCACGTCGTGCTCGCCTGGTCTGCAGCATCGTCACGCCATCGACGACGGGTGGCAGACCGGCCAGCATGCAGAGGAGTTCGCTCCAGCCCTCGACATGGGCTTGGAGGTTGTGGTCTGTGGGGGTCCAGGATGCGCGCAGCTCGATCTGCGCACCGTCTCCCTGGGCGGAGAGCTCGCCGAAACCGGTCGAGATGATCTTCGTCGCGGTGCCGGATGCGCTGGTGTAGTTCGCCCCCCGGGCGTCGAGAGCGTCGACCAGCCACGACCAGGCCACGTCGGCCAAGAAGGGATCGAGCCCGATCTCGGTCTCCAGCGGGGCCTGCGCGAAGCAGACCACCCGGAATTCACCGCCCCAGGCTTCCGGCTCGTCGGCGTCGTGCAGCAGGATGAACCGGCCCGTACCGAGCTCGGAGTCGGCGCCGTGGCGGCGGGGACTCACGTCGGCCGAGAGGGCGACCGCGTTCGGGGCCAGGTTCGCGGGGGCGGGGATCTCGTGGATCACGAGCTCCTCCCGCGTGTCGGCCCGGCGCAGCGAGTCGAGCGCTGCGCCGAACGCCGCCGGGAGATCCGGCGTGAAAGGGGAATCGGGCACGTCTGCAGACTAGAGTTCTTTAGGTTCCGCGAGGCGAAGGCACGCCGGATGACGCGGAGGCAGTGACGAGACGAGCCGGTGCGATCGGGTGGCGACGAGCCGCCCGCCGTGGGCCTGAAGGGCGGCGACCATGAGTCAGCGAGCATCCGAACCGGCCCGCGTTCCGGCTTGGGCGATCGTGGCGATGGCCGCGGGCACCGTCGCGACGCTGGTCACGGCGGGGGCGGCGTTCGCCACCGCGAAGATGTCGCGGGCCATCGTGACCCCCTCCGTTCCCGTCGACGACGTGCGCATCCTCGGCTACGACGCCGAGGCCGGTGTCGTGTCGCTCTCCGTGACGGCCGACTCGATCCTGCCGGGCGCGTACAGCCTGCGCTTCTCCGGTGACACGGGGCACGCGCGCCTGGGCGAGGTGCTCTCGGTGGCGGACGGCGTGGTGCGCCGGCCCGTCGTCACGGTCGACTACGGCGACCTCGCCACCGCTCGTGCCGGGCGGATCAGCGGCTGGTTCTACATCCACCCGCGCGAACTCGGCGTTCCGGTGGAGGAGGTCGAGGTGAGCACCTCGGTCGGGCCGGCTCCGGCGTGGTTCGTCCCTGCTCCGGATGAGGCATCCACCAAGTGGGTCATCCAGGTGCACGGTCGTGGCGTCCGCCGCGGTGAGACCATCCGCGGGGTGCCGGTGTTCCGTGACCACGGATACAACTCCTTGCTCATCTCCTATCGCAACGACGGCGAGGCGCCGCGCTCGGCCGACGGCAAGTACGCCCTGGGCGACACGGAGTGGCAAGACCTCGACGCCGCGATCACCTATGCCGTCGACCACGGTGCCGCCGACATCGTGCTGATGGGCTGGTCGATGGGCGGCGCCATCACGCTGCAGGCGATGGGCCGGGCCGTGCACCGCGACCGCATCCGGGCGATCGCGCTGGAATCGCCCGCGGTCGACTGGCGCGACGTGCTGCGGTACCACGGGAGGGCCCGGCATGCGCCGGAGCTGGTGGGGGATGCCGCGTTCGCGACCATCACGCATCCGTGGGGCACGGTGGTCACGGGCCAGGACCAGCCCCTGGACCTCGACCGCCTCGACTTCGTGAAGCGCTCCGACGAGGTCGACGTACCGGTGCTGCTGATGCACAGCGACGACGACGGCTACGTGCCCTCGACGGGCTCGCGCAAGCTCGCCGAGGCGCGCCCCGACCTGGTCACCTTCGTGCCGTTCTGGGTCGCCCGCCACACCAAGCTCTGGAACTACGACCGCGCCAAGTGGAACGCTGCGATCTCCTCCTGGCTCACCGCCAACGCCCTCTGAGGAGGGCTACGCGGCGGCGACGCGCTCGCGCACCTGGCGCTTGGTGCGGCCGAGGAGGGCCGTCATCCCGCGGATGCGCAGGGGGGAGACGGCGGCGGTGAGGCCGAGCGTGTTCGGGAAGTCGTCGGGGATTCCGAGCACCTGCTCGACCGTGAGGCCGTCGATGCCCTGCACCAGGATCGACGCGAAGCCGCGCGTGGTCGGCGCCTCGCGCGGCGCGGTCGCGAATAGCTGCACGATGCCGTCGTTCACCTCCACGAAGATGAACACGGGGGACTGGCACTCCTCGACGCGCTCGAAGAGATCTGGATGCTCCTGGTAGCGCGCCGGGAGCTCCGGCAGCTCGTTCGAGAACTCCAGCAGCATCTCGAGCCGCTCGCGCTGCTCGAGCGCGAGGAAGTCGTCTCGGATCTCGGCCAGGGATTCGGGGAGGGTCGTCTCAGTCATCCCGTCCAGTATCGCCCTCAGCGCGAGGGAACGGCACCGGGCTCGGCGCCCGTCACGATCGGAACCCGCACCGCGGAGCCCCATTCGGTCCACGAACCGTCGTAGTTGCGCACGTTCTCGAAGCCGAGCAGGTGGGTGAGCACGAACCAGGTGTGGCTCGACCGCTCGCCGATCCGGCAGTAGGCGATCACGGGCTCGTCGCCGGAGAGGCCGAGGCCCGCTCCGTCGCGGTAGATCGCATCGAGGTCGCCGACCGGCTTGAAGGTGCCGTCTTCGGCGGCCGCCTTCGCCCACGGCACGTTCGCCGCGCTCGGGATGTGACCGGCGCGCAGCGCGCCCTCCTCGGGGTAGGCGGGAGCGGTCGTGCGCTCTCCGCTGTACTCCTCGGGTGAGCGCACGTCGATCAGCGGGTGCCCGAGGTGGGCGAGCACGTCGTCCTTGAAGGCGCGGATCTCGTCGTCGCGGCGCTCCACGACGGGGTACGAGACCTCGGATGCCGCGGGCCGGTCGGTCGTGATGGCGCGGCCCTCGGCGATCCACTTGTCGCGTCCGCCGTCCAGCAGCCGCACGTCTTCATGACCGAAGAGCGTGAACACCCAGAGGGCGTACGCCGCCCACCAGTTGTTCTTGTCGCCGTAGATCACCACGGTCGCGTCGCGCGAGATCCCCTTGCCCCCGACGAGCGCGGCGAATCCGGCACCGTCGATGTAGTCGCGCTGCACCGGGTCGTTGAGCTCGGTGTGCCAGTCGATCTTCACCGCGGACGGGATGTGGCCGGTCTCGTAGAGCAGCACGTCCTCATCCGACTCCACGATCACGAGCTCGCGGCCGGGACCGGCCTCGGACAGGTGCGCTTCGAGCCAGTCGGCCGACACCAGCCGTTCCGGATGCGCGTATCCCGCGAACTTCTCGGACGAATCGGCTGCGACGGCCATCTGTTACCTCCTGTGAGCACCGCCGGGCCAGGGTCGGCACCGAGGCGGTTTAGGGTAGATCCAACTCCCTGATGGTTTCCAGCATTCCGCATCGGCGGCCGGCGGGCCAGGCGAGTGTAAGACTTCGACACGAACGATCGGCTCGGAATCAGATGACCAGTGAGCGGCAGGCCGTCGCCCCGCGCTTGACGGAGCGCACCCCCTCGATGTCGGCGGCGGAGCTCGCCAAGACGCTCGTGCCGCCGCGCCAGTTCGACACGGCGTCGTTCGAGAGCTACCGGCCCGACCGCGACTACCCCTCGCAGGGCGAGGCCTTGGCCAAGCTCCGCGCCTTCGGCGAGGGCTTCAAGCCCGCCAAGGCCGGCGGTTTCTTCGGCCGCGGCAAGAAGACGCCCGCCGCCAAGCCCGGCATCTACCTCGACGGCGGCTTCGGCGTGGGCAAGACCCACCTGCTCGCCGCGCTCTGGCACGCCGCGCCCGGCCCCAAGTACTTCGGCACCTTCATCGAGTACACCGCGCTGGTCGGCGCCCTCGGCTACGCCAACGCCGTGCAGCTGTTCACCGGTGCGAAGTTCATCGCCATCGACGAGTTCGAGCTCGACGATCCGGGCGACACCATGCTGATGACCCGCTTCCTCGGCGAACTCGTCGCCAAGGGCACCCGGCTGGCCGCCACCTCCAACACCCCGCCGAACGCGCTGGGAGAGGGGCGCTTCGCGGCGAGCGACTTCCTGCGTGAGATCCAGGCCATCGCCGACCGCTTCGACATCATGCGCATCGACGGCCTCGACTACCGCCGCCGCGACATCGAGGGCCACGCCGTCTCCTTCGCCACGGACGCCGACCTCACCGTCGCGGTCGAGGCGCGCGTCGCCGCGGGGGAGAGCATCACCTTCGACGACTTCGGCGCGCTGATCGCGCACCTCGGCAGCATCCACCCCTCGCGCTACGTGAAGATGCTCGACGGCCTCACCGCCATCGCCATCCGCGATGTCACCCCGCTCACCGATCAGGCGGATGCTCTGCGCCTGGTGGCCTTCATCGACCGGGTCTACGACGCCCAGATCAGCATCCTGGCCTCCGGCATCCCGTTCGACGAGGTCTTCGCGGGCGACATGGTGAACGGCGGCTACCGCAAGAAGTACCTGCGCGCGGTCTCGCGGCTGATCGCCTCCGCGACGCTCTGATCCGGTACTCGACGTTCCGGTTCTCGACGGTCTGAGTTCCGCAACGGGCATCCGGCATCCTCTCGCCGGATTCTCCGGGGTGCGAAACACAGTGTTTACATACGGGCCGTCCGTGTAACACGGCGTACACATAGTTCGTCGCCCGGCGAAACCTCTCTTCGACAGACTGCCCTTGCCTGCAATTGCGCCATCGGGACAGTGCCACCCGTCGGCGTCACAGCAATTCCGGTCGTACCCGCCGGCACGATATAGAGAGGTAGCCATTTCACAATGGAAGAAGTAACAACCAACCTGGACTCCCTGTGGCTCATGGTCGCAGCGGCCCTCGTCCTCTTGATGACGCCGGGTGTCGCATTCTTCTACGGCGGCATGGTCAAGGCGAAGTCGGTCATCAGCATGATGATGATGAGCTTCGGCGCCATGGGCCTCGTCGGCGTGCTGTGGGTCATCTACGGCTACGGCATGGTCTTCGGCACCCCCGCCATCCCGGGCATCGTCGGAAACCCCTTCGACGGCTCGATCGGACTGGGCAGCCTGCTCGGTCTCGGTGAGGGCGGCGCGATGGACCCCGACCTGAACGGCCTGGCATTCGCGGGCTTCCAGGCGACCTTCGCCATCATCACCGTCGCCCTGATCTCGGGTGCGATCGCCGACCGCGCCAAGTTCGGCGCCTGGATGGTCTTCGCGGGCATCTGGGTCACCGTCGTCTACTTCCCCGTGGCGTTCATGGTCTTCAACCTCTCCGAGGGCTGGGCTCCGGTCTGGGGCGTCAACGACTTCGCCGGTGGAACCGCCGTTCACATCAACGCCGGTGCTGCTGC
>NZ_JAHFUW010000086.1 GCF_023264855.1 Herbiconiux sp. | reverse complement strand
TTCGCCTCATCACGGACAACGTTGCTGAGGAGGTGGCTGTGGAACTACCCCTCACGTTGACTGCGTAGCCAAGCTCATTCTCGAAGAATGTTCGTTACACCACTCCACGGGACTTGACCCCGAACTCAGCAGCGAGGGACTCGGTGTGGCGGTCTTCACCCACCACAACGACATGCTTGCGTCACTGTCGGATGCGCTCGAAGCAGAGGGCATCGAGCACGACATTGTCGGGCTGAGTGATGCGCTCGCGGCGGCTTTGGACGCCCAAGTGACGATGATGCAGTTCCGATTTGGCGAAGCTTCGTGGGAGGACGTGCTCGAGTCACTCGCGGTCTTCCTGACGAGCGCGCAGCGTGGTGCCCAGGTGCCGGTGCTGGCAACGCAGATCCTGAACGGCACCGGCCCGCAGACGCTCCTCGAACGGCTGATTGCACTTCGCGGCCGGTTGACTGACGCCGTAGCAGTCGAGGCGGCGGTCGACGAAGCGCGTGCGGCCCACGACACTCTTGGATTGCCGCAGAAGTCAGGCGCATGGGCGCAGGCAGGCGTTCTAATTGCGGTGATGCACGCCCGTGCGAGTCGGCAAGGAAGGGATCAGAGCAGTACGCAGATCGTCGCGACAATCTCGGCTGAAGCGCGCGAGGCTGGCTACGCCGCTCTAACCGACTCGGTACTCAGCCCGCGAGAGGTGCAATTGATGAATCTGTATCAAACCAAGGGTCGCGAGGCGGACGCGACCATCGTCGTCCTTCGCGAAGGAGACTTCATGGGCAAGGAGGTCGAGCCGTTTCGGAAGACGAGCAGGCTGCTCTACGTCGTCTTCTCTCGCGCACGCCAGCGAATAATCGTGCTGCTCGTCGGCGGGCGATTGCATCCCGCAGTTGCGCCGCTTTCGCAACTGGTGGTCTGATCGTGCTGGGCAGTCGCCGAGGTTTTGACGGATCGAACGGCCCGGAGCGCGTTCGCACGTGCGGTCGAAGCCTGCATGTGGAAACCCGGATGGCGGCAGATGCGTTCGCGCGCGAAGCCGAGGGGTTCGCTGGCGTGGACGGTCGATGCGTTTGTTGGCGATTTCGAAAGCGTTGATCGCATCACGCTGTCTCAGCCGCAAGCACGATCAGGTACAACAGTTCGGTTTGCATAGACGATCACCGGCTTATATCTCTGCATTCGGCGATGAGCTGCGACTCCATTCGATGGGGATACCAGGTGCTGACGCTTGCGTAAGGGCCGCAAGAAATTGCTCGGTCTCTGGGCCGCCGAAGCGCGGCATAATCCACGTGCCCTCACTGTCAACGATGCCAAGGTCCTACCACCGATGCTTAGGGCTGCTACCTGAGGCCTCGCGGACGAAGGCATCCTGCACAGATTCGCCGAGTCGGGGGTTCACGACGTGCCAGCGGTGGCCAAGGGTTGCTTCAAGGATTCTCGCGCGGTCTACGCCCGCTTTGAACGCCTCGGACACTGCGAACTTCACGGCGCTCTGCTTGCTTGCATTGGCAATGTGTTCTGACCCGACGGAGACGTTGTAGCGGGTGAAATCGCGTCCGCTCTCGCGGTTGACTGTGTTTGACGCGCCTTTTCGGCGCTGCTGGATCTGGAACGACTTCGCTTCGGGCAACGGAATGATCTGCTGCAGGTCAAGCAACACTTCACCGTGAAGCTTGTATGCCACGATCCGGAAGCAGGATATGTCGGTGCCGTAGTTGTCATTCAGCCAAAGGACGGTGCTGGTGATCTCTGTGCTGAAGTCGGCGGAAACGAGAATGATGCGGACCTGATTTGCCAGCTCGTCGATGGGTCCATCGATCCAGTTTGTGATCGTCTGTCGAGCGTCGGAGACCTCGACTTCGTGGGCATCAGCATACGTTTCGATTAGGTGGTCGAGTGTGATGGTCGAGACCATCGCTACATAGCGCAAAGCCTGCAGCTCCATGTGTCCACCGTCTTCGGTGCGCTTGAGCTCGATCACAACGAGCCCGCCCTTACGATCCAGCGCGAGAATGTCGACCCGACGGCGTGAATCGTCGAAAAGGCTGTACTCCTCGGCTATCGCCAATAGGTCTTCGCCCAGTATCTCGATGCGGTCGAGGAGGAGCCGCTGGATGTCTTGCCGTTCTCTGATCTGCTCGGCAGCGAAACTCGTTCTCGGGAGAGGACAAAGTCCGGAATCTGAGTAGCTGTAGAGAGGCATGGGCTCATTCTGCCGAGGAGTTCAGGCGTTGTCTCTGCGGCCCTCGTGGTCGAAATCGTGCTGAAGCAAGAGAGCAGTAACCAGCGGAGCCGCTGAGGCGCCGGCATGGGACACGCTGGGGCCGCCGCCCGAGGCATGGGACGAACTCGCGACTTTCAGCTGCCGTTCTAGCTGCCTGGGGTGGCGGATTCCACTACTCGGGCCAAGAGTGAGACACCGATCAGGACCAATCCGAGAGTCATGCAGATCTCTCGGACGACGATCGCGATGGATCCGGCGATTGCGTGGGGGACATCGGCCGATTGGAAGATCACCGTCAACCATCCGTCGGTGACCAACGCCAGGGCGGCTCCGATCGCTGCGAGAACGATGCCCGTGATGAAGATCTGGCGAGCTGTGAGGCGTGGAGGCATGAGCGGTCCGTTCAGTTGGGGGCGGCTGTCGAGGAGTCGCGGCAGAATGACTTCACGTCTGGGCCCAGGCGCGAGAATTCGGATTCGAAGGCCAGATCTTCCGGAGCCAGCCCGCGGAGTTCGGCTGAAGCTGGCTTCTGGATCAACGACTCGACTTCGGTCGTGACGCCTGGGAGCACCTTTTCGAAGGCGGCTCTGTCGGAGTCGAACATCGACGCATCCGTCAAATAGGTGGAGGCAGTGCTGCTCACGAACTGAGCGCATTCGTCGAGCGGGTCTGGCTGGTAGCCCCTGGGTAGAACCGGGATGGACTGCGTGGGCCGCAGTGCGACCTCGGCTTGGGCGGCCACATCTTCGACGTGCTGGCGTGGACCGATTGCGAACCAGTTGCTGTTCTGGACGAGCCATTGGCTGTCGGGGTCGATGGCCCAGTCTTGCAATGCCACCAGGCTGGCAGTCGGTGAGTCGAAGACGCGGATCTGCGTGATCGACCCATCGCTGTCGACGCAGATCGTCCCTCTCATCGAGGCCAGGTGGTAGACGTCGTCGAACAGCGGTAGGGCCCGTACGCACGAGAGTGCGGGTTCGAGAGTCGCGAGCTCTGCGTCCAGATCGTGTGCGGCGGGATTTGCCGTGCCCGCACACGAAGAGCAGACGAGCACCGCGAACGAGATCGCTCCCGTCGCGGTGGCCCGTCTGCTGGTGGTGGTCAGTGCCAAGCGATCATCCCGGCAGTGAGAAGGCCTGTCGCATAGGCCTTGAGCTTCTGGTAGCCGAAGACATTGCCCCACGAGACGTTCTTCGCGCCGCTCTTGCCGCAGCCGACACCGAAGTAGACGGGCGATTTAGCGGCGTTGTACCCGAGCCCTGACACACAGGCTTCCGACCGCGAGAAGGGAGCGATCGACCAGGTGTAGCCGGCCATCGCTCCCGGTGAGCCGATGTAAGCACAAGTCGCCTGAGAGACAGGGCCGTACCCACCGAAGGGAGGGAAGGATGCCGTGCTACCGCAGCGGTCGGTTCCGAGGAGGTCGCTGTCGCCGCCGGTGATGGTGCCGTCGGTGTGGATGACGGGATCACTCGGATCGATTGGCTCGACCTGGACCGGGGGTGTGGCTTCGCTCTCGGTAAGCGTGCTCGCCGACGCCGTTCCGGGGGCGATCAGCATGGCTGCGCACGTGACGGCCATGGCGGCTGCGACGCACAGGCGGACCTGCGTGGTGCGGACATGGGGGAATGTGATCATCGTTGACCCTTCAACTGGATAACACTGCGGTGGATATCCGTTCCCCCGAACGTTGATCACAGTAGGGTAATGAGCAATAATCAGCAAGGCATGCTATCTCCGTGTAGGCGGACCTTCGAAAAGGGCGACAGCGCAGTCGTGATCGCGGCATGAATAGAGAGATCGTAGGCGAAGCGCAATGAGCAGGCCGCGGTTCATCCCAGTCGACCAGGACGGGGTATTGCCCGACGGCAGCGAGTTCGTTCTGAGCTATGTCGAAGTCATCGGCGACTCGATCGTGCTTCGTCTGCATCTAAACGACGCACGGGCGATCAGGCGTTTCGCCGGGCCACTGCTCGGGCTCAGGGATCACCACGGGCAGGAATTCGAGTGGCGGTCGTCGGCGTCTGGCGGGTTGATTCCGGGAGAAGTTCTGCACGAGTTTGCGGACAATTTGTCGGAGCGGGCGCGCGGCATCGAATTGTTTCTGCGTTCGAGCGATTTCACACTCGGCGTTGTCGAGCTCGCGTGAGGGACCACAGGACGCGCTCGAGTTCCGAGGCCAGCTCGTCCAGGTCGGTTCGCTCGGTCGGCAGGGCGGAGAACGAAAGGGCGGGGATAAGGCTTCATCCCACCCGTCATCGGGAGGGCTTGCGCGGGTTGGCTAGCTGAGGTTGACGGCCTGGATGATACCGAGGTCTGTCCGCTGCAGGCGGCCGTTTTCGATGGCCCACGTCAGAGCTGCATCGAGGCGGGTGCTGATTGCTTCCGTCATTCGTTTGCCACCGAAAATCGCCAGGGCCTCGCGCTTGAGGTCGGGCTCCGCCAGACCTGCCGAGGCCTCCGCGACGATCGACATCGCGTTGGCGATCTCGACGAGGGAGACGTGATCGAGGGGGCGGGCTTCGCCCTGCTGCGAGGAGCGTGATCGGCGCCACGTCGCCGGGTCGAGCTCGGTTGGCCAGGCGAAGGGCTCGGTTGAGCGCGCCTTCATCTCTGGTGGGACGAAGCTCAGGATGGCTGTTGCTCGGGATTGGGCGACCTTGTTCAGGTCGAACGCGGACGCCACGAGCTTCGCCAGCCTGACCAGGTGCACCGGGCCTTCCGTCGCCACGATCTCTCGGATGACGGCCTCCACTGCTCGGGCGGCGTCGTGACGGGGGAGCGCGTCTAGGACGGCGATCGAGCCGACCCTTCGTGGGATCCACGGGACGTAGGGCTCGATGAGGTCGTCGATGACGGAGCGCTGCGCGGCAGGTGCGCTCGCCAGGTTCTTGAAGAGGTCGGGCGCATCCGCTGCGGCGAGGTCGTCGCTGGTCGGCGCTTCTGCGGAGAGCGCGGGCGCTGCTGCCAGCGACGTGGGGCTGTCGATCTCCTCGTCGGCCTGAACGGCCTGCTCGACCATGGAGTCGACTCGGGCGAGCTGGGCGCCGTTGACTTCGGCCGCCTGGACGTCGGCGATCGCCAGTTCGAGGCGGTCGAGCACCGCCTCGCGGGCGTGCAACCACTCCGGGAGCCAGACGCGCTCGACCGCCGGCCAGTGCATCAGGTTCTTCAGCACCTCGGTGGGGAGACCGTCTCGGTCGGCGACCGTGCGACGGGACTTCCAGGAGTCGCCGTCGAGGAGGACCGCCAGCAGGGGGCGGTCGGGGGCGTCTGCCGGCGCGATGCTCAGGTCGACGCGGAAGTCGGAGAGGCCGACGTCCGTCTTCACCGCGAGGCCGCGCATCCGCAGTTCGTTGGCGATGTCGTCTCGGTGGCGGTCGAAGATCGCTGTGCGGCGGGGGTCGGCTTCGAGGGCTTCCGATCCGCTGGCCGCCATCTCGAGGTAGGACTTCAGGTGCTTCACTCCGATCGAGCTGGTCTGCTCGGCGCGGAGTTCTGACGGGTCGAAGCTCGCGAAGAGCAGCACCTGACGGCGTGCTCGCGTGACCGCGACGTTGAGGCGGCGCTCGCCGCCGGCGCGCTGCAGAGGGCCGAAATTGAGGGGGAGGAAGCCCTTCTCGTTCACGCTGAACGCGATCGAGAACAGGATCGCGTCGCGCTCGTCGCCCTGCACGTTCTCGAGGTTCTTCACGAACAGGCCCTCGCTGTCGTTGTCGAGGGCGT
Source organism: Herbiconiux sp. (assembly GCF_023264855.1). Taxonomy (GTDB): domain Bacteria; phylum Actinomycetota; class Actinomycetes; order Actinomycetales; family Microbacteriaceae; genus Herbiconiux. The sequence goes on along the minus strand of NZ_JAHFUW010000086.1, from coordinate 3,743 downwards.
TCAGGATGCGCTCGTCACCGGTGTCGCGCAGCAGGTTCTCGATGAAGTCGCGCTGCTGGGCGTTGAACGTGACCACGCCCAGCGAGGGGGCCTCGAAATCGGCGGGCGGGACATCCGTTTGCGCCGCCGACGCCGCATCGAAGCGGCGGCGGATCTCGGCCACGATCGCCTCGGCCTCGATGCGGTTCGTGCGCAGCTCCTTGCCCTTGCCCGCGCGGTTGAAGGTGCCGTTCACCCGCACCATCGAGACGCCGTAGCCGTCGAGAGACTGCCGCTCGGCCGACCTCAATGGCGCCGGGAACGACGAGAGCCGGCTCTCGTAGTAGTGGTGATTGCTGAACGAGATGAGCGACTCGTCCTGACTGCGGTAGTGCCACGAGAGCCACTTGCTCGGCACCTGCGACTGCACGCACTCCGAGAGGATCGACTCCTCGTCTTGCACCACGACGGCCTCGAGCTCGACCTCGTCGTCGGCGTCGAGCGCCGTCTCGCCGAAGCTGGTGGGCGGCATCTGCTTGCTGTCACCGACCACCACGACCGAATCGGCGCGACCCATCGCACCCACGGCATCCGCCACCCGGATCTGCGATGCCTCGTCGAACACGACCACATCGAACAGGCCCGGCTTCGCGGGGAAGAAGCGCGCCACCGACTCGGGCGACATCAGCGTGATCGGCAGCACCTGCGTGATCAGCTCACCGAAGGTGTCGAGCAGGGTGCGCACGCTCATCCCGCCCCGCTGGCGCTCGAGCTGACGGCGCAGCAGACCCACCTGGCCGGCCGGCGCGCTCGAATCGAAACGCCGGAGCGCCAGCACGTGCGCCGGGATGGCGTTCGGCAGCTCGGCGCGGATCGCGAGTGCACTCGTGGTGAAGCGCTCGATCGAGCGGTTGTGGGCGGTCGGGTCGAAGTCGGCCAAGGTGGTCGTCTGTTCGCGTTCGTCGACGGATGCCGCGGCGAGACCCTTCTCGAACGAGAGGCGTGCGTCATCCGCTGTGAGGTCGCCGACCTCGAGCGCCTTGACCGCGGCGGTCATTCCGCGGCGGCGGAGGGGTTCGAGAGCGCGGGTGAAGGCCAGCCAGCGGTCGAGGGCGACGGGCGTGGGGGAGTCGAGGTTGCGGCCGGCGCGGGTGGCGGCCCAGGTCTCGAAGAAGGCTTGGGGCTGGGGCTCGTGAGACTGGCTTGTCAAGGTGGTCTGGCTGGTCGAGGCGACGTGGCCCGTCGCGCCCGTCATGCCTGCCGAGCCGGAGGCCCACGCGCCGAGATCGCTTGCCGTGGTGTGTGCTGCCGTGATGAGAACCGACCACGCTGTTGCCAGCGCTGCGATCGCGGCGGCGCGGGAGGCATCCGCGGGCATGGTCTCGTACAGGCGGCGGCACTCGCGGGTGAACGCGTCCGGCTCCTCACCGGGGCGGACGCCGATGGTCGTGCCGACCCAGCGGAGCCAGGCGATCTGCGCGGTCACCGATTCGGCGTCGCTCTGGCGAAGGGGGTTCCAGTCGGCGGCGATCCGCACGCCGTCGAGCTGGTGCACGTAGGCGCGCAGGGACTGGAGGTAGGCGGCCGACTCGGCGATCTGGCCGGTGAGGGTCGAGAGCTGCTTGAGATCGACCGCGTCGGGGGAGCGCAGGGCCGGGGCCAGCTTAGCGGCGACCGCGCGCCGGCGCTTCTTGCGACCGAAGAAGCCGGACTGGTCGGCGGCGAGGGCCTCGGCGTGGATGCCCGCGATGTCGAGGGCGACGGCCTCGGGTTGGGCCTGCTGCAACCAGGCCGGGGGCGACTGCGTGAGGGCGGCCAGCCGGTCGACGACTGCTTGCGCCGCGGTGTTCCAGGCGCTGGGCGTCGTGGTGTTGCGCGCCGCGTCGATGGTGGCGAGCGGTTCGCGCTGGTAGCCGTCGATGCGGGACCAGTCGGCGAGCTGCTCGGGGGAGTTCGCGAGTGCGAAGAAGTCGAAGGTCGCACCCGCGTCGAGTGCCGCCGCGATCGCCTGGTCGAGGGCCTGCGCGGCGATGTGCACCGCGGTCGAGTCGGCCGGGGCATCCGGTCGGTCGACGACGAAGCCCCAGGGGTTCACCCGCTGCGGACGCACGTAGTCGGCCGTCTCGGGGAGGTCGCGGAGGGCCACCCGGATCGCCTCGAAGTCGTCGGGCGAGCCGCCGGAGACCAGCGCCGACGGGACGGGCATCTCGGGCACGAACGCGTCGGCCGCCAGCTCGCTCGTGCGGGCAGAGTAGAGGGAGAGACCGGCCGAGTTCTTCTCATGCAGGCGGTCGGCGTAACGCGAGAGCGTGCGCCGGTTGGAGTTCGCGATCTCGAGGTTGGTGCTGAGGGCGGCGCCATCCGTCGTCACGCGATGCTCGAGAGCGGCCTTGATCTGCGAGCGCACCGCGGCGGGGCGCGCGCCCTTGTCGTGCAGGTCTAGCGAGAACGGGCCCAGGCCGATCTCTTCGAGTCGGCGCTGCACCACGGCGAGGGCGGCACGCTTCTCGGCCACGAAGAGCACGCGCTTGCCGTCGGTGAGTGCCTTCGCGAGCAGGTTCGTGATGGTCTGCGACTTGCCGGTGCCGGGAGGGCCCTCGAGCACGAAGGTGCGGCCTTGCGCAGCTTCGGCCACTGCCTCGAGCTGCGAGGAGTCGGCGGGCACCGGGCACTGGGCGCTTAAGGCATCGAGGTCGACGGCGTTCTCGGCCGTCGCCTCGGGAACGGGGTCGATGAACGGCGCCGTCGGCGTCTCGATGAGGTGCTTCACCAGCGGGTTGCCGGCGAGGGACTCCCAGTTCTCGTCGAGGTCTTTCCAGAGGCGGTACTTGGCGAACTGCAGGATGCCCAGGTTCACGGTGTCGTCGACCCGGAACGGGAGGTGCGCATCGAGCATGGCCTGGCGGGTGGCGGTGAAGGCGGCCTGGAGGTCGATGCCCGCGCCATCCTGGACCGGATCGGCCAGACCTGGAATCGTGAGGTCGTAGGCCTGCGACAGCTTCTCGAGCAGGCAGTAGTTGGGAGTGGATGCGCCGGACTCATCGAGGGTCAGGCGGTAGAGCGACCCGCGGTTCGCCGTCGTCAGCCTCACGGGAACCAGGATGAGGGGCGATCGGAGCTCGCGGTCGTTGAACGTCCAGTGCAGCATCCCGAAGGCGAGGTAGAGGTTGTTCGCACCCGTCTCCTCCACGATCGTCTTCGCCTTGTAGGCGAGGTAGCGGAGCTTGGTGGCGTACGACTCCTCGGTGATGTCGATGAACGCCTCCTTGCGGTCGGCGAGCAGCTGGGCGCGTGTGTCGTCGGGGAGGTCGCGGCCGAACTGGATCTTGCGCTCGCGGTCGACGGCGCTGACCGCATTGGAGGGGCGGAGCGACAGATGGATGCCGGCGTTGATCTGGTCTTCGAGGTGCGCGAGGGATGCGCTCGGCACGGCCAGGGAGTAGCCGGCGCGGTCGGTGAAGTTGATCAGGCGGTTGCGGAGGCTCAGGTCGAGGAGGGAGTTCTTCCACTGGGCTACGCGGGGTGGGGCGGCTCGTCTGTTGGTCTCGTCGTTTTTGGCTCTGGTGGTCTCGCGGCCGTCGCGCAGCGCGACTCTCGCGGCGACCCGGTATTCGGTGACGACGACGGTGCCGTCGGCATCCACGGATCTGGACGGCAGGGGGAAGATGCTCGCCGAGCGGGCGGCTCCGACGTCGATCGCGCCGATGAACGTGCTCGGCGCTCCCTCGATGCGCGCTCGGGCTGCGCGCTTGGCGGCGTCGAAG
>NZ_JAHFUW010000085.1 GCF_023264855.1 Herbiconiux sp. | reverse complement strand
GGTAGCCGCGCGGCGCCCCGTTGATGGGGAACGAGCAGTTGAAGCAGCCGTGCAGCAGCTTGTCGGCGGCGCCCGCGGTGGCCTTCGGATGGTTCGCGTGGTAGCCGGCGATCGTGGCCGAGAAGTCGTAGCTGTAGAACCACACCGGATCCATCAGCACGGGGAACACCGTGTCGGCGCCGAGCTCGACGTGCTGGGTGAGCACCGGTCCATCCCAGCGGTAGCTCGTGGGCAGCTCGGCACCGGATGCGTCGCGTGCCCAGGCTTGACCGAGCGTGCCCACGTAGCGGTTGCCGGCATCCGACACCAGCGCGTCTCCGTCGGGCAGCACGGTGGTGTGGCTGCCCTGCGGGAGATCGAAGGTGTACGAGAAGTCTTCGCCCGAGCGGCGATCGGCCAGCGCGGTGAGCATACGGACTCCGTTCTGGATGGGCTGGACGTAGGCCGTGGCACCGGCCGCTCCGGCACCCGATGCCTCGCCGGCGGAGTAGGCCGTGATGCCCCCGACCTCGTGGGACCGGCCCCGAGCGTAGTCGATGGTCACGCCCACGGGCAGGCCCGCGCCCTCGGTCGCGGCCGGGGCGAGCCGGATGGCGTCGAAGGGATCGGTGGGGATGTCGGCTCGGAACGGGTCGACCCCCTGCTGTTCGCGGATCGCAGCAGCCTGGTCGGCGGTCGCCGGGATGCTCGTCTCGGCCAGCAGTTCGGGGGCCAGGGCGCCGAGTACGGCGACCGGATCGGCGAGGGCGGAAGGATCGCCCGCCGCGATCGGCGCCGTCGGGGCCGCCTGGGCGGGTTGAGCGAACAGGCCGCCGGCGATGGTCGCAACCACGGCAAGGGCGACAGGGACAAGCCGCGGCTTGGATGAGTGGGCACGGAACAACGTGGGACCTTTCGTCGAATCTCCACCCCCGTGGTACCGCCGCGAGCACAGCATATACACATATGGCGTTCGTGCCACACGCTTTCCGAATATTTCTCATCCGCGTCGTATCAGATGCTCCGCGCCGGCTCGCCGGATGTCGGCGGTCGGGTGCAGAGTCGGACCATGAGCCGAATCCCCGACCCCCTCGCCGACAAAGAGACCCTGCACGGCTACCTGCGCGTGCGTCGAGCCGACCTGCTCGCCAAGCTCGACGGGCTCGGCGAGTACGACATCCGCCGGCCGATGACACCCACCGGCACGAACCTGCTCGGCCTGGTGAAGCACGTGGCCTCGGTGCAGCTGGGGTACTTCGGCGAGGTGTTCGGGCGGCTGGGCCGAGACCTGCCGTGGAATGCTCCGGATGCGGCTGCCGAGGCCGACCTGTGGGCCACGGCCGACGAGTCGCGGGCGCAGATCATCGAGCTGCACGAGTACTCGGCGGCGCACAGCGACGCCACGATCGCGGCCCTGGACTGGGACACCCGCGGCGCGGTGCCGTGGTGGCCGCCGGAGCGCCGATCCGTCACGCTGCAGCAGATCCTGGCGCACATGGTGGCCGAGACCGCACGGCACGCCGGTCACGCCGACATCCTGCGCGAGCTGATCGACGGCGCGGTGGGCAACGGGGCGGGCGACCCGAACATCGCCGACCGCGGTGACTCCGGATGGGCGGCGCACCACGCTCGGGTCGAAGCCGCGGCGCGGGCCGCGAGCGGTGGCGCCTTGGGCGGGGGTGCTGCGAGCGGGGACGCCGTGGACGGGTGACGCAGGAGGGCGCCATGGCCGGGCGATGACGCGGGCGCCGCAGACGAGTGATGCAGCGGGCGCGGCTACAGCCGGGTCAGCCCGAGCACTTCGACAGGTCGGTCTCGGCCAGGGGATCGCCGTCGGCGATCACGTAGGTCACGAGCAGCACGACGTCTTCGGTGCCCTCGTTCTTGCCCTCGTGCACGTAGTGAGCGCCCTCCACGATCGAGTCGCCGGCCTCGTACACGTGCACGCCGTCGGGGTACACCGGGGCGTAGTGCGTGAACTCGCCCTGCTCGACGACCGCGATCAGCTGACCGTCGTGGCAGTGCTTGCCGGTTCCCGCACCGGGCTTCAGCGTGATGCGCCGGAAGGCGACCTCGACCGGTCCGTCGACCTCGACCGGTCCGTCGACCTCGACATCGACGCCCGCGGGCTGCTCGCCGCGGCCCAGCTCCTCCACCACCACGGGCGCGTCCGTGGCCGGCGCCGTCGAGGCGGGGGCGTCAGCCGGGGTGGCGCCCTGCGTCGCATCCGTCGGCGTGGAGCCCTGGGCCGTCGAGGCGGGTGTCGCGGGAGATGCAGAGGGATCCGCCCCCGAGCACGCGGTGAGCGAGACGAGCAGCTCCACCGCGGAGACCGCGATCACGAGACGGCCGACGAGGGGGCGTCGAGGGCGATGAGACATGGGAACCTCTTCGTTCGGTGGGTGGCGGGGCGCCCATCGGCACGGGCCGGATTACACCGCCTCGGCCCGATCGTGGCAGAAACGGTGCGGGAGCAGGGCCATTCCGCACCCCCACTTCGGGGCGATCCCAAGCCACCGGCGCCTCTCCCGCCAACCGTGCGACACCTGTTGATAACGTCTCCGCAACGAGAACGGGGTACCAGGGCGCGTCTGCCGGCCCCGGCTGCACCCTCACCTATCCTGATGCCGGATCGCCGATCCACCCCGACCCGGAAGCCGACGACGATGAGCAGCACGCGCGAACGCCTCGAACGCCGTGGCGCGCGGCCGCGCCGACGGCGGATTCTCGCGATCGTGGCGGCAGCACTCGTCGCACTGCTCGCCGCCGCCGCACTCGTCGCCCTGTGGTGGCTACCGCCCGTGCTCGCGGAGACCCCCCGGGAGCGTCTGGTGGCCGACACCGCGATCACGCTGATGCCCGCCGCTGTCGCCACGCCCGGCACCCCCGCGTCCGACTCCGGCCCGGACTCCGAGTCCGACTCCGACTCCGCCTCCGAGTCCGACTCCGACTCCGAGTCCGATGGAGCAGTGACGCCGATTCCATCGGGGGCTTCTACTGCCCAGAGCGTGAGCGTCCTGGCGAGCGCGGGCTGGGTGGTGGTGGGCATCGGCCCGTTCCTGCCGTCCGACCGCACGGTGCTCCTCTCCCCGGATAGCGTGCTGCGGGTGGAAGCCATCGCCGTGGACGCCGCACCTGGCAGCGATGCCGATCAAGGGATGCTCGCAGCGGCGCTGGCCACGTCGAGCGCGTTCGGCGACGGCGAAGCGCCCGATCTGTCGACCGCCTCCTGGAGCGACGAAACCCTCACCTCCGGTGCCACCGTGCGGTACGCCGAAATCCCCGGCGACGGCACGACAACTCTGGTGGCCCTGCTCCGCCCCGCCACCCCCGCCTCCGCCGCGACCACCTCCTCCCCCGGCCCCGCTGCCACCACGCCCGCCGACACCGCCGCGACCACCCCCTCCGCCGACCTCGTGGCTACCACCTCCGCCGACACCACCTCCACCCCCTCCGCCGACGGCACGGCCACCACCCCGGTCGCATACACCGCCAACGACGCGGCCACCACCACCACAACCTCAGCCGACTCCACCGACGGCACGGCCACCACCATCACCTCAGCCGACCCCACCGACGGCACGGCCACCACCACCCCCTCGGCCACCACCCGCACCGGCACCGCGCTAGTCGTGATCGCCACCGCACCCACCGAACGGTCCGCCGCCTACCGCCCCACGATCGCCCAATTCCTCACCGCGGTCAGCTTCGGCGCGGACGATTGGTCGCAATAATGTGTGCACAGCGCCTGGCTAGCGACCGAAAATGCGACCTGACGAGGCTCCGGCGGGCGTGGCGGGCGGCCGTGAGCGTGCTGGTGGTGGGGGCGCTCGCGGGGTGCGCCTCCATCGGGGAGGCTCCGGCTTGGAGTCCGCACGCGGGTGCTCCCGCGGAGCTCGCTATCACCGGCACCTCGGATCCCGCATCCGGGAGCGGTCTGCCGACGCCCGCACCCTCGGTCGACGCCTCGGGCATCGACGTGCGGATGCTGTATTCGGCGAACACGGCCGCCCCGCTGGCCGCACGGTGGGGCGAGATCCCGGGCAACCCGGCCTTCACCGACCTGCTGCGCGGCCGGGTCACCGCCGCCATCGCCGAGCAGAGCGGTCTCGCCGGCGCGCCCTACACACCGGCCGCCGACGCACCGGACATCGCACCGGAGAACCGCGGCTGCGTGCCCGGATCCACCACGCGCCCCGTGGCAGAGCTTCTCGCCGACCCCGCCCTGAGCGCGCCGGGCGAGGGACTGCGGCTCACGATCACCTGCGAGATCCTGGCCGCCGCCGGCACGCTGCTCGTGGAGTCGCTGCGCATCACGACCGCCACCGGCGATCAGATCACCTCCGACCAGAGCACCGTGTACTACGCCGACACCGCGGGCGCCTTCGTGATCACGAGCGACACCTTCGTCACCGACGACGGCCTGCGAGCGCTGCTCCCCCGGCTCGTGCAGTCGCTCAAGGCCGGTGCCGGAGCGCTCGATCCGGCGATGCACCAGAGCGTCGACGACTTTCCGCTCGATCAGCTGCGCACCTGGTTCTCGCACCTCGCGTTCGCGCCCGACGGCGCCCTGGTCGTGACCGTGCCCGCCGGCTTCGGCACTCCCGAACTCGACGCCCTCGCCTCCTGGCGGGCGGGTGCGGGCGCCGACGGCGCGCATCCGCCGTTCACGATCACGGTGCCGGCCGCCGACGCCACCGCACTGCTGAGCGAGCAGGGCACGCAGGTGCAGGCGGTGCTCGCATCCGGAGCCCCTCTCGCCCTGCCGGCGGCCCCCACCCGCGCGCAGGAGCAGGTCGACTGCGCGCTCTTCGCGTGCATAGCTCTCACCTTCGACGACGGCCCGGGCGACTACACCGCCCAGGTGCTCGACGACCTCGACGCCCGCCGCGCCGCCGCGACCTTCTTCCTGCAGGGCTACCGCGTGGCGCAGAACCCGGGCGTGGTGGTGCGGATGCACGCCGAAGGCCACGAGATCGGCAACCACAGCTGGAACCATCCCGACCTCACCAAGCTCACCGACGAGGAGATCCGCGACCAGCTCGAGCGCACCACGAAGGCGATCCAGGATGCGGCCGGCGTGCGGCCGAGCACCTTCCGCCCGCCGTACGGCGCCGTCGACCCGCGCGTGCTCGCGCAGACCGAGCTCCCGGCCATCCTCTGGACGATCGACACGAACGACTGGCGGATTCCGGATGACGCCACCCTGCTCGACCGCGCCGTGCAGCAACCCGGCCCCGGTGCGATCGTGCTGCTGCACGACGTGCACGAGAACACCGCACGGATGACCCCGATGATCGTCGACGGTCTGCTCGGCCGTGGTTTCACCCTGGTGACGGTGCAGCAACTGCTCGGGGGCACGCTCCCCGCGCCGCACACCACCACGTCGCACGGCTGAGCAGCGGCATCCGGAACCCCTTGTGGCCGCAGGGCGACGTGCGTAACATACAACCAAATGGTTATACGAGAGCTGAGCGAAGCCGAGACGGATGCGATCTTCCGCGCCCTGGCCGACTCCACCCGGCGCGACATCGTGCGCCGGGCCATCCGGCAGGAGCAGTCGATCTCGTCGCTCGCCGAGCGCTACGCGATGAGCTTCGCGGCCGTGCAGAAGCACGTGAGCGTGCTCGAGCGCACCGCCCTGATCGGGAAGACCCGTCACGGGAAGGAGCAGATCGTGCGCGCGAACCCCGAGACCCTGCAGCGCGCCGGCCGCCTGCTGGGCGAGTTCGAGCAGCTCTGGCGCGAGCGCCTCGACCGCTTCGGCGCGGCGCTGGCCGCCCCTCAGGATCCGACGCGGGCCCTCACCACCCCATCGACCGACACCACACCGGGTGACCCAGCCCGAACCGGCACCACCGTCACTGACACCATCCGCGCCGACTCCACCGACACCACCCCATCCACCGGCACCACCCCCACCGAGAGAGGACACCGACCATGACGGTCATCAGTTCGCACAAAGATCCCGAGGCCCTCACCCTCACCTTCGTCGCCGAGTTCGAGGCCCCCGTGGAGAGCGTGTGGCAGATGTGGGCGGATCCGCGTCAGCTCGAACGCTGGTGGGGCCCGCCGACCTGGCCGGCCACCTTCACACAGCACGAGCTGACGCCGGGCGCCGAATCGCGGTACTACATGAGCGGGCCGGAGGGCGAGAAGGCCCCCGGCTGGTGGCGGGTCAAGACGGTCGACGCTCCCGACGGCCTCACCTACGAAGACGGCTTCTCGCTCGACGACGGTACCCCGAACCCGGACATGCCCGTCACGCAAGTGCGCGTCAGCCTCGAGCCGGCCGGCGACGGCGTGACGCGGATGACCATCGTCACGTCCTACGAGAGCCTCGACCAGCTCGAGCAACTGATCGCCATGGGCATGGAAGAGGGGATGCGCCAGGCGCTCGGCCAGATCGACGCTCTCCTCGCCGCAGCCTGAGACACGAACGCGGCCCGAACATGAGGCACGAACACTGCCGGCACCGTTCACTCCGGCGACTCTCCGGCCGAGCTCGTGCACAGTGGACGAGGCGGCGCTGAGACTCGCTGGAGTGAACCGCTATCCTGATGCCATGACGGAATCCCGAGGTGCAGACCGCCCAGAATCCGAGGCCGGCGCGGGCGAAGAAGTCGACTCCTTCGACCGCGAGCTCGAAGAGAAGATCCACAGGTACATCGCTTCGGCCACGCCCACCGACGGGCCCGCACCCGGCGCCTGAGCCGAGGCCGCAACGGCCGACCGCTGTACCCGCGGCACCGGGACCGGGACGGGCGGAACCCGCCCCCTACGCGGCGCGCAGGAACGGCTCCTCCCGGTACCCGTCCTCCCCCGGCTCCAAGATCACCACGGTCGACTCCGGCACCTCCACGAACGCGCCGGGCAGATCGGTGAGCGGCTCCGACACGATCACCCGGGCACCCTCGCCGAACACCCTCAGCCGGTCGATGTCGGGATACGCCTTCTGCAGCGTCGCCATCTCCTCGGAGTGGAACAGCGTTCGCGAACGCCCCTCGCTGGAGTACCGGAACGCCCACACGGTCGATCCGTCGCTCACGGCGAAGGTGCCCTGCACCGGATGCGGCACGCTGAGCCGCGCGCCGATCTCTTCGATCTCCCGCAGGGTGCGCGCCATCGCGGCGATCGGATCCTCCCGCAGGCCCCGGCTGAGCGCCAGGTGGAACACGGCCTCGGAGTCGGTCGTGCCCTGCCGCGACGTGTAGAGCGACGGATCGACGGCGAGCTCGATGTCTCGCTGCATCGTGTGGAAATCCCGCAGCGCCCCGTTGTGCATGAACAGCCAGTTCTCGTGCCGGAACGGATGGCAGTTCGTGCGCTGGATCGGCGGCCCGGCCGCGGCCCGCACGTGCGCGAAGAACAACGGGCTCTCCACCGCATGCGCGATCTCGCGCAGGTTCTCGTCGTGCCAGGCCGGTTCGATGCTGCGGAAGAACGCCGGCGCCGCGCCCGGTACGGCTCCCTTCGGATACCAGCCGATCCCGAACCCGTCGCCGTTCACGGTCTCGCGCCCGAGCGGTGAGTCGAGCGACTGCGCCACAAGCGAGTGCGGCGTGTCGAGGATCAGGGTCGACGGATGCAGCGCCTCCCCCGAGTAGGCCACCCAGCGGCACATGGTCGGTGCCCTTCCGCGATCCCGAGCCCGGTCCCGGCCCGCTAGACCTGGGCCGGTCCGTCGGGGCCGAGATCCGTCTCGATCTCGTAGGGGTCGTCGCCGCCCGAGGTGGAGTCGGATCCCGCGGCGGGAGCGGTCGGTGCGCCGTCGCTGCCGTCCGCCTCGTCGGTGTCCTCCTTCGGGTTGAAGTGCGACCCGTCCGGGTCGTGCCCGACCGCGATGCCGTCCGGGGAGTCGGGGATCGTGCCGTCCTTGCCGAGACCCTGGCCGTCGGTGCCGGTTGCCTTGCTGTCGCCGTCGTGGCTCATCGTCGTATCGCTTCCGGCCGGAGATCCTCCTCCGCGGGGATCACGGATGCTCGCTCCGGCTGCTCTCCACTATCCCCCGCTCCGGCCGCGCCCGCTCGAATCCGCACCCCGTACACCGGTTCTGCGCAGGGAGGCCCCGTACGGTTGAGGCATGACCCGACGACGTCCCGCCGAGCCCGTCTATACTGCTGCGATCGGGATCGGACGCTCCGTGTTCGCCGCCCTGCGCGTGAAGCACCGGGCCACCGGCCTGGAGAACATCCCCTCCACCGGCGGCGCCGTGTTCGCCATGACCCACTTCGGCTACCTCGAGTTCGCCCTGGTGGAGTGGCAGACCTGGCTGCACAACCGCCGCCGGGTGCGCTTCATGGCCACCAAGCGGGCCTTCGACAAGCCGGTGGTCGGTGCGCTGATGCGCGGGATGAAGCACATCTCGGTCGACATGTCGGCCGGCGGCGAGGCCTACGCGCAGGCCGTCGAGGCGCTGCGGCGTGGCGAGATCATCGGCGTCTTCCCCGAGGCGGGCGTGAGCGCGAGCTTCACGGTGCGCGAACTCAAGTCGGGCGCTGTGCGGCTGGCCGCCGAAGCCGGTGTGCCGGTCATCCCGGTGGCGGTCTGGGGCGGGCAGCGCCTGCTCACCAAGAACCGGAAGATCCGGATGCGCGACCGCGTGGGCGTGCCGGTCGACTTCGCTTTCGGCACCCCGATCGAGGTGCGGCCCGACGACTCGGTGCCGGAGAGGACCGCCGAGCTGCGCACGCAGTTGCAAGAGCTCACGGCCGGCCTGCAGGCCGCGTATCCGGTCGACGGCACGGGCCAGTGGTGGCAGCCGCGCGACCTCGGCGGCACCGCCCCGACCGTGCAGGAGGCTGCGGATGCCGACGCGGCGCGCGCCCTCCGCCGTGCCCAGGCCGCCGCCGACAGCGCCGCCGGGAACCGCACGTCCCGCTGAGGCGGCATCGGCGCTGCCCGTTCAGGGCAGGAACAGCCTCGGCCCGCTGCGCATCTCACTCGCGCTGAAGGCGTAGGGCTCCCTCGACTCGGCGCCCACGTGCACCCCGTACCGGTCGAGGTTCCCCGGAACCCCCTCCACGACGAACGGGAATCCGCAGCCGAGGATGCCGTTGGCCGACATCACGTCCGAATGGAAGTCGCCGACCTGGATCTCACCGGTCGCGATCACCCCCGAGGCACCGAGCACCTGCAACTCTCCGCCGGCCACGATGTCCTCGAACCCGGCAGGCGCGACGCAGCTCGAGTCGCCGGTGTCCCACACCCGCTGCCGCCGCTCGGCCACCCCCTGCTCGGTCAGCTGCGGATCGCTGATGATCACGAACCCGTACACGGTACGGGGAGCGACGGATGCCGTGGGCGCAGCCCCACTCCCGGAAACCTGTGCCGAGCATCCGCTCAGCAGCATCGCTCCCGTGACCACCGTCGCGACCGCGACGATCTTCGCGCCCACACGGCGCACCGACTCCTGCATGCGAACCCCCGCAGAGAACCTACCCGATCCTCGCTGCACCGGTCGTGCACCTCAAGAGGCGGAACCTCCGGATGCGGCGGCGGCGCGTGTGGCGCGGCGGCGGTCGCGGGCGGCCTTGGCCGCGTCGAAGCCCTTCTTGGCGGCGGCGTTCGCCTTCGTGCGCGCCTTCTTGGCCCCCTCGAACTCCGTGGAGAGGATGCCGAGGCCGCCGAGCGCCACGAGGGCCCCGGGCCCCGGCAGCGGGATCATGACGACGCCGAGAGCGACCGTGCCGCCGCCGACGACGCCCACCCCGGTGCGGTACACGGCA
>NZ_JAHFUW010000002.1 GCF_023264855.1 Herbiconiux sp. | reverse complement strand
AGTCAGGCGGATCGGGATCACGGGCGCGAGCGGCGGCATCGGTGGGCGCGTGGCGCGTCTGCTCGAGGCGGCCGGAGCCGGGCCCCGGTTGCGCCTGATCGTGCGCGACGCCGCCCGGGCGCCGCAGATCGCGGGGGCCGAGGTCGCCGTGGCGACCTACTCCGACGGGCCGGCCGCGCGCGCCGCACTCGAGGGCGTCGACGTGCTGCTCATGGTGTCGGCGGCAGAGAACGCCGACCGTCTCGCCGAGCACCGGAGCTTCGTCGAGGCGGCGCGCGCATCCGGAGTCGGCCACGTGGTCTACACCTCGTTCTTCGGGGCGGCCCCGGATGCCACGTTCACCCTCGCCCGCGATCACTTCGTGACCGAGAACCTCATCCGCGACGCGGGCCTCGGGCACACCTTCCTGCGCGACAACCTCTACACCGACTTCCTGCCGATGCTCGCGGGCGAGGACGGCGTCATCCGCGGCCCCGCGGGCACGGGCCGGGTGGCCTCGGTCACCCGCGACGACGTGGCCGAGTGCGCGGTGGCGGCCCTCCTGGCACCGGATGCGCACGCCGGCGCCACCTACGAGCTGACGGGCCCCGAGGCGCTCACCCTGGGCGAGGTCGCCGCGATCGTGAGCGACGAGCGGGGGGCCGCGCAGGCCGGGAATCCGGATGCCGCAGTCGGCTCAGCGGCACCGGTCACCTTCCACGACGAATCGCTCGACGAGGCCTACGCCTCCCGGGCCGTCTACGGCGCCCCGGACTGGCAGGTCGACGCCTGGGTGAGCACTTACACGGCGATCGCCGCGGGCGAACTGGCCCGGGTCACCGACGACGTGCGCCGCCTCACCGGGCACGCGCCGCGGTCGCTCCGCGACTTCCTTCGGGCTGAATCGGGAGCCTGAACCCGCTGACCGAACACGAGCCAGCCGGGCGGTCCCGCCCGCGCTAACCGACGCGCTCGAGCCGGCCGAGCTCGGCGCCGGCGCGGTCGAACAGGCGCAGGTACCCCTCGTCGAGCGCGATGGTGGTGGTGCGGGTCTCCCACGCCGGCCAGCGGGGCGAGCATCCGATGGCGCTGCGCGCATAGGACGTGGCGAGGAAGCCGTCGCCATCGCCCGACCACACCAGTGCGAAGGCCTCCGCTTGCTCGGGGGTCGGCTCGTCGGTGGTGGCGGAACCGAAGGAGGCGCAGTCGTCGAAGCTGTAGTGCCCGTCGGCGGTGAACGTGATCGTGGCGCGGTCCGCGTCGGCGACGAGGGCGAGGTCGGCGCCGGGGCCGACCGGCGTCCAGGTACCGACGAGGTCGTCGGCGCTCGCTGCCTCCAGACCGGCCGCGAGCGGTGCGGCCACGCGCACCCGTTCGGGGTCGAGCACAGTCGGCACCGGAAGCGGCGAGGGGCCGGTGCCTTCCGGCAGCTCCGGTCGTCCCTCCGCGGGGTCCAGGCGCGCGAGCATCCGTCCGCCCTCGTCGGTCAGCTCCCACCCCGCACCGGATGCCCGGTAGCCGCGCGCGGCGGTGAGCCACGGCACACTCGGAACCACCATCGTGGTATCGCCGAAGCAGAATCCCGAACCGCCGCTGAGGTGCGCGACCAGGTGCTCCTCCGACGCGGCGAAGTCGAACGAGATCGAGCCGCAGTCGCGGAACACCTCGACGCCGCTGCCGTCGGGCCCGATCCCGATGCCGACGTAGGCGCCCGGCAGCTCGCCCTCGGCGTCGCTCACCTGCCAGAACCCGGCGAGCCCGACCGCGCGCGACTGCTCGCCGGCGCCCACCGGGTCTCCCGGCAGCAGCGGATCGTCGACGTTGAAGGGCGCAGACACAGCCGGTGACGCCGACGGGGTCGGGGCGCCCTCGGCCATGCACCCGCTCAGCGCACAGAGAAGCGCCGCCGCCACCCCCACAGCGACCGCGAGCGGCAGCCGGGCCGAGCCGATTCTGCGAGCCATGCCCCCAGACTATTCGACCGGTGTCGCCCGAGTCCCGGCGGATCGGCGCCGCACTAAACTGGGGGCGTGACAGACGCGCGCAGCCAACTCATCGAGTACATCAAGTCCGACGCCGTGTTCCACGGCGACTTCACGCTCTCCAGCGGCAAGCAGGCGAGCTACTACGTCGACCTGCGCAAGGTCTCGCTCGACCACCGCGTCGCCCCGCTGATCGGCCAGGTCATGCTCGACCTGATCGCCGGCATCAAGGATGTCGACGCCGTCGGCGGGCTCACCATGGGCGCCGACCCGATCGCCTCCGCCGTGCTGCACCAGGGTGCGGCCCGGGGCCTCGCCTACGACGCCTTCGTGGTGCGCAAGGAGCCGAAAGACCACGGCCGCGGCCGGCAGGTCGAGGGTCCGGATGTCGCGGGCAAGCGCGTGATCGTGCTCGAAGACACCTCCACCACCGGCGGATCGCCGCTGGCTGCCATCGCCGCCCTCGAGAAAGCCGGCGCCATCATCGCGGGCGTCGCCGTGGTGGTCGACCGCAACACCGGTGCGGGCGCGCGGATCGAAGAGGCCGGTTACCCCTACCACTACGCGATCGGGCTGGCGGACCTCGGTCTGGAGTGACCGTGACCGGCCCCGCGAGCGACACCCCGGGAGCCCCGGCCGGGCCGGGCGGCTCTGCCCGCGGGCGCCTCTCGACGCGGCTGAGCCTGATCGTCGGCGGCGTGCTGGTGCTCGCGGTCGTCGTGGCGCTGTTCTTCGCGGGTCTGCGGGTCGGCGAGAACACGGCGGGCGACGGATCGGCGAACGCCCCGGCCGACGCAGCCCTCACGTCCCCCGGGGCATCCGCGTCCCCGATGCCGTCCCCGGCCGCCACGCCCACGCCCACTCCCGAGGCGGCGACCGACGCCGATGCCTCCGCCCCGCCCGGCCCGCTCGCCCCGGGCGTGCACGCCTGGGACGCCCTGCACGGCGGCGAGTGCCTCACCGGATACAGCTCGCCCTGGGCCGAGGAGTTCACCGTCGTCGACTGCGCCGAACCGCACACCGCCCAGCTGGTGTCGACCGGTGTCTCCGCCGAAGCCGCCACCGCTCCGTACCCGGGTGAGGCCGAACTCACCTCACGCCTGAACCTGCTCTGCACCGCTCCGGCTGCCCTCGACTACGCCGCCGCCGAGGCCCTCGCCGACCTGCAGTGGCAGGCCTCCTATCCGGCCGACGAGGCCGAGTGGTCCACCGGCGCACGCGGCTACTCCTGCTTCTTCAGCCGCAGTTCGGGCGAGCCGCTCGCGGGCTCGCTCGCCGCCGCCCCGGCGGGATGAGAATTCCTCCGCACCGTCGGCGGTGCGGGTTAGAGTGAAGTCCCATGCGTAGAGCAGCAGCCGCCTCCGTCCGATCCGCCGTCCGCGGTGCCGCCATCGCGATCGCCGCGCTGCTCGTCGGAGCCGCGCTCCTGGCCGGGGGCGCCTCCGCCTCCGCGGCCACCGCATCCGCTCACGCTGCATCCGCCACCGCCTCCGCTCCGGCCGCCGTCTCCGCCGCACCCGGCGACGTCAACGACTTCCGCTTCGCCTCCTTCGACGCGCAGTACGCGCTCGGCATCGACGACACCGGCCACTCCACACTTCAGACCGTCGAGACCTTCGTCGCGGTGTTCCCCGACACCGACCAGAACCGCGGCATCCAGCGCGCCATCCCCCTGCGTTACCAGGGGCATCCCACCGGTCTCACGCTCGACTCGGTGACGGATGCGGCGGGCACGCCTCGCGAGTACGAGACCGAGACCGACGACGAGAACCTCGTCATCACCATCCGCGGCGACGACTACGTGCACGGCGAGCAGGTCTACGTACTCACCTATCGCCAGGTCGACGTCACGGCCTACTACTCCGACACCGATGACGACGAGTTCTACCGGGACACCAACGGCACCCTCTGGCAGCAGCCGTTCGCGGTACACACCACCACGACCACGGTGGCTCCCGAGCTGGTCGGGGCGCTCACGGGCAGTACCGGATGCTTCGTCGGCCCCGAGGGCTCGAACACTCCCTGCACCATCAGCGAGGGCGACCGCGGCGACGACACCGTCGAGGGAACCGCGGTCTTCACCACCCGCAACGACGATCTCGGCCCGGGCGACAACGTCACCATCGGCATCGCCTTCGAACCCCACACCTTCGCCGAGCGCGACACCTCCTACCTCGCGGGCGCGTCGAGCTGGGCGCAGCTGGTGGCGATGGTGCTGGCCGCCCTCACGGCCGTGCTGGCCCTGATCTACCGCTTCACCGGGCTGCGCGACGCCCCGGGCCGGCCGGTCGTCGTGCCCGAATACACCCCGCCTCCCGGGGCCGACCTGTTGATCGCGGCCGCCGTGATGAAGAAGACCCCGCGCGCAGCGGCGGCCTCGTTCGTCGACTTCGCCGTACGCCACAAGGCGCAGATCGTGGAGCAGACCGAGCAGGGGGTCTTCTCCGAGAAGCAGGTCTACTGGCTGCGGCTGCTGACCGCGCATGGGCTGAACACGAGCGAGCTAGAGCTCGCCCGCGCGCTGTTCGGCCCCGAGCTCACGCCGGGCGCCTGGCGGGAGCTCAAGAAGAACGACACGGGGCTCGCGAAGCAGATCGCGAGCATCCTGCAATCCACCCGTAAGCGTTCGCTCAGCGAGGGCTACTTCCGCTCGGGCCTGCGCTGGCAGGGCTCGGTGCTGCTGGTGCTCGCCCTCCTGTTCACGGGAGTGGCGGTCGTGACGGGATTCGCCTCGCTCGACGCCGACCTCGGTGGCGGCCTGCCGTTCGCCTTCGGCTTCATCGCCGTGGCGGCCCTCGTGGTGG
Source organism: Herbiconiux sp. (assembly GCF_023264855.1). Classification (GTDB taxonomy): domain Bacteria; phylum Actinomycetota; class Actinomycetes; order Actinomycetales; family Microbacteriaceae; genus Herbiconiux. The sequence goes on along the minus strand of NZ_JAHFUW010000002.1, from coordinate 152,255 downwards.
TGGGGATCGGGGCGTTCCGCTCGCCGCTCACCGCGAAGGGGGCCGAGCTGCGCGACTACATCGAGGGCATCCGGATGTACATCGAGTGGGCGGAGGAAGACCGGTTCCGGATGCTGCAGAGCCCCGAGGGGGCGCTTCGCACGGGTGTGAACGCGCCCGACTGGGGCCAGGTGGTGAAGCTCTACGAGAAGCTCCTGCCGTACGCGGTGCTGCTCGACCTGGAGTCGGAGTGGGCGAAGGTGCTCGGCACCTACTACGAGAGCCTCGGCAATCAGCCCGACTGGTACGGCGGCAACTCGGGCGCCTTCAACGCGGCGCTGTTCGCCTCGAGCATCGGCTCGATGTCGTCAGCCGCCTCGACGGCGTACTCCGGCAGCTCGTCGAGCAGCTCGAGCGGCTTCTCCGGCGGAGGCGGCTTCTCGGGTGGTGGCGGCGGAGGCGGTGGTGGCGGAGGCGTCTGAGCGACGCCCCCGCCTCTGACACCATCCGGGGTCAGTACTGCGCGGCGGCCCCGATGAGGGCGAGGCCCGCGGCGCCGATCCAGAAGAAGGCGACCAGCAGCCAGCCGGCCAGGGTGACGTAGCCGAGGATCAGGCCGGCGAGGGTGAGCCCGCGGCCTTCCTCGCCCGTGCGCTTGATCTGCCCGAGCGCGATGTGGCCGGTGATCACCGGTACCAGGCCGAAGCCGAGCACACCGAGCACGAGTGTGATGATGCCGAGCGTGTTGGTCTTCGCCTGCGCGGGGTAGGCGTAGGGCTGAGGTCCGGCGGGGATCGGCGGAACCTCCGAGGCCGCCGACGTAGGGGCGGTGGCGGTGGGGGCGGTGATGGTCGGGGTGGTCGTGGTCTCTGGGGTGATGGTGTCGTTCGTCATGCTTCAACGCTACGGAGCAGCCCGCGCACCCGGATCAGACCACAGGCTGATCCGGGTGGTACCGCGGGATGAAGCTCAGTCCGAGAACGCGTTGGCGCAGGTCTGCTCGGCCGCGGTCTGGCCCTTCAGACCCTCCACCACGTCGGGAGTCGCCGTGCTGTCGGTCGGCGCGTCGGTCGCATCCGGGATCTGCGAGGCGCTCGGATCGGGCTCGGCCGTGGCGACCGGTGCCTCGGGGTCGGCCACGATCGTCGATCCGGTGCCCGTGGCGTCTTCGCCCAGCGTGAACGGCTGGTCGGCCTGCAGGCGGGTGAACAGTTCGTCGGCCAGCGTCTGCACCGGCACCACCTTGTTCGGGAACTCCTCGGACGAGCCGGAGGGGTACTGCACGAACACGATGTTGTTCAGGTCGACGTCTTTGAGCGTCAGCGCGAGCGACACCATCGAGTCGAGGCTGGTGAGCGAGGTCGAGAGCTGGATGTTCTGCGCGGCGGCCTGCGCGAGACCGTAGAGCTTGGTGAGGTCGGTGAGCGTGTTGGCGCTCTTCAGGGTGCGCACCATCGACGAGAGGTACTGCTGCTGCGAGGCGATGCGCGACAGGTCGCTGCCGTCGCCCACGCCGTGCCGGTTGCGCAGGAACGCGAGCGCCATCTGGCCCTCGATCACCGTGGTGCCGGCGGGGAGGTCGAGGCCGGAGTCGGCGTCGAAGATCGGCTCGACGAGGCACACGGGCACGCCGCCGACGGCGTTCGTCATCTCGATGACCCCGTTGAACGAGGTGGCGGCCGCGTAGTTGATGTCGAGCCCGGTGAGGTTCTCGATGGTGGAGTTCACGCAGGCGAGTCCGCCGCGGCCGAAGGCGTCGTTCAGCGGCTGGGCGCTCATGGCGTCGAAGACCTCACCCGTGTTGGGGTCGGTGCACTCCGGATGCGCGATCACGAGGTCGCGCGGAAAGCTCACGACGACCGCGTTCTTGTGGTCGGCGGAGACGTGCAGGAGGATGTTGACGTCGTTCAGCGTCGCATCCCGCTCGCCGAAGCTGTCGCCCTGGTTGGGGTCGTTGTCGGTGCCGACCACGAGCAGGTTGAAGCCGCCCTCGAAGGCGCCGAGCACCGGGGGCGCGGCGGGGGCGTCGCCGCCGCCGGAGATGTCGACCGCATTGGCCGAGACCTGCTGCGCGATGCTGTTGACGGCGTAGGCCGTGACGGCTCCGGCGCTCACGAGAGCCACGGCCACCACCACGGCGAGGGTCTTGAAGACGGCCGAAACGGGGCCGGAGGTGTGCAGTCGTCCGTGCCGGATGGAGCCGGAAGACGGCCGCTTCGGGCGTCGGTCGGTTTCGTTCACAGGCGTCTCTTTCGTGCACGAGCGGGCGGTTCGCCGCTTCGCCGGTCGATACTAGCCGACGGATCGGGCAGGTGACCGGGCATTCTCCCAGGGTGAGCAGTGTGCCGCACGTGCTGCGGTCCGGCTGTCGTGGCAGGAAAACGATGAATATAGGCACACCGGCCACTCGTGTCCGAATGTGTCTGCTCGTAGCGTTACTGCCATGACCGCTTTCCTCGTTCTCCTCGCCCTGCTCGCCGCGGTGGCTGTATCGGCCACCGTCCTCTGCGCCGTCCGTGACGGCTACGGGCGCACCCGCACCCGCCTCTCCGGCCCGCACTACGGTCGCGCGCCCGAGCGCTCTCGCGTGCTGTAATTGGGCCGTGGAGCTGGAAGCAATCGATGTGATCGACCGCAAGATCATCGATCAGCTGCGCCTGGACGGCCGGCGCTCCTTCGGTCAGATCGCCCGCTACGTCGGGCTCTCCGAGGGCAGCGTGCGCCAGCGCTACCACCGTCTGCTGGCGCTCGGCGTGGTGCAGGTGGTCGGGATGCCGAACAGCCCGCGGCTCGGCTGGGTCGAGGCCCGGCTGTCGATCCGGGTGCGCGGTGCCACCGTCGAGAGCGTGGCGCGGGCGCTCGCCGATCTGCCCGAGGTGCGTTTCGTGGGCGCCTGCATCGGCTCGTTCGATCTCAGTGTCGACGTGCGCTGCGACGATCAGGAGCAGATGAACGCCTTCCTGATCGACCGGGTGCGCACCGTGCTCGGCATCGACGCGCTCGAGACCGACACCGTGCTCGAGATCGTCAAGGACGAGTACCTCTGGTCGGGATTCCGCGATCCCGTGGGCCGGCCGACGCGCCCGCATCCGTCGGCCGGGTCCGCCGGGGTCGCCGGGGCTGTCGAGCGACTCTAGGCGTTCGCCGCATCCGCCCGCTCAGGCGTCGTAGTCGACGCCGATCAGCGCGCGCACCTCGTCGAGCAGCTCCATGATCTGCACCGACTCGGCCAGCGGGAGGATCGGGCTGTCGAGCGATCCGGCCCGCAGCTGCTCCTCGACGTGCGCCGCCTGGTACTGCATCCCCCGGCCGGTCACCTCGGAGGTGAAGTGCTCGCGCAGCGCGCCGTCGGCTCCGAACCAGCGGAAGGAGGTGGGCGAGTACCAGACCTGGTCGATCTCGATCCGGCCCTGCTCGCCGTGCACCGCCGCGCGGGTGGCGCCCGCCGAGATCGCCGAGGAGAAGGTCGACGCCATCGCGCCGTCGGCGTGCACCGTGCTCGTGCCCACCTGGCTGTCGGTGCCCTCCGAATTGAGCACGCCGGCAGCGGCGACCGCGACCGGGGCGCCGAGCAGCTGGTTGGCGAACGAGATGGGATAGATGCCGAGGTCGAGCAGCGCGCCGCCGCCCAGCTCTTTGCTGACGAGCCGGTGGGAGGGGTCGCGCGGCAGATCCTGCGTGTGATCGGCCACGACCGAGGTCACGCGCCCGAGCTCGCCACCCTGCACGATGTCGGCGATCCGGCGCATGTGCGGCAGGAAGCGGGTCCACATCGCCTCCATCGCGAAGCGGCCGTTGCGCCGGGCGGCGTCGGCGATCGCGGCCGCCTCCGCGCCGGTGAGCGCGATCGGCTTCTCCACCAGCACGTGCTTGCCGGCGTCGAGCGCGGCGACCGCGTTGCGGGCGTGCCACGGATGCGGGGTCGCCACGTAGATCACGTCGACCTCGGGATCGGCGTAGAGCGCTTCGTACGACGCGTGAGCCCGGCCGATCCCGTGTTCACGGGCGAAGCGCTCGGCGCTCTCGGCGGTTCGCGAGGCGACGGCGGTGACGGTGTGACCGTGCAGCAGCAGGTCGGAAGCGAAGGCGGCGGCGATCCCGCCGGTGGCCAGGATTCCCCAGCGGATGGGAGCGGATGCGGTGTCGGTCATGGGTGTCCTCCTGGGTCGTTGATGGGAAGGCCGGATCCGCCGACCGCGCGCTGGCCGGACTGATCGCGCAGCCCGTTCCAGGAGTAGTCCTTGTACAGGCGGGTCAGCACGAACTGGTCGATCGTGACGACGCCCGGTGTGCGCCGGATGTCGTCGAGCAGGTCGGCGAGCTGCCCCAGATCGCGCGGGGTGGCCTCGAGGTAGATGTCGTGGGCACCCGAGGTGAGCGAGAGGTGCCCGATCATCGGGATCGACGTGAGCGACTTCGCCACATTGCGCGGGCTCAGGCCGTGCACCGTCAGCAGCAGTCGCACCGACTGGTGCCCCAGGGTGAGCGGGTTGCAGAGCGCGACGATCCGCAGCGTGCCGTTCGAGGTGAGCCGCTGCACCCGCGCCCGCACGGTGGCCTCGGAGACGCCCACGATCGCGGCGATGTCGGTGAAGGCGCGCCGCCCGTCCTCGCCGAGCAGCTCGACGAGCCGCCGATCCAGGTCGTCTGCTGCCATCCCCCTATTCTGGCCCCTGCTCACCCTCAGGGGTCAGGCGGTGAGCTGCAGCTCCAGGGAGCGGGCGAGAGCCACCATGGCGGTGTTGTCGGGGGCGGGGGTACCGTCGTCGAGGGTGAGCATGTCTTCGAAGCCGACGCGCACCTCGACGCCGTCCTCGATCGCGGCACGCACGACCGGCCAGGCCGTGGCGTCGTAGCCGTGGTAGAGCAGGGGGGCGGTGACGCCCGCCTCGCGGAGTGCAGCGGCGATCGCGCGCGAGTGCGCCACGGCGGCCGCCGGATCCTCGTCCTCCGGCTCGATCAGGATGCGCACGTTCTGGTGCAGGGTCGGCGAGGCCAGCAGCGCCGGCACCTCGCGCAGGTGCCAGACGGCGCTCTCCAGGATCATGCCGCGCTCGAGCACGAGCACGGCGGCCTCGGCGGCGCCCTCCTCGGAGAAGGCCACGGAGGCGAAGTCGGGCAGCGCGTCGGCCGGCCACGCGGCGAGGTGCCGCATCCGCTCGTCGTGCCCGGAACAGGTCCAGAGGCCCGTGGTGGTGCCCACCACGATCGACGGATCGGCCGCCTTCACCGCGCGCACCATGGCGGCCACCGCGGACGGCTCGATGGTCTGCCCGCCGTCGGCGGTGCGCACGTGGGCGTGCACCACGTCGGCACCCGCTTGCACGGCGGCCAAGGCGGCGGTGGCGATCTCGGCGTCGGTGAGGGGGATGGCGGGGTGCTCGTCGCGGCCCCGGCCTCCGTTGATGGCGGCCTTGATCAGCATGTGGTGCTCCGTGGTTCGTGGTGGGGGGAAGAGTGAAGCAGATGGGACGGCCGGTTCGGGTTCCGCAGCCGCCCCACCTGGCAAGGGGGCTAGTGCGCCGAAGCGGCGTCCGGGCCGAGGGCGGCCAGGGCCGCCGAGGCGCCGGTGAGATCGCCGAGCCGCGCGCCGGAGCGCAGCTCCTCCACCAGCTCGGGCTCCTCGGCGTCGTCGGCCAGCGCCGTGTCGACTATCGCCGCTGCCACCGAGGGGGCCGCGAAGAACACGCCGTTGCGGTCGGCCAGCACCACGTCGCCCGGGTTCACCGCGACGCCGCCGCAGGTGACGGGCACGTTCACGCCGCCGGCATCCAGCGACAGCAGCTTGGTGGTGAGCACGCTCGAGCCGCGCGCGTAGACCGGCAGGCCGAACGGCTCCACCTCGTCGAGGTCGGTCACGACGCCGTCGACGATCACTCCGGCGGCGCCCCGGATCGCCAGCGTCGCCGCCAGCACCTCGCCCACCGGCGCGTGCCGGGTGTCTCCGCCGGTGTCGATCACGAACACGTCGCCCGGCTCGCACCAGCCCGCGGCGTGGTGCAGCGCGGTCGAGTCCTGGCCGGTGATGCGCACGGTGATGGCGCGCCCGACCACCCGCGATGTGCCGACGATGCGGCGGATGCCGAAGTCGGCGAAGCCCTCTTCGAGGTAGTGCCCGATGGTGGGGAACGAGACGCGCTGCAGCTTCGAGACGAGCGAGGCGTCGAGGGGAGCGGGCGTGGGCCCGGCGGTGAACGGCATGGTGGCTACTCCGAGGGGAAGACGGGACGGCGGGACGAGGAGGAGGAGGGCGCGATCAGAACGCGGCCGCCGCGACCGTGACGGTCGAGACGAGACGCCGGTTGGCGAGCGAGGGCAGGATGTCCCGCACCTCGGCCGTGCGGTCCAGCGAGATCTCGACGATCGCCACACCCGAGGCGACCGGCCCGAGGCCCACGCGCTCGACCCCCATTGGGTCGACGATCATGCTGTTCCCGATGCACTCCGGCGAGGTGGAGCTGGCGGCGAGCACCCAGCAGGTGTTCTCGATCGCGCGGGCCTTCACCAGCGTCTCCCAGTGCTCCTCCTTGCGGGCTCCCGCGACCCAGGCCGCCGAGATCGAGAGCACGTCGGCGCCTCGGGCCACGAGGTCGCGGCTGAGTTCGGGGAAGCGGATGTCGTAGCAGTTCACCAGGCCGATGGCCACGCCCTCGATCATCACCACCGGCGGCACCTCGTCACCACCGGTGACGTAGTCCGATTCGCGGTAGGAGAAGGCGTCGTAGAGGTGCAGCTTGCGGTACGACTCCACGAGCTCGCCGCGCGGGTTCACCACCACGATCGTGTTGTAGGGTCGGTCGCTGCCGGTGGGCTCGTAGCCGCCGGCCACGATCCAGAGCTCGTGCTCCACGGCGAGCACCGAGAGCTGGGCGAGAAACACGGGCCATTCCGCGGCCACGACCTCGCCGAGCGGTCCCTCGACCTCGCCGGCCAGCAGCATCGACTCCTCGGGGAAGACGACCAGCCGGGCTCCGGATGCCGCGGCCTCGGCCACGAGCACCGAGATCGTCTCGCGGTTGGCGGCGCCGTCGACGGTGGGCGCGAGCTGCGCGACGGCGGCGAGCAGAGAGGGGTTGGACGGGTTGACACTCGAGCGGCTCATGCGGCCACCTCCTCGGCGGGAAGAACGCGGGCGGCTTCGGCGAGCCAGGACAGCACGACGGATCCGCCGTTCGGGATGGCGCCGAGCGCGGCGGCCTCCTCGCCGCTCGGCACGCTGACGGTGAGCACGGCGTCGGAGGCGAGCCGCACGTGGAAGGTCCACTCGTCGCCGAGGAAGACGCGCTCCACGAGCGTGCCGGCCACGGCGCCGACGGGCGGGGTGCCGGTTCCGGAGGCGGTCATCCTGACCCGCTCCGGACGGATGGCGAGCGTGACGCCGGTGCCGGGTCGAGCATCCGGGGGAACGGATGCCGGCAGCTCGCCGACGCCGGGCACCACGACGGTGCGGCCCTGAGCATCCACCACCCCGTCGAGCACGTTGCAGCTGCCGATGAAGGTGGCGACGAACCGCGAGGCCGGGGCGTCGTAGATCTCGGTGGGCGAGGCGACCTGCAGCACGCGGCCCTCGCTCATCACGGCGATCCGGTCGCTCATGGTGAGCGCCTCCTCCTGATCGTGCGTGACGTAGATGAAGGTGATGCCCACCTCGCGCTGCATGCGCTTGAGCTCGAACTGCATCTCCTTGCGCAGCTTCTGGTCGAGCGCGCCGAGCGGCTCGTCCAGAAGCACCACGGCGGGGCGTCCCACCACGGCGCGGGCCAGGGCCACGCGCTGGCGCTGGCCGCCCGAGAGCTCGGCCGGCTTCCGCTCGGCATAGGCGCCGAGCCGCACGAGGTCGAGCGCCTCGCGCACCCGGCCGTCGATCTCGCGCTTCGGGGTGCGACGCACCCGCAGCTCGAAAGCGACGTTCTCGTACACCGAGAGGTGCGGGAACAGGGCGTAGCTCTGGAAGAGCATGTTGAGGTCGCGCGACTTGGTGGGAACGCCGTCGACGTTCTTGCCGTCGAGCTCCACCGAGCCGCCGGAGGGCGACTCGAAGCCGGTGATCATGCGCATCAGCGTGGTCTTTCCACAGCCTGAGGGGCCCAGGATGCTGAAGAACTCGTTGCGGCCGATCTCGAGGTCCAGGGGCTGGACGACCCGATTGGCTCCGAAGCTCTTGGTGAGGCCTGTCAGCTTCACCGCCGGCGACTCGGTGGTCTCGTTCATGGTTGTGCTCGTTCCTGCAGGGAGATTCGGTGCGCGGGGCGGATGCGGCCTAGGAGGCGCGGACGCGGGTCCAGCCGTCCTGGAAGAACGCCAGCGCGTCTCCCGGGTCGACGATGAACTCGGAGTTGGTCAGCGAGTCGGCCGGAGCGTAGATCGCGGGGTTCTCGACCTGGCTCTGGTCGGCCACCAGCGGGAGGGCGGCCTCGTTGGTGGAGGCGAGGGAGGCGTCATCCGTCACCAGGGCGGCGACCTCGGGGCGCAGGGTGTAGTTCAGCCACTGGTAGGCGGCGTCCTCGTTCTTGGTGTCCTTGACGATCGAGAAGCTGTCGGTCCAGAGCGTGCCGCCCTCTTCGGGGATGATGTAGTGCACGTCGGGGTTGGCCTCGACCGCGGTGGCCGAGGTGGTGCCCGAGTAGGCCTCGGCGATGCAGGCGTCGCCCGCACCGATCAGGTCGGCGTAGTTGCTGCTGTTGTAGCCCGCGAGAATCGACTTCTGCTCGAGCAGCGAGTCGGTGGCCTTCTCGATGTCGGCCTGGTCGGTAGTGGTGGCGCTCAGCCCGTTCACCTGGAGGCCGGCGATGTAGGCGGAGAGCATGTTGTCGAGCATGTAGACCTTGCCGGTGTAGGCCGGGTTCCACATGTCCGACCAGCCGGTGACGGGAGCGCCGGTGCAGGCCTCGTTGTAGAGGATTCCGGTGGTGCCCCAGGCCCACGGGATGGAGTGCTCGTTGCCGGGGTCGAAGCTCGGGTCGACGAACTTCTCGGCCAGGTTGTCGAAGCCCTCGAGCTTGGACTGGTCGATGGTGGCGATCAGGTCGCGGTCGACCATCAGCTGCACGGCGTACTGGCTGGGCTCGACGACGTCGTAGCCGGAGTTGCCGGCGGCCAGCTTGGAGATCATGGTCTCGTTGCTGTCGAAGGTGTCGACGGTGACCGTGATGCCGGTCTCGTCCTCGAAGCCCTGGATGACCGAGTCGGGGATCTCGCCCGCCCAGGCGTAGATGCTGAGCGTCTTCGATCCGGAGGCCGAGGTGGAGGAGGCGTCGCCGGAGGCGGAGCAGCCGGCGAGCACGGTGGCCGAGGCCAGCGCCACGGCGCCGAGGGCCAGGAACTTCTTGTTCATGTGGGGTGCCATCTTTCTGAGGAAATGGGGCGTTCGGGTTGGAGTGGTGCAGGGGTGGTGTGGTGCAGGGGTGGTGCGGATGCGGTGGTGCGGTCTTAAGGCCGGGGCCCGGCGAGGATGCGGCGCATCTGCGAGACGCCGACGATCAGGATGACGCCGAGGGTCAGCACGACCAGGATCGTGCCGAGCGCGTTGAGCTCGGGCGTCAGGCCGGTCTTCAGGCTGCTGTAGATGCGCAGCGGCAGCGTGGTGGTGCCCACGCCGGAGGTGAAGGTCGAGATGACGATGTTCGAGAACGAGGTGGTGAAGCTCAGCATGAACGCGGCCAGGATGCTGGGCCGCAGCAGCGGGAACAGCACCCGCCGGAACGTCATCCAGGGTGAGGCGCCGAGGTCGGTGGCGGCCTCGGAGAGACTCGGATCCAGCGAGCTCATCGCCCCCATCAGCACCAGGGTGGCCAGCGGCAGCGTGATCACGACGTGGCCGAGCACCAGCGTGAACAGGCCGGTCGGCACGCCGACTGTGCTGAACACGGTGAGCAGCGCCACACCGAGCACGATCTCGGGCACGATCAGCGGGATCAGGATGGCGCCCAGGAAGAAGCCGCGCCCCTTCACCCGGAACCGCACCAGCCCGAAGGCGGTGAGGAACCCGATCACCGTGGCCAGCAGCGCGGCGATCACACCCACGATGGCGCTCGTGCGCAGCGACTCGAGCAGCATCTGGTCGCGGAAGAGCTCGGCGTACCAGCGGAACGACAGCCCGTCGAAGCGGTAGCTCACCTCGGACGAATTGAAGGAGTAGACGATCAGGGCGGCGATCGGCAGGTAGAGGAAGACGAAGACGAGCCGGGCGATCCAGGAGGTGACGCGTTCCATCAGGCGGTCCCTTCCTTTCCGTTTCGGGCGGCCCGGGCGTTTCGCCGGCCGGCGGCACGCAGCAGCAGCCCGGCGCCGGCCACCGAGGCGAGCATCAGCACGAGCACCACCATGGACAGCGCGGCGCCGAGGGGCTCGTTGCGGAACTCGGTGAACAGCGTGACGATCAGGTTGCCGACCAGCGGATCCTTGCCGCCGCCCAGCAGCACCGGGATGACGAACACGCCGAGCGTGGGCACGAAGGTGAGCATCACGGATGACGCGAGGCCGGGTGCCGACAGCGGCACGAACACCCGGGCGTGGGTCTGCCACCAGCCGGCGCCGAGGTCGGCCGCCGCCTCCCGCAGCGAGGGGTCGATGGCGCGCATCGAGGCGTAGATCGGGAAGATCGCGACGGGCAGGAACGCGTAGAGGAGGGAGAGCGTCACGGCGGCCTGCGAGGGCACGAACGAGGTCGCCTCCACGCCGAACAGCTTCAGCAGCGTGATGAACGGGCCGCCCGAGCCGAGCAGGGTGATCCAGGCGAAGGTGCGCACCAGGAAGTCGGTGAGGAACGGGATGATCACGAGCACCAGCAGCACCGGCTGCGTCTTGGCCGGCCGGTTCGCGATGTAGTACGCCACGATGTAGCCGACGACAGTGCAGACCGCGGCGTTGAGCGCGGCCATGCCGAGGCTGTAGCCGAGGGTCTTGGCGTACACCGGGTCGAACAGCTTCCCGTAGTTGTCGAAGGTGAACCCGCCGAGGTTCCCGCCGAGCGGGTCGCTGATCGCGAAGCTGTCGCGGGCGATCACCGTGAGCGGCACGATCACCAGCAGCACGATCACGGCGACGGCCGGCAGCAGCATGACGTACCCCGTGAGGTTCGGGATGCTCCGGCGGCGGCCGGACGGTGCTGTGGGGGTGGTCACGGGAAGGGTCCTTCGGATCGGTGTGGGGTCAATACTGCGGCAGCGCACAACGCCCGAACCGGCGAACTGCCTCGTTTTCAGTGGCCCCCGTGTTTCGTGCTCGTGCAAATCGCAACCCCCAAGCGAAACATGACCACCGCTCCCGCGGAAATCCGCGCCCCAGCCCCCTGCGCAAGTCGCACCCGCGGTCGAGCGGGCCCTTATCGATCTTTGGCGTCGGCCTCTTGCACGATGTCGCGGGCCCATCTGATCAGGTCGGCCGCTTCGCTCGCGCTGATCGCGTCTGCGCCGTATTGCACCGGCGTCTTCTGAACAAGGAGTCGCTTCAGACTGTTGGCGGCTTTGGTCGAGGGGTGCGTGGCCTTCTTGAGAAGGCTGATGGCCTGAGCGTGGTCGTCACCGGCGCTGCGCTCGCCAAGAACGAGGCCGCAGATCGCATCGGCTGCTGCGATGCCGGCCAGAATCGCGTTCGACCCTGCGACCTTGTTCTCCGCGGCGGCGCCCGAGTCGAGAAGCTCGGCTGCTGAGAGGTACAGACGCGCTTCGTTGAGTCGGGCACGGGCTCCGGCCTTGTCCAACCTGACCGTGCTGTGCTTAGGCACGCGCGAGCTTCTCCGAATCAACCTGGCGGAGGAGCTGCTCGAATTCGGGGCCGATCAGCGTCACCGCGTCTTGACGCACAGACATCGCCAGGGGGCCGGCGCGTTCCATCGCCACTCGGAGCTCAGATCGGGTCAGATTGTAGAGGTGTCCTTCATTGCCGGTCCATGCCGTGATCTGGTCGGCCAGATCGAAAGCGAAGTCCACGATGGTGTCGTGTGCTGTGTCATCCGGATACACGACGAGGATGTCGATATCGGAGTCGGGTCCGGCTGATCTTCTCGCGAAAGATCCGTACAAGTAGGCCGCGAGTTCATCCCGCGTCGCCAACTCGCCTCGGAGACGATCGAGCAGCACTCGGCGGGCATCGACGGCCGCTTCGATTGCGGGCCAGAGGACGTGCTGCCGGTTGCCGCGCCAGAAGGTCGCGTTGCCGTGGGTCGTCAGCAGCACGAGGCCGGTGCCGGCGAGGCGAGCCAGGGCCTTGCGGACCCCGTAGGACGACGCAGAATCGATGAGTCGATGAATGTCTGCGGCACTGAATTCGGCGTCGGCGCCCGCCAGAACGCGAAGCGCCTCGGCCTCCACGGGGGAGGCGATGGTTCGGAGCGGCGATTCGAGGTCCATGGGACCATTGTGCAACTCAAGTTGCGATCTCGCAACCAAAGTTGCACTGAGGCAACTCGAGTTGCACATTCCGTTGTGCCTATCGAAATCGGCAGTGAACGTGGCACTATAGTTCTGCATCCATCGCATGGTGCGTGCTTTTGCAACGAAAAGAGTTGTCATGGAAGAGATTCAGCGCGATGTCGTCGTGATCGGCGCCGGAGCCACCGGCCTCACCGCCGCCACCCGTCTGCAGGCGGCCGGCAAGTCGGTCGTCGTGCTCGAGGCGCGCGACCGGATCGGCGGCCGTCTCTGGACGAACGACATCGAGGGCCAGATGTTCGAGATCGGCGGCCAGTGGGTGTCGCCCGACCAGACCGCCCTGATCGACGCGCTCGCCGAGCTGGGCCTGGACACCTACTCCCGCTACCGCGACGGCGAGAGCGTCTACGTCGGCCCCGACGGCGAGGCCAAGCGATTCACCGGCGACATCTTCCCGGCCAGCGACGAGACGAAGGCCGAGATCGAGCGTCTGATCGAGGTGCTCGACGGCCTCGTGGCCGAGACCGACGTGGCCGCGCCCTGGACGCATCCGAAAGCCGCCGAGTACGACCACATCTCGTTCCGCCGCTGGCTCGAAGACCAGACCACGGATGTCGAAGCCGTCGACAACATCGCTCTCTTCATCGCCGACGCGATGCTCACCAAGCCCGCGCACGCGTTCTCGCTGCTGCAGGCGCTTCTGATGGCCGCCAGCGCCGGCAGCTTCAGCCACCTGGTGGATGCCGACTTCATCCTCGACAAGCGGGTCGTGGGTGGGCTGCAGCAGGTGCCGCTGAAGCTCGCCGAGCAGCTCGGCAGCGAGAACGTGCTGCTGTCGCAGCCGGTGCGCACGATCGAGTGGTCGGACGAGCCGGGAGCACCCGCTCGCGTTCTCACCGACTCGCTGGCCGTCACCGCCTCGCAGGTGATCGTGGCCGTGCCGCCGAACCTCTACTCGCGCATCGACTACGTGCCCGCGCTGCCGCGGCTGCGCACGCAGCAGTTCCAGCACCAGTCGCTGGGCCTCGTGATCAAGGTGCACGCCACCTACGAGACGCCGTTCTGGCGCGACAAGGGCCTGTCGGCCACGGCCTTCAGCCCGTACCAGGTCGTGCACGAGGCCTACGACAACACCAACCACGGCGAGAGCCGCGGCACGCTCGTGGGCTTCGTCTCCGACGAGAAGGCGGACGCGCTGTTCGAGCTCACCGCCGAGGAGCGCAAGCAGCGCATCCTCGAGTCCCTCGCCGCGTACTACGGGCCCGAGGCGCTCACCCCGGTCGTGTACTACGAGAGCGACTGGGCCGCCGAGGAGTGGACCGGCGGCGCCTACGCCGCGAGCTTCGACCTGGGCGGTCTCACCCGGTACGGGGCGATGCAGCTCGAGCCGATCGGGCAGATGCGCTTCGGGTCGAGCGACCTCGCCGCGGAGGGCTACCAGCACGTCGACGGCGCGATCCGGGTGGGGCGTAGGCTCGCTGCCGAGATCCTCGACGCCCCCTGACGCCTCACCACCCGCCGGCTCGCAACCGGGCCGGCACGCATCATCCCGACCACCGCGACCATCTCGACCGCCCCACCGAAGGAGCACGCATGAGCCAGTACGCCGTCATCAACCCCGCCACCGGCGAGACGCTGTCCGAGTACCCGACCATCACGAACACCGAGCTCGGCGATGCCGTGCAGTGGGCGGCGGACACCTTCGAGAGCTGGTCGCGGCGCGTCTCCGTCGCCGACCGGGCCGCGCTGATCGCGAAGGTCGCCGAGCTGCACACCGAACGCCGGCAGGAACTCGCCGAGATCGCCGTGCGTGAGATGGGCAAGCCGCTGGACCAGGCACTCGGCGAGGTCGACTTCGCCGCCGCGATCTACCAGTACTACGTCGACAACGGCGAGAAGTTCCTGGCCGACGAGCCGATCGAGCTCAGCGACGGCACCGGATCGGCGTTCATCCGCCGGGCCGGCCTCGGCGTGCTGCTGGGCATCATGCCGTGGAACTTCCCCTACTACCAGGTGGCGCGGTTCGCCGGACCGAACATCGTGGCCGGCAACACCATCCTGCTGAAGCACGCCCCGCAGTGCCCCGAGTCGGCCCTCGCGATGCAGGCCATCTTCGAGGAGGCGGCCGCATCCGTCGGCGCCCCCGCCGGTGTGTACGTCAACATCTTCGCCACCAACGACCAGATCGCCACCGTCATCGCCGACCCGCGCGTGCAGGGCGTCTCGGTCACCGGCTCCGAGCGCGCCGGTGCGGCCGTGGCCGAGATCGCGGGCAAGCACCTCAAGAAGGTCGTGCTCGAGATGGGCGGCTCCGACCCCTTCATCCTGCTGTCGACCGCCGACCTCGACGGCGCGGTTCAGGATGCGGTCAACGCTCGGCTCGACAACAACGGGCAGTCCTGCAACGCGGCCAAGCGGTTCATCGTGATCGACTCGCTCTACGAGGAGTTCGCGGCGAAGTTCACCGAGGCCTTCACGGCGGCGCAGCCGGCGGATCCGTTCGCCGAGGGCACGCTGCTCGGCCCGCTGTCGTCGGAGGCCGCCGCCGAGCGGCTGGGCGAGCAGGTCGACCGCGCCAAGAAGCAGGGCGCCACCGTGCTGGCCGAGGGCTCGCGCTCGGGCACCTTCTTCGGGCCCACCGTGCTGGCCGACGTCTCGGAGGAGATGGACGCGTACCACGAGGAGTTCTTCGGCCCCGTGGCGTCGCTGTACCGCGTGGAGTCGGAAGAGGAGGCCGTGCTGCTGGCCAACGACACCCCGTTCGGCCTCGGCTCCTACGTCTACACAACCGACCAGGAGCAGGCGCTGCGCGTGGCCGACGCCATCGACGCGGGCATGGTCTGGATCAACCTCGTGCTCGGCGACGCCGCCGAACTCCCCTTCGGTGGAGTGAAGCGCTCGGGCTCGGGCCGCGAGATGGGCCGCTTCGCGCTCGAGGAGTTCATCAACAAGAAGCTCATCCGCATCGCCTGACCCGCGCAGGAAGATCGCGGGTTCGGCGCGGCGGGAAGAAACCAGAGGGGGCTCTTGGCCATCAGGGATTGGGCGTTCATCGCGCTGGGCAACGGCGGCGAGAGCGCCGAGGGCGAGCGGGTCGAGGTCGACCTCGACGGGTTGCGGTCGCGGTTCGTGGTGGTTCCGGATGCGGCGGCTGCGGCATCCGTCGCCGTCGAGCTGGCCGGCGCCGGCATCCAGACCCTCGAGCTGTGCGGCGCCTTCACCGCCGCCGACGTCGCGGCGATCCGTGACGCCACGGCCGGCCGGCTTCCCGTGGGCTGTGTGCTCTACGGCGCCGATTCGGTAGCCGCCTTCGCCGCCCTGCTGGAAGACTGAGCCGCCGGCCGGGTGTCAGCCGGCCCAGCCTGCGAGGTGCGCCTCGAGGTCGGGCTCGGAGTCGAGCACGCGCATCGGGGCCGTGAGGGGCTCGGTGCGGAAGCCGTGATCGGCGGGGTGGCGCTCCCGGCGCCGCTCGGCACGGTGCGCTCCGAGGCGCAGCACCTGAGCGGGCGCGGGGGTTCCGTGCGCGAGTGCGGCGGGTTCGGTCACCTGGTGCTGGGCCGTCAGCTCGATCCAGCCGAGGGTGCCCACCCCGATCTGCTCGACGGCCGACCGGAGCGTCGTTCCGAAGGCGCCTCGGTGCTCGCGCGGGACGGTGAAGAGGGCGTCGACGACGATGGTCGTTCTGGCCGCGGCGAGGAGGGCGACTCCGCGGCTGCGGGCGACGATCCGTTCGTCGGCGGGCAGTGCCGCCGCGAGGTCGTCGTCGACCACGACGCGGGCACCGGGCAGCGCTTCCAGCAGCACGTCGGTGCAGACGAACGTGGCGGCCACTGCGCCCGGGGGCAGTTCTGCCACCACGTCGAGGGCGGCGCTGCGCAGTCCGGGCGTCGCACCGCCGTTTCCGCGCAGGCCGATGCGGTCGAACAGCACCAGCGCTTCCGCGTTCTTGCGCCGCAGCAGGTCGTCGCGGCCGCGAGCCCGTCCGGCGAGATCCGGGCCGTCGTGCCAGGCCACCGCCTCCGGCACGTGCGCGAACACGGCGCCCTCGGTCCAGGCGCGGTGCGCCCACTCCCAGTCCTCCCCGCCGTAGCGGTCGAAGCGCTCGTCGAACCCGCCGGTCTCGCCGAAGAATCCGCGCGAGCAGGCCAGCACGGCGCCGATCATGAACCGGTACGAGTGCTGGTCGGCGTCGAGCAGATCGCGCGAGGCGGCGTAGGCGTTCCGCAGCCACGCCGGCTCGGGCAGCTCGGTGCGGGGCCCGGCGACTTCGACCGGTTCCACCGGGTCCGCCGCCCCCGTCCCCGCCTCCGCCTCGGCGTCGTCGAAGGCCGCGTGCCGGCGCCGTCCCACGGTGACCGCCTCGGGGCACAGGGCCGGCAGCCGGCTGAGCCGTTCCAGGTACTCGGGCTCCGGCGCGGTGTCGGCGTCGAGAAAGCACAGCACGTCTCCGGATGCTGCGGCGGCACCCGCATTCCGGGCTGCGGCCGCGCGGAACCCGCGGTCGGGGAGCACGAGCAGCCGCACACCCTCGGGCACGCGCGGAGCCGAAGGCGATCCGTCGTCCACCACGATCACCTCGAGTGCCGGCAATGTCTGCCGGGCCAGCGCCCGCAGTGTGCGGTTCAGCTCGCGCTGCTGGTCGTAGTGCACGACGACCACCGAGACGCGGGGCGGGGTGTCGGGCTGCACGCCGTCGAGCAGGTCCCAGGCGTTCCCCGGCACGCTCCGCCCGTGCCGCGTGGGCTTTGAGCCCGAACCGACGGATGCCGCCGGTGGGTGCGACTCGTGCGGAAAGAGCGCGGGAGTCACCAGGCCACCTCGGCCCAGAAACGGCGGTAGAGGGCCGCGACCTCGGCGAGGTCGGGGCCGAGCCGTACCGAATCGTCCAGCCGGGTGGATTCCGGATGCGCGAGCGCGTGCTCGATCGCGTCATCGAGCGCGCGGCCGTCCACGACGGTCAGCGCGTTGCGGTGCAGCGCCGCCATCTCCTGCATGTACCGGCTCGCGAGCACGATGGGCCGTCGACCCGCTCCGAGCCAGCTGGCGAGCGACCCGGACGCCGAGACGTGGCGGTGCGCGATCACCGGCACCGCGGAACGGCGGCAGCGCTCCCGCAGCTCGTCGTCGGGCAGGAACCCGGTGATCGTGAAGGCGACACCGGCGTAGCGGGCCAGCCGCCGCACGTTCTCGACGTCGTGCTCGTGCCCCTCCGAGGCGCGGCCGAGTGCCTCGACGACGGGCCGTGGATACCGGCGCAGGTTCCCCACGGCGCGCAGCACCCGGTCGTGTCCCTTGCCCGGGTAGACGTAGCCGAGCACGCTGACCGCAGGCGCACTGCCGGCGGCGGGGTCCTGTGTGGCGCGGGCGACCGTGGCGGTGCCGGCGTCGGCGGCGCCGGTGGTGTCGGCACCGATGGCGGCGCCGGCGGACGGTCCGTCCACGGGCAGCGGGATGACCGTGATCGCCGTGACGGCGCCCACGTACTCGGCGAGCAGCTCGGCCTCGTGGTGGCTGTTGCAGACGACGCCGCTCGCCGCCTCCACCACCCGCCGGTAGGAGGCGGCTCGACGGCCGAGGCTCCCCGCCCCGTCGGAGGGCTGCGGGAGATCGTGCAGGGTGACCGTGACGGATGCCCTCTGGGCCAGCTCCTCCACGGCGCTCGCAGCCGCCCCGGGGTCGGAGCCCCACAGCCGGTCGGTGAAGTGCAGGTGCACCCGCTCACCGGCGGTCACCTCGGCGCCGGCCGGCTCCGTGAGTGCCTCCGCGAGCCGCTGGGCGTAGAGGGTGACCCCGTGGCGGGGATCGCGGGTGACCAGAAGTCTGGGAAGGGGTGCGGTGGAGAGGTCCGCGGGTGCGCGGTCGGGCGACGCGATGGTCTCCAGGGTGGCGAGGCGGGTGATCCGGTGTCCGGAACGGGAATCCAGAGTGGTCATGCGGCTGCGAGCTCGCGGAGCGTCGCGGCGTGACGGTGCAGCCCGGCGGTCACCGCGTCGGGGTGCTCGGCATACCAGCGCAGATGGGCGATGCGCACCTCGGCGGCCGGCACGATGCATCCGTCGACCGTCCAGTCGGAGGTGGGCTCGGCGTCGAGATCGAAGGCGTCGATCACGGCGGGCTCGCGCGGCGCGTGCACGGAGTCGAGCAGCGGGCGTCCGGGATCGCGCGGTGCTGCGGTGCCCGACGGGCCCTCCGCGAGGCCGAGTGCGTCGAGGGTGCGGGCGCCGACGGCCGCCCACACCGGGTTGCCCGGGTGATTGATGGTGCGCATCGAGCCGAAGGTGGGCGAGGCGAACAGATCGGAGACCACGACGGTGCCGTGCCGGCCCTCGCGCTCCCGCAGCTCGCCGATCGAGGCGGCGGCGATCACGGCGACGGCGCGCGCGGTGAGCGGGGGCAGCGCCGACCCGGCGGCTTCCATCAGCACGGCGGCGTCGTGGTAGGCGACCACGGGCGGGGTGAGCGAGGTGTCCGACGGCGGGCGGATGATGAGGTGCCGCGGATACAGGCCGGCGAAGCGGATCACCGGCAGCACGGCGATCCCCGTGCCGGCGCGGGTGGAGGCGAGCAGCTGCCGCGTTCCCACCGGCAGCCCCCGATAGTCGTCACGGATCGGCTGCAGCACCACGAAGTCCGCCCGCTCGAGCCAGGCGTGAAGCTGCTCGGCGTCTGCCGCGGTGAGCTCGTGCACCGGCGGTGTGCGCACGGTGGTGAGCGCCTCGGGCATCACGGCACGCACCGACTCGGCCTGGCAGTTGCCCACCGAGAGCAGCACCCGCACATCGGCCGGCACCGCCTCGCGAGGCGTTCGGCGGAACAGGTCGAGCGGATCGTCGGGCACTACCCCACTCTGGCTCGAACAGCCCCGCCCCGCACGCCCCTCAGAGCTCGGACTCGACCGGGGTGGGGTTGAGGAGGTCGGCGACCGAGTTCAGGATTTCGGAGGGGCGGAAGGGGTAGCGGTCGATCTCGGTCTGGTCGCTGATACCCGTGAGCACGAGGATCGTGTGCAGGCCCGCCTCGATGCCGGCCACGACGTCGGTGTCCATCCGGTCGCCGATCATGCCGGTGTTCTCCGAGTGCGCGCCGATGCGGTTCATCGCCGAGCGGAACATCATCGGGTTCGGTTTGCCCACCACGTAGGGCTCCCGCCCGGTGGCCTTCGTGATGAGGGCGGCGATGGCACCGGTGGCCGGCAGCGGCCCTTCGGCACTCGGCCCCGTGGCATCCGGATTCGTCACGATGAAGCGCGACCCGGCACCGATCAGGCGGATGGCCTTCGTGATGGCCTCGAAGGAGTAGTTGCGGGTCTCGCCGATCACCACGTAGTCGGGCGCGGTCTCCGTCATGATGAAGCCGGCCTCGTGCAGCGCGGTGGTGATGCCCGCCTCGCCGATCACGAAGGCGGTGCCGCCCGGCATCTGGTCTTTGAGGAACGCGGCCGTGGCGAGGGCGCTCGTCCAGATGAACTCCTCGGGCACCTCGAGACCGGATGCGCGCAGCCGCGCCGACAGGTCGCGCGGCGTGAAGATGGAGTTGTTCGTGAGCACGAGGTAGGGCTTGCCCTCGTCGCGCCACTGCTGCAGCAGCTCGGCGGCGCCGGGCACCGGATGGTTCTCGTGAACGAGCACGCCGTCCATGTCGGTCAGCCAGCATTCGATCTCGTCGCGACCGGTCATGTGGTGCTCCTTCCGTGCAGGCCTCCAGGGTACAGGGGGCGGGTGGGCGCGGGCTCGGCGGCGGCGATCCCGTTGTAAGGTTCGAAGACAGCTCGACGGATCAGGTCGGCCAGGGGATGGGAGTCCTTCGTGACAGGACGGGCCGCGCGATTCGAGGGGCGATCGGCTCTGGTGGTCGACGATTCGGAGGATCAGGGCGATCTTCTCCGGGTGCACCTCGAGCGCCTGGGCTTCACCGTGTCGGTGGTGGGCACCGCCGAGGTGGCGATGGATTCCTACCGCACCACCGCTCCGGCGGTCGCCGTGGTGGACCTGCTGCTGCCGGGTATCGACGGCTGGCAGCTGGTCGACGCCATGAAATCCGAGGTTCCCGATTCACGACTCGTGGTGACCTCGGTGCTCGGTGTCGAGGACTATCCGAGCGTCGATGCGATCCTGCCGAAGCCGTTCACGTTCAAGCAGATCGCGCACACGATGGACACCATTTTTCCGAACGGGTGACGGCCCGAGTCGCAGGGGGAGCGAACGGATGAGAGTACTGATTGCCGACGACGACGCGGATCTGCGCGACCTGGTGACGATCGCGGTGGAGAAGGCGGGATCCGAGGTCGCCGCCGCCGTCGCATCCGGAACCGAGGCCTGGGCGGCCCTGCAGGCGATGCACGTGGATCTGGCCGTGCTGGACATCTCGATGCCGGGCATGACCGGTCTCGAAGTCCTTCAGAAGGTGCGCGACGACGGCGGGCTGCGCGAACTGACCGTGCTCGTCATCACCGCCGACGGGGCACCCGACATCGCCGAGCAGGTGCACGCGGCCGGGGCGGACGGCTTGATCACCAAGCCGTTCCCGGTGCGGGAGCTGGTGCGTTTCATCCGCGACGTCGCCGAGCGCCTGTGATGCCGGCCCCGCATCGGCTCGCCCGCGTGACGCTGGGAACCTTCGGATCGTGGTCGCCGATCCTGAAACACGGAGCCGCCCTCACCGGATTCGCCCTGGCGACCCTCGTGCTGATCTCGCCGGTGGGCATCAGCGGCGACGTCGTGCCGGTGGTCGTGGCGGATGCCCTCGTGCTCGCGGCGGCCGTCTTCGCGATCGCCCTGCCGCGCACGAGCCTCTCGCCGCGGTGGGAGATCGCCATCCCCCTGGTCACCTTCGTCGCGGTGGCCCTGCTCCGCACGGCGACCGGGGGCCAGATCTCCCCGTTCGGCGCGCTGATCATCATCCCGGTGATCTGGATCGCCTCCGAGCAGGGCGTGCGGCACATCCTGATCGCGGTGGCGGGCGTGCTGATGATCGTCGCGCTGCCGTTCCTGGTCGGCATCGCCTCGGTCGCCGTCGCCTCCGACCTGGTGCGGCTGATCTTCACGCCGGCCGTGTTCGCGATCGCCGCGGTGCTGATCAATCAAATCGCCCGCGTGCAGCACGACCGCCTGCTGCGCGTGCAGCAGCTCGTCGACGAGCGCGATCAGCTGGTCGCCTCGCTCGAGCAGTCCACCCGGGAGGCGCACCGCCAGAAGGAGCAGAGCCTCGAGGCGAACCGGCTGCGCGACAGCGTCTGGGATGCGATCACCGGGCACGCCATCATCGGCACCGATCTCGACGGCCGGGTGAACGTGTGGAACCGCGGCGCCGTGAGCCTGCTGGGGTACACCAGCGCCGAGGCCATCGGCCGGCTCGCGATCGCCGACATCCATCGTCCCGATGCCGCGGACGAGACCGACGACGCCGGCGGCGGACGCCTCGTGGGCGGCGCCGAGGCGACCGAGCTGCGGGACTGGACCTACGCGCGGAAAGACGGATCCGAGTTCCCCGCGCACGTGTCGGTGTCGGAACGGTTCGACGAGGACGGCCGCTCGGCCGGATTCATCTTCGTCGCCACCGACGAGACCGAGGCGACCGAGCTCCAGCGCCTGAAGGACGAATTCACCAGTCTCATCTCCCACGAGCTCAGAACGCCCCTGTCGTCGATCCTCGGATACGTCGAACTGCTGCGCCCGGAGGACGAGTTCGACGACCCGATGACCGGACAGCAGCTGAAGTACCTCGACGTCGTCGACCGCAATGCGCGGCGGCTGCTACAGCTGGTCGGCGATCTGCTGTTCACGGCGCAGGTCGGGGCCGGGCGCTTCACCATCGAGCGCGTCCCCACGTCGATCACCGCGCTCGTGCGGGCCGCCGCCGACACCGCGGCGCCGACTGCCGAGAACGGGCACGTCGCGCTCGACGTCGTCACGCCCGAGAAGGATGTCGTGGTGACGGTCGACCCGCTCCGGATCGGTCAGGCGCTGGACAATCTGCTCTCCAACGCCGTGAAGTTCACGCCCCGCGGAGGTGCGGTGACCCTCACGCTGGAGAGCGGCCCCGAGGAGACGAGGGTGATCGTGCAGGACACCGGCATCGGCATCCCCGCGGACGAGCTCGACCGCCTCGCGGAGCGGTTCTTCCGGGCCAGCACCGCGAGCCAGCACGCCGTCAAGGGCGTCGGGCTCGGCCTGACCATCACGAAGGCGATCGCCACCGCGCACGACGGCCGGATCGAGATCGCCAGCACGGTCGGGGTCGGCACCACCTTCACGCTGGTGCTGCCCGGCGCCTCCGCTGCCGCGTGACCCGAACGCGGTGCCGGGCGGACGTTCGGCTGCACGCGGCCTAGGATCGCCTGGGGGCACGAACGAGGGGGATGGATCCATGAGCGGACGAGCTGCGACATCGGGGGCGACCCGGGCCGCGTTCATCCTGGCCGTGTCTGTCGCGATCGCGGTGACGATGTCCGGATGCGCGGGGCCGGCTCCCGCGCCCGGGGTGTCTCCGGAGTCGACGGCGGTCGGAGCGACGTCGTCGCCGATGCCGATCGAGCAGGTGGTGGCGTTCGATCCGATCGCCGAGCCGCTCGTGGCGGCCGGGCGTTCGCTGGTGGCCGGGTCCGACGGATTCGCCTCGCTGGAGGCCCGCACCGCACTCGACGTGGCCGTGCAGCAGCTCGATTCCTCGGTGCAGGTCGCGCAGCTGTCGGCGGCCGGCGGACCGGCAGCGAGCCAGGCGACTCCGCCGGTCGACGAGGCGAGCATCGCCGCCGACCTGTCGGCGCTGTACGCGGCGATCGGCACCGTGCGTGCGGGTGTGATCGAGACGGCTGCGCGGGTGGTGAACGACGAGACCCCGGATGCGCCTCAAGCCGCGCGCGACCAGCTCTACAGCGCGATCGTGGCGCAGCAGACCGCCGCCGCCGTCCCGGCCACCGATGACACGCCCCGTCAGCTGCTCGAGCTCGTGGCGCTGACGCGGGCCACGCAGGATGCTCAGGTGGACGGCGCGGCCGCAGCCGAGGCGGCGGCGGAGGAGAGCGCGTCATCATCCGACGGCTCGGCGTCCGGTGGCGGATCGCCGACGCTCATCCCCGTGCCGTTCCCGTTCCCGTCGCGAGCGCCGATCCACTACTGCTCCGATCCGGTCAACCTGCCGGACTTCTGCGTCGACTACTGATCGAACGCCCAGCGGGGATGGATCGGGTGCCGCTCAACGGCGCACCCCGCGCACCCACGTGCCGATCGTGAGGGGCACACCCGGGCGGTAGGCGAGGTGCGCGATCGACGGGGCGTCGAGTAGCTGCAGGTCGGCGCGACCGCCCACGCGGAGCCGGCCCACGGCATCCGGGCCCTCGTCACGGCCGAGCGCGATCGCTCCTCCGACCGTGGCGGCCCGCACGGCTTCTTCGATGCCGAGGCCCATCTGCAGCACGGCCGTGGCCACGCAGAACTGCATCGACGTCGTGTACGACGAGCCGGGGTTGCAGTTGGAGGCGATGGCGAGGGTCGCGCCCGCGTCGAGCAGCGCCCGGGCCGGGGCGAAGGGCTGCCGGGTCGAGATGTCGCAAGCGGGCAGCACGGTGGCGACGGTGCTCGAGTCGGCCAGCGCGTCGATGTCTCCGCCCGACAGGTGCCCGCAGTGGTCGACACTGGCTGCGCCGAGTTCGACGGCGAGCGCGACCCCGCCGCTCTCCCCGAGCTGGTTGCCGTGCACCCGGAGGCCGAGGCCGGCGGCCCGGCCGGCGAGCAGCACCTCCCGCGACTGCTCGGGATCGAAGGCGCCCTCCTCGCAGAACACGTCGATGAAGTCGACGAACGGCCGCACGGCCGTGAGCATCGGGCCGGTCACCAGATCGAGGTAGTCGCGCATCCCGATGCCGTCGAGCGCCTCGGGCACCAGGTGCGCACCGAGAAAAGTCACCACATCGGCGCCGGCGCGCGCGATCTCGGCCGAGCGGCGCTCGGTCTCGACATCGAGGCCGTAGCCGGTCTTGGTCTCGAGGAACGTGGTGCCGCCGCGTTCGGCCTCGGCGCGCAGGCGTGCCAGCGTGCCGGCGAGCTCTGCGTCGGTGGCGGCCCGGGTGGCGCGCACGGTGGTGGCGATGCCACCGGCCGCATAGTCCTGGCCCGCCATCCGCGCCTCGAACTCGGCCGAACGGTCGCCGGCGAACACCAGATGGGTGTGCGAATCGATCCAGCCGGGCAACACCGCTCGGCCCTCGACGCTGGTGCGGCGGTCGCAGTCGGGGGCCGCCGCGGCCTGTCCGATCCAGGCGATGCGGCCGTCGTCGATCACGAGGGCGGCGTCGTGCCGCCGGGGTTCGACCAGGGTGGTCAACTCGCCGATGTCGGTGAGGAGTTCGCTCGTCATGACAGTCCTTCCAGGGCGGCGGCGAGGAGGGCTGCCGGATGCCGGCCGTCGGCGAGCACGCCGGACCGGGCCCGGACGGTGCCGCCCACCACGACGGTACGCACATCGGCGGCGGTCGCCGTGAGCAGCAGCTGGGCGGGTCTCGAACCGGCCGTACGCGTGCTCGCCGAGTCGAGTTCGACCAGGTCGAAGGGGGCGCCGACGCGGAGGCCGCCGGCGTCGGTAGCTGCGTCGGAAGAGCGGTCCCGGGCAGCGGGGCCGCGCTCGCCCGGCCCTCCGGGTCGGCCTGCCCCCAGCCCCTCCGCGTCGGTGGCCGCGGCATCCGCGAGGCGCCTGCCCGCTCCGCGCGGGGCGAGCCCCAGGCTCCGGTAGCCGTCGGAGCTCGCGGCTATAGCGAGTTCGGCGGGGGTGAAGCGGCCTCGGCGGCCCGAGGCCAGACGCGCGCCGGCCTCCAGGCCCCGGCACTCCAGCAGCGGATCGATCACCGCGTTCTGGTCGGAACCGAGCGCGATGCGCGCCCCGGCGTCGGCGAGGGCGCGCGCCGGCCCGATGCCGTCACCGAGGTCGGCCTCGGTGCTGGGACACATCACGACGGTGCTCCCGGCCTCGCCGAGCATCCGGATGTCGTCGTCGGTGAGGTGGGTGGCGTGCACCACCGAGAGCCGTTCGAGCAGTCCGGCCTCGGCCAGCAGGCCCGTGGGGGTGAGGCCGTACGCCTCGAGGCAGTCGGTGTTCTCCTGCGGCTGCTCCGAGAGGTGAACGTGCAGCGGCACGCCGGACGGCAGCTCGCGGACGATGCGCCGGATGGCCTCGCGCGGCACGGCGCGCACCGAGTGCAGAGCGGCTCCGAGCAGCGCTGTGGGCGCGAGCGCGTCGCGGAGGGAATGCCAGCGCTCGAGCCAGCGGCCCGCGTCACCATCAGCGTCACCCCCGCCCCCGTCGTCGCCCCCGCCGCCGTCGCCGAACCTGCGTTGGGCGGCCGAGAGCGGCAGGCCGATCCCGCCCGTGAGGTAGCAGGTGTCGAGCAGGGTGAGTCGGATGCCGGAGTCGGCCGCCGCCCCGGCCAGTGCCTGCTCCATCGCGTGAGCGGTGTACGGCGATCCGTCGGGCCGATGATGCACGTAGTGGAACTCGCCCACGGCGGTGAATCCGCTCGTCACCATCTCGGCGAACACCGCCGTGGCCAGGGCGCGGTAGCTCTCGGGGTCGAGGAGTCCTGCCACGCGGTACATCTGGGTGCGCCACTGCCAGAAGTCGCCGCCGTCGTCGTGGGTGCGGCCGCGCAGAACCCGGTGGAAGGCGTGCGAGTGGGCGTTGGCGAAGCCGGGCAGCACGGTGTCGAGCTTCTGCTCGCCGGCGCGGGGCTCGACGCCGGTCTCGATCGCGGTGATCGTGCCGGCCAGGGCGCGCGAGCCGATCGTGCCGGCGATGCGCACGCGCTCCTGCACGGATCCGCCGATCAGCGCGGTCTCGGCCCAGAAGGAGGTGAGGTCGCCGGCGTCAGCCGTGCCGCCGCCTCCACCTGTCCCCCGGAGGTCGCCGGCGTCAGCGCCGTGGATGCCGCTCACAGCAGACCCCGCAGCACGGTCTCGAGAGCGTCGACCCCGCGCACGGTGTCGGCGAGTTCGGCGAGCTCGTCGGGGGCGTGCGAGATCCCGGTGGGATTGCGCACGAACAGCATCGCCGAGGGAACGTGCGCCGCGAGGATGCCGGCGTCGTGCCCGGCACCGCTCGGCAGGGCGGGCACGACGCCGAGCGCGGCCGACAGGCGATTTCGGAGCGCGGGATCGAACCGCACCTCGCCGCTCCACGACTCCTCGACCACCTCGACCGTGCAGCCCTCGGCGCGGGCCGCGGCGGCCGCCTGCTCGGCGATCCGGGAAACCAGGTCGCGGGTCTGGGCGTCGGAGTCGGCGCGGGCGTCGAGCCAGAACTCGGCGCGCGAGGCGATCACGTTGGTGCCGCCGGGAGTGGCCTCGATGCGCCCCACGGTGGCGCGGGCGTCGAGGGCCGCGGCTGCGGTGCGCACCTCGAGCACGCCGGCCGCGGCGGCCACCAGCGGATCGCGGCGGTCGCGCATCCGGGTCGCCCCCGCGTGGTTGCCCTCACCCTCGAAGCGCAGCCGCCAGCGACCGTGGGCCAGGATGCTCGACGCCACAGCCACGGGGGAGTCGAGGTCGATCAGACCGCGGCCCTGCTCGACGTGCAGTTCGAGGAACAGGCCGATGCGGGCGAGCGCTTCGGGATCCGCGCCGATCTGTGCGGGATCGAAGCCGGCCGCGGCCGCCGCGCGGTCGAACGGCACGCCGTGGGCGTCGTGCAGCGAGCGCACCAGTGCGGGATCGATGTCGCCCGTCATCAGCCGGGAGCCCAGGCAGGCGCGGCCGAAGCGCGAGCCCTCCTCCTCGGCGAACACGATCACGGCGACGGGCCGTGTCGGCACGACGCCGGCGGCCTTCAGCCGCGCGACGGCTTCCAGTGCCGACACGACGCCCAGCGGGCCGTCGAACTCGCCGCCGCCCGGCACCGAATCGAGGTGACTGCCGGTCACGACCGCATCCGGACCCGGCGTTCCCCACCAGGCCCAGAGGTTGCCGTTGCGGTCGGTCTCGACGTCGAGTCCCAGCCGCGCGGCGCGCTCCCGGAACCACTCGCGCAGCTGCACCTCCCCGTCGTCGCCGAGGTGCCGCGACCACCCGCCCCGCCGCCGATCGCGCCCCACCTCCGTGATCTCGCCCAGCCCGTCGAGCAGGCTGCGCCCGCTCACGGCTGCACCCTCGCGCCCACACGGGCACCCGGCGCGCCCTCGCACCGGGTGGGTCCTGCCGAATGGATGGAGAACGCGCGGCGTCGACCGAACGGATGGAGCGTGCATCCGGAGGACGAGTGCCGCTCCATCGGTTCGGCAGCTCCGACCACGGATGCGGCGGCTTCGCCTACGGATGCGGCAGCTTCGCCTACGGAGGAGGTCGCGAGGGCGGGCACCGCTGTGGGCGTGGGGGTGGGCGGGGGCGCGAGCGCAGCCCGCTGCACGGTCACACCTCCCACATCGGCACGCGGAGGCCGCGCTCGCGGGCCACGTCGGCCGCGCGCTCGTAGCCGGCGTCGACGTGGCGCATCACTCCGGTGCCCGGGTCGTTCACGAGCACGCGCTCGATCTTCTCGGCCGCCAGCGGGGTGCCATCCGCCACCACCACCTGTCCGGCATGGATGCTGCGCCCGATGCCCACCCCGCCGCCGTGGTGCAGCGACACCCAGGTGGCGCCCGAGGCGGTGTTGAGCAGCGCGTTCAGCAGCGGCCAGTCGGCGATCGCATCCGACCCGTCGGCCATGCCCTCGGTCTCCCGGTACGGCGAGGCCACCGAGCCCGAGTCGAGGTGGTCGCGGCCGATCACGATCGGCGCGCTGAGCTCGCCCGAGGCCACCATCTCGTTGAACTTCAGCCCGGCCAGGTGCCGCTCTTTGTAGCCGAGCCAGCAGATGCGCGCCGGCAGGCCCTCGAAGTGCACCTTATCGCCGGCCTGGGTGATCCAGCGCCGCAGCTTCTCGTCGTGCGGGAACAGTTCCAGGATGGCCCGGTCGGTCGCGGCGATGTCGGCCGGGTCGCCCGAGAGCGCCACCCAGCGGAACGGTCCCTTCCCCTCGGCGAACAGCGGGCGGATGTACGCGGGCACGAACCCCGGGAAGGCGAACGCCCGCTCGTAGCCGCCGAGCTCGGCCTCGGCCCGGATGGAGTTGCCGTAGTCGAACACCTCGGCGCCGACATCCTGGAACCCGACCATCGCCTCGACCTGGGCCGCCATGGAGCGGCGGGCCTTCTCGGTGAAGCCCTGCGGATCCGCCTGGGCCTCGCGCGCCCAGTCGGCGAGGGCGACGCCGGCGGGTAGGTAGCTGAGCGGGTCGTGCGCGCTGGTCTGGTCGGTGACGATGTCGATGCCGATCGCGCCGGACGCGCCGGACGCATCCGGCGCATCGCGGCGCAGCAGCTCGGGGAAGATCTCGGCGGCGTTGCCGACCAGCCCCACCGACAGCGCCCTCCGCTCGGCCTTGGCCGCCACCACCCGGGCGATCGCGTCGTCGAGGTCGTCGGTCATCTCGTCGAGGTAGCCGTGCTCGACGCGGCGGCGCAACCGCGCGGGATCGACATCGACGATCAGCACCACGCCCTCGTTCAGTGTGACCGCCAGCGGCTGCGCGCCGCCCATGCCGCCGGCCCCGCCGGTGAGGGTGAGGGTTCCCGCGAGGGTGCCGCCGAAGCGCTTGTCGGCGATGGCCGCGAAGGTCTCGTAGGTGCCCTGCAGGATGCCCTGGGTGCCGATGTAGATCCATGATCCGGCGGTCATCTGGCCGTACATGGTGAGCCCGAGCGCTTCGAGGCGCCGGAACTCGGGCCAGGTGGCCCAGTCGCCCACCAGGTTGGAGTTGGCGATCAGCACACGGGGTGCCCACTCGTGCGTGCGGAACACGCCGACGGGCTTGCCCGACTGCACGAGCAGTGTCTCGTCGGCCTCGAGGTCTTCGAGGGCGTGCACGATCGCGTCGAAGGCCTCCCAGCTGCGGGCGGCCTTGCCGGTGCCGCCGTACACGACGAGATCGTCGGGCCGCTCGGCCACCTCGGGGTCGAGGTTGTTCATCAGCATCCGGAGCGGCGCCTCGGTCTGCCAGCTCTTGGCGGTGAGGGCGGATCCACGAGCGGCGCGCACCGGGCGCGGGCCGTGGGCGGGCTGCTGGGAAGCGGGCGTCGTAGCGGCGTGGATGGTCATGGTCCGATACCAGCGCACTCGGCCCGCCGGAGGAACGGCCTCCGGCGATCATCTGTCCCACCCGTGGGACAATAGACCTGCCGGCCGGAAGGGAGACGGATGTCCGACGGAGTCCCCACCGCGCACCACACCTTGCGCGTGCTCAGCCACCTGGCGCAGCAGCGCGGCCCGGTGACGGCCGCCTCCATCGCCGCGGCCCTCGGCCTCCCGCGCTCGAGCGTGTACCGGCTGCTCACGGCGATGGAGACGCACGGCTACGCCATCCGCTTTCCCGAGATCAGGCGCTGGGGCGTCGGCGTCGCGGCGTTCGAGCTCAGCGCGGGCTTCGCGCGCCAAGCACCGCTGGCCCGGCTCGGCCGCCCGCTGCTGGCGAACCTCGTCGACCGGCTCGGCGAGAGCGCACACCTGGCGGCGCTCGTCGGCAGCGACGTCATCTACCTCGTGGAGGAGCGCGCACCCCGCCGCCCCGCTCTGGTGACCGACGTGGGGGTGCGGCTTCCGGCCCACCGCACGGCCAGCGGACGCGCGCTGCTCGCGACGCTGCCGAAGTCGCAGCTGCGGGCCCTGTACCGGGATGCCCCGGCCGCCGCCGGGCGCGACGGCGAGCCGTTCCGCTACTCGCAGCTCTCCCGAGCCCTCGACGAAGTGCGCGCGGCGGGCTTCGCGGCCGAGGACGGCGATGTCACGAGCGGCCTGGCTTCGGTGGCCGTGGCCGTGCGCGACCACACCGGCTGGCCGGCCGCCGGCATCACCGTCACCTTCGCGCGAGACCGCTTCCCGCCGGGGGAGTGGCCGACTCTGGCCGAGACCGTGGCCGAGTACGCGGCAGAGCTGGGCCGCCGCATCCGAGGTTCATGACCGTCGGTTTGGGTTATCGCGACCTTAAGGGTTATAGTCGAGTTCACCTTTAGGGGGTGAGCGAGATGGCCCAGCAGGATGCGACGACTGCGGAGCCGGCGACGGAGCCGACACC
Organism: Herbiconiux sp.; assembly: GCF_023264855.1. Lineage (GTDB taxonomy): Bacteria > Actinomycetota > Actinomycetes > Actinomycetales > Microbacteriaceae > Herbiconiux. Next base: position 121,815 of record NZ_JAHFUW010000002.1, on the reverse strand, counting down.
GGGAGCGATCGCGCTCGCCGTGTCGACCGTGATCTTCGGGCTGAGGCCCGACCGGCCGACCGCCGCCCTGCCGAGCCTGTGGCTGCCGCTGGTGCGGCGCATCCGGCCGCCGTATGAGGGGCGGTGGGCGCTACCGGGCGGGCCGATCGGGCTCGACGAAGACCTCGAGGCCGCCGCTGCGCGCACGCTCGCGGCCACCACCGCCCTCGAACCGGGGTACCTCGAGCAGCTCTACGCCTTCGGCACCCTCGACCGCTCGCCGGCCGGCGCCAAAGACCGGGTCGTGTCGATCGTGTACTGGGCGCTCGTGAACGCCGACGAGGCGAGCGCGGCGGGAGCCGGGGCATCCGGAGTCGACGCCGGGGCGGCATCCGGGACCGGCGCATCCGGGACCACCGCATCCGGAGCCCCCGAGCCCACCAACGTGGCCTGGTTCTCGGTCGACGATCTGCCCGACCTCGCCTTCGACCACGACGTCATCATCGAGTACGCCCTCTGGCGGCTGCGCAACAAGGTGGAGTACAGCCGCATCGCGCACGCGTTCCTCGGCGACACCTTCACCCTCGCCGAACTGCGCGAGGTGCACGAGGCCGTGCTCGGCCGCACGCTCGACCCGGCGAACTTCCGCCGCCAGATCGAGAGCTCGAACACCGTGGTGCCCACCGGCAAACGCGTCACGGGCACCAGCTACCGCCCTCCGAAGCTCTACCGCTACAACAACAGCGCCGAACCCGTCGACCGCGGGCCTCTGGCGCGATCCACCACCACCCCCTCGAGAAAGCCGCGAACATGACCCGCACGCTGTCGGTCGACAACGAGATCCAGCTCATCACCCAGGGCGCCCCGGGCGTCTCGGGTTCGACGTGCACGCCCGAACTCGCGGAGGGACCCTGGGTCTTCGACCTGCAGCCGCCGTCGTACGGGCCGGGCGCCTCGATGGCCGATCCGATCCCGGCCGAGGCACCCCGCCAGGGGCAGCTGCCCGAGGAGTACAAGACGGCCTCGAAGCTCGAGCTCGACGCCCGCATCCGTCGTGCCAAAGAGACCCTCGGCGACCGCGTCGTGGTGCTCGGCCACTTCTACCAGCGCGACGAGGTGGTGCAGTACGCCGATTTCGTGGGCGACTCGTTCCAGCTGGCGAACGCGGCGCTGACGGTTCCGGATGCCGAGGCCATCGTGTTCTGCGGCGTGCACTTCATGGCCGAGACCGCCGACATCCTGGCACGACCCGAGCAGTCGGTCATCCTGCCCAACCTGGCCGCCGGATGCTCGATGGCCGACATGGCCGACATCGACTCGGTCGAAGACGCCTGGGCCCAGCTCGAAGACATCTACGGCACCGAGCCGGATGCTTCGGGTCGCGTGCCGATCATCCCCGTCACCTACATGAACTCCTCGGCCGACCTCAAGGGCTTCTGTGGTCGGCACGGCGGCATCGTGTGCACGTCGTCGAACGCGGCGACGGTGCTCGAGTGGGCTTTCGAGCGCGGGCAGCGGGTGCTGTTCTTCCCTGACCAGCACCTCGGCCGCAACACGGCCAAAGCGATGGGCGTGCCGCTCGAGCGGATGCCGATGTGGAACCCGCGCAAGGCCTTCGGCGGCTCGACCTCGGAGGAATTGCTCGATGCGCAGGTCATCCTGTGGCACGGTTTCTGCTCGGTGCACAAGCGTTTCACGGTGGCGCAGATCGAGAAGGCGCGGGCCGAGCACCCGGACGTGCGCGTGATCGTGCACCCCGAGTGCCCGATGCCGGTCGTAGACGCGGCCGACTCGGCCGGCTCGACCGACTTCATCGTGAAGGCGATCCAGGCGGCGCCCGCCGGCACCACCTTCGCCATCGGCACCGAGATCAACCTCGTGCAGCGACTGGCGAACGAGTACCCGCAGCACACCATCTTCTGCCTCGACGACGTGATCTGCCCCTGCTCCACGATGTACCGCATCCACCCCGGCTACCTGGCCTGGGTGCTCGAGGAACTCGTGGCCGGTCGCGTGGTGAACCAGATCACCGTGGCCGACGACGTGGCCGTGCCGGCCCGCGTGGCCCTCGAGCGGATGCTCGCGGCCCGGCCGTGACCGCGCACGAGGCGGCGGGTGGCGCGGAGCGCGGACGGGCCCGGCGGGTGGTCGTGGTGGGCAGCGGGGTCGCAGGGCTCGTGACCGCGCTGACGCTGAAGGCGCGGTGCCGGGAGATCGGGGTGCCGATCGAGCTGACCGTCGTGACCAAGTCGACGATCGACGACAGCAACACCCGCTACGCGCAGGGTGGGATCGCCGCCGCCGTGATGCCGGGCGACACCGTCGAGTCGCACATCGCCGACACGCTGGTGGCCGGGGCGGGGTTGTCCGATCCGGCCGCCGTGGCCGCGCTCTGCGGTGACGGACCCGAGCGCATCCGCGACCTCATCGCCTGGGGCGTGGGCTTCGACCGCGAGGGCGGTGCCGCCGACGCCCCGTTCGACGCCGGGCTGGAGGGCGCGCACTCGATGCACCGCATCCTGCACGCGGGCGGCGACGCGACCGGTCTCTCGATCGAGAGCGCCCTCGTGCGCGCCGTCCGCTGGGCGGGCATCGCGGTGATGTCGTCGACGTTCCTGGCCGACCTGGTGACGGCTCCGGATGCCGCGGACGAGGCTGTGGGCGCGGTTCCGGACGCGGCGGGCGAGTCCTTCGGCGCGGATTCGGATGGCAACGCGACGCCGGGATCGGCCGGCCGGGTGGTGGGGGTCGAGGTCGTGCGCGGAGGCGCGCGCGAGGTACTCGCCGCCGACGCCGTCGTGCTCGCCAGCGGGGGCATCGGTCAGCTGTACCCGTTCACGACGAACCCCGTCGTCGCGACCGGCGATGGGGCGGCGGCCGCCTGGCGCGCGGGCGCGGTGCTCGCCGACGTGGAGTTCGTGCAGTTCCACCCGACGGCGCTGGCCGTGCCGGGCGCGTTCCTGGTCTCGGAGGCCGTGCGCGGCGACGGCGCCGTGCTCGTGAACGACGCCGGCGAGCGGTTCATGGTGGGGCGGCATCCGCTCGCCGAGCTCGCCCCGCGCGACATCGTGGCCCGTGAAATCGCCGCCGAGATGCAACGCACGGGCCGGCCGGTGCGACTGGATGCCACGGGCATCGGCGCCGAGGAGCTCGAGCGCCGCTTTCCCACGATCTCCGCCGCCATGCGTCAGAACGGACTCGACTGGGCGCACGAACCGGTACCGGTGGCTCCGGCGGCGCATTACTGGATGGGCGGAGTGGCCACCGATCTCGACGGGCGCACCTCCCTCTCGGGCCTGTGGGCCGTGGGCGAGGTCTCGTGCACCGGCGTGCACGGGGCCAATCGGCTGGCCTCGAACTCGCTGCTGGAGTCGCTCGTCTTCGCGCACCGCGCGGCGACCGCGCTCGCCGAGGTGCTCGCCGGGCCGTCGGAGCCCGCGTTCGCGTCCGCCGCGTTCGTGCCGGTCCCTGGTCGCGCCGAGCTGCATGAGCCCACGCGGGCCGAGTTGCATGAGCCGACGCGGGCCGAGCTGCACGAGCTGATGTGGGCGAGCGCGGGGGTCGGCCGCGACGGCGACGCGCTGCGAGCCGCCCGAGCGACGCTCGCAGGGTGGGGCATCGACACCGGGGCCGGTGCGGAGCTCGACCTCGCCCGGCTGGAGACCGCCAACCTGCTGCAGATCGCACGCCTCGTGGTGGAGTCGGCGCTGGCACGCGAGGAGTCGCGCGGCGCGCACTTCCGCACCGACTTCCCGCACACCGAGCCGGTCTTCGCGGGGCACCTCGCACTCGCGCGTGCGCATCCGGAACCGCAGCTGGTGCCCACGGTGACCGACGCGGTCGCCGGCCTGCCGGGCTCGGCCGCGCGCGCATCCGCCACCAGCCCCGCCGGTGCCACCAGCTCCTCCACCACCACCAGCGCCCGCCCCGCCGCCCGCACCAGCCCCGCCGGTGCCACCAGCTCCTCCACCACCGGAGCCACCGCCGCCCGCACCACCACCGCGAACGAGGCCTCTGACTACGGATCAGAAGGCCAGGAGCCCGCCCGCACCTCAGAGAAGGTCACCGCCTGATGCTCACCGCCCAGATCATCGACGACGTCGTCTCCCGCGCCCTCGCCGAGGACGCCCCGTGGGGCGACATCACCTCCGAGCTGCTCATTCCCGAGGCTGCCGAGGTCGAGGCGACGCTCGACGCGCGGGAGGAGGGCGTGTTCAGCGGAACCGCCGTGTTCGAGGCTGCGATGCGCCTGGTCGATCCGCGCATCCGCACGGTCTTCCACGTGGCCGACGGTGAGCGGTTCGCCTCGGGCGCCGTGCTCGCCACCGTGAGCGGCCCCGCGCGCGGAGTGCTCCGCGGCGAACGCGTCGCCCTCAACCTGGTGCAGCGGATGAGCGGCATCGCGACCCTCACCGCCCGGTACGTGGCCCTCGTGGCCGGCACCCGGGCGCGGATCGTCGACACCCGCAAGACCACGCCCGGTCTCCGCGCACTCGAACGCCAGGCCGTGCGCGATGGCGGCGGACACAATCATCGCTTCTCGCTCTCGGACGCCGTGATGGCCAAGGACAACCACCTCGCCGTGCTCGCCGCCCAGCACGGCGGCGACGTGACGGCGGCTCTTCGCGCGGTGCGGGCGCAGCTCTCGCACACCACGCACCTCGAGGTGGAGGTCGACCGGGCCGAGCAGATCGAGCCCGTGCTAGCCGCCGGTATCGACACGATCATGCTCGACAACTTCGACCTCGACGCCCTCCGCGCGGGCGTCGAGCAGGTCGCCGGGCGAGCGCTGGTGGAGGCCAGCGGCGGTGTAAACCTCGACACCGTGGAGGCGATCGCGGCCACCGGGGTCGACGTGATCTCGGTGGGCGCGCTGACGCACAGTGTGCGATCGCTCGACCTCGGTCTCGATGTGGGGTTCGTGCCGGATGCCACGCCCGCCGTGCCTGCCACGGCCCCCGCCGATCCGCCCGCGGGGCCTGCCGCAGACACCCGCCCGTGATCTACCTCGACGCCGCCGCCACCGCGCCCGTTCGCCGGGAGGTTCTCGAGGCGATCTGGCCGTTCCTCACGGGAGAGTTCGGCAACCCCTCGAGCCATCACGGTATGGGCGAGTCGGCCTCGCGCGCGCTCGCGGCGGCCCGCCGTACGGTGGCCGGCGTGCTCGGCTGCCGGGTGAGCGAGGTCGTCTTCACCTCAGGCGGAACCGAAGCGGACAACCTCGCCGTGAAGGGCATCGCCCTGGCCTCGCCCCGGGGCCGGCATCTCGTGCTCAGCGCGATCGAGCATCCGGCGGTCGTGGAGTCGGCCGAGTTCCTGCAGCGGATGCACGGCTTCGAGGTGACCGTCGTGCCGGTGGATGCCACGGGGCTGGTCGACCCCGACGAGTTCGCTGCCGCGCTCCGCCCCGACACCACCCTCGCCACGGTGATGACCGCGAACAACGAGGTCGGCACGGTGCAGCCGATCGCCGAGCTGGCGTCGCGTGCGCGCCTGCACGGGATCCCGTTCCACACGGATGCCGTGCAGGCGGCGGGCTGGCTGCCGTTGGGGCTCGACGCCCTCGGGGTCGATGCGCTGAGCTTCTCGGGCCACAAGCTCGGGGCACCGAAAGGAATCGGCGTGCTCGCCGCCCGGCAGCGCCTGCGGCTCGAGCCGCTCGTGCACGGAGGCGGTCAGGAGCGCGGAGCCCGATCCGGCACCGAGAACGTGGCCTTCGCGGTGGGGCTGGCCACCGCCCTCACGCTCGCCGAGGCAGACCGCGTCGAGGCGGCCGCGCGCGTCACGGCCCTGCGCGACGACTTCATCCGCGGTGTGCTCGACCGCATCCCCGCCGCCGTGCTCACGGGGCATCCGAGCCGCCGTCTGCCGTCGGTGGCCTCGTTCTGCTTCCCCGGCACGAGCGGCGAATCGGTGCTGCTGCAGCTCGAGGAGCGCGGCATCCTGGTCTCCAGCGGCTCCGCCTGTGCGGCCGGCGACGACGCGCCCTCCCCGGTCTTGCTCGCGATGGGCCTGGCCCCCGAGGTCGCGCAGACCGCAGTCCGCTTCACCTTCACGTCCTCCACCACCCAGGCCGACCTGGTCACAGCATCGGCATCCCTCGAGGCGTCCCTAACCACCCTCCACGCCCTGGGCTCCTGATCCGCGTGCGCAAAGAGCACGACACTCAAAGCCGACAGGCCGTACCCGACGACCCAGGGTGAGTGGGCGGCCGAAGGCCGCGTCCTCCGACCGCACACTCACATGTCGCCCGGTGCCGGGCAGGGATCGGCACCGCCCGGTCACGCCGAGCAGAGCCCGGCGCGACCGGCAGCTAGCACCTAGCAGCTAGCAACTCAGCCAGATGGCGTCGAGCGATGCCGGCGCGATCTCGACGGGTGGGGTGCCCACGGCATCCGTCACCGCGAGCACGACGCCGTCGCCGAGGGCGATCGGGTCGTAGCCGGCTTCCTCGGCCGTCTCGACGCGCACGGCGGTGCCGGGGCCGATACCGCTTTCGGCGAGGGTGCGCAGCAGCTCCGGGTCGCGGTCGCTGATGCGCACCACGTGGCCCTCGTGGCCCGGTGCGGCGTCGGCGAGCAGCACCGCGTCGAAGTCGGGCACCACGCCGGCCGCGGAGGGGATCGGGTCGCCGTGCGGATCCTGCACCGGCCGACCCAGTCGCTCGTCGATCGCGTCGAGCAGCCGCTCGCTCACGGCGTGCTCGAGCACCTCGGCCTCGTCGTGCACCTCGTCCCACTCGTAGCCCATCTCGCGCACCAGCCAGGTCTCGATCAGGCGGTGCCGGCGCACCACGCCGACGGCGCGCAGGCGCCCATCGGGGGTGAGGGTGAGCGGGCCGTAGGGCACATGCGTGATGAGCCCGGCGGCGGCGAGCTTCTTCACCATCTCGGTGACCGAGGAGGGCGCGACGCCCAGTCGCGCGGCCAGAGCCGACGGGGTGATCGGATCGGGCTGCCACTCGGTGTGGGCGTAGATGGTCTTGAGGTAGTTCTCGGCCGCGGTGTCCTGCCCGGCGATGGTCTTCTGGGCGGTACGGGGTCCGGGCGCGGGCGTCGTCATGATGCCTCCAAGCCTAGGCTCTGGGCCGTTCGGCGACCGAATGGCCGGTGGCGGGCCGGTTCAGGGCTCGAGCAAGAGACCGGAGGAGCCCATCGCGTTCTCGACGGTGATCTCGATCACCACGCGCTGCGGGTTCGGGCGCGGCTGACGGTAGCGGGCGGCGTAGCGGCGAACGGCGTCGGCCACCGAATCCGGATCGTCGAGGATGCGGGCCGGGCCCTCGAAGCTCAGCCAGCGGGCGCGCTCGACCTGGCTCACGCTCGCGCGGCCGCCTCGGCGCACGTTGAGCACCTTCTGAGAGGTGCCCGAGGTGATGATGCGCACCGTGCGACCCTCGAGAGTGAAGCCGACCGGCACCTGGTGCGGGCTGCCGTCGGTGCGGAGCGTGGCCAGGGTGGCGAGGTGGTAGGCGGTCACGAAGGCCTCGCCCTCCGGCGTGAGCAGGGAGGGCTGAGCGGATGCGACGGGCTCGGGCGCGGGCGAAGCCTCGGCGTCGATCGCCGGCTCAGCGGCCGCTTTCGGGCCGGCGACAGCCCAGGTGGGGAAGGCCAGGGTGGTCGCCGACGCCAGCGGGGTCTGCGTGGGCGGGCCGGAGGGGAGGCCCGTCGCGGCGTCCAGTCGGTGGCTCGTCACGATGCCCGAAACCTGGTGCATCACGTGCAGCCGCGGCCCGTCGACCGCCACCGCGCGGGGGAGGGTGCCGCCGCTGGCGAAGGGCGGCCGCACGTCGAACGTGCCGTCGGGGAGCATCCGCACCGGCACGATCCGGTCGCTTCCGCGGATGCCCAGGTAGATCGTGCGGCCGTCCGCGGCCAGCGCGATGCCGGAGCCGCTCTCGCCGGGGCGTGGCGCCTCGGGCAGCAGGTCGTAGGCCGCGGCGATGCGGTAGGGGGCATCCGGATGCGGGCGGTCGACGACGATCAGCTGGATCGAGTACTCGGTGATCACCAGCAGCCGGCCGTCGGGCAGCTCGGCGAGGTGGCGCGGGCCCGAACCGGGCGGGAGCACGAGCTCCTGCTCGAGCTCGAGCGGGAGGCCGGGGGCATCCTCGATTCGCCAGAAGCGGAGCAGGTCGTAGCCGAGGTCGGTGGTGACGAGGTGCGTGGCGTCGAGCACCAGTGCGGCATGGGCCCGGCTGGTGCGCTGCTCGCCGGTGTGCGCGTCGATCGCGACGCTCTCGTCGCCCGCGTGCGGATCGGTGGCGGCGGGCGCCGGCACTCCCTCGCCGAGCGCGCCCTCGGCGTCGAGCGGGAAGAGCACGACGGCGCCGTCACCCCAGCAGGAGGCCACCACGAAGCGGCCCCCGGGATCGACGGCGAGATGGCAGACGGCCTCACCGGCGGCCCGGCGCGCGCCGAGCGGAACGAGTGACGGCTCTGTCGCTCCCGACGTCGACGGCGTCGTCGTTGCCTCCCCTCGCACTGCCAGCGCCGAGACCAGACCCGTCGTCTCGGAAGCGGCGTAGATCACGGGCAGCTCCGGATGCGCGGCCACCCAGGTCGGAGACGGCAGGGCGAAGGCCGGTCCGGCCACGACGAGCGATCCGTCGGCCGTGTGCCGCAGCGGGGTCACTCCGGTGCCGGTGCCGCCCGCTTCGGCGGTGTACGAACCGGCCCAGACGATCGGGGCGGTGGGATGCGCAGCAGAGTCCATGCACACCATTCTGGCGCGCGGTCGCTGGTATCCTGGAAGCCCGGCGGTCGCCGGCTACCACGGGGGTACTTCGATTCCATTCGGCGACGCCGGCACGCGCATGTCCGTGCGGCAGATGGTCACGCAGAGCGACACCGTGCGGGCGCTGCGCTCGCCGCGCATCCTGAGCCGCGAGGTGCTGGCGGGCGTCGTCACGACCCTCGCGCTGATCCCCGAGGTGATCTCGTTCTCGGTGGTGGCGGGGGTCGACCCGCGGGTCAGCCTGGTGGCATCCGTCGTTCTGGCCATCAGCATGTCGGTGCTCGGCGGGCGTTCGGCGATGGTCACGGCGGCGGCCGGATCCGTGGCCCTCGTGGTGGCTCCGCTGGTGCGCGATCACGGGGTGGAGTACCTGCTGCCGGCGATCATCCTGGCCGGTATCGTGCAGATCGCCTTCGGGGTGCTCGGGCTCGCCCGGCTGATGCGGTTCATCCCGCGCAGCGTGATGCTCGGCTTCGTGAACGCGCTCGGCGTGCTGATCTTCGCGGCGCAGGTGCCGCACCTGATCGACGTGCCATGGATCGTGTACCCGCTGTTCGCGCTGACCGTGGCCGTGGTGCTGGCCCTGCCCCGGGTCACCAAGGCCGTTCCCGCGCCGCTGGTGGCGATCGTGCTGGTGACCGCGATCGTGATCGTGGCGAACCTCGACGTGCCGAACGTGGGCGACGAGGGCACGATCGGCGGCGCCCTGCCCGGCATCACGCCGCTGCTGGTGCCGCTGAACCTCGAGACGCTGCAGATCATCTGGGCGCCCGCGCTCAGCGTGGCCTTCGTGGGGCTGATGGAGAGCCTGCTCACCGCGAAGGTGGTCGACGACCTCACCGACACCCGCTCGCACAAGAGCCGCGAGTCGTGGGCGCTCGGCATCGCGAATATCCTGGCCGGCTTCTACGGCGGCATCGCGGGCTGCGCGATGATCGGCCAGACGGTGCTGAACGTGAAGGTCGGGCGGGCGCGCACGCGCATCTCGACCGTGGCGGCCGGGCTCGTGCTGCTGCTGATGGTGACGCTGCTCGCCGATGTGATGGCGCAGATCCCGATGGCGGCGCTCGCGGCCGTGATGATGATCGTGGCCGTCACGACCGTGGACTGGCACAGCGTGCGGCCGTCGACGCTGCGCCGGATGCCCATTCCTGAGACGCTCGTGCTGGCCGTCACGATCGTGGTGGTGGTGGCCACGGGCAACCTCGCCGTGGGGGTGCTGGTGGGGGTGGTGCTCGCGATGGTGCTGTTCGCGCGGCGGGTGGCGCACGTCATCCGCGTCGAGCGGGTGGTGGCGCCGGCTCCGGATGCTGCGATGACTGCGGGTGCGCCGGTTCCGGATGCCGCCGCTCCCGCCGCGCCCTCGGTGCTGTACCGCGTGCAGGGGCCGCTCTTCTTCGGTAGCAGCAACGACCTGGTGGAGCAGTTCCGCTACGCCGACGACGCCGCGCTCGGCCCGCTGCCGGCGGAGGTCGCCGTCACGGTCGACTTCACCGCCTCGCAGATCTGGGACGCCTCCACGGTCGCCGCCCTCGACTCGGTGCGCACCAAGTTCCACGCGCACGGCCTCGCCGTCGACTTCACCGGCCTCGACGAGCGCAGCACCCTCTTCCACGACCGCCTCTCGGCCTTCGACCCGACCCGCGGCGCCTAGGTCCGGTTCACCCCAGCGAGTCTCAGACCGAGCTCGCGCACTATGGCGGAGGTCGACCTCACGCTCGCCGGAGTGAACCGTAGCCGTGCCGGCGTGAGATTTTTCGGTGCGCCTAAACCGTTGTGTGCTAATTTTTCGGCATGCCTAAAAGTGCGACGTCGGCGCCGCCCGTTTCCGGTGCGGAGGCGGCGTTCGTGCCGCGGCCGCGGTGGTGGCATCCTCTGGCCCTGTTCGGGCCCGCGTTCGTGGCGTCGATCGCGTACGTCGACCCGGGGAACGTGGCGGCGAACCTCACCTCGGGGGCACAGTACGGGTACCTGCTGGTGTGGGTGCTGGTGCTGGCGAACGCGATGGCGGTGCTGATCCAGTTCCAGTCGGCCAAGCTCGGCATCGTGACCGGGATGACGCTGCCGGAGCACGTGGGGGCGCGCACCCGGCCGTGGCCGCGGAGGGCGTTCTGGCTGCAGGCCGAGCTCGTGGCGGCCGCCACCGACATCGCCGAGGTGATCGGTGGGGCGCTCGCCCTGAACCTGCTGTTCGGGCTGCCGCTGGTGCTCGGCGGCGCGATCGTGGGCGTGGTGTCGATGGTGCTGCTGCTCGTGCAGTCGTCGCGGCGGCAGCGCAGCTTCGAGTTCATCATCATCGGGTTGCTGGCGGTGATCGCCGTGGGCTTCCTGGCGGGCCTGTTCGTGTCGGACGTCGACTGGCTCGCCGCCGCCGACGGGCTCGTGCCGCGCTTCGAGGGCGCCCCCACCGTGCTGCTGGCCGCGAGCATGCTCGGCGCCACCGTGATGCCGCACGCCATCTACCTGCACTCCGCCCTAGCCCGCGACCGCCACCACGCCGCCTTCGCCGCCGAGGCGGAGAACAGCGACTTCACGCTCGGTGCCCCGTCTGTTTCCCATCCGAAACGACGGAGTTTCTGGTCGCCGCGCCGGCTGCGCGCGCCGGCCGACGGCGCGTCGAGCGAGAACTCCGTCGTTGTGGATGACGGGAGGGGGAGCGAGGGGGAGGGACCCCGGCCGCACGGGGCGGGCGCCGAGCGGCTGCGCGGGCTGCTGCGGGTGACGCGCGCCGACGTGGTGATCGCGCTGGTGCTGGCCGGCGCCGTGAACATCGCGATGCTGCTGCTGGCCGCGTCCAGCCTGCGCGGAGTCGACGGCACCGACACGATCCCGGGTGCCTACGACGCCATCGCCGCCGCGCTCGGCCCCGCCATCGCCACCATCTTCGCGATCGGCCTGCTCGCCTCCGGCCTTGCCTCCACCTCCGTCGGCGCCTACGCCGGCTCGGTCATCATGAAGGGCCTGCTGCGGGTGCGGGTGCCCATCCTGGCCCGTCGCGTGGTGACGCTCATCCCGGCGCTGATCGTGCTCGGCGCGGGCATCGACCCCACCTGGGCGCTGGTGCTGAGCCAGGTGCTGCTGAGCATCGGCATCCCGTTCGCGCTGATCCCGCTCATCCGTCTCACCGGCAATCGCGCCGTGATGGGTGAGTTCGCCGACCGGATGCCCGTGAAGGTCACCGCCTGGACCGTCGTCGCCCTGATCGTGGCTCTCAACGTCGTGCTGATCGTGCTCACGGTGACCGGCGCCGCGTAGCCTCACGATCACGCACCCGACGCGTCACCGCTCGTTCACCCGATCGGCATAATCTGAGCCCATGCCCATCATCGACAACGCGGTCTACGCGGCCGGCCGGCGCATCCACGACCCCGACTCGCTGGACGAGACCTACGAGCTCATGCGCGAGAACGACGGCATGGCCTGGATCGGCCTGTACCGACCCGATGCCGAGGAGATCCGCTCGGTCGAGCAGGAGTTCGACCTGCACCATCTCGCCGTCGAAGACGCCCTGACCGGTCACCAGCGCGCGAAGCTCGAGCGCTACGGCGACACGCTCTTCCTCGTGCTGCGCCCCGCGCGCTACCTCGACAAAGAGGAGGAGGTGGAGTTCGGCGAGCTGCACGTGTTCGTGGGCCCGGGGTTCGTGGTCACCATCCGGCACGCCGAGTCGCCCGACCTCGCCCGCGTGCGGCGCCGGCTCGAGGGCAACTCCGAGCTGCTCGCTCTCGGCCCCGAGGCGGTGCTCTACGCGATCGTCGACGAGGTGGTCGACGAATACGGTCCGGTGCTCGCGGGGCTGGAGAACGACATCGACGAGATCGAGCAGCAGCTGTTCGGCGGCGATCCGAACGTCTCCAAGCGCATCTACGACCTGCTCGGCGAGGTGATGGAGTTCCAGCGGGCCGTGCATCCGCTCACCTCGATGCTCGAGGCGCTGCTGCGCGGCTCGGAGAAGTACAAGGTCGACCTCGAGCTGCAGCGGGGCCTGCGCGACGTGCTCGACCACGTGCTGCAGATCGTGGGGCGGGCGGATTCCTTCCGCGCGACCCTGCAGAACGCGCTCACCGTGCACTCCACGCTCGCCACCCAGCGGCAGAACGACGAGATGCGGCGTATCTCCGAAGCCAGCCTGGAGCTGGCCGAAGACACCCGCAAACTCTCCGAGACGAGCATCCAGCAGGGCGAGGAGGTGAAGAAGATCTCCGGATGGGCCGCGATCCTCTTCGCCCCCTCGCTGATCGCCGCGATCTACGGCATGAACTTCGACCACATGCCCGAACTGCACTGGCTGTTCGGGTACCCGCTGGCGATCCTGGCCATGCTGCTGCTGGCGTTCATCCTGTACGCGGTGTTCAAGCGCAACAAGTGGTTGTAGCCGGCTGAACTCGCGACGAGCCGGGTCACGCGGCGGCGTGCTGCGGGGCGTGGCCGTTCCCGGGCTCCGGGCTGTCGGCCGGCGGCAGGATGGCGCGGTTCCTGAAGTGGCCGACGGCCATCAGCACGATGCCGAGCGCGATCCATCCGCCGAGCACCAGCCAGGGCTGCAGGGTCGAGGCATCCGGGAAGTAGGAGAGGTCGCGCATCAGCGTGGCACCCGCTCCCGGCGGGAAGAACTGGCCGATCGCGCCCCAGGGCTCGGGCAGGAACTCCCACGGCTGCGAAGCGCCCGAGATCGGGTTGCCGATCAGCATCGCGAGCACGGCGCCGATGCCGATCCCCTTGGCGCCGAGGATCGAGGTGAGCCCCACGATCAGTGCGCTGATGGCGAGAACGGATGCGGCGACCGCCAGCGTGTTCAGCACCGCCTCGCCCTGCAGCACTCCGAACCAGGCCTGTCCGATCGCCACCACGATCACGGCGCCCGCGACCGAGTAGAGCACCACCGTGGCCAGCCGGCGCCAGACGCCGACCACGAGCAGGCTCACGACGACACCGCCGATCATGCCGCCGATGACGAGCGGGAACGACAGCGTGGTGAGGCCGGCCCCGCGCGGATCGCTGCTCGCGAGCGGCACGACATCCGTCACCGTGATGGCGGGAACGGCGTCGGCGGCCACTCCCTGGGCGGCGAGCTGCTGGGCGAAGGCCTGCTGCAGCTGATCGGCGAGGCTCGTGAAGATCTGGCTCACGACGACGCCGTTGGCCGAGGCGGTGAGCACCTCGGGAACGGATCCGGAGGCGTCGATCGCGCCGAAGGCGTCGCGGCTGCGGATGGCGGCTTCGGCCTCCTCACGCGTCTCGACCCGGGTCACGGCGAAGGTGTCGCCGGTGCTCTGGCCGAGCTGGTCGGCCACCGCGTCGGCTGTGGCCGTCTCGCCGGCGACGACGAGCGGCACGGCGTGAACGCTCGATGTGACGGATGGCCAGGAGAAGGCGAGCACGAACACGCCGACGATCAGCGAGGCGCCGATTCCGATCAGCGCGACGCGGCTCCATCTGGTGTGCGGGCGCGACATGATTCCTCCATAAAAAACGAATGACCGTTCTTTATGATGGGAGTTTCCGCTAACGTTGTCAAGAACGGTCATTCGTTTTCGAGGTGGAGCATGCCGAAAGTCTCAGACGACCATCGCGCCGAGCGCCGGCGCCAGATCGCTGCCGCTGCGTTGCGCTGTTTCGCCCGCAAGGGCTTCGAAGGCACCTCGATGGCCGACATCATCGCCGAGTCGGGGCTCTCGGCCGGCGCCATCTACCTGCACTACGCCAACAAGCACGAGCTCATCGCCCACGTGGTGGGCGACGTGCTGCGCGGCCGGGGGCGCGACCTGGAGGGGCTCTCCGAGCTCGACCCGCTGCCGCATCCGGTGCAGGTCATGCGCACCTTCGTGACCGGCATCACCTCCGAGCTGGGCGGCACCGCGATGATGGTGCAGGTGTGGGGTCTCGCGGCCCGCGAACCCGAACTCGCGCTGGTGATCGGCGAGTTCATCGGCGATCTGCGATCGCTGTACGCCTCGTACTTCCGGGCCTGGTTCGTGCAGGCCGGGCTGACGGATGCTGCGGCCGGCGCGCGCGCGGACGCGATCGTCCCGGTGGTGGTCGGCATCTGCCAGGGCTACCTCCTGCAGTCCGCCATCGCTCCCGCCTTCGACGCCGAGCAGTACCTGGCGGCGGTCGAACTCCTCGACTTCGCCGCAGCCCCCGCATCCTGAACCCGCCCGAGGGTGGGTAGCCTTGCGGGGTGCCTGACGAGAATCCCCAGCCCGAGCCGAGTGCCGGCGCGGGTTCGAACGCCAGCGTCGAGTTGAGCGCGGGGGGCGTCGGGCCGTGGGTGGGCGAGCTGCCGTCGGGGGCGGATGCGGCGCGGTACGACCCCGAGCTGCTCGAGCGCGGCGACACCCGCAACGTGATCGACCGCTACCGCTACTGGCGGATGGACGCGATCGTGGCCGATCTCGACGAGCACCGGCATCCTTTCCACGTTGCCATCGAGAACTGGCAGCACGACATGAACATCGGCTCGATCG
Source organism: Herbiconiux sp. (assembly GCF_023264855.1). Lineage (GTDB taxonomy): Bacteria > Actinomycetota > Actinomycetes > Actinomycetales > Microbacteriaceae > Herbiconiux. Next base: position 106,633 of record NZ_JAHFUW010000002.1, on the reverse strand, counting down.
TGCGCAGCGCCAACGCCTTCGCCGCCGACACGGTGCACATCATCGGCCGCAAGCGCTGGAACAAGCGCGGCGCCATGGTGACCGACCGTTACCAGCACGTGTCGAACCATCCGGACGTCGCGACCTTCGTCGCCTTCGCGCACGAGGCGGGCCTGCCGATCATCGCGATCGACAACGTGCCCGGCTCGGTGATCATCGAGACCTTCGCGTTCCCGCCGCGCTGTGTGCTGCTGTTCGGTCAGGAAGGCCCGGGCCTCTCGCCCGATGCGCTGGCGGCGGCGGATGCCGTGGTCGAGATCTCGCAGTTCGGCTCCACCCGCTCGATCAACGCGAGCGCCGCAGCCGCGGTCGCCATGCACGCCTGGATCACCCAGCACGTACCCTTTGCTTAGCCCCCGCCATACCAAAGCCTCTGGCTCCAGCCTTTGCTAAGGCGGTGCCGGAGCCTCAGGGGGTGAGCACGCCTCGGAGCTCGTCCCAGACCTCGCGCTGCAGGTCGGGGAGGGAGCGCTGCTCGCCCGGAGCGAGCCAGCGGGTGAAGGCCACGCCGAACACGGTGACGCCCGACTGGGCTGCGAGCGCGGCCTGCGCCTCGGGGACGCCGCGCGCCTGAAGGGCCTCCGCGATGCCCTGCGACAGCCACACCATCTTCAGCGACTCGCGCTCCTGCAGGGGAGCGTTCGCGTCGATGATGCCCTGGCGCACCCGCGAGTAGGGCCGCCGTTCGTCGGGGAAGAAGGATGCCGCGGCCGTGTGCAGCGCGAACTCCACCGTCTGCACCGGCGAGGCGTCGGCGGGCGCCGCCGCGACACTCTCCACGAACACGGTTTGAAAGAAGTTCTGGCCGTCGAACAGCACTTCGCGCTTGTCGGCGAAGTGCCGGAAGAAGGTGCGTTCCGTGAGCCCGGACGCCTCCGCGATCTCGGCCGCCGTCACCGCCTCGAAGCCGCGCTCGGTGAAGAGCTCGATCGCGGCCGAGCGCAACCGGTCGCGCGCACCGGGTTCCCATCGCACCATGTGATCAGTCTAGTGGTGGTGACAGCGACTGACATCAGGTGTACAGTCATGTCTGTCACTGACGTCGGTCACTGACATCATTACCAACGAAGAGAGACACCATGCGCGTATTCGTCACCGGAGCATCCGGCTGGATCGGCTCCGCCACCGTCGACGAGCTGCTCGCCCACGGCTACGAGGTCACCGGGCTCGCCCGTTCCGACGCCGCCGCAGCCGCCCTCCAGGCCAAGGGTGCCGTCGTTCTGCGCGGCGACCTCGACGACCTCGAGAGCCTGCGCACCGGCGCGGCGGAAGCCGAGGCGGTCATACACCTCGCGAACAAGCACGACTGGTCGAACCCGGCCGAGTCCAACCGTGCCGAGAGGGCCGCGGTGGAGGCTCTCGGCGACACCCTCGCCGGGTCGGGCCGGCCGCTCCTGCTCGCCGCCGGAGTGGCCGGCCTCGCCCAGGGCCGCCCGTCGACCGAGAACGACCGGTCGCCGTTCAGTGGTCCGGATGCGCCGCGCGGGGGAACCGAGAACCTCGCGCTGGATTACATCGAGAAGGGTGTGAAATCGATCAGTCTGCGCTTCTCGCCGACCGTGCACGGTGCCGGGGACCACGGCTTCGTGTCGTACCTGGTCGCCACGGCACGCGAGAAAGGTGTCTCGGGCTACGTGGGCGACGGCACCACGGGTTGGGCGGCGGTGCACCGCTCCGACGCCGCGCGGATGATCCGTCTGGGGCTCGAGAAGGCCCCGGCGGGTTCTCTGCTGCACGCCGTGGCGGAGCAGAGCGTCTCGTCGAAGTCGATCGCCGAGGCGATCGGCCGCGGACTCGGGCTGCCGGTGGCCTCCATCGACCCGGCCGATGCCGTCGAGCACTTCGGATTCCTCGGCGCATTTTTCGCGATGGACCTCTCCTCGACGAGCGTCATCACCCGCGAGCTGCTCGACTGGGCGCCCGAGGGCCCGACCCTGCTCGAGGACTTCGCGGCCGGGGCCTACTTCCCGGTCTGAGGCGGGGCATCCAGCGCGTCGGCGATCGTCTCGACCACCTCGGCGGGGGTCGAGGCGACGCCGATCGCGAGCCCGTTCTCGTCGGCCCCGAGCGGCTCGAGCGCCGAGAGCTGCGACCCGAGCAACGCGGGCGGCATGAAGTGGTCGACGCGGGCCGACAGGCGCTGCGCCAGCAGCTCCGGCCCGCCGAGCAGCTGCACGAAGTACGCGCCGGCGCACTCCGCCGCCAGCAGATCGCGGTAGACGCGGCGGAGCGCCGAGCACGCCACCACCACGCCGCCGCCGGCGCTCGCTCCTGCTCCGCCCCCGGCTCCGGTCTCGCCCGCCGCGTGGTCGGCAGCGCGCCCGACGGCCTCGAGCCAGGGTGCCCGGTCGGCGTCGTCGAGGGCGATCCCGGCCGACATCTTCTCGATGTTGGCGAGCGGATGCAGGTCGTCGGCATCCAGGAACGGCCACTCCAGGCGCGCCGCGAGCAGCGCCCCGATGGTGGATTTGCCGGAGCCGGAGACCCCGGTGACGAAGACGGCGCGAACGGGCATGCCTCCATCCGACCACATCACGGGTGCCGTCCGCGCTGTTTAGTAAACGTTTGCGTAACCCGCGAGAGGTTATTTAGCCTCGACAGGCGCACCGTACGTAAACGATTGCGCTGCAGCCGGCGAACACACCCCAAGGGAGGGCCCGATGACGACCATCCGCGATGTCGCCCGGGCCGCCGGCGTCTCTCCCGCCACCGTCTCCCGGGTCGTCAACGGCCTCATCGGCTACTCGGCCGAGACGCAGCGCCGGGTCGAGCAGGCCATCGATGAGCTGAACTACGAGCCCGACACCCTCGCCCGGGGCCTCAAGACCAAGCAGACCGCCGTGATCGGTGTGCTCGCCCCCGTGGTCTCCGACGCCCTCGCCTCCGACATCATGAGCGGCGTCGAGGCGGCGGCCCGGCTGCGCGGCTACTCCGTGATGCTCGGCCGCACCGGCCCGAGCTCCACCTTCGCCGCGAGCTACCTGCGCACGCTCCGCACGTATCGCGCCGCCGGCGTGATCCTGATCTCGGCGGCCGTGACCGCCGACATGCGCCGGGCGCTCGGCTCGGGCATCCCGCTGATGTCGGTGGCCATCCGCGACGGGCAGCGCTTTCCGAGCCTCGCCATCGATGACGAGGCCGCCGCCTACGACGGCACCCGGTACCTGATCTCCCTCGGCCATCGCCGGATCGGCCTGCTCGCGGGCGACCCCGCATCCGTTCTCGTGAACACCGTCCGCAAGCGCGGCTACCTGCGCGCCATGACGGAGGCCGGCCTCACCCCGGTGCTCGAGCACGGCAACTCGCTCTACGACTCCGCCCCGCCCGCCCTCGCCCGGCTGCTGGCTCAGGATGGCGGTCTCACCGCCGTCTTCGCGCTCAGCGACGAGATGGGCGCCGCCGTGGTGAACGAGCTGCAGCGCCTCGGCCGCCGCGTGCCCGACGAGATCTCGGTGCTCGGCTTCGACAACACGCGCACGGCGATGCACGTGCACCCCGCGCTCAGCACCATCGCGCAGCCGCTCGAGCGGATGGGAGAGCTCGCCGTCGAGAAGCTGCTCGCCGCGGGCGAGCCGGCCGCGGGCCCGACCCCGCGCATCCTGCCGCACCGCCTCATCGTGCGCGGCTCGACGGCGCCCCTGATCTCATCGACCGGATCCATCCCCCACAACAAGGAGCAATCATGATGCAACGACGCCGTGATCGACGAATCGTCGTCGGCCTCGCGTTCGCCGCCGCCGCGGCGATCACCCTCACCGCCTGCTCGGGCTCGGGAAGCTCGGGCGGCAGCACGCCCGCCGCCGAGGCCACGCTCGAGGGCACCGGCCCCATCCAGTACGTCAGCAGCCCCGACGCCTCGGGCGCCGCGCAGGCCACGATCGACGCCTGGAACGCCGAGCACCCCGACGAGCAGGTCACCTGGGTCGAACTGCCCCTGGATGCCGACCAGCAGCGCCAGCAGATGGTGCAGAACGCCCAGGTCGAGGGATCGTCCTACTCCGTGCTGAACCTCGACGTGGTGTGGACCAGCGAGTTCGCCGCCAACCGCTGGATCACCCCGCTGCCCGAAGACGCGCTGCCCGTCGACGAGCTCGTGCCGGCCACCGTCGAGGCCGCCAGCTACCGCGACACCCTCTACGGTGCTCCGTACTACACCGACGGCGCGCTGCTCTACTCGCGCACCGACCTGCTCACCGCCGCCGGCGTCACCGCGCCGCCCGAGACCTGGGCCGAGATGCAGGCCGCGTGCGACGCCGTGCTGGCGCTGCCCCAGGCGGCCGGGGTCTCCTGCTACGCCGGCCAGTTCGACAAGAACGAGGGCCTCACCGTGAACTTCAGCGAGGCTGTGGCCTCGGCCGGCGGGTCGCTGTTCGACGCCGAGGGAAAGCCCACGGTCGACACCCCCGAGGCGCTCACCGCGCTGGAGTTCCTGGTCGACGGCTTCGAGTCGGGCATGATCCCGCGCGACGCGATCACCTTCCAGGAGGAGCAGGGCCGTCAGGCGTTCCAGGAGGGCAAGCTCGTCTTCCTGCGCAACTGGCCCTACATCTACAAGTCGCTGTCGGCGACGGATGGCTCCTCCAGCGTCTCCGGGAACTTCGGCGTGAGCGCCATCCCGGGTGAGGACGGCCCCGGTGTCTCCACCCTCGGCGGCCGCAACATCGCCATCTCCAGCTACGCCGAGAACAAGGCGACCGCTCTGGAGTTCATCGCGTTCTTCACCAGCCGGGAGCAGGAGCAGGAGCGCCTCGCCCTGAGCTCGCGCGCGCCCGTCTTCCCCGAGTTCTTCGAAGACCAGACCGTGACGGCCAGCTACCCCTACCTGCCGACGCTGCTGACCTCGCTCGACAACGCCCAGCCGCGCCCGAAGGTGGTCGCCTACGGCGCCACCACGGCGGCCATCCAGGATGAGATCTACGCCGCTCTCACGGGCGACAAGACTCCGGATGCCGCGTTGGCCGACCTGCAAACGAAGCTCACCGAGATCACCGCGGGCTAGTCCCGCTCCGCGGACCGGCCGTCTCCTCGGCCGGTCCGCGCCCCCTCCTCGAGTCCGCCCCACGACGGCGTCCGCGCTCGTCGCGCCCGACGAACCAGAAAGCCCTGAGATGACCTCCACGATCGCACCGCCGGCCACGCCGCCGTCGCCGGCGCCCCGCGCCCGAGCGCGCCGTAAGGAAGACCGCGCGCCCCGCGAGGGAGGCATGGCCACCCTGCTGCTCTCGCCCACGTTCATCGTGCTCGTGCTGGTGATCGTCTATCCGCTGCTCTCGGCGGTGTACCAATCGCTGTTCAGCGCCGAGTCGGGGCTGGATGCCGACGGCTTCGTGGTGGAGGGCGAGAGCTTCGTCGGGCTCGGCAACTACGCCGACATCTTCGCCGGCGCCGAATCCGGCCGGTTCTACAACGCGCTCTGGAACACGACGTTCTTCACCTTCGTGACGGTCGCGCTCGAGACCGTGATCGGTGTCGCCTTCGCCGTGGCGATGAACCGCGCCTTCAAGGGCCGCGCCTTCTTGCGCGCCGCCATCCTCATCCCCTGGGCCATCCCCACCGCCGTCTCCGGTCTGCTCTGGCGCTGGATCTTCCAGTCCAACGGCATCGCGAACGACCTGCTGAACACGCAGGTGCTGTGGACCGCCGAGGGCTTCGCCGCCCAGGTCGCGGTGATCATCGCCGAGGTGTGGAAGACCGCCCCGTTCATCGGCCTGCTCGTGCTCGCGGGCATGCAGCTGATCCCCGAGGAGGTCTACGAGGCCGCGAAGCTCGACGGCGCCAACGCCTGGAAGCAGTTCGTCTCGATCACCCTGCCGCTCGTGCGGCCGGCGCTGCTCGTGGCCGTGCTCTTCCGGCTGCTCGACGCGCTGCGCATGTTCGACCTGCCGTTCGTGCTGATCGGGCCGCGCAAGAGCTCGGTCGAGACGCTCTCGATCCTCGCCTGGGACGAGTCCAACCAGCTGCAATACGGCACCGCATCCGCGTTCGCCATCATCCTGCTCGTGTACGTGGCGCTGATCGCGTTCGTGTTCATCCGCGTGCTCGGGGCCGATGTGGTCGGCGACGCCGACAAGCAAGCCGAGAAGGCCGCCCGCAAACAGGCCGCACGAGCCGCGAAGGAGGCCGGACGATGACCGCGCTCACCGAACGAGACCTGATCGCCACCAGCGGCGCCCGCACCGGCGCGGATGCGCGCAGCCCGCGCAAGCGCACGCGCGGTGTCGGCGGCGCGATCACCCGCTGGGTGGGCATCGCCATCGTGGCGGTGTACTGCCTCGCGCCCTTCTACTGGATGCTCGTGTCGAGCTTCCGCACCACCAACGACATCTTCGACACCTCGCTGCTGCCCACCACGTGGTCGCTGGAGAGCTACGCGCAGGTGTTCGACTCCTCGAACGACTTCGGCCGCTCGCTGCTGAACAGCCTGATCGTGGCCGGCACCACGACGATCCTCGCCCTCGTGCTGGGGATCTTCGCGGCCTACGCCATCGCCCGGCTGAAGTTCCGGTTCAAGTCCGGCATCCTCGCGGTCATCATCGCCACCTCGATGTTCCCGGGCATCGCCGTGGTGGTGCCGCTGCTGCGTCTGTTCACCGACATCGGCTGGATCAACACCTACCAGGCCATGATCGTGCCGAGCCTGTCGTTCGCCATCCCGCTCGCGGTGTGGAATCTCACCACCTTCATGAAGCAACTGCCGCACGACCTCGAGCAGGCCGCGATGATCGACGGTTGCACCAAGTGGCAGGCGTTCACGAAGATCCTGCTGCCGCTGGCCGCGCCCGGCGTGTTCACGACCGCCATCCTCACGTTCATCCACAGCTGGAACGAGTTCATCATCGCGCTGTCGATGGCCAACGACCCGGCCATCCAGACCGCGACCGTGGCGATCTCGAAGTTCACCGGCGCCAGCGACTTCCAGGCGCCCTTCGGCGCGCAGATGGCCGCCGGTGTCGTGGTGACGATCCCTCTGATGATCGTCGTGCTCATCTTCCAGCGTCGCATCGTCGACGGCCTCACCTCGGGCGCCACCAAGTGAGCGGGTGGTGGGATGACGCGGTCGTGTACGAGGTCTACCCACGGTCGTTCGCCGATGCCGACGGCGACGGAGTGGGCGACCTGCGGGGCATCATCGAACGGATGCCCTACCTCGCGTCTCTCGGCGTCGACGGTCTCTGGCTGACGCCGTTCCAGCGCTCGCCGCAGGTCGATCAGGGCTACGACATCAGCGACTACTGCGACGTCGATCCGCTCTTCGGCACGCTCGCCGACTTCGACGAGCTGCTGGCATCGGCGCACGAGAACGGCCTGCGCATCCTCGTCGACATCGTGCCGAACCACACCTCGACCGACAATCCGCTCTACGAGGCGGCTCTGGCAGCCGGTCCCGGATCGCCTGAGCGGGACATGTTCGTGTTCCGGCCGGGTCGGGGTGCCGATCAGAGCGAGCCGCCGAACAACTGGATCAGTGTGTTCGGCGGGCCCGCCTGGCACCGCGCCGCCCCCGATTCGGCGACCGACACCGAGTGGTACCTGCACCTGTTCTCGCCCGGCCAGCCCGACTGGAACTGGGAGAACCCGGCCGTCGCGGCGTACTTCGAGCGCGTCATCCGGTTCTGGTTCGACCGCGGGGTCGACGGCATCCGGGTGGATGTGGCGCACGGCCTGTTCAAGGCGGAGGGTCTGCCCGACTCGCCCACCGTGCCGACCGTGATCGACGGACTGCGCTCGAACCCGCTGGCGATGGACCAGGATGCCGTGCACGAGGTCTACCGCCATTGGCGCCGGGTGGCCGACTCGTACTCGCCCGGCAGGCTGCTCGTGGGTGAGGTGAACCTCGAGCCGATCCGCTCGGCCCGGTACACCCGCCCCGACGAGCTGCACCAGACGTTCGCGTTCGCGTTCGCGAAGCTGGACTGGGATGCCGCGACCTGGGTGTCGGTCGGCGGTCACCTCGAAGAGGTGCGGCAGAGCACGGGATCGGCGCCGAGCTGGGCGCTGGAGAACCACGACATCGTGCGCACCGCGACGCGCTTCGGCGGAGGGGCGCTGGGTCGACGGCGCGCCCGCGCGGCGCTCGTGGCGCTGCTGGGCCTGCCGGGAGCCGTCTACGTGTATCAGGGGCAGGAGCTGGGGCTACCCGAGGTCGACGTGCCGGTCGCCGAGCGCGCCGATCCGATGTGGCAGCACGGCGGCGTCAGCCGTGACGGAGCGCGCATCCCGCTGCCGTGGGTGTCGAGTGCCACCGGCACGCACGGCTTCTCGCCGTCGGGGGCCGGCCGGCCGTGGCTCCCGGTGCCCGAGGGCTGGGGGCGTTACTCGATCCAGGTGCAGGAGGAGACGCCCGGGTCGGATCTGAGGCTCTTCCGCGAGGCGACGGCGCTGCGTGCGGCGCTCGCCGCCGACGGCGCGTTCGGCTCCGGCGACGGGGTGCGGTGGGGTGTGGACGGGGACTCCCGGCTGATCGCCGAGCGCGGCCGCGGGGTGCGGATCGTGGTCGCCATGGGGGAGGCCGCCGTGCCACTGCCGCCGGGCGAGGTGCTGCTGTCGTCGGAACCGCTCGTCGACGGGATGCTGCCCGCCTCCGCAGCCGCCTGGGTTCGCTGACCGGTCGATCAGGCGACGGTGCTCGGCTCCTTCACGGGGCGGGTCGGGGTTCGCTTCCGCACGCCCAGCGTCGCCACGAGCACGCCGGTGATCACCACGGCGCCCCCGACGAGGTCGCCGACGTTCGGCACCTCGCCGAGCGCGAGCCAGGCCGCGGTGAAGCCGGCGACCGGCACGAGCATGGAGAACGGGGCCACGCGGCTGGAGGGGTTGCGCTTCATCAGCGTGGTCCAGATGCCGGAGCCCACCACGGTGCCGATCAGCACCGTGTACGCCAGGCCCAGCACCGCGGGCAGCGCCTCGGGCGTGAAGCTGGTGGCGAGCGACTCGCCGATCCTTTCGGGTCCCTCCACCACGAGGGCGAGCGCGATCATCGGGATCGGCGGCACCACCGACATCCACATGGTCATCCGCAGCGGGCTCACCGGGTTCGCCTGCCGGCTGCACACGTTGCCGAACGCCCAGCCGAGTGCGCCGCAGAGGGTCAGCACGACCGGCAGCAGTGCCGACACCCCGGCCCGCTCCGCCGCGATGATGCCGAGCCCGGCCACCGCCACCGCGATGCCGATGCCCTGCACCAGCGTGAGCTTCTCGCGCAGCCACACGGCGGCGATCACCACGGTGAACGGAGCGGATGCCTGGAGCACCAGCGAGGCGAGCCCGGGCGGCATCCCGGCCTCCATACCCGCGTAGAGGAAGGCGAACTGCAGGATGCCGAACCCCAGTCCGTACCCGAGCAGCCAGCGCACCTTCACCCCGGGCCACTTCACCAACAGCACGGTCGGGATGGCGAGCAGAAGGAACCGCAGTCCCACCAGGAAGAACGGTGGATACTGCTCGAGCGAGAAGTGGATGGCCACGAAGTTCACGCCCCACAGCACGGCGACCAGGGCTGCGAGGAGGCGGTCGCGGAGGGGCATGTCCCCACCCTCGCGCCCCGCCTCCCCCTGCACAAGCGGGCGTTGCTTCACCCACGATGTGGCTGCGCTACACCCCCGTCGTGCGCGCTTAGACTCGGGCGGTGGACCAGATCACGCCGACCCCTACGCGCACTATCGCGCTCGCTGCAGTCGTCGACGTGGTGCTCGTACTCGTCTTCGTCGCCATCGGGCGGCGCAGTCACGACGAGGACTCGGCGCTGCTCGGCTTCCTCACCACGGCCTGGCCGTTCCTCGCGGGTGCCGCCGTCGGCTGGCTGCTCGCGCGGGCCTGGCGGGCGCCGCTGCGTCTCGCCCCGCCCGGTGTCGTGATCTGGGGCGCATCCGTGGTGCTGGGAATGGTGCTCCGCCTGATCAGTGGCCAGGGCGTGCAGCTGAGCTTCGTGATCGTCACCGCGATCGTGCTCGGTGTGTTCCTCGTCGGCTGGCGCGCCCTCGCTCTGCTCGTGCGCCGCCTCCGTGCCCGCCCGCGCACGTCTCCCCGCTGACGCGGGTCGATCCAGCGCCCAGCCCGACCGAGTTCCTCCGCTCCCCACCGCGACTTGGCAGAAGTCGCCACTTTTTGCGCCCACTTGCCACATCTTGTGTCATGTCGCGGGGCCGGAGGTGCGCCCGCGCCCGCCACAACCTCGGCGACTTGGCAGAAGTCGCCGCTTTTGCGGGCGACTTGCCACATCTTGTGTCAGGTCGCGGGAGGGGGCGGCGCGCTGGAACGCACGGCGACCGCTCAGCGCACGAACCTAGGATGTGCGGATGAGCGGCAGCCCGGATACGCAGACGCGGCCCGTCACCACGCGATCCGCGCCCCTCACCGTGTGGGCGGCCGTTTCCGGCGTAGTCGCCGCGGTGGTGGTGCTCGCGGTGGCCGAGGTCCTGGCGGTGTTCGTCGGGTCGGAGTCCAGCCCCCTCTTCGCCGTCGGCTCGTTCGTGATCGACCTCGCGCCTCCCGGCGTGAAAGACCTGGTCATCAGCCTGTTCGGCACCGGCGACAAAGTGGCCCTGCTCGTGCTTCTCGGCATCCTGGTGCTCGCCCTCGCCGCCCTGGCCGGCATCCTGGAGCTGAGGCGCCCGCCTGTCGGAACCGTTCTTCTCGTGCTGGTCTCCGGTATCGCCGTGCTCGCCGTCACCACCCGTAGCGGGGCGAGCGGCTTCTCGGCGCTGCCGACCGTGCTCGGCATGGTCGCGGGCGTTCTGGTGCTCCGGATGCTGCGCGCGAGACTGCGCACCTGGCAGCAGGATGCGGAGGGCAGCCCCGCGAATCCGGCACCGATGTCGACCCAGATCGGGCTCGATCGCCGCCGCTTCCTCGTGGCGGCCGGCGCGTTCGGCGTGGGTTCGGCGTTCGCCGGTCTGATCGCGCGCTCCATGAACGCCGCCGCCGGAGCGGTGAGCGCCGCCCGCGACGCGATCCTGCTGCCGGCTGCGACCACGCCGGTCCCCGCCGTCCCGTCCGGCGCCGACCTCGGCCTGGACGGCCTCACCCCCTACATCGTGCCGAACCCCGACTTCTACCGCATCGACACCGCCCTCCAGGTGCCGCAGGTCGACAGCGCGAGCTGGACGCTGACGATCACCGGCCAGGTCGAGAACGAGATCGAGATCACGTTCGACGACCTGCTCGCACTGCCCCTCGAAGAGCACCTCGTCACCCTCAGCTGCGTCTCGAACGAGGTCGGCGGCGACCTCATCGGCAACGCGCTCTGGCTGGGCTACCCCATCCGCGAGCTGCTGGCGCGCGCGAAGCCGCTGGCCGGCGCCGACATGGTGCTCTCGACGAGCGTCGACGGCTTCACGGCCGGAACCCCGCTCGACACGCTGCAGGATGCGGATCGCGTCGCGATCCTGGCCGTCGGCATGAACGGCGAGCCGCTGCCCGTGGAGCACGGCTTCCCGGTGCGGATGGTGGTGGCCGGGCTGTACGGCTACGTCTCGGCCACGAAGTGGGTGTCCGAGCTGAAGGTCACCACGTTCGCGGCCGACGAGGGCTACTGGACCCCGCGCGGCTGGTCGGCGCTCGGGCCCATCAAGACCGAGTCGCGCATCGACGTGCCGAGGCAGGGCGCCTCCGTCGCATCCGGAACCGTGCCCGTGGCCGGTGTGGCCTGGTCGCCGCACACCGGGATCGAGAAGGTCGAGGTGCGCGTCGACGAGGGCGAGTGGATGCCCGCCCGCCTCGCCGACACCGCCGGCGTCGACACCTGGGTGCAGTGGGTGCTCGACTGGGACGCTGCTCCGGGCCAGCACACCCTCGAGGTGCGCGCCACCGACGCCAGCGGCTACACCCAGACCTCCGACCAGGCGCCCCCCGCCCCCGACGGCGCCACGGGCTGGGCCCGCCGAGCGGTCACCGTCTCCTGAGATTCTCGGCACGATCCGCGCCTTAGCCATCTCTTCCGCTGAGAGGCTCAGCCGATGAGGGAGGGGCGCAGGTCGCGCAGGGTGCGGTGGCGGGTGAGGCGGCGGGCACCCAGGTAGCTGACGAGCAGGGCGCCGATCAGCCAGAAGACGAGGGCACCCGCATCCGCCCCCGCCAGGGAGAGGTTGCCGCCGTACATCAGCTGCCGGATGCCGTCGACCGCGTGACTCATCGGCAGCACCTGGTGCAGCACCTGCAGCGGCCCGGGCAGCGTCTGCCACGGGAACGTGCCTCCCGCGGTCACGAGTTGCAGCACCATCAGCACCAGCCCCAAGAACTGCCCCACGCTGCCCAGCAGGATGTTCAGCGCCAGGATGATCGACGCGAACGTGGCCGAGGTGAGCACCATGAACCCGATCATCCACCAGCCGTGCTGCACCTCGTAGCCGAGCGCCAGTGTGATGATGCCGAACACGGCCGCCATCTGGATTCCGCCCAGGATCGCGGGCGTCACCCAGCCGGCCGTCGTCACGAGCGCCGGCTTCTTCAGCGCCGTGACAGCGCGGCGGGAGAGCGGCTTCACGATCAGGAACAGTGCGTAGATGCCGATCCAGGCCGCGAGGCTGATGAAGAACGGGGCCATGCCCGCGCCGTAGTTGCTGGCCTTGGTGACCGCGCTGGTGTCGAGCTCGACCGGGTCGGAGATGGTGGTGGCCGCGGCCTCGCGCTGGTCGGCGGTCTGGTCGGGCACCTCCTCGAGGCCTGATGAGAGGCCGTCGCGCAGGGTCGTGGTTCCGGATGCGAGCTGGTTGACTCCGTCGGTGAGCGAGAGTGATCCCTCCGCCAGCTGGGTCAGGCCCGAGGAGAGCGCGGACGATCCGGATGCCGCACTCGCGATGCCGTTCGAGAGCGCCGGCGCCGCATCCGCCAGCTGCTGGGTGCCCGCCGCGAGCTGTGCGCTGCCGGCGGCGAGCTGCGCGATCTGCGCGTTGGTCTGCTGCACGGTGGTGTTGCCCTGGTCGATGGCGGTGCCGACCTTGTCGAGCTCGGCCAGCACGGCCGCCTTCTGCTCGGGCGTCAGCGTGGAGTCGTCCAGCAGCGCCACGATGTCGGCGCGGGCCGCCGGAACCTGGCTGGCGGCATCCTGAACGGCCGTCGCGACCTCGTTCGCCTTCGTCGACAGCTGGGCGTTGCCGGCCGCGATCTGCTGCGCGCCGTCGTTCAGCTGCGCGGTCTGCGCGGGGAGGTCGGCCGAGCCGGCGGCGAGCTGCTGCAGGCCGTCGTTCAGCTGCAGGGCGCCGACGTTCGCGGAGCCCGCCCCTTCGGCGAGTTGCAGGGCTCCGGATGCCGCGGAGGAGGATCCGTCGGCCAGCTGCCCGGCCCCGTCCACCGCGTCGGTGAGGTTCGAGCGCACGGTGGCGAAGCCGTCGAGCAGCTGCAGCGCGGCCTCCTTGCCCACGCGCTCGGTGATGGAGGCGCGCACCTTCTCGGCCACCTGGCCGGCGATCGTGGTGGCGAGGAAGCTGTTCGTGTCGTTCGTGGTGAGGGTGACGACCGCCTGTTGAGGCGCGTTTCCGCTGGCCGAGGTGAGCGCCTTCGAGAAGTCGGCACCGAGGCTCAGGATGAAGTCGAACTCGCCGTCGCGCACTCCTTCCTCGGCCTCGGCCGCTGTGACGACGTGCCAGCCGACCGAGGCGTCTTTCAGCAGCTGCTCCTGCACGTCCTGGCCGTAGTTGACGGGCTTGCCGTCGAGGGTGCTTCCGGTGTCTTCGACCACGAGCGCGACCGGCACGTCTTTGAGGTTGCCGTAGGGGTCGTTGTTGGCCCAGAGGTAGAGGCCGGCGTAGAGCACGGGGACGAGCATCAGGGCTACCAGGGCCAGTTTGGCCATGCTGGTGGCGGTGAGGCGTTTGAGCTCGGTTCGTACCAGGGTGAGGATCTTCACTTCGAGGGCTCCTCAGGGGTGTCTTCGGTGTCGGCGGGGGTGATTTCGGGCAGGAGGGGGCGGACGATCTCGGCGGAGGGGGCACCGCAGACCACGGCCACGGCGAAGTCGCGGGCGGCTAGGTCGGTGGCGACCGCGAGCCAGTCTCGGGGGTCGCCGCCGTGGCGGTCGGGGGAGGTGATGACGAGGGCCTCGACACCGCGGCGGAACGAGGCGAGCTCGGCGAGGAGGCGGAGGCGGATGGTCGGCGGGACGTCGTCGATGCGGGCCTTGGCGTAGGCGGTGGCGCCGGCGTCGGCGAGGGTCTGGGCGATGGTGGCGCGGGAGGTGGAGCGGCCGGCGTAGAGCAGCTCTTCGCGGATGACCGTGGTGAGGGGGAGGTCGGCGGCGGGGGCGCTCACCTCGGGGGCGTCGACGAGCGCGACGCGCTCGCGGAGGAGGGTGGGGTCGTCGGCGCCGTCGAGGGTGATGGTGCCGGCGTCGGGGCGCATCCGGCCGCTCAGGATGAGGGCCAGCACGACCGGGCGGTCGCCCACCTCGGCCTCGACGACGGTGACCCGGCCTGTCTCGTACGAGACGGTGGTGTCGGGGAGCGGGATGCCGTCGTGGCCCTTGGCGATGTTCGTGGCGACGATTCTCATCGGGGGTCCTTGTCGTTCGTGGGGCGCTGGGGCGGATCGGCGGGGAGGGCGTCGATGACGGCGGCGGCGTCCTGCCAGGAGAGACCGGCCACGGAGAGGCCCACGGCCATCACCAGGCGGCGGCCCTCGGCTTCGGAGAGCTCGGAGCGCACGGCCTCGTCGAGCACCGCGATGGCGGCATCCTCGATCAGGCGGGCGAGGCTCGGCTCGGGCACGTCGGCGCGGAAGAAGCCGGCCGCGATGCCGCCGGCGACCGCGTGGCGCACCGAAGCGCGCACCGGGGCGAGCGCATCCGCCACCGTCTTCTCCAGCGGGCCGTGGATGGCCAGCTGGGCGAGCACGCGCACCTGCTGCACCTCGGTCCAGAGGGCGGCGCCCACGAGGGCGAGATGGATGCGCGGATCGGGGTCGTGCACGCCGGCCAGCGCCGCCGAGATGCGGGCTCCGCCGCGCACCAGCAGTTCGGCCAGCAGCTCGTCGCGCGAGGCGAAGTGGCCGTAGATCGAGCGGCGGGACAAGCCCGCCTGCGTGGCCACGGCATCCAGCGACGCCTCCGGATCGGCGCGGAACACCACGCCCGCCGCAGCGAGGATGGCCTCCCGGTTCTCGAGGGCGTCTTTGCGCGCCGGGCGCGCGGTTCGAAGGGCTGTGGTCACGCACCCCATCGTACTAACTTGCACACCACCGTGCAACTTAATACGAATGTGTGACGAATCACCGACTCACCCCGTCTCACATGCATAAGCACCTCGATGGCACAGCGACCCGCAGACCTGGCCCGAACACCCCGATCGAGGTAAGACAGAGATCATCACCACGGAAGGAGCTCATCATGAGCGCAGCAGACAAGATCAAGAACGCCGCCGAGGACCTCGCCGGTAAGGCCAAGGAGGCCGTCGGCAAGGTCACCGACAACGACGAGCTCGTCGCCGAGGGCAAGGCCGACCAGGCCAAGTCCGACGTCAAGAGCGCCGGCGAGAACGTCAAGGACGCCTTCAAGCACTGACACCGGGCGCCAATCGCCCGCACCGACATCGAGCGTCGACCGCTCGCACTCACCTGCCGGGCATCAGCGTCGTGTGGCCGTCACCCCACGGTGGCGGCCACACTTCTGCCCGCACCATCCCCCTTCACGAAAAGAGACACGCACTCATGGGCTTCTTCGGATTCCTCCTGCTCGGCCTGATCGCCGGCGCCATCGCCAAACTCATCCTCCCCGGCAAGCAGGGCGGCGGCTGGTTCATCACGCTGCTGCTCGGCGTCGTCGGAGCGCTGCTCGGCGGGTTCCTCGGCGGCATCCTGTTCAACGCTCCGTTGCAGGACTTCTTCTCGATCCAGACCTGGCTGCTCGCCATCGGTGGATCCATCCTCGTGCTGCTGATCTACGGCCTCATCGTGGGTCGCCGCAAGGCCTGACCGTCACATGCAGAACGGGGCGTCCGGATCATCCGGGCGCCCCGTTCTGCATCTCCGTGCTTGTTCACGGCCTTGTTCCGCGCTCCGCTTGACGAGGTATCCCTGTCGGTTCACTCCAGCGAGTTTCAGAGCAAGCGTCGCCACTATGCACCAGGTCTCGTTGAGAGTCGCTGGGGTGAACCGTCTCAGAGCGGGTTCGTGCCGACCGTGAGGCCGCCGCAGACGTAGAGGGTCTGGCCGGTGACGAAGCCCGAGCGGGCGTCGAGGAAGAACCCGGCGGCGTTCGCGATGTCGGCGGGCTCGCCGAGGCGGCCGACCGGCACCGAGTCGACGATCGCCCTCGTGCGGGGGGAGTCGGCGGGGTTGGCCCGAAGAAAGAGCTCGGTGGCGATCGGGCCCGGGCCGATCGCGTTCACGGTGATGCCGGCGGGGGCGAGCTCCAGCGCCCAGACCCGCGTGAGCCCAATCAGGCCGGCCTTCGCGGCCGCGTAGGCGGTGCGGAGTTCCTTGCCGAGAGCCGCGCGGCTGGACATGTTCACGATGCGCCCGAACCCCGCATCCGTCATCCCGCCCACGACCGCCTGCGCGCACTGCACCGCGCAGCGCAGGTTGAGCGCGTGCGATTGGTCGAGCTGCGTGAGCGTCTGCTCCTGCAGGGAGGCGGGGAAGACCGCGCCCACGTTGTTCACGAGCCGCGTGATCGGGCCGCCCTCGAGCGCCTCGGCGAGGGCGCGGGCGGTGTCGGCGGTGTCGGCGAGGTCGGCCGTGATGGCGCGCCCCACTGCGGAGGCGTGCTGGTCGATCACCACGACGTCCCAGCCCTGCTCGGCGCCGTGCTCGGCGATCGCCCGCCCGATCCCGGATGCTCCGCCTGTCACCAGAAGACGCTCGGCCATGATCCACCCCTCCGCCGTCCGCTTCGTCGCGGACGCGCTCTGTCGCTGGTAGCAAGTGTCGCGCACGCGGCCGTGACCGGGGGCGGAGTGTCCCGTGATGGGGCAGACTCGATGCGTGACACCTGTCGACCCGAGAGACCCGGCGGGGCCGGAGGACCCTGACGAGCTGGACGGGCCTGACGAGCAGGACGAGCCGGAAGAGATGCCGGACCCGCAGACGCCGCCCGAGGATCGCATCCCCGACCCGGGGCCGCAGCACACCGCGCTCTGGGTGCTGCTCTCGCGCTGGCTGCTCGGGCTCGAGGCCTGGCTGCGTTCGCACGGTGGGCCCGGCCTGCGCTTCGGACTGCGTGCCTTCTGGGGGTTGGTGGCCCTGGCCGGTGTGGTGCTGCTGATCGGCCCCGTGATCAACAAGCCGCTCACGCTCGACGACATCACCGACTCCACCTCGAGCGTCTCCGACACCTGGATCGCCCGCCAGTTCACGGTCGACTACCGCGTCGAGCGCACTGCCGAGGGGCGGATGGACGTGCAGGTCGAGGAGAAGATCACGGCCCTGTTCCCGGAGGGCGACGACGAGTCGGGCATCCAGCGGGCCATCGCCACCAACTACCAGGGGCACGCGCTGAACCCCTCCGGCATCGAGGCGACGTTCGACGGCGAGCCGATCGAGGTGAGCCGCTCGGAGGACGCCGAGCAGCTGCTGCTGACGATGAACGCGGACGGCGCGGACGGCGGCACCGCCCTCCAGGGCGACCACGACATCGTGCTGCGGTACACCCTGCACGACCTCGCCTTCCCGTCCACCGACGAGGCGACCGGCCGCGAGGTCGACCTGCTGCGCTGGGACGTGTTCGGCCCGTCGTGGCCGCAGGGTCTCGCCGGTCTCGACGTCACGGTCACGATCCCGAAGGACGTCGACGACCAGCTCGTCCGCCAGCCCCGCGGCAGCCTCGCCTGGCTCATCATCGGCACGGGCGAGTGGCTCGATCCCGAACCGGTGGCGGTCACCGGGTCGCCGGATGACGTCTCCTACCGCTTCACGAACGAGCAGAACATCCCGCCGCACGCCAACGCCGGCTTCACGATGTCGTTCGAGCAGGGCACCTTCGTGATGCCCGAGCCGACACCCCTCTACTGGGTGCAGACCTTCGGGCCGCTGGCCCCGCTCGCGCTCCTGCTGCTCACGCTGCTGTTCGCCCTCGCCGCCCGGGCCGTGGCCTGGGGCGACGCGCGCGGCCGCCCGTGGTTCGTGGCGCAGTACGACCCCCCGAAGGGCGTATCGGCACGACTCGCGGCCCAGGTGCTGCGCCGGGAGCGCACCGCCGAGCTCGCCGCCGCGCTCGAAGACGCCCAGAAGGGCGGTGGTGGCGGCGGCAAGAGTCGCGAGAAACGACGCGGAAGGCTGATCGCGGCGGCGAAGGTCGCGCAGCGCGCCGGCCGGATCGGCGACCTGCCCCGGGCACTCACGCGGGCCGCGACGGCGCCCGAGCGTCGCCGGCAGCTGCAGGAGGGACTGCGGCGCATCCCGCGCGGCTTCGTGCGCGACTTCTTCATCGCCGCTCCGCTCGCCCTCACGATCGTGCAGTGGGGTCTGGTGCGGCAGTTGTCGTTCCAGGCGAAGCTGTCGGTGGTGTGGTGGCCGGTGGCGTTCGTGCTGCTGTCGAGCGCGATCTCGATCGTGATCATCGCGATAGCCCTCTCGGCGCGGCCGCTCACCCGCCGGGGCGCGCTGCTCAAGCAGCACCTGCGCGGCATCGACGTCTACGCCGAGCGCACGCGCCTGCTCGAGCGCGCCCGTTCGGGCGACCGCCTGCTGCCCTACGCGGTGCTGCTCGCGCCGCCGCGTGAGGCCGGCCGGCGGGTGGTGAGCCTGATCGAGGGCGAGCTCGGCGAGGTGGGCGCTTCGCGCTCGTGGCGCACGCCGTCGTTCCTGACGATCCCGCGCATCCTGATCCGGCTGCTCTCGCTGCTGGTGGTGGCCGGTGCGATCGTGGCGGTGGCGACCCTGCCGAACCCCTTCCAGCGCTCGGTCGACTACCAGTCGTACTGGGGCGACATCTCGGGCACCCTGTACACGAAGGTGCAGGCCTTCGACGCCGTGGCCGTGCTCTCGCGCGACGACGAAGGGCGTGGCCGCCTCGACGTGACCGAGACCCTCACCGTCTCCTTCGACGCCGAGGAGGAGGGTTCGCAGGTTCCGCAGTTCGCGCAGCAGTGGCGCAACAGCCTCGACGGGCAGCCGCTGGGTCTCGCGGTGAGCGCGGTGACGATCGACGGTGACGACGTGCCGTACACGACGGCTCCGGATGCCGACACTCTCCTCATGACGACGCAGCTGCCGCGCGTGCTCAAGGGCTCGCACGACGTGCGGATCGAGTACTCGCTGGCGTCGCCCGTGGTGGCGGCCGAGGGCGCCTTCGGCGACGTGGTGGACCGGATGCGCTGGGCGGCGTTGCTGGAGGGGTGGGAGAACGACTCGGCCTGGGGCGACGATCCCGCGCCCTCACCGCTCACCATCGAGCTGCGGGTGCCCGACGCGCTCGCCGCCGAACAGACGGCCGGCGGCTGGATCACGCTCGACACCGACTCCTCCGAGCACCCGCGCGAGTGGGCGCCCTCGGTCATCCCCTTCGGGGAGTACGAGCCGAGCCCCGGCGCGACCATCGTCTCCGAGGAGTCGGAATCCACGGATGACGGGTTCACGACCTACGCCCTCGACCTGAAGGAGGACGGCGACTCGGGCTACCCCTTCGAGCTCACGGTCGACGACCTCGGCGCGAGCCTCGACTTCCCGGCGGGCACCTTCGTCGGCCCCGACGACGGCGCGCTGCAGGCCGCGCGGCTGAGCGCCGCGGTCCCGATCGCCTCGGTGCTGACCCTCGCGGGTGTGGCGGTGCTGCTGGGCCTCGCCGGAGCCGTGGCAGGCCTACGCCGCATTCCACGCGTCTTCGCGAAAGGCGCGTTCCGCGACCTCGTGCGCTGGCTCGCGCCGGCCACCGCGCTCGCCGCCGTCATCCTCTTCTTCTGGATGACCATCGACATGCCCGCCGACGAACCCTCGTTCGCCCCGCTCGGCCTCTCGGCCGTGGCGGCGGCCCTGGCCGCCACCCTCTCCCTCGTCTTCACGAGGGCGACGAGGGCTCAGGCGGCGCGGCGGCGGCCGTAGAGCGAGGACGATGGTCGCTGCTCTTCGATTCGCCCCCGATCCGGGCGTCGCGGCTCTGCGGATGGACTTTGGTCCACGCCCTCCGGTTCGGCCGTGGGGAGTCTAGTCACATGAGCGAATCACCTGTCACACTCTCTCACCCTGAAAGCGTTCAGCCGGATTTCGGGGAGTTCTCTCGCGTCGTGGTCGGCGTCGACGGTTCCGAATCATCCATCGCCGCGCTGCGCAAGGCGGAAAGCATCGCCGAAGCCTTCGACGCGCAGCTCGACGTGGTGTGCGTCTGGACCTACCCCATCTCGCGATACACGATGGTTCCGCCGGACTGGTACCCCGACCGGGACGCGGCACGGACCGTGCACGATGTCGCCGACGCCGTCTTCGGCGAGAGCAAGCCCGAACGTGTGCACCTGTCCATCGCCGAGGGATCAGCCGCACGCGTGCTGATCGACGAGAGCGACACCGCCGATCTGATCGTGACGGGGAGTCGGGGCCATGGAGGCTTCGCCGGGCTGCTGCTCGGCTCGGTGAGTGCGGAGATCGCGGCACACGCGCACTGCCCAGTGCTGATCGTGCATCCCCATGCCGGGGTGAAGACCGATCGGGCCGCCGCGAAGAAGAGCGAAGAGGCGAGCCGATGAGGGCGCTGTGACGTCACCGACCAGCCGACACCGGCGCGGGAAACGGCGGCAGTCCGGCCGGGTCGCGCGGTGTGCGGCCGGAGCTCAGCTCGGCCAGCAGAGCGAGCTGGGTGCGGTTGATCGCCATCAGCTCCTCGATCTCCTGCTTGGCGGCCACGTTGGTCTCGAAGTCGTGCTGGGCCAGCGCGGCAGCGATCGTGTCCTGCCTTTTCGCCGCGATGAGCAGGATGGCGCCCTGCAGGCCGGCCAGCATGCTGAGGAACAGGTTCAGCAGGATGAAGGGGTACGGGTCCCACGCGCTGTCGAGGGAGTTCAGCACGAACCAGATCAGCATCAGGGCGATGAAGACGGTGACGAAGGGCCAGCTGCCCATCCCGTTCCGCAGGCGGTCGGCGGCGCGTTCGCCCGCGGTCAGATTCTCGCGCGCACGGGTGTGCCAGTTGGTCAGCGGTCGTTTCATACTGTCGACTCTTGCGTCTCCCACGCGGCGTCGATGGGGCTTTGGTCCATCGGTGACTGACCACCGAATGCCGCGGGCCGTAGTAGTGGGGGCCCCGGCGTGGTACTTTCGCGCTGAGGCTGCAGGAGGCCCTGTGACGGATCCGATCTCATTCCCCGATCTTCCCCGCTCCGAACTGGACCGCTCCATCGAGGAGCTCATCGCCCGCGCCAACGAGGTCAAGCAGTCACAAGGGCGGCTCCGCGCACTGCTCCGGGCGACACAGGCGGTCGTCGAGGACATCGACCTGAGTATCGTCCTGCGACGTATCGTCGAAGCCGCCGTCGAACTTGTCGACGCCGAATACGGCGCCCTCGGCGTCATCGCGCCGGACGGGCACGGACTGGAAGCCTTCATCCACGTCGGCATGGATGAGGATGCCGTGGACCGGATCGGGCACCTGCCGGAGGGGCACGGTCTGCTCGGCGCGGTGATCGCCACCCCTCAGTCGATACGGCTCGAGCACATCCGGTCTGACCCGCGCTCGTCTGGTCTTCCGGCCGGCCATCCGCAGATGGACGGCTTCCTCGGCGTGCCGATCCGGGTACGGGGCGCGGTATACGGCAACCTCTACCTCACCAATCCGCGCCGGGGTGGCTTCTCCGACGAGGACGAGCAACTCGTCCGCGCCCTCGCAGCGACCGCCGCATCCGCCATCGACCATGCCCGCGTCCTCGTCGAAGCGCGCACCAGAGAACGGTGGATGACCTCCTCGGCCGAAATCGCGGTCGCGCTAGCCGACACCGACATCGACCGGGCCTACGCGACCCTCGCCGATGAACTGATCGGTCGATCCGACTCACAACTCCTGACGATCCTCGTGCCCGGCCATCACCCCGGGACCGTCCATGTCGCCGCTGCGCGAGGCGAGGGCTCCGACGCTCTGGCCGGCGCCGACATCCCCGCGGCGATCACGCTCGCCACCGACGTGCTCACCTCCGGAGCTTCGGTCATCGCGCCCCCCGTGCACACGGGTGCCGCGCGGGATGCCGACCCGTTCGCCATCACCCGGGGCGAGGCGACCGGCCCGGCGATCTACATCGCACTGACCGACGGCACGACGGTCTGGGGGGTACTCGTCACCGCCCGCGCGCCCGGCCAACCCGGCTTCACCCCGACCGATCTCGAGGTCGGCATCGACCTGGGCGAGCGCATCAGCGTGGCCCTCGCGCTGGCTCGCGCCCGCGCAGACCAGCAGCGCGTGGTCGTTCTCGAGGACCGCGGACGCATCGCACGCGATCTGCACGATCACGTCATCCAAGACCTCTTCGGCACCGGTCTGGAGCTGCAGAGCCTCGCCCCGACCCTCGCCGGAAGCGATCGCACACGTCTCGACGAGGCCGTGACAAGGATCGACCGGGTCATCGCGCAGATCCGGAAAATCGTCTTCGCTCTCACCCCGCCGGCGGACAGCAAGCTGGCGACCGTGCGGCACCGGGTGCTCGACATCTCCGCCGATGCCTCCAAGGCGCTGCCCAGCCCCGTCAACGTGAGCTTCGCGGGCCCGGTCGACCTCTTCGTCACCGGTGCCCTCGCCGACGAGGTGACCGCCGTCGTGCGCGAGCTTCTGAGCAACGTCGTGAAGCACTCCGGTGCCGCCGATGTGGAGGTGACCCTCACGGTCGATGCCACGGACATCCGTGTCGACGTGAATGACGATGGAATCGGAATACCTCCTGATCCGCACCGCAGCGGACTGGCGAACCTGACTGCCCGAGCCGCGTCGCTGAACGGGGCGATGGATGTCACCTCGTCGGCGAACGGCACCCGCATCCGATGGCATGTCCCGCTTGCTGACGACGAGAGCGAGTCACAATGATTCGGGTGGCGCTGGTCGATGACCATGAGATCGTGCGGCGAGGAGTCGCCGACCTTCTCGAGGCCACTCCCGGCATCGAGGTCGTGGCCGAGGCGGGAACGGTCGCTCAGGGCCTAGCCCGGATCAGCGCGACCCAACCCGATGTCGCCCTGCTCGACATGCGACTGCCCGACGGAAACGGCATCGACCTCTGCCGCGAGCTGCGGTCGCGGTCGGACGGCATCCGCTGCATCATCCTCACCGCCTACGACGACGACGACGCGGTCGTCGCCGCGGTCGTCGCCGGCGCCTCGGGCTACCTGCTGAAGGATGTGCGGGGACCGAGCCTGGTCGACGCCGTCACCGCGGTCGCCGCGGGCCGTTCGCTCCTGCACGCCGCGGCGTCGCGGAAGGTCTCGGAGCGGGTGCGGTCGGAGTCGCGGGACGATCCACGGTTCGGCTCCCTCAACATCCGAGAACGGCAGATCCTCGGACTGATCACCGACGGGCTGACCAACCGGCAGATCGGGGAGCGGCTCGGGCTCAAGGAGAAGACGGTGAAGAACTACGCCTCGAACATGCTGCGCAAGCTCGGACTCGAACGCCGCACCCAGGCGGCGGTTCTCGGTTCTGAGCACCGTGACGAACTCTAGGTCGAGCCGACGTCCGCCGGAGAACGGTCGACGACGGGTCGATCCTCCGCTCTCAGGATTCCGGAGGCGCTGACGACCAGGCCGATCTCGGCGAGGCCGGCAAGGAAGTAGACGAGCTGCAGCGGGCTGAACGGGATGATGATCATCTGCACGAAGATCCAGATCAGAATCGTGTACGCCGCCATCGCGGTCACGGCCGGAGCCAACGCGGGGCGCCGCACGAGCACGGCCAGAGCAGTGAGCTGTGCACCGCCGACCACCACGGCCAGCAGCAGGCCAGGCACGAGATACGAGGAGAACGGGCTGCCCTCGAGATACGACGGGGCCGGAACGAGCAGGCCGCTCTGATCGCCACTGATCTCGCCGACGACGAGTGCGGCTCCTCCCGCGATCGCGGTGATGCCCACGAAGCCGAGCAGCAGGCCCGTCAGAGCCCGGTTCCATCGCGAGGGGATCATGACACGGCCGTCCGTTCCTCGGACGCCGACGCACGCCTCGGCGTCGCCATCGCGGTCGGCACGATGATGGCGGGCACGTCGAGGTTGAGCAGGAGATCGCGGCTGACCGAGCCGAGGAACAGGCGTCGGAACATCGACCGTGCGCGGGTGCCGACCACGACGAGTGCGGGCAAGGGGTCGGCACCGAGGATGCAGTGCGCCGGGGTGCCGTGCACCGCGTGCCCGGTGACGTCGAGCGAGGGATGGCGGCCGCGGAGGACGCCGACGACGTCGTCGAGGAGCTGCTGATGGGGCTCGGCGAGGAATGCGACGAACTCCTCATCGAGAGGCGCGGTGTCGAGCCAGATGTTCGGCGCCATCCAGGCATGGACGACGTGCAGGGCCTGACCGGTGGCGAGAGCTTCGGCGGCGGCGATCTCGGCGACGTCCAAGCATTCGTCGGTGTCGTCGACACCGACGACGATTCCGCGGCGCTGCTCGCGCACGTCGATCGGGATCACCGCGACCGGCCCGGCCGCGTGCGTGGCGACGCGCACACCCGCGGACCAGCCCACGGCGGCGTGCACGGAGCCTCGGGTGGTCTCGCCTACGACGAGCAGCGCATCCGGACCGGTCAGTGCGATCAGCGCCGGTACAACATCTCCCGTGAGCACTTTGGTTCGGACATCTACCCCGTGCACGGCCTCGCGCACTCGGCCGGCTGCCGTTCCGAGGAGTGTTCGGGCGCGTTCGAACCGGTCAGGTCCGAGGGTCTTGCCGGGAACCAGCGTGGTCTGCTCGACGACGTGCACGAGCAGAACGGGATCCTTGACCCAGTGAGCCCGACCGATCGCCCACTCGAGGGCAGCGTCTCCGGCCGTGCCGTTGTCCACGGCGACGATGGTGCGATCGGTCATGAGCGTGTTCCTCTCGGGGTGGCCCGCGTGCACTGGTGAATGACCTTCAGAGTGCTACCCCACCGCAGGGGGAGAACGGACCAAGGTCCCACGGACCACCGTCCTACCGCAGAGATCGGATGGACCTTGGTCACTCCCGGGTCGAAGTCGCCGGAACAGGATCGGGACATGTCCACCTCACCTGTTCTCACGCCCACCGACCGAGGACTCCAGCAGTCCGTCATCGACGAACTCGACTGGACACCAGGGGTGCACCCCGCGACCATCGGAGTCGCTGTCATCGGCGGCGTCGTCACCCTGGCAGGTGAGGTCGCGTCGCTCCCCGAGAAGATCGCCGCCGAGAAGGCCGCACTCCGGGTCGAGGGGGTGCGCACCGTGGCGAACGAACTCACCGTGCACGGCACCGTCGAAGCATCCGCGAGCGACGAGGAGATTGCCCGCCGCGTCAACGACGTCCTGGCCTGGACCACCACCCTGCCCAGCGGAGCCGTGACCGCGACCGTCCACGACGGCGCCGTGATTCTCACGGGCACCGTGGAGTGGGAGTACCAGCGCCGAGCTGCCCGCAAGGCTGTGCAGAACGTGGAGTTCGTGCGGCTGGTCGACAACCGGATCGTCCTGACCCGCCGCGTCTCTGCCGTCGATGCCGGAGAACGGATCCGAAACGCCCTCCGCAGGGATGCCCTCATCGACGCCCGCAACATCACCGTCGCCGTCAGCGACACCACGGTTCGCCTCACCGGCACCGTGCGTTCCTACGAGGAACGGCGCGAAGCCGAACGCGCGGCCTGGAACTCACCTCACGTGCAGCACGTCGACAACCAGATCGACATCGATGCCCGGGGCGTGCGATGATCACGACATCGCCCGACCGCCACTGGCCTGGTGAGGGAGTGGACCTCGTCTACCCCGGTGACGTCGGTGTCATTGAGGGACGACTGCAGACGGAACCGGATGCGAAGGGCCTCGTCGTCATCGCCTACCCGACCGCGTACTCGCGGTTCGGCCGAAACGACGAGCTCCTCTGCGCCACAGCCCATGAACACGGATTCAGTACCCTCTCGGTCGATCTCCTCACCCCCGAGGAGACGACAGTCAGAACACAGGAGCTCCCCGCGCTCCTGGTGGAGCGTTTCGCGGCCGTGCTGACGGACTCCGACCGGCGCGGCCAGACCGGAATCTGCGTGTTCGCGATCGGTGAGGCCGCGACGGCCGCCATTCCTGCAGCTGACCACCACGAGGTCAAAGCGATCGCCACCTGCGCACTACCCGGAATCGTCAGCGCGGGCGAATCGGAGATCGAGCGCACCGGGGCGCGCGTGCTGGAGTGCACTCCGACCCTCGACGCGCCACTGACATGGGATGACGTGGACCGGTCGATGCGCCGCGCGCTGGTCTGGTTCGACGCCGCCCTCACACCGCCTCAGCAGGTGCCATCATGAACGAGACGGCTGCACGCACCCGAGTCATCGTTCTCTACGAGTCCATGTTCGGGGCCACCCGACACGTCGCCGAGACAATCGCCGGCCGGCTCCGCCCGGTCGCCGACGTCACGATCATGAACAGCGTCGACGCAGGACCCGCCGACCTGGCGCAGGCCGACGTGATCGTCGCCGGAGGACCCACCCACGCGTTCGGGCTCAGCTCAGAGACGACGCGAGCCGAAGCCAAGAAGGTCGCCGAACGCAGCGACGGAGTATTGGTGTTCGACTGCCCCGACGTCACACGCGGTCTGCGGGAACTGTTGCGGGCGCTCCCGCGAGCGTCGAGACAGCAAAGCTTCGCCTCCTTCTCCACACGGAGCGGGAAAGCACCCCGGCTGTTCACCGGTTCGGCTGCCCGCCGCATCGACCGCGAGATGCGCGCCATGGGCTACCTGCCCCTCCTGCCCCCACGAGACTTCCTCATCGACAGCACGCACCGCCTGATCGACGGGCAACTGACCGACGCCGCCGACTGGGGCGCCCATCTCGCCGGCCAGCTCGATCTGCATCAAGAGAGCCGGCTCGGAGAACGATGACCCGACTATCGCTGCTCGAAGACCTCCCCGCGTTCGGGGACGATCGCCGCGTGATTCCGGTTCGCCGAACAGCAGACTCGTGGCGCGTGGGACCAAAGACCACTGGAGAAGACGCACCCGCCCGTTGACTAGAACCCACGAGGGAAGGGAACAGCAATGGGCGACACCATCGACGCCGTGCAGGTACTGAGCGAGCAGGAGTGCTGGCAGCGGCTGAGCGAGAATACGCTCGGGCGCCTCGTCGTGAACGCGGGTGGAGAGATCGACGTGTTCCCGGTGAACTACGTCGTCTCCGACGGCGTTCTCTACCTCCGCACCGCCCCGGGCACGAAACTGCTGGAGTTGACCATCCACCCTGACGTGGTGTTCGAGATCGACCACGTCGACGACCGTGCCGCCTACAGCGTCGTGGTGAAGGGCCCCGCCGAGGAACTGCAGCAGCAGAGCGAGATCGACACGGCCGACGCGCTGCCGCTCGTCCCGTTCCTTCCCACGCTCAAGTACCGGTGGGTGCGCATCCGCCCCGCCACGCTCAGCGGCCGCGCCTTCCAGCGCGGACCCGAACCCGACCGCTACTAAGTCCCCAGGCTGGAGACCCCATGACTCTCATCGACCGGATCGCCCCCACGCAGGCCGGCGGTCACGCAGTAGACGTCGAGATCCGCCGCGGAGCCGAGGGCATCCTGTCCTGGCTGCTCAGAAGCCCCGCCGACGACATCCGAATCCTCGTCGACCCCGACGGCCGTGTCGTGCTGGAGGGGACGCTGCAGCACGGGCACCAGCGTCGCATCATCGAACGACGCATGCTCGGCCTCGCCCACGTCGTCTCGGTCGACAACCGCATCCAGGTTCCCACGGACCCCTACCCCGAGGATCTGCGCGAGCAGCTTCTCGAGGCAGTGCGATCCGACGAGGTCATCGATCCGACACGGATCTACGTATCGACCATCGGAGCCACGGTGCACCTGGACGGGACGGTCCCCTCGCCCGAGCAGCGAGCCCTCGCCGGCCGGATCATCCTGCGGCATCCCGCCGTCCACGCCCTCCGTAACAACCTTCGAATCCTCAGGAGCCACCTATGAGCTGGACGACCCGCCCCCACGAGATCGACGCCGCCGACGTGGTCGAGACGCTCGATCAGGACGAGTGCTGGCGTCTGCTGGCCGCATCCACCTTCGGCCGTCTCGCTGTCACCGACGACGCCGGCGCCGACATCTTCCCCATCAATCACCTCGTGAACGACCACCTCCTCTACTTCAGGAGCGCCCCCGGAACGAAGATCGTCAGTCTCACCGAGAGGTCCGGAGTGGCGTTCGAGACCGACGGCACCGAGAACCGGCAGCGGTGGAGCGTCGTGCTGCGCGGCACCGCCCGACGCCTCGATGTCGACGCGGAGATCGAAGCGTCCGGAGTCGGTGCACTGCACACCTTCACTCGCTCGACCAAGTGGAACTACTTCGTCATCACTCCCCGAGCGCTCACCGGCGTGCGCTTCACCGCCGATCCGGATCGCCGCACCAGGACGGACCACTGATGACCATCACCGAGGCGGTCGGGCTCACCGACGCGCAGCTCAAGCAGCTCGTCGAGGACGAGCTTCGCTGGACACCCGGTGTGGATGCGCCGGCCATCGGTGTGGCCGTCACGAACGGCGCCGTCACGCTCACCGGTGAGGTGCCGTACTACTGGCACCGGCACACCGCCGCCAAGACGGTGCTGCGGATGCGTGGCGTGCAGGCCGTCGCCAACGAGATCACCGTGCGCGGCTCCCACGACACCCCCACCGACACCGAGATCGCCGCCGCGGTCGCCCGGGCCCTCAGCTGGTCCTCGCGCATCCCCACCGGCGAGATCGACGCCGAGGTACATGACGGCGGCGTCACCCTCACCGGCCAGGTCAGCTGGGACATCACCCGGCAGGGCGCCGAGCGCGAGGTCGCCGCCCTCAAGGGCGTGCGCTGGGTGGACAACCGCATCACCCTCGCCCCGCGCGCCTCAGCCGCCGACACCCGAAAGCGCATCACCGACGCTCTCGAACGCAATGCGCTGACCGACGCCGAGGCCATCCACATCGACGTCGACGGCACCACCGTCACCCTCACCGGGGAGGTGCGCAGCTACGACGCCAAGCATCAGGCCGAGCTCGCCGCCTGGCGCTCACCCCACATCACGCAGGTGCATGACGACCTCCTCATCCACACTCACGCCACGGAGGTGAAACCATGACCTACGTACAGGGGAAGGTGCCCACCGATACCGCGATCCAGCAGATGGTCGAGGACGAGCTCGCTTCGATACCGGGTCTGTGGTCGACCCAGATCGGCGTGAGCGTCGGCGGCCGGGTCGTCACCCTCAGCGGCGACGTCTCCACCCTCGAGCAGCTCAGCGCCGCCACCGCCGCCGCCCTCGGGGTGACCGGTGTGCAAGCTGTCGCCAGCGATCTCCAGATCCGGGCGCTGCACCACACGCCGACCGACACCGTGCTGGCCGAAGCGATCGTGCAGCGTCTGGCCTGGAACGCGTCCGTGCCTGATGGTGCCATCAGCGTGGTGGTGCATGAGGGCAACGTGATCCTCACCGGGGAGGTGCACTGGGACTTCCAGCGCCGGGTCGCCGAGAGCAGCATCCGGCGCATGCGCGGGGTGCGCTGGATCGACAACCGCATCACGCTCACTCCGCGCGAGCCGTCCCGGCGCATCCGCGAGCACATCCGCACGGCCCTGAGCCGCAGCGCGCTCACTCATGGTTGCCCGATCGACGTCGCCGTCGCAGACGGGGCCGTCACCCTCGCCGGCTTCGTGCCGTCGAACCAGGCCAAGCGTCACGCGGAGCACATCGCCTGGAACGAACCCCATGTCGTCGCGGTCGTCAACGAGCTCGAGATCGGCCACCGCGCCCACGAAGCGCCCTGAGCGCGTTCAGGATGCAGACGAGGTCCACCGCCTCCTGGATACCGGCGCCGACCGCGGCCGGGATCAGACCGAACGAAGCGACGATCATCAGCAGCACACTGAGCACGACCCCGATCCAGATGCTCTGCAGCGCGATCCGCACACTGTCCTGACCGATCGCGACCGCGTCCACGGTCTTCGACAGGTCATCGACGAGGATCACGACATCGGCGGAGTCGCTCGCCGCGGTCGCACCGCGCGCACCCATGGCGATGCCGACGTCGGCGGCGGCGAGCACCGGGGCATCGTTGACGCCGTCGCCCACCATCAAGACGGGCCGATCGGTCATGCCGGCCACGGCCGTGACCTTGTCGGCGGGCAGGCAGCCCGCCCGCACGTCCGTGATGCCGGCCAGTTCGGCGATCGACGATGCCGTCGCGTGGGCGTCGCCGGTGAGCATGACGATCCTGCGGGCGCCATGGCGTTGGAGCTCGATGATCGCCTCCCGCGCGTTCGGCCGCAACCGGTCGCGTGCGATGATCACCCCGGCGAAACGGTCGTCCACCGACACGTAGATCGCCAGCTCGCCGGCTTCCAGGGTGGGAGCGAGAGCCGTCGGCGCCCGCTCTTGGATGAAAGCCAGCTTTCCGACCCGCACGGCATCGCCACCGATCACGGCCATCACCCCCGCGGTGGCGACCTCTTGCGCGCGGTCGGCCGGCAGCAGGTCCAACCCTCTCTCGCGGGCGAGAGCGATGATCGAACCGGCGAGCACGTGGCTCGAGTATTCCTCCGCCGACGCGGCCAGCTGGAGGATGCGATCCTCGCCGAAGCCCCGTTCTCGTCGAACCCTGGTGACGGTCGGCCGCCCCTCGGTGAGGGTTCCGGTCTTGTCGAACACGACAGTGCGGATACGCGCGAGCCGTTCGAGCACGGCGCCGCCCTTCACGATCACCCCGGCTTTCGCGCTACGGCTCATCCCCGCCATGAACGCGATCGGTGCCGCGATGATGAGCGGACACGGGGTCGCCAGTACCAGCACCTCGGCGAAACGCACCGGGTCTCCCGACAGCACCCAGGCGATGACGCCGATCAGCAGCGCAATGCCCGTGAAAGGCAGCGCGAATCGATCTGCCAGCCGCACCACCGGGGCCGGATGCGCAGCGGCCTCGGTCACGAGCATCACGATGCTCTGATACTGGCTGTGCGCGGCATCCTGCGTTGCGACCATCTGAACCGCACTCGACCCGTTGACGGCCCCACTCAGCACCAGGTCACCACCGCGGTGTTCCACCGGGAGACTCTCGCCCGTCAGCGACGACTCATCGAAGTCACTCGGCACCGTCCCGTCGGCCAGCACCCCATCGACCGGGACGATCTCCGAGGGGCGCAGCAGCAGCAGGTCACCCGCGCCGACATCGTCGATCGAGACGTCGACGATGGTCTGGGCCGCGCCCATGGAGGTGACACGATGCGCGATCCGGGGCGCCCGATCCAGCAGCGCCTTCAGCTCGCGCTCGGCACGTGATTGCGCGAAATCCTCCAGCGCCTCGCCTCCGGTGAGCATCAGCACGATGATCAGCGCCGCCACGAACTCACCCACGAGCACGGTCGACACGATCGCGATCACCGCGAGCACATCCACACCGATCACTCCCTGCCGGAGCCGGCGGATCATCCGCACCAGCTCGAGGCCGGCGATACCCAACGCGTACACCGCGACCAGGCCCTGACCGACGATGGGAAGTCCGGTGAGAACCAGGATGCCCGCCGCTGCTCCGATTGCGACGGTCGCGGCGACGAGCGGATACCGCAGTCGCCTCACGGTGCGGCGCCATTCATCCGTGTCGTCATCGCGTGCCTCCGTCTGATGAACCATTCCCTGAACCACCATCGCGCCGCCTGCCGGTGGAGCAGATGTCTTTAGTCCCTTCCCGCGGCGCTGCAGGTCCGTAGCGTGCACAAGAAGCCGCAGTCACGATCCGGAGGACACCATGACAGTCACGACTCCCGCCCATGACACCGACCGCACCGTCCAGCAGGCGGTGATGGCCGAACTCGAGTACACCCCGAACCTCGAGGAGGCGCGGGCCGGCGTCGCCGTCTCAGATGGAGTTGTCGTCCTCGGGGGAGAGGTCGACACGCTCTCCGAGCGGTACATCGCGGTGAAGGCGGCGCAGAAGGTCGCGGGGGTCGTCAGCGTCGTCGACGAGATCCTCGTCGCCGGGGAGCCCGGGGTTCGGTTCAGCGACGTCGAGGTCGCCAAACGCATCACCTCGCTGCTGACCTGGCTCAACGAGCAGCCCTACGAGACCGTCAGGGCCGAGGTCACCGACGGCCGCGTCATCCTGACCGGCAACGTCGAGTACAACTACCAGCGCCGGGCCGCCGAGAAGCTCGTCAGCACCCTCGCACACGTCCACGCGGTCGAGAACCGGATCACGCTGCAGGCTCGCCCCTACCCGGCCGACTTTCAGGAGCAGCTGCTCGAAGCGCTCCGCCGACAGGGCTCTCTCGATGTCTCCCAGCTCAGCGTGCACGTCGAGGGGGGAGTGGTGCGCCTCGGCGGGATCGTCTCCACTGCTCAGCAGAAGCATGACGCCGAACAGGCCGTGTGGAAGCATCCCGCGGTCAGGGACGTCCACAACGACATCCGCGTCATCCCAGACCTGCAGTGACCGCCGGCTGAGGTGCGACTGCCTAATCGGACAGGCAGACTCGACCAGTAGATGTGACCGGGGAACCGGTACCATGCCCCGACTCTGGCGGCAGCAGAGGAGCGGGCGATGGTCCTTGGTCCCATCGACGGCGTATCGGGCTCAGTACGTTCGAGGCATGGAAACACTCATCTCGATTCTGCACGTGGTCGGCGCCGTCTTCATCGTCGGCCCCATGGCCATCCTCCCCATGTCGGCCCTGAGAGCGGCACGGTCGGGCAACGGCCACCAGGTCGCGACCCTCGCCCGGTCGACGGCCGTCTTCAGCTATCTGTCGCTGATCGTCTTCCTGCTCGGCTTCGCTCTCGTCGGCCTGGCCGACCCGAAGTACGACCTGTCGATCACGACGCCATGGGTGCTGGCCTCCATCGTGCTCTACCTGATCGCGGTCGCGGTCAGTCTCCTCGTGGTGGTGCCCGCGTTGAGACGAGCGGCGAAGGACGGCGACGCCAGTACCGCTGCCACCAGTGACGGTGGATCGGCTGGTACGGTCGCCGTTGCCGGCCGTTCGGCGATCACTGCCGGCTCGGGCGCGGTCGCCGTGCTGCTCGTCGTGGTTGTGATCCTGATGGTGTGGAAGCCCTGATTCCGCGCTGGTTCACCCTCGAGGCGGCAGCGGCGATGCTGGTGCGCGGTCGACTGCCGATCCTCGACGCAGTACACTCGCGCACCTGACGAAGAAGCTCCCGCACCTGACGAAGAAATTGAGGATGACAGTCAGCGGGCGAGGCTCGAGACCAAATTCACGGCGGATGCCAGCACGACGACACCGAACAGGAATGACAGCAGGGCGTGCCGGAGCGCCTCACGTCGCAGCGCCATGCTCGTCAGCGTGGTGAAACTGCGGGCACCAGTCGCTGATCGCGATTCGGCGAGCAGGAGCACAATCGAACCGATGCTGGCGACGCTGGCCAGGGTGACCAGTACCTGTGCGACGGGCTGGGTCGGGTCCTCGCGAGTGGCGTGGGTGGCCGTGTCGGCGGGACCAAGACGCAGAACGGATATCCATACCCAGATGACGAAGGTTCCTGCGGCGCCGATCCAGCCCAGCGCGGGCGCGAGCAACCACGACCACGTGCCGCGTCTCGTGGTGAGGTGGTTCGGGGAGATCATGGTGGTTCAGACCCCTGCTCGGTGCGATCTCGAAGGCTGCTTCGTCGTGGGCGTGTGGGGTCAGATGATCAGCACGATCAGCCCTACGATCGGCAGCAACAACCAGAACAACTCGGCCCACGACCGGTTGGCGTCTCGCAGCCGTCTCACGGTGACGGCGAGAGTCGGGATGAGGACGGCGATCGATCATCCGCCGATCAGTTCCTGGGTGCGATCCGACGCGACGGCGTCGGCCGATTCGCGTACCCGGTCGCTGACGATCACGACCGGCACGTCGAGGTTCAGGATCAGTTCGTGACTTGCAGAGCCGAGCACGAACCGGTTCACCGCGCTTCGGCTGCGGCAGCCCACGACCACCAGCTGCGGTAGGGGTGACGCGTCGAGCAGGGCGCGTACGGTCGAGCCGCGCACTGCTTCGGCCTTCACCACCAGACCCGGGCGGGCGCGCCTCACCGCTGCCGCCGCATCGTGCACGATCGCCTCGTGTTCTTCACCCAGCATGTCCAGGGTGAAGTCGTCGTAGACGTAGTCCGCCTGCCAGACCGGTGGCACCAGCCAGACATGGATGATATGCAGCGGCACCGACTGCAGTGACGCCTCTTCCGCGGCGAACAGTGCGGCGCGGGTTGAGGTCTCTGATCCGTCGACGCCGACGACGATGCCCGAGCGGGTACCGGTGACGTGACGGGGGATGATCGCGACCGGGCCCAGAGCGGTGGCCGCGAGTCGGGCGCCGATCGACCAGGTGAACCGGAAGTGCGGGTGGGTGCGCGCCTCGGTGCCGACCACGAGCAGGGTCGTCGGATCGGTGTACCGCCGCAACGTGTCGAGCGTATCACCGATCACCACCTGGCTGGACACTCGGGCGGCCGGCAGCTCGCGGGCGATCCGGGCCGCTTCCTCGGCCACAGCGGTCGACGCAGCATCGAACTCTTCCGCAGCAATGGTCGTGCCGGGGATGAGGCTGATCTCGTCGATCACCCGTACCAGCACGAGTTCCTGCCCTGCCGCCGCAAGGCGTGCGCGTTCGGTTGCCCACACCAGCGCGGTGCGACTCTCCACTGAGTCGTCCCAGGCGACCACTGTTCTCGTTGTCATGTGTTCCTCCAAGGTTGGCATCAGCATCCCTCGCCGCACTGGCCACGTTAGGGTCCAAGGTCCATTCCGATGGACCTTGGACCCTTGCCAGGCGACAACGCTGCGGTCGAATGACACTCCGGGAACCACTGGCAGAAGGAGCGAGCATCATGGGTAGTCGTGAACGAGCGGGCGTGGTCGTGCGGGACGGGCCTTGGGGATTCGTGTTCCTTCTCGCCTACATCGGAGCCGCGGTATACTTCATCTCCACCTCGGACGGCTCGTTCTGGGCGGTCATTCTCGGCCTGCTGCAAGCTGTCGTGTGGCCGGCATACGTCGTCTACCACGTACTGTTTCTGCTCGGCGTGTAGACAGGTCGAAACCTGATCAAGACATCGACGCGCGCGGACTACCGCAAGTCGATCTCCTTGTGCTTGGAGCTCCTACTCACAACCACCGGCTCAGCACTATCGAAAGCCGCACGCAGGCGGCACTCATTGCCCTCGATACGTTCGCTGGCGTGCAACTGGACCGCGGTGAGAGCGACTCGATCGGGATGCGGGAGTGGCTCAGCTCAGTGTCCATCCCCGCTGGAACCTGCCTGGCGGTCTTCGACACACGCATCCGCGGACCCCGGCTTCTCATCGGATCTGCCGGTCACAACATCGCGCGGATCCTGCACAGCGCCCATCTCGACCTGGTTGCCGAACCGATGAGCTTCTACGTCATGGAGAACCATCGTCTCGAACCCGGGCAGCGAAGCAGAGCCCGACAATGGGGGAATCAGCTCGCTAGCGGAGTTCTTACGCCCGCGCGGTGACGATCCGCTTCACGACGCCCAACTGTGCGAGGACGAGAACAAGTTGGATCGTTCCGGTCGCGAAGTAAAGCACCTGGAGCCAGGAGAGCCCGGCGATGATGCCTGTCTCGACGAAGATCCAGATAGTCATGCCGAAACCCGCGACGGCAGCCCAGGCCAGTGACGATCCCGAGCGCCGGAGAAGCAGCACTGCGGCGACCGTCTGAGTGCCGCCGACGATGATCACCAGAATGATCCCGGGCCAGAAGAAGGAATC
Source organism: Herbiconiux sp. (assembly GCF_023264855.1). Lineage (GTDB taxonomy): Bacteria > Actinomycetota > Actinomycetes > Actinomycetales > Microbacteriaceae > Herbiconiux. The sequence goes on along the minus strand of NZ_JAHFUW010000002.1, from coordinate 70,793 downwards.
GAAGGGACTGCTCTCGAGCAAGGATTGCGGCATCCGCAGCCAGCCAGTGAGGATGGCAGCACCGCCGGTGAGGGCCGAGAGTGCGTTGAAGATCGTGACGACGAGAAGCGCGCCGCGAGCAAACCGCGTGGTCGCCGGAGCAGTCGAATTCACAGTGGACCTCTTGTCCTGGTTGAGGTGGATTGATGCGGCTTGTATGGGAGCCTCGTCATAAGGTGGCAACCGGAGGGCGGGTCGCCACTGGTGCGCCGATGGCTTCGCGGGTCTTGGTGCTCCAGGGGCGCTGTCGGTGGAACTCGAGCAGCTGAGCGCCGAGGCCGAAGAACACCATCGCCAGCCATACGAGGATGTTCAGCCAGGGGATGTGCAGGGCGACGATCAAGATCGCACCGCCCACCAGGGATTTCACGAGAGGCTGTCCATGGCCTCGCAGGACGACCCTGCCCAGGTAGTACGCGCCGTAAGCGAAGCTCGCGAGGGTGAGCACCGACCAGATCAGGATGCCGGCCAGGGCCAGGGGCGCACCGACGACTGTCACCAGCAGGAACAACAGTGCGACGGGAACGGTCATCGAAGCGATGAACCCGACCAGAAGGGCCTTCCACGGCGACGGGATCAGGTGATCTGTGACCTGGTGAAGCCAGCGGGGGAGAAGGAGTCCAGCGAGGAGGGTGATGAGGCTGAGGGCCACGAGTGCGTAGAGCAGTCCGAGGAACCAGCCGCCGATGACGGCCCAGGGGGATGGTTCTGGTGTTCGGGGCGGTTCGATGCGCTCGACGGTGCCGGTGACGGCACCCTCATCGATCAGGGCCTCGTTGTCGCTGGTGTACGACACATCGCCACCAACTGCACCACTGATGGTGAGTCGGTCCACACTGAGCAGCAGGTCGCGGCCGATGTCACCTGAGACGGTGGCCGTGGCGGCGCTTCCGACGACGTCGTCACCGAAGGCGCCCGAGGGCGTGATGGCGATGTCTGCAGCGAAGATGGTGCCGCTTCGGGTGACTTCGCCGCTGACCGTGACGTTCTGAGCGGCGAGCCGCACGTCGCCGTCGACCGTTCCGGTGATCGTGATGGTCTGGGCTGCCGCGATCACATCACCGGTGATGTCACCGCTGATGGTCACACTCTGTCCGGCCGCATACACATCGCCGTTGACGGTGCCGGTGACATCGACGACCGCTCCCGTGTAGAACTGAGGTCCCTCGGTGCTGCCGGCAGCGGACAGCGCACCCGCGGGTGAAGCCGCTCCTGCCGTACTCGCCCCGGCTGCGAGGGAGACGGCGACGACACCGATCGCAAGGCTGGTGCCGAGAATCCAGCGGGGGACACGTGCAAGACGCATGGGCGTACCTCTCGAGACAGGTGGTGGGCGTGGCCACAGTCTGGGTCGCCGCATGGACCTCGGAGAGGACGTAAGTCCCAAGACACGACCGGTGGCCGATTCGCGAGGGCCCCGCGGAAGAACGTGGGCGTCTCACGGAAGTCCCTTCGATATGAACAAGGACGGCACGCGGCATCCCGAAGGACTAAGGACCCGAAGACGTGAGCGTGGTACTGGAATCGTCCTGTCTGACGGCCCGTCGCCACCCGTCCAGATCCTCACACCGCGCCCATTCGAAGGAAGACTCCCATGAAAGCCGCTGTCGTCACCTCGTTCACCGCACCGCTCGAGATCAGTCAGCGGGAGGTCCCTTCCCCCGGCCCCGGACAGGTGTTGGTGCGCCTGGAGACCTGCGGGCTGTGTCACACCGATATCCACGCCGCTCACGGCGACTGGCCCGTGAAGCCCACCATCCCCTTCGTGCCCGGCCACGAGGGCGTCGGAATCATCGAGCAGCTCGGTGACGGAGTCACCGACCGTACGATCGGGGAGCGCGTCGCGATTCCCTGGCTCGGCTATGCGTGCGGCGAATGCCGATACTGCATCGACGGCCGCGAGACTCTCTGCGAACAGCAGCAGAACAGCGGCTATTCCATCGACGGCGCCTTCGCCGAATACGCCGTCGCGAGTGGTCGCTTCGTCGTGCCTGTGCCCGACGGCATCACCTCGTTGGACGCCGCACCCTTGACCTGCGCGGGAGTGACGACTTACAAAGCGCTCAAGGTCGCCCGAATCGTACCGAGCGAACGTGTCGCGGTGTTCGGCATCGGCGGCCTCGGGCATCTCGCGGTTCAGTACGCCCGCATCCTGGGCGGAACGGTGATCGCCGTGGACATCGAGAACCCCAAGCTCGACCTCGCCCGCGACCTCGGTGCCGACCACCTCGTCAACGCTGCCGAGGTCGACCCGGTCGACGCGATCAAGGCCGTCGGTGGAGCAGACGTCGCCGTCGTCCTCGCGGCCTCCCCGCGGGTATTCGAGCAGGCGTTCGCGTCACTGAATCGCGGGGGCCGGCTGATCTGCGTCGCCCTTCCCGCTGAACAGCAGATGAGCATCTCCATCTTCGAAACCGTCCTCAAAGGAATCTCGATCATCGGCTCCATCGTGGGCACCCGTCAGGACCTCGCCGAGGTCTTCGCCCTCCACGCTGCGGGACGCACCAAGATCATCGCGGAAGGCAGGACCCTGGATCAGGTCAACGACGCCATCTCGGAGGTGCTCTCCGGCAAAATCCTCGCTCGCCTCGTCTTCGAGTATTGAAATCCTCCGAACGATACGAGACAGCTCGCATCGTGATCTCGTCACAGGCGTGGGATGCTGACCGCCGCTGTAGCGGGATTCGGGGGTGGGCTGCGCGGGCTACGCGGCGCGGCGGCGGCCGTACAGGGAGATGACGATCAGGATGATCGCTCCGTAGATGAGCTGCTGGATGTTCGCGCCGAGGTTGAGCACGGTCACGAGCGTCGACACCTGGCCGAGCACGAGCGCGCCGCCGACGGTGCCGACGACCGAGCCTCGGCCGCCGAAGATCGACGCGCCACCGACCACGACCGCGGCTACCGAGGCGAGCAGGTAGCTTGCGCCCATGGTGGCCGAGGCCTGCTGGTAGTAGCCCACGATCACGATGCCGGCGAAGGCCGCCAGCACACCACTCAGCATGTAGCCGGTGATGCGGATGCGGTCGACCGGCAGCCCTGCGAGGCGAGCCGTCTCGGCTGCGGCGCCCACTACGAACAGCGAGCGTCCCCAGCCGGTGAACGAGAGCACCAACTGCAGCACGAGCATCAGCGCGAGACCGAGCGGCAGCACCGCGGGCATCGTGATTCCGAGCAGCGAGATCTTCGCCGAGGTGATCGCGATCACGAAGTCGGGCGTCACCGTCAGCTCCGAGAAGTTGAACGCGAGCAGGATGACGCCGAACAACAACCCGTTCATGGCGATCGTCGTGACGATCGGCGTGAGCCCGAGCTTCGCGATCACGGCCCCGTTGAAGAAGCCGATCAGGGCACCGGCGGCCAGGGCGGCCACGAAGGCGCCGACCGGGCCGAGCGGCCCCACGAGCGTCAAGAAGGCCAGCGCCGAGAAGCCGATCGTGTTCGGCACCGACAGGTCGATGCCCGCCTGGATCACCGCGATCGTCTGCCCGTACGAGGCGATCGAGAGGATGATCGCGAAGGTCGCCGTGCCGATCAGCGAGTCGATCGTCACGAGGTTCGGCCGGATCAAGCCGCCCACCGCGAACAGCACCACGAAGGCCACGAGCGGCCAGACGGCGCGCGGCACCCGCGACAGGAACGAGGCGTGCGAGCCGCGGGGCGACTCGGGCGACGAGGAGTCGGGTGAGGGCGAAGCCGATCCGTCGGCCGGCCCGCCGGTGTCCAGACCCGGCGCGGTGCCGAGCGGCCCGGTCGACGCGGGCGTGCCCACGGTCTCGGGAGTGCCGGTGACGGAGGATGTTCCGGGCGTGGTCATGAGCGTGCCCCTCTCGCTGCGAAGGCGATCCGTTTCCAGACGACCGGGATGCCCACGACCGCCACGATGATGAGTGCGCTGATGACGTACTGCCAGTAGGAGTTGACGCCGGCGAAGAACAGCAGGTTGCCGATCAGGCCCAGGGTGCAGGCGGCCAGGATGGTGCCGATGATCGAGCCGCGCCCGCCGGTGAAGGCCGCGCCGGCCAGAGCCACGGCCGCGATCGAGGACAGCAGGTACGGGTCGCCCGATCGGGGATCCCCGGTGACCGTCGAGGCGGCGAGCATCATCGCTCCGAACGAGGTGATGACGCCGGCCAGCCCGAAGGCCAGCAGCTTGGTGAGCCGTGCGTTCAGGCCCGCGGCCCGCACGCTCTCCATGTTCGAGCCGACGCCGTAGATGTGCCGGCCGAGCGCCGTGCGCTGCAGCAGCAGCCAGAGCAGCACCGCCACGACGGCCAGCCACACCAGCGCCACGGGCACGAACGGCAGCAGCTCGCCGCTGGTCGCCAGGTAGATCTCCTTCGTGACCCCGCCGCCCGGCCGGTCGAGCACCTCACGGGCGAGCGAACCGAAGATGAAGGCGCTGGCCAGCGTCACCGCGATGGCCGGCAATCCGCCGTAGGCCACGAGCAGCCCGTTGAACAGGCCGCACGCGAGGCCCACCCCCATCGAGAGCAGGATGGCGACCGGCACCGGCATCGTCTCCAGCTGCACCGCGAACACCACGTTGCACAGGCTCATGATGGCGCCGATGGAGATGTCGATGCCGCCCACCAGCACGATGATCAGCTGGCCGAGCGCCACCAGCGCGAGCGGCACCACGAGGTTCGCCGCGGTCTGCAGCTGGAACCGCGTGAGCAGCGCCGGGTTGATGATCACGTAGACCACGAAGAACACCACGAAGGCGCCGATCGGGGCCACGGCGCCCTCGCGGCGCAACCGCACCACGCCGGTGCCGTTCCACCACCGCGTGGCGAACGAGGGGGCGGGGGAGATGGCGCTCATCGGACGAGCCCTTCCTGTGCGACGTTCGAGTTCGGGGGTGAGGAGATGGGGGCCCCGGATGCCGCGGCCGCGGTCTGCGCGGCCAGACTGCCGGTGGCACCCACCGCGGCGCCCACCACGTTGTCGGCGGTGAGCCGGTGGTCGATCAGCTCGTCGGCCACCTGCCCCTGGTAGAGCACCACCACGCGGTGGCACACGTGCACGAGCTCTTCGACCTCGGTCGAGAACCAGAGGATGCCGACGCCCTGCTTCGCGAGGTCGACGATCGCGCCGTAGAGCTCCTGCTTCGCCCGCACATCGATGCCGCGGGTGGGGTCGTGCAGCAGGATGACCGTGCGGTCGCGGTTCATCCAGCGCCCGAACACGAGCTTCTGCTGGTTGCCGCCGGAGAGCGACCCGGCCAGCTCGTTCGGCCCGCGGGTACGAACCGACAGGGCGTTCAGGATGCCGTCGATCCAGCCGCGTTCCCGGGAGAGACGGGGTCGCCCGCCGAGCTGGTAGGCCCGGTACCAGGGTGCCAGCAGGTTCTCGCCGACGCTCATCTCGAGGGCGAGGCCCTCGCGCTTGCGGTCTTCGGGAACGTAGCCGAGGCCGTTGGCGACCGCGCGCACCGGGGTGGTGCGGCGGATGCGGCGCCCGCCCACGGTCCACGAGTCGGCCTGCGCCGGGCTCGCGCCGAACAGGGCGCGCAGCAGCTCGGCCTGGCCGTGGCCCTGCAGACCGCCGATGCCGAGGATCTCGCCGGCGCCGAGCGAGAGGTCGATGCCGTGCAGGCCTTCGGCCCGCAGGTTCTCGACCGACAGCGCCACAGCATCCGTCGTTCTAGGCGGGGGAGAGGGGAAGAAACGCTCGGCCTCGCGGCCGGCCATCATCGAGATGAGTTCGTCGTCGGTCCAGCCGCCGCGCACGAACTCGCCGGCGACCTTGCCGTCGCGGAGCACGGTGCCGCGGTCGGCGATCTCGGCGATCTCGCCGAGGCGGTGCGAGACGTAGATCACGCTGCCGCCGCGGGCGGTGAGCTCGCGGATGCGCGCGAACAGCCAGGCGACACCGGGCGGCGTGAGGGCGGAGGAGGCCTCATCGAGGATGAGCAGCTTCGGGTCGCCGGCCAGGGCGCGGGCGATCTCGACCAGCTGCCGGTCGGCGAGAGAGAGGGTGTCGACGGCCGCGCGCGGGTCGATCTGCGGCAGGTGCAGTGCTTCCAGCAGCTGCTTGGCCTTGGCCACCGACTTCTTCTGCGAGAAGCCGCGAAGGGGCGCGCCGTCGGGGAGGGAGAGGTTCTCGGCCACGGTCCAGTCGGGCACCAGGGCGAGCTCTTGAAAGGCGCAGCGCACGCCGGAGAGGCGCGACTGCTTCACGCTGCCCGAGGCGAGCGGTTCGCCCGCCACGGTGATGCTGCCGGAGGTGGGGGTCACGGCTCCCGCCAGCATCTTGGCGACGGTGCTCTTGCCGGCGCCGTTCTCGCCCACCAGGGCGAGCACTTCACCCGGGTTGCAGTGGAAGGTGACGCCCTGCACGGCCTTGACGGGGCCGTAGCTCTTCACCAGGTCGGTGGCGGCCAGCAGGGGCGCCGCGGTGGTGGCAGGCGCGGGGCCGGGCGCGGTGGGGTCGGACACGGATGCTCCGTTTCGAGGGGAGGTCGAGAAAGCGGGAGGGAAGGCACGGGTGCCGCGGCCGCGAGGCGATCCGCAGCACCCGTGCCGGAGGCGGGACTACGAGCCCGAGTAGTACTCCATGACCTGGTCGAGGGTCAGGTCGAGCCCCGGGAAGTCGTAGCCGAGCTGGAAGTTGGCCGGCTTGTCGTCGAGGCAGTAGTCGCCCGCGTTCTCCTCGGTGATCTCCAGCGGCGGGAAGTACTGCTCCTGCTCGATCTTCTCGCCCTCCAGGAGTGCGACGGCCTGCTCGAGGCCCTTGGCGTAGATGGCGGGCTGGCCGAACACCATGTCGCCGGTCAGGCCCTCGGGGGCGTACTTCTCGAGCGTGCAGGCCTCGCCGTTGTAGCCGGATCCACCGACCACCGGAACGAAGGGGAGCCCGGCGGCCTTGAAGGCCTCGGGGATGCCCTGACCGCCGGTGAGGAAGGAGTAGACGCCGCCGACATCCGGGTTCGATCGCAGGATGGTGCTCATCGCCTCCTGGGCGGTGGCCTCGTTCCAGCCGTTGGTGTCTTGCGCGACGACCGTGGCGCCGCCGCCCTCGAGCGTCTCGATCACGCCGGGCATCGTGCCCTCGTTCAGCGGCACGCCGGCCAGGCCTTCGAGCACGGCGATGTTCTTGTCGGTGCCGAGGCTCTTCAGCAGCCAGTCGGCGCCGATGGTGCCGGCGCTGCCCCAGTCGGTGGAGACCACGTAGACGTCGGGGTTGTCGTAGGGGCCGCCGTTGGCGATGACCGGGATGCCCTGGGCCGCAGCCTGGGTGATGGCGGCGTCGGCGCCGGAGGAGGAGGCCGGGTCGAAGAGGATGAGGTCGACGCCGTCGGCGATGAGGTTCTGCATGGCCGCGTTCTGCTGGGCGGCGTCGTTGTCGTTGGTGCGGACGATCTTGAGCTCGACCTTGTCCTTGTACTCCGGGCTGTTGGCCAGGGCCTGCAGCGAGGCCAGGCCCATCTCGCGCCAGGCCTGTCCGCCGAGGGGCTGCTCGAAGCCGATCACGAACTTGCCGTCACCGCCGGCGTCGGTGGAGCCGGCTCCGCCGTTCTCGGCCGGAGCGCTGGTGCAGCCGGCGAGCAGGGCGAGTGCCGAGGCGCCGGCCAGAACGGCCGATGCCTTGACGAGGCGACGGGTGTGCTGTGTTCCTTGCATGATTTCTCCCTTGAAATCGGTGGGTCACGATGTCGGCGCCTGCGTGTCCGGTCGTGCAACGGTGCAAGGGACAGGTAGTGCGCAACGGGTGTGATTCGGGACACTAGCGCAAAAATGGCAGCGCTACCAGTAGCGCTGCCAGATTCGCGACAGATCGTTCCCGAGGCGTGACCGGACGCCTCGCCCGCCTACAGGCCGACGTCGGCGGCGCTCACGAAGCCGGAGTCGACGAGCTTGGACTGCACGTCGTCCTTCACCACGACCTCGGGGTCGAGCTGGTACGACTTCACCGTGGTGGCGCCGTTGTCGAACTCGGTGGTGGTCTCCACCTCGGTGCCGGCCACGATCGAGGCGATCATCTCGGCGGTGCGCTCGCGCAGCACCCGGGTGTCCTTCCAGGCCGTCATCGCCTGCTCGCCGCTCAGGATGGCCTTCACGTTCGCCTTGTCGGCATCCTGGCCCGTCACGATCGGCCAGCCCTCGCCCGCCGAGTAACCGGCGCCCTTGAGGGCGGCCTCGATGCCGAGCGCGAGGCTGTCGTTGGGCGAGAGCACCACGTCGACCTTCTCGCCGCCGGTGTAGAACGACGACAGGCGGTTCTCCATCTCAGCCTGGGCGTCATCCGAACCCCAGCCCAGGATGCCGATCGAAGCCCAGTCGTCGTTCGAGGCCGGCGCCTTGCCCGAGGGCACGACCAGCTGGCCGTTCGCGACGTAGGGCAGCAGCACGTCCCACGCCCCCGAGAAGAAGTAGCGGGCGTTGTTGTCGTCGGGGCTGCCGGCGAAGGGTTCGAAGGTGAACGGCCCCTTGCCGTCTTCGAGCCCTAGGCTGTCGACGATGTAGGTCGCCTGCAGCTCGCCGACCTTCTCGTTGTCGAAGCCCGTGTGGTAGTCGACGGCGTCGCTGTTGTTGATCAGGCGGTCGTAGGCGATCACCGTCACGTCCTGCTTCTGGGCCTCGGCGAGCACCGGGCCGAGCGTCTCGCCGTCGATGGCGGTGATGACGAGGATCTTCGCGCCGCCCGCGATCTGGTTCTGCAGCTGCGAGATCTGCTGGTCGGTCTTGTTGTCGGCGTACTGCAGGTCGGTGGTGCAGCCCTGATCCTGCAGCAGCTTCTGCAGGCCCTCGCCGTCGTTGATCCAGCGTTCGAGCGAGCGGGTGGGCATCGAGATGCCCACGTTGCAGTCGCCGCCGGCCGCGTCTCCGGCGGCATCGGTGCTTCCCGCGCCACCCGTGCTGCAGGCGGCCAGCGACGCCAGGAGCGTGGCCCCGGCCGTGAGAGCGAGGGCCTTGCGGATGCGGCGGCCGTGGGGTGATCGCATGATTTCTCCTTTGAAACGAACTGTTGACGAAACGCAGGAGCGACACTACCGTGGCAATGGCAGCGCTGCCAGTAGCGCTATCACACACACTTCGTTAGTGTGATCGAACCGTCGCAACGACGCGATAAGGAGATGATGTGACCCTCACACCCGATGCCCTCGCGCCGGATGCTCTCGCCCCGGATGTCGACATCCGCAGCCGCAGCCACCGCATCGGCTGCATCGGCGCCGGCGCCATCATGGCCGACCAGCACCTCGCCGCGTACCAGCTGGCCGGGTTCCCGGTCGTGGCCATCGCCTCCCGCACCAAAGCCAACGCTCAGGCGGTGGCCGATCGCTACGACATCGCGACCGTGCACGAGACGCCCGAGCAGCTGATCGCCGATCCCGCCATCGAGATCCTCGACATCGCGTATCCGCCCGACCTGCAACCGGCGCTCATCCGTGCCGCGCTGGCCCAGCCGCACATCAAGGCGGTGCTGGCCCAGAAGCCGCTCGCGCTCGACCTCGACGAAGCGATCGCGCTGCGCGACGAGGCCGCTGCGGCAGGGAAGATCCTCTCGGTCAACCAGAACATGCGCTTCGACCAGTCGATCCGGGTGCTCAAGCAGCTGCTCGACGCCGGCGCCCTGGGTGACCCCGTGTTCGCGCAGATCGACATGCACGCCGTGCCGCACTGGCAGGGCTTCCTCGAGGGCTACGACCGGCTGACCCTTGCGAACATGAGCGTGCACCACCTGGATGCGCTGCGGTACCTCTTCGGCGACCCGAGCGAGATCACCACGGTGGTGCGCGAAGACCCGCGCACCACGTTCGAGCACGAAGACGGCATCGTCGTCTCCACGCTGCGCTTCCCGGGGAACGTCCTGGCGCTCAGCGTCGAGGATGTCTGGGGCGGCCCCTGCGAGGAGGGCTACGACGACGACTTCTTCATCAAGTGGCGCGTCGAGGGCACCGCGGGCGTGGCCAACGGCACCATCGGCTGGCCCACCGGCGAACCCTCCACCATCCGCTACGCCTCCAAGCTCACCACCGGCGGCCAGTGGGTGCAGCCGAGCTGGGACACACACTGGTTCCCGCACGCGTTCATCGGCGTGATGGAGCAGGTGCAGTACGCGGTCGACACCGCCACCGCGCCCGAGCTCTCGGTCGCCGACAACGTCAAGACCATGGCGCTGATCGAGGCGGGCTACCGCTCGATCGCCGAGAAGCGCCCGGTTCGGCTCGACGAGTTCCCCCTCTAGACCCGACCACTCCGAACCCGGCGGGGCCCACCCGCCTCGCACGAGCATCCGTACCCCTACTTCGCACAACCCCACCACCGGAATCACACAAGGAGCAATGACGCCATGATCCAGCTGGGCATCTTCACCGCCTACTACCCCTACGACCTCAAAACTACCGCCGAGAAGATCCGCGCGCAGGGCTTCAACACGGTGCAGCTCGACCTGCACTTCAAAGATCTCGACCTGAGCGCGGGCCAGATCACCAAGGAGAAGGCGAAGCTGGTCAGCGACACCTTCCGCGACCACGACCTGCCGATCTCGGCCATCTCGGGTTACACCAACATCGTGCACCCCGACCCCGAGCACCGCGCCGCCAACGTGGCGTACCTCAAGGAGATCATCCGCAACGCCCGCAACTTCGGCAGCAAGTACGTCATCTCCGAGTCGGGCACCTTCAACCCCGAGAGCGAGTGGGACCACGACCCGCACAACCGCTCCGAAGACGCCTACGACCAGGTGCGCACCGTGCTCGCCGAGCTGGCCCAGGAGGCCTACGACCACGGCGCCACCTTCCTGCTCGAGACCTACGTGAACAACGTCATCGGCTCGGTGCGCGAGACCGTGCGCGTGTTCAACGACATCCGCACCCCCGGCCTCGAGCTGCTGATGGACCCGACGAACTACTTCGACGCCACCAACATCGACGACCAGGCGCTCGTGCTCAACGAGGTCTTCGACACCCTCGGCGACCGCGTGCGAGTGGCCCACGCCAAAGACGTCAAGCGCGCGGGCGACGACAAGAGCGAGAAGCACGCCGACATCGGCGACGACGACGCGCTGGCCTCGCACACCTTCCGCGGTGTCGGCGAGATCGAGCTGCCGGCTGCGGGTCTCGGCTCGCTCGACTACGAGCTGTACCTGCAGCGCCTCTCCGAGCAGAGCCCGAACGCGCCGCTGATCATCGAGCACCTCGACGAGAGCGACATCCCCCGGGCCAAGCAGTTCGTCACGGATATCCTCAAGAAGTACACGATCTGAGGCATCGGGGAACGGCATTCCAGGCAAGGATCGAACGGAGAATTCAGTGGTGCACGACAAAGTAGCGGTGATCACGGGGGCCGGCGGGGCGCTCGGGCGGGCGACCGCCCTGCGGCTGGCGGCCGACGGGTTCGCCATCGGGGCGCTGGGGCGGCCGAGCGTCGAGCTCGCCGAGACGGTGGCGTTGGTGGAGGCCGCCGGGGCCGGCGCACGGATGCTCGAGGTCGACCTGCGCGACGCCTCGGCCATCGAGGCGGCGATCAGCACCACGGAGGCGGAGTTCGGCCCGGTCGAGGCGCTCGTGAACAACGCCGCGATCTACCCGAGCACGCCGTTCCTCGAGATCCCCCTCTCGGAGTACGACGACGTCGTCACCGTGAACCAGCGGGGCTACTTCTACGCGGCCCAGGTGGCGGCGCGCGGCATGGTCGCGCGCCGCTCCGGGGCGATCGTCAACGTCGGCTCGATCACCTGGAACGGCGGCTGGTCGAACCTGGCCAGCTACGTCTCCACCAAGGGCGCCGCGGTGGCGCTCACCCGTGCCCTTGCCCGCGAGCTCGGCGAGTTCGGGGTGCGCGTGAACGCGGTGGCTCCTGGCGCCTTCCCCACGAAGGCCGAGGAGATCCAGGGCGACGCCGCCGAGTACTCGGCGCACGTCATCGAGCACCAGGCCATCAAGCGCCGGGGCACGGATGCCGAGCTCGCCGCGGTCGTGTCGTTCCTGGTGGGCCCCGACTCGTCGTTCGTGACGGGTCAGACCATCAACGTCGACGGCGGCTGGGTCATGAAATGACGGCAACACACGAAAGAGGGATGGCCCTGTGAACATCTTCGGCACCGAGCTCTCGCGGCTCGACCTCGAACGGCGCACCGGCGACCTGTCGGCTGTGGCGGGCATCCGCTCGGTCGTGCTCGACGACGGAGTGGAGAGGGGTGTTCGCGCCCTGCAGCTGCGCACCGCGGCCGGTCTCGAACTCGAAGTGCTCGTCGACCGGGCCTTCGACCTCGGCTCCGCCTCGCTGCGCGGCGTGCCGTTCGGCTGGCGCTCGGGCAACGGCTTCCGGCACCCGGGCCTGCACGAGCACAGCGACGAGGGCGGGCTCTCGTGGCTCCGTGCTCTCGACGGGTTGCTGGTCAGCGGCGGCCTCGACCACACGCTCTTCGGCGGCGAGGTCGACGCCACGCGCTACGGCTACCCGCCCAAGCAGTCGGTGACGCACGGCTTGCACGGCCGGCTGACCGCCATCCCGGCGAAGCTGCTCGAGGCGCGCGAGGTGCCGGCCGCCGACCCGTCGGGCACTCCGGTGTTGCGGGTGGTCGGCGAGGTGATCCAGGCCACCTCCTTCGGCGAGCACCTGCGGCTCACCCGCACGATCGAGCTCGACTTCGACGGGCGCGAGATCCGCCTGCACGACGTTGTCGACAACCTCGGCTTCGAGCCGACGCCGCACATGTTCCTCTACCACCTGAACATCGGCTGGCCCTTCGTCGACGAGGGCACCGAGTTCGTGGCGCCGATCGCCAAGACGCTCTGGGCCTCCGACTCGGCGGCCGAGCAGGGCGTCTCGTACCGCATTCTGCCGGCACCGATCACGGGCTTCGTCGAGCAGGTGTTCGAGCACGAACTGGTGCCGGATGCGGACGGCCGTCACCACGTGGCGCTGCTGGCCGCCGACGGCGCCCGGGGCGTCGAGGTGAGCTGGACCGCGGCGGGCATGCCGCACTTCTTCGAGTGGCAGAACCTGCGCGCCGGCCAGTACGCCGTGGGCCTGGAGCCCTCGACCCACCACGTGGGCGGCGACGGTGCGGCTCGCGACGACGGCTCGATGACCTTCCTCGAGCACGGCGAGCGCCGCGAGTACTCGACGGTCATCCGGGTGCTCGAGGGCCCTGCCGAGGTCGATGCGGTGCGCGACGCCATCCGCTCCATCGCCGGTCAGCCCGAATAGGGATGCTGCGATGCCGATCCAGGACGGCCCTGATACCATGATGTTAGCGCTGCCATACGCCGTGGAGTCCACGGGCGGATGCGCAGCCCACGAAGCGCGAGGAACCCACCATGACTGAATCCACCGCCGCAGACTCGGCTCCCGAAGTGCTCTCCGGCATCCGGGTGCTCGACTGCTCGATCGCCATGGCCGGTCCCTTCGCCGCGCAGCGTCTCGGCGACCTCGGGGCCGACGTGATCAAGGTCGAGCCGACCACCGGCGAGTGGCAGCGGCACGCGGCGGCGGGCGGCGCCACGGGCAATCGCATCAACGTCTCGTTCCTCTCGCTGAACCGCAACAAGCGCTCCATCGGGGTCGACCTCAAGTCGCCCGACGGCAAGGAGATCCTGTACGAGCTCGTGAAGACGGCCGACGTCTTCCTGCAGAACTACCGGCCCGGCGTCGCCGCCCGGCTCGGCGTCGACTACGAGACGCTGAAGGCGATCAACCCGTCGATCGTCTACGTGTCGATCTCGGGCTACGGCGAAGACGGCCCCTACCGCAACCGTCCGGGGCAAGACCTGCTGCTGCAGGCGATGAGCGGCGCCATGCTCTCGGCCGGCAGCGCGGGGCATCCGCCTACCCCGGCCGGGCAGTACCTGGTCGACGCCATCACGGCCTCCACCGCCTTCGAGGGCGTGCTCGCCGCGCTTTTCCACCGGGAGCGCACCGGCCAGGGGCAGCTCGTGTCGGTGAACATGCTCGATGCCATCACCACGCTGCAGATGCAGGAGCTCTCGGTGTTCACCGTCGGCGGGGTGGCGCAGAAGCGCAGCGCCGAACCGCACGCGCATGTCTACATCCGTGCCCCGTACGGCGCCTTCGCCACGGCCGACGGCTACATCGCGCTTGCGATGCCCGAGCTGCACGCGCTCGGCGAGGTGATCGGCGATCCGTTCTTCGCCGGGCTCGACACCGAGACCGACAGCTGGACGCATCGCGACGAGATCTTCTCGCGCACCGCGGCGCGGCTCGCCACCGAGTCGTCGGAGCACTGGCTCGAGGCCTTCTCGGCGGCCGGCATCTGGGCAGGTCCCGTGTACGACTACCAAGACCTCGTCGACGACGAGCAGATCGCGCACAACGGCACCTTCATCGAGTACGAGCACCCCACCGAGGGGCTCGTGAAGACCCCCGGATTCCCGTACAAGCTCTCGGAGACGCCCGCGCGTATCGACCGCGGGGCGCCGCTGACCGGCCAGCACACGCGCGAGATCGTGGCCGAGCTGGGGCTGGACGCGGCGCGCATCGACTCGCTGCTGGCCGCCGGCGTGCTGGCGTCGGAGTCGGCGGAGCCCGCCTCGGAGCCCGCTTCGGTGCGAGAACCCGCATGACTCTGCGCGGCATCACCTGGGACCACCCGCGTGGCCGCGACGCGCTCGAGGCGGCCGCGGCCGAGGCCCGGGAGGCCGGCGATCTCGACCTGGAGTGGAGCGCGCATCCGCTCGAGGGCTTCGAGTCGCACCCCATCGACGACCTGGCGCAGAACTACGAGCTGATCGTGCTCGACCACCCGCACCTCGGCGAGGCGCTCGAGCACGGCTCGCTGCAACCGCTGGATGCCGTGGTCGGCGCGGCCGACATCGAGCGCTGGTCGCACCAGGCGGTCGGCCCCTCGTTCGACTCCTACTCCGTCGACGGTTACCAGTGGGCGGTGCCGCTCGACGCCGCCGCTCAGGTGGCCGTGCACGACTCCCGCCTGCTCGGGACACCGCCCGCCACCTGGGCCGAGGTCGCCGACCTCGCCCGCTCGGCCCCCGTGGCCCTCTCCCTGGCCGGCCCCCACGCCTTCCTCACCTTCGCCTCGCTCTGTGTCGCCTTCGGCGAAGCCCCCGCCCAGCATCCGGCCGACGGCCCGATCGTCACCGACGAGACCGCCGCGCGCGCGCTCGAGGTCATGCGGGGGATCGGAGAGCGCGTGCCGGAAGGTACCTCCGGGCTCAACCCCATCGGGCTGCTCGAGCGCATGAGCACCGCCGGCGACATCGCCTACTGCCCGCTCGTCTACGGGTACGTCACGTATTCCTCGCCGAGCATACGATTCGCGGATGCCCCGGTGGCGGTGCCCGGCGGCCGTCACGGGTCGACCATCGGCGGCACCGGCCTCGCCGTGAGCGCACACACCGAGGTGACTCCCGAACTCGTGGCGCACATCCGTCACCTGATGGATCCGCAGACGCAGCGCGGTTTCATCCCGCAGCACGCCGGGCAGCCCTCGAACCGCGCGGCCTGGCTCGACGCCGAGGTGAACCGCGACAGCGCGGACTTCTACCGCTCGACGCTCGCCACCCTCGACGACTCCTGGGTGCGGCCGCGCTTCGCGGGCTACATCCCGTTCCAGACCGCGGCCTCGGCGATCGTGCGCGAGATCGTGACCGGTGAGCTCGGCATCGAGCCGGGCATCCGCCGCCTGAACGAGGCCTTCGCGGCCGCACCCATCGACGGCCACGCCGCCGCCGATGCCTCCGTCCCCACCCGCAGCACCGCCGAAAGGGTCTGAGATGACCAGCGAATCCGCCCCACTGCCCGTGCTCGCCACCGGCGACATCCTGCTCGAGCTCGACGAGCGCGTGCTCACCATCACGCTCAACCGGCCGCAGAAGCTCAACTCCGTCACGCAGGAGATGTCGGATGCGCTGGTCGAGGCCGCGGAATGGGCCAATGACAGCGACGACGTGCGCGCTGTGGTTCTGACCGGCGCGGGCGAGCGGGCGTTCTGCGCGGGCTCCGACATCCGCTCGCTCGACAAGTACGCGACGCCGTGGGACTTCCGCAATCGTGTCGACTACTGCGACGCCCTGCGGGAGCTGCGCAAGCCGCTGATCGCCGCGGTGAACGGCTACGCCTTCGGCGGCGGGCTCGAGACCGCGATGATCTGCGACATCCGCCTCGCCTCGACGACCGCGAGCTTCGCGGCGCCCGAGATCAAGCTCGGCTGGATCGGCGGCGGCGGCATGAGCACCTTCCTCGCCCACTCGATCGGGGCGAGCAACGCGGCGCTGATGATCATGACCGGCGACCCGATCAGCGCGCAGACCGCGCTCGGCTGGAGCCTCGTCTCCGAACTCGTCGAACCCGAGGGCCTCGTGGCCCGGGCGCAGGAGCTCGGCCGCACCATCGCCGCCCGGCCGCCGATCGCGGCGGAGACGGCCAAGGCCAACCTCCGTGCCGCGTTCAACCTCCCCCAGGATGCGGCGATCGCCTACGAGCGCGACCTGCAGACGGTGACCTTCGCCACCGACGACGCTGCCGAGGGCCGAGCCGCCTTCGCCGAGAAGCGCGCGGGCGTCTTCCACCGCCGCTAGCCTCACTTCCGCCCGCACCCCCACCGACCGTAGGAGTCCCGATGACCAGCACCACCCCCACCACTCCCTGGGCGGGCACCGCCACCGAGGCGCTGCCGGGCGACGGATACGCGGGCACGCTCGTGGGGCGGGTGTGGCTGCCCGAGGCGCACGGACCCTCGCCCGTGCTCGTGACCAACGAGGGCGTGTTCGACCTGAGCCACCGGTTCGCCACCGTGAGCGCGCTCACCGAGCAGGCGCAGCCGGCCGTCGCCGCCCGCGAGGCCGCCCGCGACGGCGCACGGCTCGGCGGCTTCGACGAGATCTACGCCAATACGACTACGGCCACCCGCGACCGGTCGCAGCCGTGGCTGCTCGCCCCCGTCGACCTCCAGGTGCTGAAGGCCGCCGGCGTCACCTTCGCCGTCTCGATGATCGAGCGCGTGATCGAGGAGCGGGTGCGTGGCGACGCCGAGGCCGCCGCCCGGATGCGGGAGAGCATCCTGGCCGAGATCGGCACCGATCTGCGCGAGGTGCGCCCCGGATCCGAGGCCGCCATCGCGCTCAAGGAGTACCTCGTGGGGGAGGGCCTGTGGAGCCAGTACCTCGAGGTGGGCATCGGCCCCGACGCCGAGATCTTCACCAAGGGCCCGAGCCTCTCGGCCATGGGCACCGCTGTTCAGGTGGGCGTGCTCAGCACCTCGCAGTGGAACAACCCCGAGCCCGAGGTGGCGCTGATCGTCGACTCCGCCGGGCGGATCGTGGGCGCGACCCTCGGCAACGACGTGAACCTGCGCGACGTCGAGGGCCGTTCGGCGCTGCTGCTGCCCAAGGCCAAGGACAACAACGCCTCCTGCGCGCTCGGCCCCCTCATCCGTCTCTTCGACGACGGGTTCGACCTCGACGCCGTGCGCAGCATGACCGTGACCCTCGAGATCACCGGCGACGACGGCTTCCGCCTCGACGGCAGCTCGGAGATGGCGCAGATCAGCCGCGATCCGCTCGAGCTCGTCGGGCAGCTGCTCGGCTCGCACCACCAGTATCCGGACGGCGCGGTGCTGATGCTCGGCACGATGTTCGCGCCGATCGTCGACCGCGACGAGCCCGAACGCGGCTTCACCCACAAGACCGGCGACATCGTGCGGATCTCCTCCGCCCGACTGGGTAGTCTGGTCAATCAGGTCGAGCAGAGCGAGAGGTGCGAACCGTGGCAGTTCGGGATCGGCGCGCTGATGGCGAACCTCGCCAGGCGGCAGCTCTTGTGAGCAGCGACGGGGTGGCGGTCGCCGAGTCGCTGATCGCGCCCGCGGTCGAGGCCCCGGGTGCGCGCCAGTCGCGCCGCTCCACCAACACCGTCACGCTCGACGACGTCGCCCGGCACGCGCAGGTCTCGCCGCAGACCGTCTCGCGCAGCATCCGCACCCCCGACCTCGTCTCCGAGTTCACACTCGAGCGTGTGCGCGCCTCGATCGCCGAGACCGGGTACGTGCCGAACCTCGCCGCCTCGAACCTCGCCTCCAACCGCAGCATGACGGTGGCCGCCATCATCCCCGCCATCTCGGCCTCGGTGTTCGCGGATGCTCTGCACGGCCTGGAAGAGATCCTCGCCCCCGCGGGCTACCAGCTGTTCATCGGCTCCACCAGTTACCGCCCCGCTCACGAGGAGGAGCTCGTGCGGGCCTTCCTCGGCCGGCGCCCCGACGGCATCTTCATCGTCGGCACCGAGCACTCGGCCAACACCACGCACCTTCTGCGCGAGTCGAAGGTGCCCGTGATCGAGGCCTGGGATCTCACCGACGACCCGATCGACAGCCTGGTCGGCTTCTCGAACCGCGACGCGATCCGCGCGATCGTGGAGTTTGCCCACGAGCGCGGGTACCGGCATCCGACGTTCGCCGGATCGCTGCAGCGCGGCGACTTCCGTGCCGCCGCCCGTCGCGCGAGCTTCGAGGAGGCCGTGCCCGAGCTGTTCCCCGGCGAGACCGTGCGCGTGGTCGACTCCGGCACCTCGACCGTCGACTACGAGACCGGCCGGCGCCTGCTCGACGAGACGCTGAAGCTGCACCCCGAGACCGACGTGCTGATGTTCGCCAGCGACGTGTTCGCGGCCGGTGCGCTGCTCGAGTGCACGCGCCGCGGCATCCGGGTGCCCGACGACCTGGCGATCACCGGCTTCGGCGACTTCGAGATCGGCCGGCACCTGGTGCCGACCCTCACCACGGTCGCGGTGCCCAACCGCCAGATCGGCACCGTCGCCGGCGAGCTGCTGCTGGCCCGGATGAACCACACCTCCGCCGAGACCGCCGAGGTGGATCTCGGCTTCTCGGTCGTGGCGCGCGAGAGCGCCTGACCTCCCCTTCTTCTCTCACCCCCTCGAAGCCCCACTCCCAAAGGACGCACAATGTTGAAGACCACCGATCCGCGCACGGGTGTTAGCGCTGCCACCACGATCGAGCCCACCACGCCCGCGGGCGTCGACGCCCTCGCCGGCCGGGCCGCCACCGCAGCGCACGAGCTGCAGAGCCGCGGCCGTGAGTTCCGCGCCCAGTTGCTCGACGCCATGGCGGATGCCGTCGAAGCCGCCCGCGACGAGCTCGTGGCCACCGCCGACGCCGAAACCGGACTCGGTGTCGCCCGCCTCACGGGCGAATCGGGCCGCAGCGCCTTCCAGTTCCGGCTGTTCGCCGAGGCGGTGCGCGAGGGCGGCTTCGTCGAGGCCGCGATCGACCACGCGGGCGACACACCGCTCGGTCCGGGCCCGGATGTGCGTCGCATGCTGGTGTCGATCGGCCCGGTCGCCGTGTTCGGCTCGAGCAACTTCCCCTTCGCCTTCTCGGTGCTCGGCGGCGACGTCGCCTCGGCGATCGCGGCCGGCTCGCCCGTGATCGTGAAGGCGCACGGATCGCACCTGCTCACCTCCAAGCGCTCGTTCGAGGTGCTGCAGTCGGCGGCCGAGGCCGTGGGCGCGCCCCGCGGCACCTTCGGCATCGTCTACGGCCAGGCCGCCGGAGTGGAACTCGTCAAGCACCCCGCCATCAAGGCGGCCGGCTTCACCGGCTCGCTCGGTGCGGCCGAGGCCTTGCAGAAGGCGATCGACACCCGCGAGGAGCCCATCCCGTTCTTCGGCGAGCTCTCCAGCATCAACCCGCTCGTGGTGTCGCCGGGGGCGGCGGACGCCCGGGGCGGCGCCATCGCGGAGGGCCTGTTCACCTCCTACACCGGCTCGGCGGGCCAGCTCTGCACGAAGCCCGGCATCGCCTTCGTGCCGGCCGGGGCATCCGGTCAGGCCATCGTCGACGCGCTCGCCGGGCTCACCGCGGGCGCGGCGCCGCAGGTGCTGCTGAACGACCGCATCCAGGGCTCGTTCGGCGACATCGAGGAGCGGCTGAAGGCGGCCGGGGCCGTGGAGGTGGCGCAGGGAACGGCGGTTCCGGATGCCGGCGCCGGGTTCTCGGTGTCGCCCACCCTGTTGGAGACGTCGGCCGCGAACCTCGGTGCGGAGCTCGCCGAGGAATGCTTCGGCCCGCTGATCGTGGTGGCGCGCTACGACTCGCTCGAGCAGGTGGCGGAGGCCTTCGGCCGCATCCCGCGCTCGCTCACGGCCACGCTGCACGTACAAGACGAGGAGACCGACGTCATCGCCGAGCTCGCGCCCTCGCTGGAGGCGAGCGCCGGGCGGATCGTGTTCAACGGCTACCCCACGGGCGTGCGGGTCACCTGGGCACAGCAGCACGGCGGGCCCTGGCCCTCCACCAACTCGCAGCACACCTCGGTGGGCGTCACCGCCGTGCGCCGCTTCCTGCGCCCGCTGGCCTGGCAGAACGCGCCGCAGTCGGCGCTGCCCGAAGAACTCCGCGATCAGTACACGGCCATCCCCCGTCGCATCGACGGGGTGCTCGTGCTGGCGGGCTGAGCCCGATCGTGCGCCGGGAAGGCACTCAGCCGCCGACCGCTGCACCGCTCGACGGCTGAGTGACTTCTCGACAGTCGTCGAGCGTTCGCTGTCGAGGGCCCGCACGCACGCTGTGAGCCCTGAGCGTACGGCGCGCCTTGCCGGTAGCGTCAGGGGTGTGACCGATCTGGCCGATGTGATTCCCGGGCTGGGGTCTGCCCTGGAGCGTCTCACGGCGGAGTCGGTGCTGTCCCGGTCGGCCGGCCGCTACGCGGAGGCGCTGTCCGACGTGCGGGAGTGCCACGACCTGCTGCACGACGTTCCGGATGCCGCCCTCGAGCCGCTGCGGCCGAGCCTCGTGCCGCTCCGTCTGGAATGGGCGCTCACGCTCGCTCTGGCCGGGCGCTCGGTGGAGTCGCTGCGCGGCTACGAGCGCACGCACGCCGAGGCCGTGCTGTACGGTCAGCGCACGATCGCGGCGTCCGCAGCGGGTTCGGCGGGCATCGTGCACGCCTTCGGCGGCGACCTGCGCAACGCCGACGAGTGGATCGTGGAGAGCCTGCGGATCAGCGGGGAGAGCGAGCCGGCGACGTCGACCCGGCTGGCGCAGGCGCTGGTGGGTCTCGCCCGGGCCGACGAGGCGGCGGTGGAGTCGGCGCTCGCCGACGGGGAGTTCCTCGAGTCGGCGCCGTCGTGGGCGATCCACAGTTTCGCCGAAGGCCTCCAGGCCGTCGCGAAGGGCTCCCCGCAGGCCGGCCTCGCCCGGCTGAACTCCTCGGTGCGGGCGCACTTCCCGCGTACCTGGAGCAGCGGTATGAACGCCTGGCTCACCTGCGCGGCCCGTGCCTACCTGTATCTGGCCGTCGGCGACGTCGACGGCGCCCGCACCGTGTTCGAGACCGCGCACGGCTCCACCGACGAACTCGGCGGTGAGCTGATCGCCTCGGCCCTGGCCTGGACGCGGCTGCGCGACGGCGATCCGCGCCGGGCGTCCTCGCTCGCCTCCTCGTACATCGACGGCGGCCGCGGACTCATCGGCACCACCATCAACATGGCGCTCGTGGCCGCGATCGCGAACCTCGACCTCGGCAACGACGAGATCGCCGGGGAGCTGTTCCGCTCGGCCTTCGACCTCGCCGAACCCGACGGCCACCTGGCGCCGTTCCTGCGGGCCACCCCCGAGGAGCGCACCCGCCTGGCTGCGCTCGCCGGGGTGTCGCTCGCGCATCCGACGCTCGACCTGCTGAACGCCCCGGTGACATCGATGCCGTCCCGCGCCCGCCCCCGGCTCACGGGGCGCGAGAAGGTGGTGCTTCGGCACATCGTCGACGGCCGCACCAACGACGAGATCGCGGTGCTCGAGCACGTCACGAAGAACACCGTGAAGTCGCAGGCCAGCGCACTCTTCCGCAAGCTCGGCGTGAGCAGCCGCTCCGACGCCATCGACGCCGCGACGCGCGTCCCCGGCCTGCTCTCCTAGCCGCACCGCACCGCACCGCACCGCACCGAGTCGCGCCGCGGCGGGCCGGGCCGGGCCGATTCGCCGGGAACCGCCGCGCGGGCGGCTTAGGTGCGCGGGTCGAGCGCCGTCAGGGGCACCGTGGGGAGGGCGACCCAGCCCTCCCGGCGGGCGCGCTCCAGGTCGGCGGGGCCCGGCGCATCCGCGAGCCCGAGGGCGGCGGCACGGGCGCCGAGCGCTGCGACTACGGCGTCGAAGGCGTCGCCCGAGGAGACCATGAGGGCCTCCCGCCCTCGCAGGTCGAGCCACGGGGCAGCCGCCGTGAGGCGCTCGAGCAGCAGGCCCCGGCTCTCCGCGCCGGTTCGGTAGCCGGTCGTGTCGAAGCCCCAGAGCCGCAGGGTGGCGCCGGGGTAGACCTCGGCGACGAGCCCGGAGCCCGAGCGATCGGCATCCAGCCCTCGATCGCGGAGTCGGCCGAGCAGGCCGGCGCAGCGCATCGCGGTGAGGCCCAGCCGGTCGGTGGAGACGCTGAGCGGCCAGCGCCCAGTGACCTCGCGCACGCGGCGGTCGGTCTCGCGGTAAGCGAGGGTGCGACGCCAGTCGAGGCCGCCGTCGAAGCGGGCTTCGGAGGCGGGGTCGGAGTGCGCCACGACGAAGTCGACGAAGCCGTCCGGCCAGCCCAGGGCGCAGTCGATGCCGAGCTTGGCGACGGAGCCGGCCGTTTCGACGATCCGGCCGTCGTCGACGCCGAGGTGCAGCTGCGTCAGGGTCGCCCCGGCGCTGCTCCAGTCGAGAACGGCGAGGGCCGTGCCCTTGCTCTCGGCGGCGAGGTCGACTCCGGCGGTGAGCATCCCACCAGGCTAGCCCGGCCTCGGGGGAAGGGCGTGTGCCGATTCGGCACGGGATTGTGCTGATGAGGCGACTGTGCGGCACAGTGGGGCTGTGACCGAACACGACGCCGAGACCACCCACCCCGACCGCGAGAACACGCACGCGCAAGAAACCTCGCACGCCCACCACGAGCAGGGGCACCAGCACGGGGCCGGCGGGCGGCCGCCGGTGGATCGGGATGCCGACGTGGCCGACACCTGGAACGAGTTCTACCGCGCCGGCCCGCGCTGGAGCGGCAAGGTGAACGCCCTGCTGGCGCACGCGCTCCCGGATGCGCCGTCCACCGGACTCGGTGACGGTCCGCGGCCCCGGGCACTCGACCTCGGGTGCGGGCTCGGCGCCGACGCGCTCTGGCTCGCCCACCGTGGCTGGGATGCCACGGGGGTGGATGTCTCGCAGGTGGCGGTCGACGGATGCCGCGCGCTCGCCGAGGAGGCGTTCCGCACGGGCGAACTCCCGGCCGGCGCATCCGTGCATTTCGAGCAGCACGACCTCAACGAGGACTTCCCGACCGGCACCTACGACCTGGTCACCGCATCCTTCTTCCACTCGATGGTGCGGCTGGACCGCGAGCAGATCCTGCGCCGCGCCTGGGCCGCCGTCGCGCCCGGCGGCCGCCTGGTGCTGCTCTCGCACGCCACCTTCCCGCCCTTCGCCGGCCCGCCTTCGGACGTGGTGCTGCCGACCGCCGCGCAGACCCTCGAGGCGCTCGAGCTGCCCGCCGACGCCACCTGGATCGCCACCGTCGAGTACGCCGACCAGCAGCTGGAGGGCCCCGACGGCGAGACCGGCACCCGCTCCGACCACCTGCTCGTGATCACCCGCCGCTGAGGCCACCGGCCGAGTTCACTCCAGCGACCCTGAGGCCGACTGCCGCCCCCGGGAGGGGTACTGGCCCCGAACCTCGCTGGAGTGAACGCCTTAGCTCGGCTCAGCACCTCCACCAGCTCGTGATCCGGATCGGTCGAGGCCAGTGGGCCCCGCCGACCGAGCCTCCCTCTCTATCATCGGCATCGCGATGCGATCAGCGCTGGGCTGCGGGTGCTGTCCGTGCGCTTCGAGTGCCAGATCGAGCTTCAAGACGGCCAGCACAGTCATCACGTTCCGAAGGGGCACGTCGCTTCGGCCCTGCTCGAAGCGCACCCACCATCAGCGAGTGACGCCGGCTGCCTCGGCGACCCCGAATTGCGATCGCTTTTCGTCCTGGCGGCGCGGGCGGGCGATTCGCCCGACGTCGTCCGTCATCCGCGCACGCATCGTCTCCCTCGAATCACGCCGGTCGTGTACTGGCTGGATGTAACGCAGGGCGTACGTGATGGGGAATGTAACGCGAATGCGACATTCGGAGAATGTACGGTTTGTGTTACATGTCGGAGCGGGGGTCGCGGGGGGTGAACTCGTCGATGACGAGGAGGTCGCGGCGGAAGTGGTCGGTGCGGTAGGCCGCGCGACCGGCCATGTGCGCCGAGGCGGGGGCCGTGAGCGCCTGGAAGAACACGATGGCGACCGCGAGCGTGATGGTGCCGAGGGAGGGGTTGGTGACCGCCACATCCGCCACGATCGCGATCAGGCCGAGGATCTGCGGCTTGGTGGCCGCGTGCAGCCGGGAGAGCACGTCGGGGAAGCGCAGCAGGCCGACACCCGCCGCGAAGCACATCAGGGCCGCGAGCAGCACGAGCACGGCCGTCACGATGTCCCGGATGCCGATGCCCGGCACGCCGTCGATGTCGAAGGAGAAGAGGTCGGCCGGGGTCATGTGTCGTCCCTCGAGGAGATGAAGCGCGCCACGCTGACCGAGCCCACGATGCCGAACAGCGCGAGACCGAGCATCACGGGCAGGTTGTCGGTGTGGCCGTTGATGGCCATCTCCGCGCCGATCGCGATCATCGCCGTGGCGACCAGCACATCCGAGGCGATGATGCGGTCGAGAGCCGACGGCCCGCGGATGATGCGCCAGATGGCCCCGATGGCGCCGACGGCCATCAGCAGGCCGGCGATGATGACGACGACGATCACGAGGCGCCTCCTTCCCGCGTCGACGGAGTTCCGGATGCGGCACCGGTCGATGAGCTCGGTCCCGAGCCGGCCTCGGCCTCGCGCAGCCGCGCGAGATCGTCGGCCGAACCCGCGGCCAGGATCAGGCGCCGCTCCGTGGCCAGAACCTCGCGCTTGAGCGCCGGCACCTCCGACACCGAGTGCACGTTCAGCGCGTGCAGATACAGCGTGGCCGACTCCCGGTCGATGTCGAGCACGATCGACCCCGGTACGAGCGAGACCGCCTCGGCCGTGAACGTCATCACGAGGTCGGAGCGGGTGCGCAGCGGCACCGCGATGATCGCGTTCGACGGCCGGTAGCCCGGGCCCACGGCGAGCCACGCGATCTGCAGCGAGGCGCGCACGATGTCCCACACCAGCCGCAGGAAGAACACCAGCGCCCGCCACGGATTGAACCGTCCGCTGAGCCGCACCGCCGGGAGGTAGAACACGGCCGAGACGAGCAGGGCCAGCAGCACTCCGGTCACCAGCGCGAGCCAGGTGAACTGCCCCCAGAGCAGCATCCAGAGCAGCACCAGGCCGAGGAAGGGCACGAGGCCGCTCACGATCCGCGCCTTCACGGGTTGCCTCCCGGGGAGCCGGAGTCGGTGCCGTTCGACCCGGGCACCCCGTCGGGGAAGACCGAGTCGACGTAGTTCTCGGGTGTCGCCACGTTGCCGGCCGCCCGCTGCGCCAGATCGAACAGCGGCCCCGCGAACACCGTGAGGCACAGTGTCAGCGCCACCAGTCCGGTGGTGGCCGCCACCATCAGCTTCGAGGATCCGAGGACGGTGCCCTTCGCGGCACGCACGCCGGTCGCGGTGCCGACCACGGCATCCGGGCTCTCCTGCAGCGACGTCAGCAGCCGCGACTGGTAGCCCTCGACGTCTTTCGCCGGCCGCCAGAACGCCATGTTCCACACCCGCATGAGCGCGTACAGGGTGAGCAGCGAGGTGACGGCTCCGGCGCCGATCATCACGTAGACGAGCGGACCGGGTGCCGCCGCACCGGCCTCGAACAGGCCGATCTTGCCGAGGAAGCCCGAGAACGGCGGGATGCCACCGAGGTTGAGCGCCCCGATGAAGAACAGGATCGCCACGAAGGGCGAAGCCTTCAGCAGCCCGCCGAGCTTCGTGATGGAGGTCGAGTGCCCCACCCGCTCGATCAGCCCCACCACCAGGAACAGCGCCGTCTGAACCATGATGTGGTGCACGATGTAGTAGATCGTGGCGCCCGTGGCGAGCTCGGTGCCGATCGCCACCCCGAAGATCATGTAGCCGATGTGGCTCACCAGGGTGAACGAGAGCAGCCGCTTCACGTCGGCTTGGGCCAGGGCGCCAAGGATGCCGATCAGCATCGTCAGCCCGCCGACGATGAGCAGGGGTATCAGCAGCGGCACGTCGAAGAACAGCAGCTTGTCGGTGCGGATGATGGCGTAGACGCCCACCTTCGTGAGCAACCCCGCGAAGACCGCGGTGACCGGGGCGGGCGCGGTGGGATACGAGTCCGGCAGCCAGAACGAGAGCGGGAAGACGGCCGCCTTCACCGCGAACCCGATCAGCAGCGCGGCGCACAGGATGACCTGCACGTCCAGCGGCAGTTCCCGGATGCGGTCGCTGAGCAGCGCCATGGTGACCGTGCCGGTCGCGCCGTAGATCAGCGCGATCGCCCCCAGGAACAGCAGCGACGACACCAGGCTGACGACCACGTAGGTGGTTCCGGCGCGGATGCGCGATCCGGTGCCGCCGAGGGTCAGCAGCACGTAGCTGGCCGCGAGCAGCATCTCGAAGCCCACGTACATGTTGAAGAGGTCGCCCGCGATGAAGGCGTCGAACAGGCCCGCGGCGAGGATCAGGTAGGTCGGATGGAAGATCGAGACCGGGGTGTCGCGGTCGCGGTCGGCGATGCCCTGGCCCACCGCGAAGATGAGCACGCCGAGCAGCATCAGCGCCGAGACCACCACCATGATCGCCGACAGCCGGTCGACCACCAGCACGATGCCGAACGGCGGTTCCCAGCCGCCGACCTTCACCACGATCGGCTCGCTGGTCTGGTCGACCACGGCCAGCAGCACGGCGGCGCAGACGGTCACCAGCGTGAGCGCACTGACCGAGATGGCGATCTGCAGGCGCGGGTAGCGGCCGAGGATGAGCGTGATGGCGGCACCGACCAGCGGCACGATCACGAGCAGGGGCACGAGGGCGTTCATCATCGCATCACGTCCCTCTCCTGCTCGCTGGGTTCTTCGGTGGTGGGCGGCCGATCCGGATCGTCGTCGTCATCGTCGTCCGACTCCGCGCCCTCCTCGAGCACGTGCCGCACGGCGAGGTCGTCGTCGTCGAGCGAGGCGTGGAAGATCTCGGCCTCGTCCTGCTCGAGCGCATCCTGATCGTCTTCGTCGGCGAGCACGTCGTCGCCCTCGTCGCCGAGGTTCGACAGCCACCAGGAGCGGTAGATCAGGGCGAGGATGAAGGCCGTGATGCCGAAGTTGATCACGATCGCGGTGAGCATCAGCACCTGGGGCAGCGGATCGACCATGTCCTCCGCGGCCACGCCGTCGGCGCCCACGAGCGGCGAACTGCCCGAGCGCCCCGACATCATGAAGATCAGCAGGTTGGTGGCGTTGCCCACCAACAGGAAGCCGATCAGGATGCGCGTGAGGCTCTTCTCGAGCATCACGTAGACGCCGGTGCCGTACATCACGGCCATCAGCACGACGAGGGTGAGGGAGGCGCTCATGCGGTGCCTCCGATCGGGTCGGGCTCCGTGTCGGAGGGGGTGCGGGAAGCGGTCTGCGTGCGGGCCTCGGCGGCGCGGGCGCCTCGGGTGCCGCGTTCGGCGCCGTTGGTGTCGCGACCGGCGACCCGGCCCCGGGTGTCGGCCTCGTCGGCAGTAACCGAGTGGTCATCGGGCGAGGCGTCCACGTCGTCCTCCGCCTGCTGCCGGTCGACCTCGCCGCCGAGGGCGCGCAGGATGTCGAGCACCACGCCGATCACCACGAGGTACACGCCGATGTCGAAGATGGTCGAGGTGCCGAAGGAGACGTACCCGAGCAGGGGCACCTCTGCCGAGAAGTAGGCACTGGTCAGCACGTCCGCGCCCAGGAAGAGCGAGCCCACCGCGGTGCCGGTGGCCAGCAGCATGCCGGCGCCGAGCAGCACCCCCGGCCCGATCGGCAGCGTCTCGCCGAGTTCGTAGCGGCCACCGGCGAGGTAGCGCGCGATCAGCGCGAGGCCCGCCAGGATGCCGGCCGCGAAGCCGCCGCCCGGCAGGTTGTGCCCTGCAAAGAGCAGGAAGATCGACACCACGATGGCGGGGTGGAAGATCAGGCGCACCAGCACCTCGAGCACCAGGGAGCGGTTCTCGGGCGCCAGCGTGCGGCCGCCCAGCAGCCACGAGTGCTGCCGGTCATCCGGAGCCTCGTCGGTGGTGTGCGGATCGTCGACCAGTTCCGCGCGCTGCGAGCCCTGCCGCCGGCCGCGCGATTCGCGCAGGCGCGGGATGGTGAAGTTGCGCCCGGTGA
Source organism: Herbiconiux sp. (assembly GCF_023264855.1). GTDB lineage: Bacteria > Actinomycetota > Actinomycetes > Actinomycetales > Microbacteriaceae > Herbiconiux. The sequence goes on along the minus strand of NZ_JAHFUW010000002.1, from coordinate 42,472 downwards.
TGAAGATCAGGCTCGCGACGCCGGTGGCCACCACGATCAGCACGCTGAGCTCGTTCATGGTGTCCCAGGCGCGGATGTCGACCAGCATCACGTTCACGATGTTCTGGCCGTGGCCCTCCTCCACCGAGAGCCGGGCGAGCTCGTCGCCGAGGCTGCCGGCCTGCCGGGCGCCGAGGGCGATGAAGCCCACGAGGCCCATGGTCACACCCACGGCCGTGCCGATCAGGATGCGACGCCCGCGGCGCACCGGCTTGTTGTGCTGGGCGATCTTCGGCGGCAGCCGGCGCAGCACCAGCACGAACACCACGATCGTGACGGTCTCGACCAGCGCCTGGGTGAGGGCCAGATCGGGCGCCCCGTGGAAGGCGAACAGCACGACCATCCCGAAACCGGTGACGCCCACCAGCAGCACGGCGGCGAGCCGGTGCGTGGCGCGCGCGGCCATGATGGCGGCCACGGCCATGGCGGCGGCCACGAACGGCTGCACCGGGTAGTCGAAGAGCACGATCTCGCTCGGCCAGCTGCGGTTGAAGGCGGTGGCGAGGCCCAGGCAGATCACGAACACGATCAGGATCGTGCCGAGGTACTGCGGCAGACCGCCCTTCTGGGCGAACAGGGTCACGCGGGCGGCGGCGCGGTCGACGGCGTGCACGATCGACCAGTAGCTGCGGGCGGCGTCGACCAGCGGCGGCACCTTCTTCTGCAGGCGGGCGAAGGGCTTGCGCAGGGCGAACAGGGCGAGGCCTCCGGCGATCACGAGGGCCGAGATGCCGAGGGCCGGCTCGAAGCCGTGCCAGAGCGCGAGGTGGTAGGTGCCGTGACCGGCCTCGGCTCCGGATGCTCCCGCCACGTAGGCGAAGTCGTGCGGGATGGTGTCGGCGTAGGTCTCCAGCGCCGGGCTGAGCTGGGCGGCGAACAGGCCGCCGGCGATCGTGGCGAGGGTGAGCACGATGGGGGCGATCAGGATGCCGCGGGACGGCGCGTGCGCGTGGCCGTCGGCCTCTGCGGCGGCGCGGCGGGCGGCATCCGCGGCGTGGGCCTCACCCTTCTTGGTGAGGAACGCGCCCCAGAAGAAGCGGGCGCTGTAGGCGACGGTGAGCAGCGATCCGAGGGCCACGCCGATCAGCGCGATCCAGCCCCACAGCTGCAGATCGGTGCCGTCGGCACCGGAACCGGCCGAGAGGAACGCGCTCAGCACAGCCTCCTTCGACACGAAGCCGAGCAGCGGCGGGATGCCGGCCATGCTCGCCACCGCGATCAGGGCGACGGCGGCCAGCACGGGCCGGCGCCGGCCGAGCCCGGAGATCTCCCTCAGGTCACGGGTGCCCTCGTCGTGGTCGACGATGCCGACGACGAGGAAGAGCGTGGCCTTGAACAGGGCGTGGGCGAGCAGCAGGGCCGCACCCGCGAGAGCCGCATCCCGCGTTCCGAAGCCCACGACGACGGTGAGGAAACCGAGCTGGCTCACGGTTCCGTAGGCCAGCAGCAGCTTGAGGTCGTTCTGACGGAGCGAGCGCCAGGCGCCCACGAGCATCGTCCAGACGCCGAGCGTGACGAGCACGGGGGTCCAGCCCGGGGTGTCGGCGAACCCGGGCGCGAGGCGGGCGATCAGGTAGATGCCGGCCTTCACCATCGCGGCGGCGTGCAGGTAGGCGCTCACCGGGGTGGGGGCGGCCATCGCGGCCGGCAGCCAGAAGTGGAAGGGCACGAGCGCCGACTTCGACAGCGCGCCCACCAGGATGAGCATGATCGCCGTGGTGACCAGGGCGCTGCCGGGGGGAGGGTCGGCCACCAGCTGCGCGATGCTCGTGGTGCCGGCGTCCCCCGTGAGCAGGACGATGCCGACGAGCATGGCCAGCCCGCCGAAGGTGGTGACGAGCAGTGCCTGCAGGGCGGCGCCGCGGCTCTCCTTGCGCTCGGTGTAGTGGCCGATCAGCAGGTAGGAGAGCACGCTCGTGATCTCCCAGAACATGAACATGATGTAGATGTCGTCGGCGGTGACCAGGCCGTACATCGTGCCGGCGAAGGCGAGCAGCAAGGCGGCGAAGCGGCCGAGCTGCGGTTCACGTGGGCTGAAGTAGCGGGCGCAGTCGATCAGCACGAGGGCGCCGACGCCGGTGACGACGAGGGCGAGCAGCCAGCTGAGCGTGTCGACCCGGAACGAGAACGCGATGCCGAGCTGGGGGATCCACGGCACGTACTGGGTGACGGTCTCGCCCGCGAGCACGGCGCTCGTCTGGGTGAGCGTGTACGCGAAAGCGGCCGCCGGAAGCGCCGCGATGACGTAGAAGACCCTCGTCGAGAGCACCCGGGTGAGAGCGGGCGTGAGCGCTGCAAGCCCTGCGAACAGCAGCAGGACCAGGATCACGCGGACTCCTCATGTCGGGGAGAGGGCAGGAATTCCATTCTACCCGGGCCGAGGGGTGCCCTGCCCCGGACTCCGACTCTCAGGCTGCAGAGGCGGAGGCGCCATCCAAAACGAAGGAGTTCTTGCCGGACACGCGGGCCGGGAGCACCGGGCGCTCGGCGCGTCGGCAAAAACTCCTTCGTTTCGGATGCGCGGATGCGGTCAGGAGGAGAGGAGGCCGGCGTCCTGGAGCGCGGCCCAGAGGGACTCGGGCACGGGGGTGTCGAAGAGGGCGGCGTTGCGCGCCATTTGCGCGGCGTCGCGCGCGCCGACGCAGACCGTGGGAACGGCCGGATGCCGCAGCGGGTACTGCAGGGCGGCCGCCGGCAGGGTGACGCCGAACGACTCGCACACGTCGGCGATACGGTTGGCGCGCTCGAGCAGTGCGGCCGGCGCGGGCGCGTAGTTGTAGGTCGCGGTCGCCGCGGGGCGCGCGCGGGCCAGCAGCCCCGAGTTGAACACCGCGGCCGCCACCACCGAGACCCCACGGCGCTCGGCCTCGGGCAGCAGATCGGCGAGCGCTCCCTGCTCGAGCAGCGAGTACCGGCCGGCGCACATCACGATGTCCAGGTCGGTCTCGCGCACGAATCGCGACAGCATCTCCGACTGGTTCATGCCGGCGCCGTACGAGGTGATCACGCCCTGCGAGCGCAGTTCCTCCAGCGCCGGGAACGCGCCCTCCAGCGCCTCGCTCTCGAAGTCGTCCGGGTCGTGCACGAACACCACGTCGATGCGGTCGAGACCGAGGCGGGTGAGGCTGTCCTCGATCGAGCGCAGCACCCCGTCGCGGCTGTAGTCGAGGCGGCGCACGAGCGGCGAGAGCACGTCGAAGCCCTCGTCGTCGTGCCGCGGCCCACCCGGGTTCAGCTCGAGCACCCGCCCCACCTTGGTGGAGAGCACGAACTCGTCGCGCGGTTTCCCGGCGAGCACCCGGCCGAGGCGCTCCTCGGCGAGTCCGACGCCGTAGTGCGGGGCGGTGTCGTAGTACCGCACGCCCGCCTCCCAGGCGGTCTCGACCGCGGCCCGGGCATCCTCCTCGCTGACGGTGCGGCCGAGGTTGGCGATGGGCGCCGCGCCGAAGCCGAGCGGCCCGACGGTGAGGCCGCCTCGTCCGAACGGGCGGCGGGCGGCGAGAGGTGCCGCGGTCGTGCCGGCACCGGATGCGGCGGCAGCAGTCTGATCGGTCACGAGGTCTCCTCCAAGGCGTAGATACGGCGGGCGTTTCCGGCGAACACGGCGGTGCGTTCGGCGTCGGAGAGTGACGATGCGCTCCGCCAGGCGAGGTCGACGACCTCGTCGTAGCGCGCGGCCAGCAGGCTCACCGGCCAGTCCGAGCCGAACAGGGTGCGCTCGGCACCGAAGGCGTCGAGCACGTGCTGGCCGTAGCGCTCGAGGCCCTGCTCGCGCCAGCCGGTCCAGGATGCCTCGGTCACCAGCCCCGAGAGCTTGCAGTTCACGTTCGGCAGGGCGGCCAGCCGGCCGAACCACTGCCGCCAGTCGTCCCACTCGTCCGAGGCGATGGCGGGCTTGCCGGCGTGGTCGAGCACGAGCGTCAGGCCGGGCAGCTCTTCGGCCAGGGCGAGGGCGGCCGCGCTCTCGCGGTGCCGGATCAGCAGGTCGAAGGCGAGTCCGGCATCCTGAACCGCTTTCAGGCCCCGGATCACCTCCGGCCGGCGCAGCCAGTCCGCATCCGGCTCGTCGTGCACCTGGTGCCGGATGCCGGCCAGGTGCCCCGGGTGTTCTCGCAGCTCGGCGAGGCGGTCGGCGACATCCGGAGCGGCCAGGTCGACCCACACCACGGCGCCGAGCACGACGTCTTCGCGCGCGGTGATCTCGAGCAGCTCGAACGATTCGCCGAGGTCGTGCAGGGCCTGCACCACGACGGAGCCGGCGACGGGAGTACCGGCGATCGCCTCCCGGAGGTCGGAGGGCCCGATCGGCCGGTCGATCGCGGCGACCGACTCGTCCATCCACGGATACGCCCGCACCCGAGGATCCCAGAAGTGCTGGTGCGCGTCGATCATCCACGGCCGGCTGGACGCCGGTACTGTGCCGGACATCAGCCGCGCGGCCGGGGCCGCAGCGAGTACATTCCGCCGTCGACGGCCAGCACGACGCCGTTGGTGCTGCCCGAGCTCGGCGAGGCCAGGTACGCCACCGCCTCGGCCACCTCGGAGGGCTGCACCAGCCGCCCCGAGGGCTGGCGGCCTTCCAGCGCGGCGCGCTCGGCATCCGGATCCGTGGCCGAGTCGAGCAGACGCCCCACCCACGGGGTGTCGGCGGTGCCGGGCGCGACGGCGTTCACGCGCACGCCGAATTCGAGGCTGTCGGCTGCGATCGCCAGCGTCATGGCCTGGATCGCGCCCTTCGAGGCCGAGTACAGCACGCGCTGCGGGATGCCGGCCCAGGCCGCGATCGACGTGGTGAACACCACGGCACCGTGCGGTGACTCGCGCAGGTGCGGCATCGCGTGCCGCACGGTGCGGGCCGATCCGACCACGTTGATGTTCAGAACCCGCAGCCACTCCTCGTCGTCGAGACGCTGGAGGAGTTCGCGTACCCGTTCGGCAGCTACTGGGCGGGCGTCACCGAGGCCGCCGCCGCGGCATCCTGAGGCGGGTCACTCCAGATGGAAGACCTCGGTCAGCTCCTGCCACTGGGCACCCTCGGGGGTGCCCGGCAGGCGCTGCTGGCAGGGGTCGGTGAGCCGCCACCAGTCCTGGGTGCGCGGGTCGGCCGCCAGCGCGGCCTGCGCGGCGGCGTGGTCGTCGCCGACGAACTCGTAGTAGCTGAACAGCTCGTCGCCCTGCAGGAAGATCGTGTAGTTGCGGATGCCCACCTCGGTGAGCTTCGCGAGCACCTCGGGCCAGACCTCCCGGTGCAGCGCCAGGTACTCCTCGCGCTTCTCGGGCCGCAGGCCGATTCTCGAACCGATCCTGAGTGCCATGCCTCGTCCTCCTCGATGAGCCGCCAGATCCCCTCCACCCTATGGCCGAGCGGCCGGGTTCCCTCCCCGTCGCCGTCGACAGAAAGCAGTTCTCCCATGCAGCCCTCCTTCCTCGCAGGCGGTGCCCGATGAGCGGCACCTTCTCCCTCACGCCCGACCCCGGACTGCGGGTGCTGGTCACCGGCGGCACCTCGGGCATCGGCCTCGCGATCGTCACGGCCCTCGAGGGCTTCGGCGCCCGGGTGCACGTCTGCGGCACGAACGTCGAGCGGCTCGAGGCGCACCTGGCCGCCGTGCCCGGGCGCACCGGATCCGTCTGCGACGTCAGCAACCCCGCGCAGGTCTCCCGGCTCCTGGCCGAGACCGAGGAGGCGCTCGGCGGCCTCGACCTGCTCGTGAACAACGCCGGCATCGCCGGGCCCACGGCGAAGCTCGTCGACATCGAGTTCGGCGAGTGGGAGTCGACGCTCGCGATCAACCTCACCGGCGCATTCCTGTGCTCCCAGGCCGCCGTGCCGGCGTTGACCGCCTCGCGCGGCTCGATCGTGAACATCTCCTCGGTGGCCGGCCGCCTCGGCTACGCCCTCCGCGCCGCCTACAACGCCTCGAAGTTCGGGATGGACGGGCTCACGCAGTCCCTCGCCCGCGAACTCGGCCCCGACGGCATCCGGGTGAACGCGGTGCTGCCCGGCTTCGTCGACAGCGAGCGCTTCAGCCGCACCACCGCGGCACGGGCATCCGCTCTCGGCATCACGCCGGAGGAGGCGCTCGACAAGCTGCTGGACAAGACCTCGCTGCACACGATGGTGAGCGAGGAGGAGGTCGCGCTGCTGGTGGCGTACCTCGCCTCGTCGGCGGGGCGGAACATCTCGGGACAGGCGATCAGCCTCTGCGGGAACGTGGAGTACCTGTGAGCGCCGGATCGCCTTCGGGCGCGCAGGCGGGTGCAGGCGCGGTCGTGGCGACGGATTCCGGATCGCCTTCGGGCGCGGGAGCGCTGCACGTGAAGGTCACCGTGATCGGCGCCGGGCTGATCGGCTGCGCCTGGGCCGCCCTGTTCGCCCGGGCCGGCCACGACGTGGTGCTGTTCGACCTCGACGAGGCTGCTCTCGACCGGGTCGACGGAGTCGTCCGCACCTTGCTCGCCGATCTCGACGCGCTCGACGCGATCGAGCGCGTGAGCACCTCGGGTGACCTCGCCGCGGCCGTTCGCGAGGCCGACTACGTGCAGGAGTGTGTGCCCGAGGTGGCCTCGATCAAGGCCGAGGTGTTCGCGCGGATCGCCGAGCACGCGCCGGCCGACGCCATCCTGGCCTCGTCGACCTCCGCGCTGATGCCGTCGCTGTTCACGGCCGAGGTGCCGGGGCGCGAACGCACCCTCGTGGCGCATCCGTTCAACCCGCCGCATCTGCACACGGCCGTGGAGCTCGTGCCGGCGCCGTGGACCTCGGCCGAGGCCATCGGGCGGGCACGGGCGATCCTGGAGAGCGCCGGGATGGAGCCGATCGAGCTGCGCGAGGAGCTCGACGGCTTCGTGGTGAACCGGCTGCAGGCGGCCGTGCTGCACGAGGCGTTCCGGCTGGTGGCGTCCGGCGCGGTGAGCGCGCAAGACGTCGACAACGCCGTGATCGGGGCACTCGCCCCGCGCTGGTCGGTGCTGGGCGTGTTCGGCACGATCGACCTCAACGCGCCCGAGGGCATCGCGCAGTACGTCGAGCGCTACGAGGAGCTCTACCAGCGGCTCGGCGCGGCCCAGACCGAGACGGTCGACTGGCAGCGAGTGCTCGACGGCGGGCTGCTGGCGCAACGGGAGCAGACGTGGCCGCGCGCCGAACTCGACGCGAAACGGGCCTGGCGCGACCGGCAGCTGGTGGAGCTGGCGCGGGCCAAACGGGCCCGGGAAACCGGGTAGTTGACACGGGTCCACAAATGAGGGTCCACAATAGAGGAGTGACTCGAGAAACGACTCCGATAGTCCTGCACGATCTCATGACGCCCGAGAAGAACGTGCAGCGCATCATGTGGACGGGCACCGCCTGGTTCGCGGTGGCCGCCGGCTCCGCCGCGCTCACGACGGGCATGCTGCTGGCCTCCGGCTGGCGCCCGGCTCAGCTGCCGGGCGATCTGCAACCGCTGTGGTGGATCGGCGCCTTCCTGGTCGCGCTCAGCGTCGGGCTGATCGGCTGGTCGGGCTGCCCGATCCTCGAGGTCGACGTGCCCACGGCGAGCCGCAACAAGAGCCGCACCATGCAGCTGGGCACGATGCTCTTCATCGTCGGCGGCGCCGTGGCCCTGTTCGCGGTGCTCCTCGGCCCCGCCGGCTGATCCCGCGCGCCGCGCCGCGCCTGCGCCGCGCCTGCGGCGCTCCCGCGGCAACGACGGAGTCTGCGGCCTGATTCGGGCCCAGCATCCGTCGTTGCCGGCATCCGGCCCCACACTCCGTCGTTACTGCGCGCTAGCCGCGAGCGTCGGGGAAGGGAGCGCGCGGGTGCCTAGGCGGTGAGGCGCGGGTAGTCGGTGTAGCCCTCGGCGCCGCTCGCGTAGATGGTGGCCTGGTCGGGGGTGTTCTCGTGGTGGCCGCCGTGCCAGCGCTCGGCCAGGTCGGGGTTCGCGATCGCCGGGCGGCCCACGGCCACGGCATCCGCCACGTCGTCCTCCACCAGCGCCAGCGCCTGCTCGCGCGTGGTCACGTCGCCGAAGCCCGAGTTGACGATCACCACGCCGCCGAAGCGCGAGCGCAGCTCCTGCACCAGGTCGCCGGCCGGGTCGGCGTGCAGGATGCTGAGGTAGGCGAGTCCGAGCGGCGCGAGCCCGTCGAGCAGGGCGCCGTAGGTGGCGCGCACGTCGTCGGCATCCGTCTCGAGCACGTCCTGGATATTGTGGCTCGGCGAGATGCGGATGCCCACCCGGTCGGCCCCGACCTCGGCGGCCACGGCGCGCGCCACCTCGATGCCGAACGCCGCGCGGGCCTCGGGGGAGCCGCCGTAGGCATCCGTCCGCTGGTTCGACGCGGGCGAGAGGAACTCGTGCAGCAGGTAGCCGTTGGCGGAGTGCAGCTCGACCCCGTCGAAGCCGGCGTCGACGGCACGGCGGGCGGCGGCCACGAACTCGTCGCGCACGGTCGCCAGCTCCTCGGTGGTGAGCGCGTGCGGCACGCCGTACGGGGCCTTCTCGCCGTTGGGCAGGCGGGTCTCGCCGTCGATCGCGATGGCGCTGGGGGCGACGATCCGCTCGGTGCCGGTGATTCCGGTGTGGGTGACCCGGCCGCCGTTCATCAGCTGCATCACGATGCGCCCGCCCGCGGCATGAACGGCGTCGGCCACCGTGCGCCAGCCGGCCGCCTGCTCGTCGGTGGCGATGCCGGGCTGGCCGGCGTAGGCCTTCGACTCGGCACTCGGGAACACGCCCTCGCTCACGATCAGGCCGAGGCTGGCCCGCTGGGCGTAGTGCTCGGCGATCAGCGCGCCGGGAACACCCTGCTCGTCGGCGCGCAGCCGGGTCATCGGCGCCATCACGAGGCGGTTGGGCAGGTCGAGGGCGCCGGCGGCGAGGGGGGTGAAGAGCTTCACGGAGGTCCTGTCTGGTCGTTCGGTCGTTCGGGTGGGGCGGTGGTGCAGGCTGCGCGTCGGTGCGCGCGTGCCACCCCCAAGCGAACTCCCGCACGCGCTCACGGATTCCGGCACTCAGCAGATTCCGGGGTTCCGGTGGGGTGGTGCGGTCCACTCCAGCGAGTTCCGGCCCGAGCTCGTGCACTATGGCGGAGCTTCGCCTGAGGCTCGCCGGGGCGAACCGCACCTCGTCGCCGTCGCAGCCGGCTCCGTCACGGCCGAGCGGGCCGTGGGTAGGCTCGGCACATGAGCATCCCCCTCGGAACCGTGGCCGTGCATCCCGTCGCCGAGGCCGCCGAGGGTCCGTACGCCGTGGCCGTCACGCCCGACGGCGCGGTGTGGTGCACGCTCGTGCACGCCGGCGCCGTGCTGCGGCTGCCGCCGGCGGGCGGCACGCTGCAGCGGCTCGAGCTCGGGGCGGTCGACGCCGGCTCCTCTCAGCACACGCACCACTCCCGGGCGCAGCCCTCGCAGCTCGCCGTCGCCGACGAGACCTCGGTGTGGGTGACCGACACCACCGGAGGTCGGGTGCTGCTGCTGGGCCCGGATGCCGCGGGCGAAGCATCCGTGAAGCTCGAGGTCGCCGCCCCCACCGAGGGCGCCGAGCCGTACGGCATCACCGTGCAGCATGACGGAACGGTCTGGTTCACCGAGCTCGGGCAGGACGCCCTCGGCCGCATCGACATCCTCGGCGCCGTGACGGAGTTCGGCTCCGGAACCGACGAGGGCTTCGTGTCGATGATCGCCTCGGCCGGCGACAGCCTCTGGTTCACGGCCAACCAGGCGAACGCGATCGGCTACGTGCGGGGCGGCGACTCCGCCCCGGTGCTGTTCGACGTCCCCACCCCGCACGCCGGGCCCGTGGGCATCACCACGGCGCCCGACGGATCGGCGTGGTTCGTCGAGATCCTGGCCGGCAAGGTCGCGCGCGTCGACCGCAACGGCCGGTTCACCGAGCATCCGTTGCCCTGGTCGGAGGCGAAGCCGCACGCCATCGTGCCCGACCCGCGCGAGGCCGGCGGCTTCTGGTTCACGCTCTGGGGCGCGAACCAGCTCGGCCACATCACGCCGTCGGGCTCCATCGAGGTTCTCGACCTCTCCGACGTGCACTCCGAGCCGCACGGTCTCGCGGTGGCCCCCGACGGCACCGTGTGGGTGGCGATGGAGTCGGGCGCGCTGCTGGCCGTCACCCCGCGCGTCTAGCGAACGCGCCCGGCTCAGGGGAGGGCGGCGGCGAGGGCCGTGAGCACCTGGGCGGTGGTGGGGACTCCGGCGGCGCGGAAGCGTTCGGCGCCGGAGGCGTCCGTCACGAGCACGGTGGGAGTCGCCGCGATCTCCAGACGCTCGGCCTCGTCGGGGGCATCCGCCACGTTGATCTCACGCCAGGCGACGCGCTCGCCGAGCAGGGGGGCGATCGCGTCGAGGGTCTGCCTGGTGCTCGTGCAGGCGCCGCAGAAGCTCGAGCTCCAGAGGGTGACGGTGAGTTCGGGCATGTTCTGCACAACCCCGCTTTCGGCCGGAAGATTCCACAGCCCCGGCGGTCCCCCGGATGCTCCGAGCCACCCCACGATAGAATCGACTGTCAACCGGCACCGTCCGTCGGGCACTGACATCGACTGCGACTTCGGAACAGTCTGTTTCCGAACCCGGAGGGAATCCACATGCCAGCGATCGTCTTGATCGGAGCCCAGTGGGGCGACGAGGGCAAGGGCAAGGCCACCGACCTGCTCGGCAGCCGTGTCGACTACGTCGTCAAGTTCAACGGCGGCAACAACGCCGGCCACACCGTGGTGGTGGGCGACAAGAAGTACGCCCTGCACCTGCTGCCCTCGGGCATCCTCACCCCGGGCGTCACCCCGGTCATCGCCAACGGCGTCGTCGTCGACGTCGAGGTGCTCTTCCACGAGCTCGAGGCACTCGGTTCGCGCGGGGTGGATGTCTCGCGCCTGCTCGTCTCCGCCAACGCACACGTCATCACGGCCTACCACCGCACGATGGACAAGGTGACCGAGCGCTTCCTCGGCAAGCGCCAGATCGGCACCACCGGGCGGGGAATCGGCCCGGCCTACGCCGACAAGATCAACCGCGTCGGCATCCGGGTGCAAGACCTGTTCGACGAGGGCATCCTGCGCCAGAAGGTCGAGGGCGCGCTCGACCTGAAGAACCACATCCTGGTGAAGGTGTACAACCGCCGGGCCATCGCGGTCGACGAGGTCGTCGACGACCTGCTGTCGTACACCGAGCGCCTGCGCCCGATGGTGGCCGACACCTCGCTGGTGCTCGACCGCGCGCTCCGCGACGGCAAGACCGTGCTCTTCGAGGGCGGCCAGGCCACCATGCTCGACGTCGACCACGGCACCTACCCCTTCGTCACCTCCTCGAACGCCACCTCGGGCGGAGCGGCCACCGGGTCGGGTGTCGCGCCGAACCGCATCGACCGCGTGATCGCCGTCGTGAAGGCCTACACGACCCGTGTCGGCGCCGGCCCGTTCCCCACCGAGCTGGACGACGAGTCGGGCGAGTTCCTGCGCTCGAAGGGTTTCGAGTTCGGCACCACCACGGGCCGCCCGCGCCGCACCGGCTGGTACGACGCGCCGATCGCCCGCTACACCGCGCGCATCAACGGCGTGACCGACTTCGTGCTCACCAAGCTCGACGTGCTCACCGGTCTCGAGGGCATCCCGGTCTGTGTCGCCTACGACGTCGACGGCGTGCGGGTCGACGAGGTGCCGGTCTCGCAGACCGACTTCCACCACGCCGTGCCCATCTACGAGGAGTTCGAGGGCTGGAGCGAAGACATCACCGGTGTGCGAGCCTTCGACGAGCTGCCCCTCGCGGCCCAGCGCTACGTGCTGGCTCTGGAAGAGATGAGCGGCTCGCGCATCTCGGCCATCGGCGTCGGCCCCGGCCGCGACGCCATCGTCACCCGCCACGACCTGCTGCAGTAGCGCGGGCGGCGGTCTCCCCCGCCGCCGAACGGATGGAGTGATCCGCTAGAAGCGGGCTGTGCATCCATCCGTTCGGCTCCGGCGCCGAGAACTCCATCCGTTCCTCGCCCGCTTCGGTGCACCCCCGTCAGGAGGCGGGAGTTCTCCGAACGGAGCGGGCACCCGGGTGCATCGACCCCGGGCGGATGGCGCGGAATGCGGCCGCGGCGACCTCGTCGGCGGAGGCCGCGACCTCGAGTGTGGCACCCGCTTCGCCGGGGTCGAGTGCTTCGAACGCGGCCAGCTGCGAGTCCAGGAGCGATGCCGGCATGAAATGGTCCCGGCGGGCGAGCATCCGCGCCGCGATCAGCTCGCGCGATCCGGTGAGCGCGATGAACAGTGCCGAAGGGGCTGTAGAGCGGATCGTGTCGCGGTAGCTCCGCCTCAGCGCCGAGCAGGCCACGACGAGCCCGGTGTCGCGGCGCCGGCCGAGCTCCTCGCCGATCCGCACCAGCCAGGGCTCCCGGTCGGCATCGGTAAGGGCGATCCCGGAGGCCATCTTCGCCACGTTGACCTCCGGATGCAGCGAGTCGGCATCGAGGAACGGCACCGCCAACCGCTCGGCCAGGAGGGCGCCCACGGTCGACTTGCCCGATCCGGAGACGCCGCCCACGACGACCAGCTCCGCCGCGCGACGCCCGGGAGGGGCCGGGGTGGCCGGTTCCGCTCCCCGCACCGGTCGGTCAGCACTCGACGACATTGATCGCCAGCCCTCCCTCCGAGGTCTCCTTGTACCGGGAGGACATGTCCTGCCCGGTCTGCCGCATGGTCTCGATGACCGTGTCCAGGCTCACCACGTGCGTGCCGTCGCCCAGCAGGGCGATGCGCGCGGCGGTCTGGGCGGTCGACGCCGCCACGGCGTTCCGCTCGATGCACGGGATCTGCACGAGGCCGCCGACGGGGTCGCAGGTGAGGCCGAGGTGATGCTCCATCGCGATCTCGGCGGCGTTCTCGACCTGCGCCACCGAGCCGCCGCGTACGGCGCAGAGCGCGGCCGCCGCCATCGCGCAGGCCGATCCGACCTCGCCCTGGCAGCCGGCCTCGGCGCCCGAGATGGAGGCATTGGCCTTCACGATCGAACCGATCGCCGCTGCCGTGAGCAGAAAGGCCCGCACCTCGGCCATCGAGGCGCCCGTGCTGACCACGTGGTGGTTCAGGACGGCGGGGAGAACACCGGCGGCCCCGTTCGTGGGGGCGGTGACGACGCGTCCACCGGCGGCGTTCTCCTCGTTCACGGCCAGCGCGTAGAGCGTGAGCTGATCGTCGGCGTGCGCCGCCGGGCCGTTCCCGGCCACCTGAGTGGCCATCGCCTGGGCGCGCCGGCGCACGCCCAGGCCGCCGGGCAGCACACCCGTGGCGGACATCCCGCTGTCGATGCACGACCGCATGGCGGACCAGATGGCGTCCAGGCCGGCGATGGCCCGGTCGCGACCGTGCAGCGCGACCTCGTCGGCGAGGGCCAGGTCGGCGATGCTGCGGTCGCCGCCGCACTCCTCGAGCAGCTCGCGCGCGGTGTGGTAGCAGGAGACCGCCCGCGTCGCCGCGGCCGGCTGGGGGAGGCCGCCCGCCCGCTCGATGAAACCGCCGCCGACCGAGAGATACGTGATCGAGCACAGCAGATCCTCGCCCTGCCAGGCGAGCAGCGTGAGGGCGTTCGGATGCCCGTGCTGGCGCGCGAACGGCTCGAAGTCGAAGTCGTCGCGCACGAGCTGCACCCCGGCGGCGGCGACGGATCCGCCGGCCGCGAGGCGGGCCCACTGGCCGTGCACGTCGGCGGGATCGCAGCTCTCGGGCGCGAACCCGCGCAGTCCGGCGATGACCGCATCCGGGGTCCCGTGGCCGATGCCCGTCGCCGCGAGCGACCCGTGCAGCCGGCACCGGATGCGATCGGGTCGCGCTTCGGGAGAGGCGGCGGTCAGGGCGTCGAGCTCACGGGCGAAGTCCGCCCCGGCCCGCATCGGGCCCACCGTGTGGGAGCTCGAGGGGCCGATGCCGATCGAGAACATCTCCAGAGCGGAGACGTAGACGCCGGCCATCTCAGGCGACCGGTACGCCGCCGACGAACACGTCGTCGACTCGCAGCTCGTCGCCGCCCAGGAGCACCAGGTCGGCCGGCGCTCCGGGCTCCAGGCGGCCCAGTGCGGGTCGACCGCCCGGAACGATCCTGGCGGGATTCTCCGAGGCCAGCCGGAGTGCCGTCCCGAGTCCGATCGCGGGAAGGCCCGCCAGTCGCCGTACGCCGTCGGTGAGGGTGGCGGCGGCGCCGGCGAGCAGGTCGCTCCCGGCGTGGGAGAGCCGCAGGTCGTCGCTCAGCACGACCCGGCCGCCCACCGGGGTGGTGTGCGCCCCGGCGGAGAGCCCTCCGATCGCGGTGAGGTCCGACACCAGGAAGACGCCGTGATCGCCCTTGGCCCGGATCATGGCCACGAGCGTCTCGGCCGGGAGATGATGACCGTCGGCGATCAGTCCGGCCGTGATCCGCTCGTCCGCCAGCAGCGACCAGATCGCGTTGGGGTGCCGGGGCAGCATGGTCGGGATGCCGTTCCCCAGGTGCGTCGCGAGCCGGGCGCCGGCGTCCACGGCGGCCAGGATGTGGGCGTGGTCGGCCGAGGTGTGGCCGATCGAGACGGCGATCCCGGCTCCGGCGATGCGCGCGACCTGCTCTCCGGCGTGGTCGGCGTGCGGTGAGACGGTGACGATGCCGACCGGCCCGGCCCGGCGCCAGCGCTCGACCTCTTCGGCGTCCAGCGGCCGGATCCACTCGAGATCGTGCACCCCGCGAGCCCCGTCGTCCGGCGAGATGAACGGGCCCTCGACGTGCGCGCAGGGGATGGCGTCGCGCACCCCCGGATCGGCGGCGCGCGCACGCCGGATGCAGTCGAGGGCGTGCAGGATGCGCTCCTCCGGCCCGGTGATGACGGTGGGGACCCAGGTGGTGACCCCGACCGCGCGCAGGCGGTCCGTCAGGGCGGCGAGGGTCGACGGCGTCACGTCGTCACTGTTGACATCGAGACCGGCGTAGCCGTTGACCTGCGTGTCGACGAGGCCGGGTGCGAGCACCGGGAGCGACCGGTCGTGGGAGGGACGGCGCGAGACCGCGGTGATCAGGCCGTCGGCGATCTCGACGCGCACGATCTCCGGCGCCTCGGCGGAGCGGCCCTCGAGGGATCTCGTCGCGCTGCTCACAGGGCCTCCACCCGGTCACGATAGCGGACGGCGAGTTCGGCGTTGCGGGCATCGCCACCCGGGCGGTAGCTCGATGCCCACCGTGATGCCGCGGCCGAGGTGGCGTCGTGCTCTCCCGCGTCGAGGATCGCCCCCGCTTCGAGCAGTGTCCAGGTGAGGGCGAACGCGTTGGCGGTCGTGGCGAGAGGTACCTCTCCCACACCGGCGACCGCGACCGTGTCCCCGGGCGGCACGAGCGTGTCGATGTGGATGTCGGCCAGGAGCGAGAGCGCGACCCCCGGCTCCGAGCGCGCGGGATGCCCATCCGGGATCGCCTGCTCGCAGCGCACCGAGGAGTAGCCGATCACGACGGCCCCGCGGCTCCGGAGCGCGCGAGCGAGGTCGATCACGGTCGCATTCACCCCCGAGGCGTTCACGAGCAGCACGACATCGTCGCGCGTGATCTCGTACGGGGCCAGGATCTGCTCCGCCCGCCCCGGCGTGCGCTCCTGCGCCGTTGACCGGAAGGCGCCTTCGGTCAGCAGGGTCGCCCGGTCGATGACCGGCACGAGACCGGCCGGAAGGCCGGGTCGGCAGAACACCTCCTGCACGGCCAGCTGCGAGTGCGCCCCGGGGCCGGCGACGAAAACCAGCCGATCCTCGGCCAGGCGGCCGGCCACCGCCGACGCCGCGCCGGCCACGGCCGCCGCATTGGTGGCCAGGATCGCGCCGTGCAGGTCGGCGACGGCACCCGCGTAGCCGGCGCCCAGGGAACTCGGGGTCACACCGGAGCCGATTCGAGGTCGACGTGGAGGTGCACGCGAGGATGCCGGCGCAGAGCCGTTCCGGGATGCTCGCCACCGATCGGCTGCTCGAGCGAGTCGATCACGGCCTGCCGCTTCTGCGCACCCGGAACCGAGGCGATCACGACATGGGTGTCGAGCAACCGCGGGATGGTGACCGAGAGCGCCCGGGGCGGCACCGAGCCGAAGTCGGGGAAGTGCCCTTCATCGACCTGCTGCTGGCGGCTGACCGGGTCGAGCTCGACGACGCGCACTGCGCGGGGATCGTCGAAGTCCGCAGGCGGATCGTTGAAGGCCAGGTGGCCGTTCACGCCGAGACCCAGCAGCACCAGATCGAAAGGCTCGTCTCCCATCGCCGCGGCATAGCGCTCGGCCTCGCTCTCGGGGTCACCGTCGGGACGCATCCGTTCGAAGCCGAGACCGGGGGTGTTCGCCACGAAGTGGCGCTCGAGCCAGTTGCCGAAGCCCTGCGGGGCATCAGCGGACAGGCCGAGGTAGTCGTCCATGTGGAAAGCGTGCACCCGGTTCCAGTCGATGCCCTCGGCTTCGGAGAGCGCGCGCAGGGTCGCCTCCTGGCTAGGGGCGGCGGCGAGCATGATCCGCGCCGTCCCGGGTGCGGCGAGGCGTTCACGAAGAATCGCGGCCGCCTCGGCGGCGGCCTTCTCGCCGAGCACCGCTCGGTTCGGGTGGGTCTGAACGCTCGGCGCGTATTCGGTCGTGGTGGGCACGGTGGAGAACCTCCAGAATGGATCAAGGCGTATCAGTGCACGATAATGTCAAACGTTTGCACAACGCAAGGAGCTCTCATGAGAATCGCCCTCGCCGGTCTGGACAGCTCGCGACCCGTTCGGATCGCGCGGCACATCGCGACGCTCGACCCGGCCTGCCATCGCCTCACGGCGATCGCGGCCGAGGGGAGGACGCCTTCGAGCGAGCTGCGGAGCGTGCTGCACCCGGACGTCTCGGTGGTCGAGCGGCCCGAAGACCTGATCGGTCTCGCCGATGCGGTGCTGGAGTTCGGCCGGGCCGCGGGGGAGCGCCCTGCGCGAGTGCTCCCGTTGCTGGACGCGGGCCTGCCGGTGCTCGTCGACAAGCCGCTCGCCCTGACGCGGGATGCCGCCGAGCAGCTGGCCGAGCGGGCGCGGCGATGCGGCGTGGCGCTGCTCGCCGACTCGGGCTATCGCACGGCGCCCGCCCTCGCCTCCGTGCTCGAGGCCGGGGATCCGGGCGCCGGGCCCGCGCCGCTCCTGCGCGTCAGTGGGCCCGCTGATCCCGCATCGCCCTGGGGAGGGTTGGCCTTCTACGGCAGCCATCACGCCCAGATCCTCCAGGAGCTGCGACCGGGGGCGCTCGCGGAGACCGTGCCGCTCGAGGTGTGGCGCGGCCCCGTTCGAGGGGAGGTCTTGGCGCAGGTGGGCGAGCGGGTGCAGCTGCGGTTCACCGAACCCGCAGGGCCCGACGGCTTCGCTGTGGCGATCGGTGACCGATCCGTTGCGCTCGCACCAGCCCCCGACTACCTGGAGCGCTCGATCGACCGGTTCCTCGCCGAGTGCGCCGCTCCCCGGCACGACGAGGCGTGGCGCCGACGTCTGGTCGATCCGGTGGCGCTCCTGGAGCGCATCACCGGCGAGCTCCTCCGGCTCCCGTGAGGTGATCCAGCACCGCCTCGACCGCGGCCTCGCTGCAGATGCCGAAGGCGTCCACAGCCGGGGCCACGATGACGGCCACTCCCGGTGAGGCGAGCCCCGATGCGGCCATCATCCCGTTCACGATCACCGTCGCCGTGGAGGGTCCGGATGCCGCCTCCGCGATCACGGCGGAGATCCGGCGTCGTTCGCCCGGGGACACGCTCGTGCCGGGCAGGAGCACCGGCACGAGCATCCGGTCGCCGTCTGTCGAGGCGAGCTCGGCGACCCGTTCCGCCGAGGCCTCGCGCTGGTCGTGCCCGACGGTCACGCCTCGCGCGACGGCCGCTTCGGCGAGTCGCGCGGCCAAGGGGGAGTCCCCGATCACGAGCAGTTCCCCGGCCGAGTCGATCCCGCCGGCGACATCGACGGTGCCGGGCCGAGCCGGGTCGTGCCACGTCAGCGCGCGATCCAGCGATCCGGGCGTCGGCAGCGGTGTCTGCCCGGGATGCGAGCGGTCGTGGGCGAGGTCGTCGCGCAGCGCGGCCATCCGCTCGGCCGACCGGCTAAGCTCGGCCTCGGAGATGCGTCCCTCGGCCACCGCGCCGGCCACGGCGTCCACCAGCTCGGAGAGCCGTCCCGCCTCGCACTTGGAGTTCGCCACGTCGGCGCCGGCCGCCAGGGCGAGCACGGCGGCCTCGGCCGGGGTCCATCGCGCGCTGATCGCCGCCATCCGCAGCGAGTCGGAGATGATCACACCCTCGAAGCCCAGACGGTTCCGCAGCCATTCGCGGTTCACCACGGCCGAGAGGCTCGCCGGTTGTTCGACCCCGAGCGCCGGCAGCACCACGTGCCCCACCATGATCGTCTGCACGCCCGCCGCGATGGCCGCGGCGAACGGCGGCAGGTGCACGTCCTCGAGGGAGGCGCGATCGCGATCGATCACGGGCAGGCCGAGGTGGCTGTCGACGGCACTGTCGCCATGCCCCGGGAAGTGCTTCGCGCAGGCGATCATCCCGCCGTCGCGGAAGCCGCGCACCTGGGCGGCACCCAGGTCGCCGGTCGACTCCGTGCCCACGCCGAACGCTCGCACGCCGAGGATGGGGTCGTCGTCGGTGGTGCGCACGTCGACGGTGGGGCTGAAGGTCCAGTCGTAGCCCACCGCGCGGGCTTCGCGGGCGGCGAGCAGTGCCGCCCGGTAGGCGAGCCCGGGGTCGTCGGCGAGTGCGATCCCGCGCGGATACGGCAGGTCGGTACCGGTGCGGCCGAGGCTGTAGCCGATGCCGGATTCGAGGTTTCCACTGATCAGCGGCGAAGGGACGCCCGCTCCCTCCGCCTCGGCGCGGATGGCGGCGTGGTAGCGTGCGGCGGCGCTCGCCCGCATGTCGACGACGCTGTGCAATGCCCCCACCCCGGCGCGGACCGCGGCCAGGGTGTCGGCGTCGGGCAGTCCGTCCGGGCCGACGCCCGGCATCACCAGGATGCAGGCGGCGATCCGGCGCCGTAGGGGCAGGTCCGGCGTTTCGGCTTCGAGAAGTTTCGGAACAGGAGCTTGACGGGAGTGAAGATGCATGGCTACTTTTTATCAAACGTTTGCACAAAGCGTTAGCGCCACATCGTTCGGAACCATCTCGTCACCCTTCCCGACCAGGAGTGCCCATGCAACGCAAGACCAGAACAATCAGCCTCGCCGCCGCGACGGCCGCCGCAGTGGCGGTGGCGTTGAGCGGCTGTGGCCTCGGCTCAGGAACCGGCGCCGAAGCGGATGTCTCGGGCGCCGTCGAAGGCACCATCACCTTCCAGACCATGCAGCTCTCGCCGACCTTCGACGAGTACATCAACGCGGCCATCGACCAGTTCGAGTCGGAGAACCCCGGAACCACGGTGAAGTGGACGGACATCCCGAGCGACCAGGCGGCCCGCAAGGTCAGTGCCGACTCCGCCGCCGGAACACTGCCCGACGTGATGGATCTCGACGCGGCGACCCTCGCCCCGCTCGGCCGCGACAGCCGCGTGCTGGACATGTCGGTGCAGGCCGCCGATCTCCAAGACCGGTATGTCGCTTCGGCCTGGGAGTCGTTCGATTACGGCGCCACCGCCGTCGCCGCGCTGCCGTGGTACCTCAACTCGCCGGTGCTGATGTCCAACTCCGCGCTCGTGCAGCAGGCGGGCTCCCCGGCGGCACCCACCAGCTACACCGAACTCCTCGAGGTCTCGAAGGAGATCGCGGAGAAGACCGGCAAGGCCGGCTTCCAGCCCACCTCGATCGGCTTCCCCAACTACCTGCTGAGCCTGGGCGTGCCGCTCGTGAACGACGACTCCACCGAGGCGATCGTCGACACCCCGGAGGCCGAGGAGTTCTTGCAGAACCTCGCCGATCTCTACACCGACGGCGGCATCCCCGCCGACTCGGTCACCGCTGCCCAGCGCACCGAGATCGACACCTTCTCACAGGGTGAGACCGCGTATCTGGAGACCGGCCCCTCGCGCCTGAAGATCATCCAGCAGAACGCGCCCCAGGTCTTCGACGCCATCACCATCGACCAGCCGCTGGGCGCTCAGGAGAGCACGACCTGGGTGGTGGCCCACGGTCTCGCCGTGCCGCAGACCTCGAAGAACGCCGCCACCGCCGTGGCCTTCGCCGAGTTCCTGACCAGCCCGGAGAACCAGCTCGCGCTCGCGGAGCAGTCCTCGGTGTTCCCCAGCACTGCTGAATCGCTGCAGGATCCGTTCTTCAGCGCCGAGCCCACCGACGCCGCCACCCAGGCGCGCGGGATCGTCGCGGCCAGCCTCTTCGACGGCGGCACCATGGCCAAGCCCCCGGCGGTCGACGCCGAGTACGCCAACACGCTCTGGTCGTCGGTGCAGACCGCGATCACCGGTGAGACTCCGGTGAAGGACGCCCTCGCCGCCGCCCAGACGCAGCTCACCGAACTGCTGCAGAGCCGGGTCCAGTGACGGCCACCGCGGGCACGGTCCGCCGGAGCGCGGGGCGGCCGTCACGCCGCGCCCCGCTCCGGCGCCACCGCTGGTGGGTTCCCGTGCTCTTCATCGGGCCCGTGCTCGCCATTCAGCTGACCTTCCTCTTCCTGCCGCTCGGCAACACCTTCGTGCTCGCGTTCACCAACGCCAGCACGGTCGGCGGGGGCGTGTTCACGGGTCTGGCGAACTTCGCGACCATCTTCGCGTCGGCGGCGTTCTGGGATGCGACCGCGCACACGGGGCTCTACATCGTGCTCGCGACGCCCCTGCTGGTGGGCATCTCGCTCGGCCTGGCCATCCTGATCAACACGAAGATGCGCGGGGCCGGGATCGTGCGCCCCATCTTGTTCTCGCCCTTGGTGATGCCGATGGCGGTCGTTGCACTGATGTTCCAGTACGTGCTGAGCTCGAACGGACTGGTGAACCAGATCCTCTCGGGACTGCACCTGATCTCGGAGCCGATCCCGTTCCTCACCAGTTCGCACCTCGCCCTGATCAGCTCGGTGCTCGTGACGGTCTGGAAGGGCTGCGGCCTCTACACCCTGATCCTCCTGGCGGCCCTGCAGAACGTGTCCCGCGAGCTCGACGAAGCGGCCGAACTCGACGGGGCCAACTGGCTGCGCCGCACGATCAGCGTCACCATCCCGCAGATCCGCGGCACCATCGGCCTGGTCGCCGGCCTCGCGGCGATCGCTGCCCTCCGCGCCTTCACCGAGCCCTACGTGCTCACCGGCGGCGGCCCCGGCACATCGTCGACCACGATCGTGCTCTATCTCTTCACCAAGGGTGTGTCTCCCGGAACGCAGGCGGGCTACGCCTCGGCGATCAGCCTGGTGCTGTTCGTGGTCGTGCTGGTGTTCGCCTCGATCTCCTGGGCCGCCACCCGGAAAGGACGTCTGCGATGACGACCACCGCCGCACGCACCGCGCCATCCGTCTCTTCCGCTCCCACGACTCCCACGCCGGTGCCGAAACCACGCCGCCGCAGTCGCCGGCGGGGCGCGATCGGTCCCCTCGAGCGCACGATCCGCTGGGTGCTGATGATCATCGCCGTGGCCGTCGTGCTCGGTCCGCTGCTCTGGCAGCTCGGAACCGCGCTGAAGGGCGCGGGCGAAGCCACGGTCGGCTTCCCCGGCAGCCTCGTCCCCTCCGATCCGACGCTGGAGAACTTCGTCACGGCGTTCACCGCGGTGCCGCTCGGGCGGTACCTGCTCAACTCGGGAGCGATCGCGCTTCTGGGGGTGACGTTCAATCTGCTGCTGGCCACCCTCACCGGCTATGCACTGGCGCGGATCCCGTTCCGGGGCCGTGCCCTCTACATCGGCGTGCTGCTGGCCACGGCGGCGCTGCCCTTCGAGGTCATCCTGATCTCGACGCTGCTGGTGACCCGGGGCCTCGGGCTGCAGGACACCCTGCTCGGGGTGGTGCTGCCGCAGGCGGTCTCGATCGTCTCGATCCTCGTGATGAGACAGGCCTTCCTGGCGATCCCCGACGAGATCGAGGAGGCGGCCACGATGGACGGCGCCGGAGCCGTGCGCACCTTCTGGTCGATCATGCTGCCCTCGGTGCGGGGCTCGATCGCCGTGGTGGCGGTGCTGGGCTTCCTGGACAGCTGGGATCAGTTCCTGTGGCCGCTCGTGATCCTGAGCGACCCGGCGAACTATCCCGTGAACGTGGGCGTGCAGTTCCTCGCCGGCGCCTTCTCGGCCGATCAGCGGGTGATCAGCGCGGCCGCCCTGATCGTGATGATCCCGCCGCTGCTGGTGTACTTCCTGCTGCAGAAACAGGTCTTCACGGGTCTCGCCGAGGGAGCCCTCAAAGGATGAGTTCTCGAGGGATGAGACCGGCTGTCGCACTCGTGGGCGCCTCCGGCTACGGACGGCGGCACCTCGACGACCTGCTCGACCTGCACCGTGCCGGAGCGATCGACCTCAGCGCCGTGGTCGACATCGCTCTGCCGGCCGGACTCGCCGAGCTCGTATCGGAAAGCGGCGCGAGGCCGTACCTGGGCGGCGATCTGGCCGAGGCGCTGGAGAGTCGACACCCGACGACCGTCGTGATCGCGACACCGCCGCACACGCATGCCGCGCTGGCCGAGCAGACGCTGTCCGCCGGATGCTCGGTCTACCTCGAGAAGCCGCCGGTTCCGCTCATCGCCGATCTCCACCGCCTCGTCGCGCGCGCCTCGGGTCGCCGATTCGAGGTCGGCTTCCAGCAGACGCCGGGGGTGGTCTCCACCGTCACGGATGCGCTGTCATCGCATCCGCTCGGCCCGATCCAGCGGGTCACGGGCTTCGGGGCGCTGCAACGCCCCGACTCCTATTACACCCGGGCGCGCTGGGCGGGCCGTCGCGAACTCGACGGGCGGCCCGTCTTCGACGGAGCACTCTTCAATCCGCTCGCCCACGTGGTTCACGCCGCTCTGGCGGTGGCCTCGAGCATCTGTCCGGGATGGGCGCTGGACTCCCTCGAGGCGCAACTCGCCTCGGTACGCCCGATCCAGAGCGACGATCTCGCGGCCGTTCGGGCCCGGTCGCTGGTGGGGCCGGAGGTCACGATGATCGGCACCACCGCGGCCGACCGGGTCGTCGAGCCGGCGCTCCTGCTGGTCGGCGAGCGAGGCCGGCTGAGGGTGCGCCTGCGCGATCTGGCGGCGACGGTCTCGCTCGAGGGCGGCGACACGGTCGAGCTCCCCCCGCGTGCGCACCGCTCCGCCCTGAGGGCGGCCGTGCTCGATCCGCACGGGCCGGCCGATCCGCTTCTTGACGCCTCGGCCGCCGAGCCCTTCGTGCGCCTGGTCTCGGCCGTCGTGGACACGGCCGGCGAACCGGTGGCGCTCGCCGCCGACGCCGTCGTGATCCACCGCGACGGCGAACGCCTGGTCACGCTGCCGGGGATCACCGAGGCGATCGAGCGGGCCGCCGAAGACGGCGGCCTCCTGGCCGGAGCAGGACTCGCCCCGGGCGACGCGCGACGACGTCCAGGGCTCGGAGAATGGAGCGGCAGGATGGCGCGGCCCTACGATGACAGCGTGGCAACGATCGCGGGGGAGGTGTCGCCATGACGGATCGCACCGCACCGACGAAGCTGAAAGACGTGGCTCTCGCGGCCGGGGTGTCGATCTCGACCGTCTCGCGGGTGTTCACCAATCCCGAGCGGCTCTCGCCCGCCACGGTGCAGCACGTGCGGGAGGTCGCCTCCCGGCTGCGGTTCTCGCCGAACCTGATGGCCCGGGCGCTGATCACGGGCGTCGCCGCGAACGTCGGGCTGATCGTGCCCGACATCACCAACCCCTACATGACCACTCTCCTGAAAGCCGCGCAGGGCCGCTCCCGGAGCTCGGGCGTCGGTGTGCTCGTCGCCGACACCGACGACAGCGCCGAGATCGAGCGCCAGGTGGCGGATCAGCTCGCGCGGCAGTCGCGCGGGCTCATCCTCTGCGCGCCGCGGATGAGCTCCGCGCACATCCGCGAGGTCGCCGAACTCATCCCGGTCGTCTTGATCAACCGGGTGGTCAAGGGCGTGCCTTCGGTGGTGACGGACTCCGAGCCGGCCCTCGGAGAGATCGTCGAGCGCCTGAGCGGACTCGGCCACCACCGGCTCGCCTACCTGCCCGGCCCGTCGGGCTCGTGGGCCAACCGTCAGCGCCTGAAGGCGCTCACCGAGCGGTCCGCGGCGGCGGGATCGGAGCTCGTCGTGCTGCCGGACACGGTGGCCACCTATCCGGACGGCATCGCGGCAGCGGACGCGGTGGTGCGGAGCGAGGCGACCGCGGTGTTCGCCTTCGACGACGTGCTCGCCTCGGGTCTCATCGAAGGGCTCCGGCGCCAGGGTCGACGGGTGCCCGACGACATCTCCGTGGTCGGTCACGACGACGTGCTGGCCGAGTTGGTGCAGCCCGGGCTGACCACGGTCGCCGGCCACAGCGACCGGGTCGGCCGGCTCGCGATGGAACGGCTGCTCGACCCCGACGGCGAACAGGACCGCGAGGTCTCCATCGCCATTCGGGCCACGGCCGTGTACCGCGGATCCACAGGGCCGGCGCCCCGCTGACCCGGCGCTGACCGACCGCTGCGGCGGGCGCATCCGTCGATCTGGTCGTGCAAACGTTTGCACCGCCTCGTATCAATCCAGAAGGAGTCCTACCATGACCCCCGCACCACCTCCCGCCCACGCCGCGCCCGCCCCGTCCTCCGAGGCCGAGCTCGACGCCCTGCTCGCCCGGCCCGGTGCGGGCGTGGGCTCCGCCCTCACCGCGCTCGGCGGCGATGTCCTGCTGCTCGGTGCGGGAGGCAAGATCGGGCCGACGATGGCCCGGATGGCCCGCGCCGCCCTCGACGCGGAGGGCTCGTCCGCCGAGGTGATCGCGGTCTCCCGGTGGAGCGACGCCGAGAACCGCCGCCTGCTGGAGGCCGACGGCATCCGCACCGTCTCGGCCGATCTGGCCGATCCCTCCGTCTACGCGGCGCTGCCGGAGGCGGCGGGCCTGTACTACCTGGCCGCGATGAAGTTCGGCACCGTGGGAGCCGAGCACCGCACCTGGTGGTCGAACGCCGCGATCCCCGCCCTGGTCGCCGATCGCTACCGCGGAGTTCCCTCGATGGTGTACTCCACCGGCAACGTCTACGGTCTCCGTCCGCTGGCCGGCGGCGGGTCGAGCGAGACGGATGCGACCGAGCCCGTGGGCGAGTACGCCCAGTCGTGCCTCGGCCGGGAGCGCCTCTTCGGCTATGCGGCCGCCGAATGGGGCACGCCGACGACGATCTTCCGGCTCAACTACGCCTGCGAGCTGCGCTACGGCGTGATCGCCGACATCGCGGCCACCATCGCCGCGGGCGATCCGGTCGACGTCACGATGCCGGCGGTGAACGTGGCCTGGCAGGGCGACATCAGCTCGTGGGCACTGCGCAGCATCGAGCTCGCCTCCTCGCCCGCCCGCATCCTCAACGCCACCGGGCCCGAGACGGTTCCGGTGCGCACGATCGCCGGCCTCCTGGCCGAGCGGATGGGCCGCGAGGTGGTGTTCCGGGGTGAGGAGGCCCCGGATGCGCTGCTGATCGACGCGAGCGAGTGCTTCGAGCTCTACGGGTATCCGACCGTGGCGCTGCGCACGCTGATCGGCTGGGTGGCCGACTGGGTCGGCTCGGGCAACCGTCAGCTCGGCAAGGCCACCAAGTTCCAGCAGCGGGCGGGGGCGTACTGATGGGCACGCTCCAGGGGCGCCTGCAGGCCGGGGTCAGCATCCCGGCGCATCCGCTCGCCCTCGATGCCGACGGCCGGTTCGACGAGCGTGCTCAGACCGCACTCACCCGGTACTACGCCGAGTCGGGCGTGGACGGCGTGGCCGTCGGCGTGCACACGACGCAGTTCGACGTGCACGAGGACCGCGGCCTGCTCGGCACCGTCTGGGCCGGAGCCGCCGAGAGCGCTGACCGGGCGGACTGGGATGCGGTGCTCGTGGCCGGTCTCGTCGGAGACGTGCGGCAGGCGGTCGAGGAGGCGGAGCTGGCGGCCGGGCTCGGTTACGACGCCGTGCTGCTGTGCCCCTGGGGCATGACCGAGCGGACCGAGCAGTCCCTCCTGGAGCGCGCCGCCGCGGTCGGCGAGGTGCTGCCGACCATCGGCTTCTACCTGCAGGACGACGTCGGCGGGATGCGACTGGGCCGCTCGTATTGGGCGTCGCTGCTGGACCAGCCCTCGACCGTCGCCGTCAAGGCGGCCCCCTTCGACCGCTACCGCACCAACGATGTCGCCCGGGCGCTCGCG
Source organism: Herbiconiux sp. (assembly GCF_023264855.1). Taxonomy (GTDB): domain Bacteria; phylum Actinomycetota; class Actinomycetes; order Actinomycetales; family Microbacteriaceae; genus Herbiconiux. The sequence goes on along the minus strand of NZ_JAHFUW010000002.1, from coordinate 16,183 downwards.
GAGCACGATCGGTGGAACGAGGTGGCGTTGCTCACCGGTAACGACGACGCGATCGTGCACGACCTCGTGACGCCCACGCGCGTCACCGTGGGTGGGCAGCAGCGTGAGGTGCGGATCCGTGGCGGGCTGCTCGGCCAGTGGGCGGTGGGGGCGCGAGCGGCCGCCCGGCTGCGCGCGAGGGCGGTCGCGGAGGCGGACGCCGGATCGGTGTCGCTCTCTACGCTCGCGAGCGCGAGCGACCTCGTGGAGGTCAACGCGGCCGTCTTCGACGTGCTCGGCGGCTTCGCCGGGTGCGTGGCGGGGGTGAACGAGGTGCTCCGTCAGCAGGGACTGCTGCAGAGCTCGACCTGCCTCTCGTCGCAGGAGCGGGTCTCTCCCGGGCAGTCCGAACTCATCGCCGAGGTCTTGACCGGGTTCCCCGATCTGCTCGATCAGCACTTCGTGGCCGAGAACCGTGACCGATGGCTCGCCTGAGCGTCACCGGCGTGGCATCCGGCGCCCAGCACCGCCTCCGGCCGGAGCGCAGTGCTCCGGCGCCGGCGACCGGCATCGTGCACCTGGGGCTCGGAGCTTTCCATCGAGCTCACCAGGCTGCGTTCACGGCCGAGGTGGATCCCGAACGCCGATGGGGCATCGCCGCGTTCACCGGCCGCTCCCCGGTGGAGGCCGCGCTCGAACGGCAGGACGGCGTGTACACGCTCCTGGAGGCGGGCGCCCGTCCGGGTGCCCAGCTGATCGAGCAGCTCTCCTCGGTGCGCTCGGGTCAGGACCGTGGCGCATTCCGGTCGGCCGTGGCCGATCCGCGGGTCAGCGTGCTGACCCTGACGATCACCGAGCGCGGATACCGCCTCGGCGCCGATGGCAGGCTCGACCTCCGCGACGACGAGGTGCGCTCCGACATCGCAGCGCTGCGAGGAGAGTGTGCAGGCGGCCTGGCGACCGCGCCGGGCCGGATCGTCGACGCGCTCGCCGTGCGGCGCGCCTCGACGGGCCCGCTCACGGTCGTCTCCTGCGACAACCTCGCGGGCAACGGTGCCGCGACACGAGCGGCCGTCCTGGGGCTGGCCGGAGAGGTCGATGAGTCCCTGGCGGGCTGGATCGAGCGGGAGATCGCATTCCCGTCGACCGCCGTCGACCGGATCACTCCCCGACCCGACGCCCGTGTCCGGGAGCTCGCGGAGCACCTGACCGGTGTCGCCGACGACGCGGCGGTGCTGACCGAGCGGCACCGCGAGTGGGTGCTCGAGGATTCCTTCGCCGCTGAACGGCCCGCCTGGGAGCGGGCCGGGGCGCTCGTCGTGGACGACGTGGTGCCGTTCGAGACGCGCAAGCTGCTGCTGCTGAACGCCGCGCATACCCTGCTGGCGCTCGAGGGGAGGCTGCGCGGGCACGAGACCGTTCGCGCGGCATTCGCCGATCCGGAGCTGCGGAGACGGGTCGAAGCCCTATGGGACGAGGCGGCCCGCCTGGTCCCGGCAGAGGCCGGCTCCGTGGAGGGCTACCGGGCGCAGCTGGCCGAGCGTTTCGCCGAGCCCGGGATCGATCATCGGCTGGCGCAGATCGCCCAAGGCAGCGGGGAGAAGCTGCGCATCCGCATCGTCCCCACCGTTCTCGCCGAGCGAGCAGCCGGCCGGAGCGGTCGCGCGGCCCTGCGGGCGGTGGCGGCGCACCTCACGGGCAGCCCGCAGCTGCGCGACGGGATCGCCGAGCTGCACCGGCCGTGGGCGGACGACGACGGCGTCCTCGATCTCGTGGAAGAGATCCGCCGCACCCTGCCGGAACAGCCGCCGGGGCATCCGCTCCGCTGACCGAACCACCGACCAGATCGACCAGATCAGACCGACCGCATCACCAGGAGGAACCATGCGCATCGCTGCCGCCGACGTCATCGTCACCAGTCCGAGCCGCAACTTCGTCACGCTGAAGATCACCACCGACGACGGGGTGGTCGGCTGGGGCGACGGCACCCTGAACGGGCGCGAGCTCGCCGTGAGCACCTATCTCGCCGAGCACGTGGTGCCCCTGCTGATCGGTCGCGACGCCCACGCCATCGAAGACACCTGGCAGTTCCTGTACCGGAGTGCGTATTGGCGACGGGGGCCGGTCACGATGGCCGCCATCGCCGCCGTCGACATGGCCCTCTGGGACATCAAGGCCAAGGTCGCCGGGCTTCCCCTCTACCAGCTGCTGGGCGGAGCGAGCCGGGTGGGGCTGCACACCTACGGCCACGCCTCCGGTCGCGATCTGCCCGAACTGTTCGACTCCGTGCGCGCCACCCTGGCCGAGGGTCACCGCTCGGTGCGCATCCAGACCGCCATCCCCGGCGTGAATGCCGTCTACGGAGTGGCCGCCCAGGCCCAGGCGAGCGGCGAGCGCTACGACTACGAGCCGGCAGGCCGGGGGCCTCTGCCGACCGAGGAGGACTGGGACACCGGCGCCTACCTGCGCCACCTGCCGACCGTCTTCGAGGCGGTGCGCAACGAGTTCGGTGCGGAGCTGCCCCTGCTGCACGACGGGCACCACCGGATGACACCCCTGCAGGCCTCGCGGCTCGGCCGGTCGCTCGAGCCCTACGACCTGTTCTGGCTCGAGGACTGCACCCCGGCCGAGAATCCTCAGGCGCTGGAGGTGGTTCGCCGCAACACCATCACCCCGCTCGCCATCGGCGAGGTGTTCAACACGGTGTGGGACTTCCAGCACCTCATCAGCAATCAGCTGATCGACTACGTGCGCGCCGCCTCGACCCACTTCGGCGGTGTCTCGCCGCTGCGCAAGGTGATGGACTTCGCGGCGCAGTACCAGATCAAGTCCGGCTTCCACGGACCGACGGATGTCTCGCCGATCGGATTCGCCGCGCAGGTGCACGTGGGTCTCAGCATCCACAACTTCGGCATCCAGGAATACATGCTGCACAGCGACCGCACCAATCGGGTCTTCGACCAGGGCATGACCTTCGTCGACGGCTACCTGCATCCCTCGGATCGCCCCGGGCTCGGTGTCGACGTCGACGAGCAGGCGGCGGCCGAGTTCCCGTATCAGCGGGCCTACCTGCCCTTCAACCGCCTGCCCGACGGCACCATGCACGACTGGTGATCATCACGGTTCCACCCTCGACACGCTCCATCGGCTCCATCCCGCTCGATTCGACGCAGTACACGAAAGGAACGATCATGAAGCACACGACCCTCACCCGCACCCGCAGGCCGGCCCCCCTGCTGGCCCTGGCTCTCGGCCTCGCCCTGACCTGCCTGGCTCCCGCGCTGCCCGCTGCGGCCGCCGAGCCGGCTGCCGTCGCCGGTACCACCACGCTCTCCGGCTACGACACCGCCGTGCTCGCCGACGATCCGGCGGTCTACTGGACGATGAGCGGCGCCGGGAGCGGAGCCGAGGCCGATCTCGGCTCGGCCGGCGTCGACGGCGCCTACACGGGCTCACCCACCGCGACCACCCTGCCCAACGGCGATGTCGCGGTCGACTTCGACGGCGCGACCCAGTACTTCGAGGCGCCGGACGCCGACGCGCTGAGCCCTGCCACCGCCGGGGTGATCACCATCGAGGCCTGGATGCGCCCCGACGTGCTGCAGTTCCCGAACGACGAAGGCTCGGGGTACGTGCACTGGATGGGCAAGGGCGAGGCCGGGCAGCACGAGTACGTCTCGCGGATGTACTCGCTCGACAACACCGAGACGCGCCCCAACCGCATCTCCGGCTACTCGTTCAACACCTCCGGAGGGCTCGGGGCGGGCTCCTACTTCCAAGACGCGATCGAGCCGGGCCAGTGGATCCACTACGTGCTCGTGATCAATGCGAATGCGAAGAGCACGGCGTACCCGAACGGGTACACGAAGGTCTACCGCGATGGGGTGCTGCGCGATCAGGACGACTTGAGCATCCGGGGTCAGGTCATCGTGCCGGAGCGGGGATCGGCGCCATTCCGGGCCGGCACGCGTGACTTCGGCTCCTGGTTCGACGGTGCGATCGGCAAGATCGCCGTGTGGGACTCCGAGCTCACCGCCGCACAGATCGCCGCGCACACCGCCGCGATGGACGACTGAGGCGCCACCGAACCCAGGGGGCGAGAGCAACGACGGAGTTTCGGCCGGCGGCACCGTTTCGACGGAGTCAGGATCCGCAGGTGGGCCGAAGCTCCGTCGTCACGCGGCGGCGGCGGGCGGCGAGCGCGGTGGCGGCGAGGCTCGCGGCGACCGCCACCGCGGCGCCCAGCAGCGTCTCGACGGTGCGGTCGCGCAGCATGCCCCACTCGTCGACCGGATGCGCGAGCTGCGCCATGATCAGCGCGAGCGGCGTGACGAACACCACCGTGAGCCCGTAGTTGCGCAGCACGAACAGCTCCGCGGCCATCTGCAGCAGCACGACCAGCGCCACCAGCAGCACCGGAGCGCCGCCCGCCACGGCCAGCAGCACCGCGGCCAAGGCGACTCCCAGCACGGTGCCGAGAACGCGGTGGCCGGCCCGCAGCAGGTGACCCGCGGTGTCGGCGGCTCCGAGGGCCGCGACCGCGGCCACCATCGCCCAATACGGATGGCCGAGGCCCGAGACGGTCGGCACGATTCCGGCGACCAGCACGGCGACGCCCACTAGCAGCATCCGCCGCCCGAGTCCGGAGCCGAGGCGTGCAGCGGCCTCCGCGAACGACACCCGCCACGAGGTGGGCGCGACCCGGCGTGCCGCCGGCCGGGCGAGCCCCACCACCGACACCAGCATGCCGAAGGCGGCGCTCGCTGAGGCCAGAACCAGGGCGAGCGGGATGGCCGCGGCCGTCGCCGGCACCGAGGCGCAGGCGGCGAGGGCGAACACGAAGAACAGCGATCCGGGCGGATGCCAGGCGAGCGCGTCGGAGAGGAACGTCGTGCCGACCGCCACCACGGCCACGGCCGGGACGACGATCCACTCCCGGCCGGGCAGCGTGCAGATCGCGGTGCCGGCCACCACGGCGGCCACGAGCGCCACGGCGGCGGTGGCCTGCATCCGCAGCCGGGGCACGTGGCTGTGCGAGCGACCGTAGAGCACCGTGAAGGCACCGAACACGGCGTAGAGCGAGAGGTCGAGCCGGCCCGCGGCGAAGAGCAGCCCGAGTGGCACAGCCATCGCGATGCCGGCACGCAGCGCGACCCGGTGGGCACCCTCGTGCGGTCCGAACTCGATCAGGCGTCGCGGATGCGGCAGCGTGCCGCGCAGCCCGGCCCCAGCCGGTGCGTGCGTGCGCGGAGAACGGGTTCCAGTGGTGAGGGGAATGGATGCGGTGCTCAAGAGGTCTCTCTGTGGTCGGGGTGCGGGCGCCGTCGACCGGGAACAGAACTAGTTTACTCGTGAACTATCGTACTCTGGGTTCATGGGAACAGCATCCGAGGGTCTCGCGCCGTCCCTCGACGACGTCGACGCCATCCGCGCGGACTGGCAGCGGCTGGCGCCGCACCTCGACACCGAGGTGATCGACATGGTCGGCCGCATCCTGCGCGCCGCCGCACTGCTGACCCGCCGGGGCGACGAGTTCCTGGCCGGCTTCGGGCTCACCCGCGGCGAGTTCGACATCCTCTCGGCCCTGCGGAGAGCGGATGCTCCGCAGTCGCCCGGCACGCTGCGCACGGTGTCGCTGGCCTCGGGCCCCGCCGTCACGAAACGACTCCGCGGTCTCGAGGAGCGCCGGCTCGTCGGCCGGGCGCCGAACCCGGCCGACGGCCGCGGCGCCCTGATCGCCCTCACGCCCGCGGGTGAAGACCTCATCGACCGCGTCTTCCCCCGCCTGCTCGAACTCGAGCGCACCCTCCTGGCCGGAGTGCCCGCCGGCGAACGCGCGGCCGTCGTGCACGCCCTGCGCGCCGCGCTCGCGAGCATCGAGTCTGCCCCGTCGGGTCCGGCGCCTGCCTCTCTGGGCACGGCGGTGGCGCCGTAAGCACGTGCCGGGTCGCTCGATCGCGTGCAAACCACGCATCTTGCACGCGATCGAGCGACCTGGGTGTGCCCGGGGCCAGTCAGACCACGGAGTAGCCCTCGGGCATGGTCGCGCGGCCGGTGAGGCTGCGCAGCAGTGCCTCGCCGTCGCCTCGCGCCGCGGCGACGCCGGCAGCGAGGTGCAGGGTGGCGGCCACCGCGTCGGCCGGCTGGCCGTGGGGCACGCCGGCGGCATCCGCGATGTCGATCGAGTGCACCACGAGCTCGAACACGCGGGTGCGCAGATATTCGCCGAGCTCGATGCCGAGCCCGCCGATCGAGACGATGCGCTCGGGGCCCGCGGTGTCCACCAGCGCCATCGCGCGGGCGAGCGCGTCGGCCACGGCCTGGGCCGGATCGGCGCCCAGCCAGATGCCGGCCTCGACCCCGCGGGCGGCGACCGACGCCGGGTCGGTCAGGTCGCGGTAGACCCGGGCGTAGTAGGCCTCGGCGTTCGCCACGTTGGGAAAGCCGGGGTCGTCCAGCGCGAGGTAGCTCTCGACGGTGAGGATGGCCCGGGTGGTGTGGCCCACGAGCGAGCGGAGAGTCCATTCACCGAGGGCCGGCTCGTCCCAGCTCGCGGCGGGGATCCGCGTCACGAGGTCGTGGAAGGCCGAGGCGGAGTGGAAGAACATGGCTGCGCTGCTCATGGGTTCATCGTGGCACAGCCCGAGGGTGGTGGGCGTCCATGGCGGTAGTAGACGCGACCGCAGCGCGGGTGCGGCGCCCGTGACGGAGGCGGGTGGCAGAATCGGTGCATGACCGCCCAGCGCCCCGCTCCCGCCGTCCTGGAGGGCGGGTCCATCCGCCTCGAGCCGCTCACCCGGGCGCACCTGCCCGAGCTGTACCGGGCGATCGGGCATCCGGAGGTCTTCGCCGGCGGGTACGGGGGCGGCCCGAAGGGGTACCGCGGCAGCGAGGCCGGCTTCGCCGACTGGGCCGAGGACTACTACGCCTGGGAGTCCGGCAACCCCTACGGCATCCGTCTGAAGGGCGGTCCCGACGACAGCGTGCTGGTGGGCACCTCGACGCTCGGCGACTTCGAGCTCGCGCGCGAGGCCGCTCACCTCGGCTGGACGGCGTACGACCCCCGGGTGTGGGGAACGGTGGTCAACCCCGAGGCGAAGCTGCTCATCCTGGGCGAGGCGTTCGACCACGGGATCGGGCGGGTCAAGATCCAGGCCGACGTGCGCAACGAGCGTTCGCGGGCGGCCATCGCCAAGCTCGGGGCCACCTTCGAGGGCATCGTGCGCCGCGATGTGCTGCGGGCCGACGGATCCTGGCGTGACTCGGCCGTCTTCTCGGTGATCGTCGACGACTGGCCCGCCGTGCGCGAGGGTCTGCTCGAGCGGGTGCGGGCCCAGGGCGGCGGGCGACCCGTCGTTCTGAGCAACCGCTGAACAAGTGCTGAACGGATGCGCGGCGCGCCCGATACGCGTTTGGCCGTCGGCGCTCGTGGTGGTCAACTAGCAGTATGGAAGCTATCTACACCGCAATCGCCCACGCCTCCGGTGGAGGCCGCGACGGCCACGTGCGCAGCGAAGACGACCGCCTCGACTTCGACACCCGCCCGCCCCAGGAGATGGGCGGATCGGGCGAGGGCACCAACCCCGAGCAGCTCTTCGCCGCCGGCTACTCGGCCTGCTTCCTCGGCGCGGTGCACGCCGCCGGGCGCGAGCTGAAGCTCGACACGAAAGACGCCGCCGTCTCGGCCAGCGTCTCCATCGGCAGCAACGGCGAGGGCGGCTTCGGCCTGGCCGTGGAGCTCGATGTCTACGTGCCGAACGTGAGCCCCGACGAGGCCAAGGCCGTCGCCGACAAGGCGCACACGATCTGCCCGTACTCCAACGCGACCCGCGGCAACATCGAGGTCACGGTCAACGTCGTCGAATAACTGCCGTTCTGGCATCCGGGAGAGCCAATTCCGGATGCATGGATGCTCGCGTGGGTGCGGTGTCGCACCCACGCGGTAGCCTCGCTGAGTGACACCGAACCGCCTCTCCGTAGTCCTCCAGTTCTCCGCGCTCGGACTGCTGTGGGGAGCGAGCTTCCTCTTCATGAAGGTCGCCCTCGAGGGCATCTCGTTCGGGCAGGTCGCGTGGACTCGGCTCGTGCTCGGCGGGCTCACGCTCGGTGTGCTCATCCTGGTCACGCGAACCCGCATGCCGCGCACGCCGGCCGTCTACCTGCATTTCGTGGTGATCGGCCTCACCGGATGCGCCGCCCCCTACTTGCTGTTCGCCTGGGCGGAGCAATACGTCTCGTCGGGCCTGGCCAGCATCTACAACGCGGTCACGCCCATCACCACAGCGCTGATGGTGACCCTGGCGTTCCGGGTCGAGAAGCTCAACCGTTCGCGGGTGTTCGGCGTGGTTGCCGGCATTGTCGGTGTGGTCGTGATCATCGGGCCGTGGTCGTTCGCCACGAACCAGGCGGCGCACGGCGATCTCGCGCTCGAACTCGCGGGGCAGCTCGCCTGCCTGGGGGCCGCTGTCTGCTACGGCTTCACCTTCGGCTACATCCGGCGTTTCGTGTCGAGCCGGCATCCGGTCTCGGGGCTGACGGCGGCATTCCTCCAGGTGGGGATGGGCGCGCTCATCCTCCTCGTGCTCACGCCCGTGGTGGCGCTGGGGCCGATCACGCTGAACCTGCCGATCGTGCTCAGCCTGGTGCTGCTCGGGGTGCTCGGCACCGGAGTGGCCTACCTCTGGTACATGAACATCCTGAACGCCTGGGGTCCGACGGCCACCTCGACGGTCACCTACGTCACTCCTGTGGTGGGGGTGTTCCTCGGCATCGTGCTGCTCGGCGAGACGCTGAGCTGGAACGCACCGCTCGGTGCGCTACTGGTGTTCCTCGGCATCCTGCTGGCGCAGGGGCGGCTGCACCTGCCCTCGCGTCCCCGCGCGGCCGCCACGGCCTCGGCGCGTGAGGGCTCCGGCGAAGCTGGCTAGAGTTCTCGTATGGATTCTCAGGTGCACCCGAACGGCGGCTACGACGGCGACGCGGATGTCTACGCGCGGTTGGAGAGCATCCGCGAGTCGATCGACAACATCGATGCGGCCCTCATCCACCTGCTCGCCGAGCGGTTCAAGTTCACGCAGGGCGTGGGGCGCCTAAAGGCCGAGTTCGGCCTGCCGCCCGCCGACCTCGAGCGTGAGGCCCGCCAGATCAAGCGCCTGCGCGGTCTCGCCGAGGAGTCGCACCTCGACCCGGCCTTCGCCGAGAAGTTCCTCAACTTCATCGTGGCCGAGGTCATCCACCACCACGAGAAGATCGCCGCCGCCGACCCCTCCTGAGCCCTTCGCTCACGCCCCGCGGGGGGAGGCGGGTCAGCCGCCGACGACCGGACCGAAGGCTGCGGGGAGGGTGGCTCGGTGGGCGCCGCCGAGTTCGGCGAGCGAGACGGAGAACAGGCCCTGCACCTCGAGGGTGTCGCTCTCGGCGTCGGTGACGCCGATGCGCAGCACGGGGTAGCCGCGGCCCGCACACAGGCCCTTGAACTTCACGTCGTCTTCACGCGGCACGGCCACCAGCACGCGGGCGGTCGACTCGCTGAACAGGGCGTCGGATGCCGACACCCCGTCGCGCTCGATGATCTCGTCGAGCCACACCCGGGCGCCGATGCCGAACCGCAGCACCGACTCGGCCAGTGCCTGGCCGAGTCCGCCGTCGGAGAGGTCGTGTGCCGAGTCGATCAGCGCCTCGACGGCGCCGGCGCGCAGCAGGCCCGCCAGGTTCTCCTCGTCGGCGAGCGACACCTGCGGCGGGCGGCCGCCGAGGTGGTCGTGGATGACGCCGGCCCAGGCCGATCCGTCGAGCTCGGCGCGGGTGGTGCCGAGCAGGTAGAGGTTGTCGCCCTCGTCCTGCCAGCCGGACGGGATGCGGCGGGCCACGTCGTCGATCACGCCGAGCACGGCGACGACCGGCGTGGGGTGGATCGGCTGCGAGCCGGTCTGGTTGTAGAAGGAGACGTTGCCGCCGGTGACGGGGATCTCGAGTTCGAGGCATCCGTCGGCCAGGCCCTCGACGGCCTGCGAGAACTGCCACATCACCTCGGGGTTCTCGGGGGAGCCGAAGTTGAGGCAGTCGGAGACCGCGACGGGCGTCGCGCCCGTGACGGCGACGTTGCGGTAGGCCTCGGCCAGCGCGAGCTGCGCACCACGGTAGGGGTCGAGCTGGCAGTAGCGACCGTTGGCGTCGGAGGCCAGGGCGAAGCCGAGACCCGACTCCTCGTCGACGCGGATCATGCCGCCGTCGTCGGGGAACGAGAGTGCCGTGTTGCCGAGCACGTAGCGGTCGTACTGGTTGGTGATCCACTCCTTCGACGCCATGTTCGGCGAGCCGAGCAGGCGCAGGAACTGCTCACGGAGCTCCTCGCCCGACGTCGCGCGCGGCAGGCGCGCGGCGGAGTCGGCCTGCAGGGCGTCGATCCACGCGGGGTAGGCCACGGGGCGCTCGTAGACCGGCCCGTCGACCGCGACCGTGCGCGGCTCGACGTTGACGATCTCCTCGCCGTGCCAGTTGATGACGAGACGGCCGGTGTCGGTGACCTCGCCGAGCACGCTGGTCTCGACGTCCCACTTCGCGGTGACCGCGAGGAAGCCCTCGAGCTTCTCGGGCGTGACGACCGCCATCATCCGCTCCTGGCTCTCGCTCATCAGGATCTCTTCGGCGGTGAGCGAGGGATCGCGCAGCAGCACCTTCTCGAGCTCGATGAACATGCCGCCGTCGCCGTTGGAGGCGAGCTCGGAGGTAGCGCAGGAGATGCCGGCGGCGCCGAGGTCTTGGATGCCCTCGACCAGTTCGCCGCGGAAGAGCTCGAGGCAGCACTCGATCAGCACTTTCTCGGCGAAGGGGTCGCCCACCTGCACGGCGGGGCGCTTGGTGGGCCCACCGGCCGAGAAGGTGTCGGAGGCGAGGATGGATGCCCCGCCGATGCCGTCGCCGCCGGTGCGGGCCCCGAACAGCACGACCTTGTTGCCCACGCCCCGGGCGTTGGCCAGGTGCAGGTCTTCGTGGCGGAGCACGCCCACCGAGAGCGCGTTGACCAGCGGGTTGCCCTGGTACACCTTGTCGAAGTAGGTCTCGCCGCCGATGTTCGGAAGGCCCAGGCAGTTGCCGTAGAAGGAGATGCCGCTCGTGACACCGTGCACCACGCGCGCGGTGTCGGGGTTGTCGATGGCGCCGAAGCGCAGCTGGTCCATGACGGCCACGGGGCGGGCGCCCATCGAGATGATGTCGCGCACGATGCCGCCCACGCCGGTCGCGGCGCCCTGGAACGGCTCGATGTACGAGGGGTGGTTGTGCGACTCGACCTTGAAGGTGACGGCCCAGCCCTCGCCCACGTCGACCACGCCGGCGTTCTCACCCATGCCCACCATGAGGTTCTTCTGCATAGCGGGGCTGACCTTCTGGCCGAACTGGCGCAGGTAGATCTTCGACGACTTGTACGAGCAGTGCTCGCTCCACATCACCGAGTACATGGCCAGCTCGCCGCTGGTGGGGCGGCGGCCCAGGATCTCGCGGATCTTCGCGTATTCGTCGGCCTTCAGGCCCAGCGCTTCGTAGGGCTGCTCCCGCTCGGGGGTCGCGAGGGCGTTCGAGACGGTATCGGCATTGCTCACGCGGCCAGGACTCCTTGAGTTGCGGGGTGTTGTGCAGGGGAGGGATGCGCCTCGATTCTACCGGCCCGGCGCTCGGCGGCGGCCCGCGACGGCGACCTGTGGAGAGAGCCGCGATTGTGGAGGGATTCTGCGGAGGCATGGGGGCGTAGGCTCGCGCGCATGACCTCATCCGCTGCGCCCGCATCCGGCGCCCTGCTCGCCCTCGGCGACGAGCGCTTCGTCTCGCTCAGTACGTTCCGCCGCACGGGCGAGGCGGTGTCGACGCCGGTCTGGATCGCGCGCGAGGGCGACGAACTGCTCGTCACGACGCCCGCCGGCAGCGGCAAGGTCAAGCGCCTGCGCAACAGCGGACGGGTAGAGCTTCGCCCCTGCAGCCGCTCGGGCAAGGTCGACGAGTCGGTGCCGCCGGTCGAGGCCGTCGCCACCATCCACGACGACCCGGCCGAGGTGGCCGCCGCCGGCGAGGTGTTCGCCCGCAAGTACCGGGCCGAATACCGCATCTTCCTCTTCATCGAGCGCCTGGTCGCCCGCGGCCAGAAGACACGGGTCATCCTGCGCATCCGAAGCTGACTCCCGGCTTCGCGGCGTATCGTCGCCGCCACAGCACGCGAGCCGCATCGAGCGGGCCCGCACGAGCAGGAGATGTGATCGGCATGGCAGCGACGGCGAAGTGGCAGCGATGGGTTCCGGCAGTGGCGGTGCCCGCCGTGGTGGCCGTGGTGGTGACCGGCGGCGCGTTCGCGGCCGGAGCATCCGCAGACCTCCCCGAGAAGACCGCGCAGCAGGTTCTCGAGCTGGCCGCTCAGGCCGACGTGCAGACCTTCTCGGGCACCGTCGAGCAGACGGCCGACCTCGGGCTGCCCGACCTCTCCTCGGTGCCGGGCGGCTCGTCGTCCGGTGCATCCGGTGGCTCATCGGACGGCTCCGGATCGGGCGACGCGAGCACCGACTCCACCGTGTCGGCCGCTCTCGAGCTGCTCACCGGCAGCCACTCCGCCCGCGTCTATGCCGACGGGCCCACGAAGGCCCGCGTGCAGGTGCTCGACCAGCTGGCCGAGCGCGACGCCATCCGCAACGGCTCCGAGCTGTGGCTCTACGACTCCAGCGACAACACCGTGGTGCACTCGAGCATCCCGGCCGACGCCGGCTCCGGCGACGGCGACGGCGCGGGCGCCCCCGAGGCATCCGGCACCGTGCAGACACCGGCCGAACTCGCCCAGGGCTTCCTCGACGCGGTCGACCCCTCCACCGACGTCTCGCTCGGCGCAGACACCGAGGTGGCAGGCCGCAGCGCCTACGACCTCGTGCTGACTCCGCGCGGATCCGAAACCCTCGTCGGCTCGGTCTCGATCGCCGTCGACTCCGAGACCGGCCTGCCGTTGAGCGTCGAGGTGCTCGCCCGCGGGGCGTCCACGCCGGCCTTCTCCGTCGCTTTCAGCTCGCTCTCGCTCGACACGCCATCGGCCGACCTGTTCGACTTCACCCCGCCCGAGGGCGCCGCGGTGACCGAGAAGGCACTGCCGACGGATGCCGGAGACGGCTCGGGCGACCACGCCGCGGCCCCCCAGGGCGCGGATGCGCATCCGGAACCCGTCGTGACCGGCGAGGGCTGGAACACGATCGTCGCGCTCCCCGTGGGAGCCGACTCGGCCGACCTCACGTCGTCGCCGCTGATCGCGCAGCTGCTCACGCCGGTCGACGGCGGCCAGGTGCTGCAGACCGCGCTCGTGTCGGTGCTGCTCACCGACGACGGCCGCGTGCTGGCCGGCGCCGTGCCGGCCGAGGCGCTGCAGTCGGCGGCAGCCGGGCAGTGACCGGTTCCGCGGCGGGCACCGAGGCCCCGTCGGTTCCCCGCGCTGAGGGGAGCGACGCACCCGGCGAGGAGCCGGGCCGCGACTTCGACGCACGGGCCGGCAGCGACATGGACGGCGATCCGTTCGCCACCGGTGACTTCGCCATCCGCACACGGGGGCTGACCAAGCGCTTCGGGCGGCAGACCGTGGTCGACGGCATCGACCTGGCCGTGCCCCACGGTGCGGTGTTCGGCTTCCTCGGGCCCAACGGATCGGGCAAGACCACCACGATCCGGATGCTCCTCGGCCTCGCCACCGCGACCTCCGGCGACATCGCGGTGCTGGGCGAATCGATGCCACGCTCGCTCGGGTCGGTGCTGCCGCGCGTGGGCGCCCTCATCGAGGGCCCCGGCTTCCACCCCTTCCTCTCCGGAACCGCCAACCTGCGCCGACTGGATGCCGCCGACGGCTTCGCCCCCTCGGCCACCCGGCGGGCGCGCGTCGAGCGGGCCCTCGCCCGCGTCGGTCTCAGCCATGCCGCCCGCAAGCCCGTGCGCGCCTATTCGCTCGGCATGAAGCAGCGGCTCGGCATCGCGAACGCGCTGCTCGCCCCGCGCGAGCTGATCGTGCTCGACGAACCCACCAACGGCCTCGACCCGCAGGGCACGCGCGAGGTGCGCAGCCTCATCCGTTCGCTCGCGGCCGACGGCGCCACGGTCTTCGTGAGCAGCCATCTGCTCGCCGAGATCGAGCAGATGTGCACGCACGCCGCCGTGATGAGCGCGGGCCGTCTCGTCGCCCAAGGGCGCCTCGACGAGCTGCGCGCCGCATCCGGCCCGCCCCGTCTGACCGTGCGAACCACCGCCGCCGCGCTCGCGCCGGCGGCCGAGGTGCTGCGCACGCTCGGCCTCCGCCCCGATCCGCTCGCCCCCACATCGGGCACAGGTGACGCAGGGGGCACAGCCCCCGCGATCGGTCGCAAAAATGTGCCTGAAGAGGCGGGGATGGACACAAAAATGCGACCGAACGAAGGTGGCGACACTGTGCTGGAGGCCGAGCTCGCGCAGGGGATTGCTCCCGAGCAGGTGGTGGCCTCACTGGTGGCCGCCGGAGTCCCCGTCCGCGGATTCACCGTGGAGCAGCCCTCGCTCGAAGACCTCTTCGTGTCGCTGACGGGGGAGGGTTTCGATGTCGCTCAGTGAGACCACACCGCGCGCCCAGGGCGACCTCGAGCAGCGGCGGGCTCGGCGCTCGGTCGGCTTCGGCTTCTTCCTCTCCGAACTCGGGCTGCTGTTCCGGCGGCGGCGCACCTGGGCGATGCTGGGCGCGCTCGCGGCGGTGCCCATCCTGATCGCCGTCGCCATCCGTCTCACCGACGGGGGCGACGGGCGCGGGCCCGCCTTCCTCGACCGCATCACGCAGAACGGCCTGTTCGTGGCCATGACCGCGCTGGTGGTGTCGATCCCGCTGTTCCTGCCGCTCACGGTGGGCGTGGTGGCCGGCGACTCGATCGCGGGCGAGGCGAGTGCGAGCACATTGCGCTACCTGCTCGTGGCGCCGGTGGGGCGCATCCGCCTGCTGCTGGTGAAGTTCGCCGCCGCAGCCGTGTTCTGCCTGGCCGCGACCGTGACGGTGTCGCTGGCCGGCATCCTGATCGGCGTCGCGCTGTTCCCCGTGGGGCCGGTGACCCTGCTCTCGGGCGACACCGTGAGCGTGGCCGAGTCGCTCGGCCGCTCGCTGCTGATCGCCGTCTACGTGACCGTGGGGCTGCTCGGCCTGAGCGCGATCGGACTGTTCATCTCGACACTGACGGATGCGCCGGTCGGGGCCATGGCCGCCACCGTGGTGCTCTCGATCGTGGCGCAGGTGCTCGGGCAGCTCTCGCAGACCGAGTGGCTGCATCCGTGGCTCTTCAGCTACCACTGGCTCGACTTCGCCGACCTGCTGCGGCAGCCGATCGAGTGGTCGTCGTTCGGTGAGAACGCGCTGCTGCAGCTGGCCTACGTGGCCGTGTTCGGGGCGCTGGCGTACGCGCGGTTCTCGACGAAGGACATCCTGTCCTGACGCGACGCGGACGAGGCCGGGCGATCCGAGCAGCCTGGGCGAGCGCTACTCGGCCGAGCCCTCCAGCGTGCCCGTCGTGACGTGGTCGGGGTCGAACACCGAGCACAGCACGGAGCGGTCGCCCGACTCCCACGAGCTCTCGGTGGGCGAGAGGTACCAGTAGTCGAGGAACGACTCCTCGTACTCGATCCCCACGAAGTCGGCGAAGCCGTCGTAGCAGGCGGCATCGGCCGCGACCTGCATCTTGTCGTCGCCCGGGTAGGCGCTGTCGGCGGTGTCGGGCAGCGTGGCCTCGTCGAAGACCTCGTAGTAGTGCGGCTCGGCGCAGTCGACCACGTCGACCTCGAAGAGCGGATCGTCGCCTTCGCCGACCTCCTGGAAGCAGTCGCCGATCCGCAGGTCGAACACGTCGGTGGGGGTGCCCTCGGCACCGGGCAGCGGATCTCCCGGTACGGGCTCGGGGTCGACGGGACCCTGCGAGGTGCCGGATCCTGCACCCGCTGCCAGGCCGATCGCGGTAAGCCCGCCGGTGATGCCCAGGATGACGGCCACCAGGCCGATCACCAGGCCGACGGCCGTGAGGGCCGATCCGGCGATCACGCCGATCAGCGCGGGGGTGTTGCGCAGTCCTGCCGCTCGGGACTGGCTGAGCGCGATCGCCGAGACGATGATGCCTACGATGGTCGCCACGAAGGCGAGGATGAGGCCGATGATGCCCAGGGTGCGGCCGGGGAAGTCGGCGCCGGG
>NZ_JAHFUW010000084.1 GCF_023264855.1 Herbiconiux sp. | reverse complement strand
GAAGACCGCACGGGTTTTTGGCATTTGACATTGTGCACGCTGTTGAGTTCTCAAGGATCGGACGCACCGGCCCCACCCAGACAAACTAGGCGGCCCTCCGGGCAACTTCTCAACCCTACCACTCGCTTTCAGCTTGTCAAATCGACGCGCTGACCGCTTCAGAGTGGAAGGGGTTTTCAACCATACGCTTCTCGTTGGCCGCACTCAAGAGTGCTGATCAAAGAGAGGATGGAAGATGTCCCGCTTGAGGCCGGTAAGCTCTTCCGCTTTCCGCACCTGTGGGGTGACGAGTGATTACATTACGGCGATGTTTCGCACTCGCGCAAATCGCGGGTGCAACCCGGGCGTGTCGCGATGGATCACGCGGAGGTGGTGAGGCCCGCGAGGGTCTTCTTGCCCCGGCGCAGCACGGCGAAACCGCCGGCCAGCAAGGAGTCGCCGACAACAGCATCCGGATTCTCGACCTTGATGTTGTTGAGGTAGACGCCGCCCTGCGAGAGCGCTCGGCGAGCCTCACCGGAGCCCTTCACCAGTTCGGTGCCCACAAGGGCCTCGACGATCGAGGTCTCGGGCGTCACCGCGAACGAGGGGAGTTCGGAGATCGCGGCACCGAGCGTGGCAGCATCCAGAGCCGTCAGATCGCCCTGGCCGAAGAGGGCGCCGGCCGCCGCTATCGCGGACTCGGTGGCCGGGACGCCGTGCACCAGCGCGGTGACCTCGAAGGCGAGCGTGCGCTGCGCCTCCCGCCGGAACGGTTCGCTCGCCACCGCCTCCTCGAGCTGCTGGATCTCGGTGCGGTCGAGGAAGGTGAAGATCTTGAGCCGCTGGATGACATCGGCGTCGTCGGTGTTGAGCCAGAACTGGTAGAACGCGTACGGGCTCGTCAGTGCGGGATCGAGCCAGATGGCGTTGCCCTCGCTCTTGCCGAACTTGGTGCCGTCGGAGTTGGTGATGAGGGGCGTGCCGATGGCGTGCACGCTCTTCCCCTCCGCCCGGTGGATGAGGTCGGTGCCGCTGGTGAGGTTGCCCCACTGGTCACTGCCCCCGGTCTGCAGCACACAGCCGTAGGACCGGTAGAGCTCGAGGAAGTCCATGCCCTGCAGGATCTGGTAGCTGAACTCGGTGTAGCTGATGCCGGCATCCGAGTTCAGGCGCGCCGAGACGGCATCCTTCTTCAGCATCGTGCCGACCCGGAAGTACTTGCCGACCTCCCGCAGGAAGTCGATGGCCGAGAGCGGCGCCGTCCAGTCGAGGTTGTTGACCATACGAGCGGCGTTGTCGCCTTCGAAGCTGAGGAAGCGTTCGATCTGACCGCTGAGGTACCCCACCCACTCGGCCACCGTCTCGCGGGTGTTCAGCGTGCGTTCGGCCGTGGGCCGGGGATCGCCGATCAATCCCGTCGATCCGCCCACCAGCCCCAAGGGTTTGTGACCGGCGAGCTGCAGGCGGCGCATGACGAGGATCTGCACGAGGTTGCCCAGGTGCAGGCTCGGCGCCGTGGGGTCGAAGCCGCAGTAGAAGGTGATCGGGTCACCGGAGAGGAGGGTCTTGAGCTCGGCCGCATCCGTCGAGACATGCACCAGTCCGCGATAGTTCAGCTCGTCCCAGACGTCGTCGAACGACGGATCGTTCTGCGGAGGACGCGGCAAGGCTGAAGTCTCTGACACGGTTCTCGAGCCTACCAGCGGGGCGGGCGGAGGGATCGGGGGAGGGCGCCTCTCGACACCGTTCCTGTGCGGCGTCCAGCGATTACCTATGAACCGCCTCTAGCGTGGAGGGCACGACTGCGGCGGCCGACCCGGGCCTTACCGCGCGATTCGACCCGAAAGTCTTCGCTGTGACCGATGCTCCACCCCTCACCCGCCGCGAGATCCGGCTGCGTGAAGCCACCGTCGTGCGCGAGCGACGCCGCGTGCGGATGCCGGCCCCGCCACGGCTGCGCACCGCGACGGCGTTCTCGTTCGCGGTGCTGTTGGCCGCTGCCACCTCACTCTCGGCCGTCGAGGCCGGCGGATCGTTCGCCTCCGCCTCGGCCGAGGCCGGGCCCGCGCCCGAACCGCAGCGCCTGCTCACGGCCGCCGCGCCGGGTACGGCCGTGCTGCGCGACACCTACCTCGCCACCACCCCGGAGGCGCTGTCCCAGGCCCGTTCGGCCGCGAAGGCCGCCGCGGCCGTCGAACGGGCCACCGCCGCGGGCATCCGCATCGCCTCCACCTATACCAACAACCTCGACAGCACCGTGCAGTGGCCGTTCCCTGTGGGCGTGCCGATCAGCGACGGCTTCGGGCCCCGTTCCTCCCCCGGCGGAATCGGCAGCACAAACCACAAGGGCGTCGACTTCACACCGGGCCAGGGCACGGCGATCGGCGCCGTCGCCGACGGAGTGGTGAGCCTCGTACAGCGCAGCGACAACGGCGGGCTCGGCGTCTACGTGGTGATCGATCACGTGATCGACGGGCAGGCCGTGAGCAGCTGGTACGGGCACATGCTGACCGGGTCGCCGGTCGTCAGCGAGGGGCAGGCCGTGCTCGTCGGGCAGCAGATCGGATCGGTGGGGAACACGGGAACGTCGACGGGGGCCCACCTGCACCTGGAGATCCACGAGGGCGGCACGCCCGTCGATCCGTTCGCCTGGCTGACAGCACGTAACTGAGGCGCTAGGTTTCTGCTACCGGATCGGGCCGCCGCTCGGACCGATCGCCGAGGAGGAATCCATGCGCAAGCTCACCGCCGGACTGTTCATGTCGCTGGACGGCGTGGTGGAGTCGCCGAACCTCTGGCAGTTCGACAGCTTCGACGACGAGCTGGGGGCGCTGATGGGCGCGATGATCGGGTCGGTCGACACCGCCATCCTCGGCCGGGTGGGGTACGAGCAGTGGGCGGAGTTCTGGCCCACCGCGGGCGAGGGCGATCCGTTCGGGGCGTTCGTGAATCCGCTGGAGAAGCACGTTGCGTCCCGGACGCTGTCGGGCGAGCTCGCGTGGCAGAACTCGCACCTGATCGAGGGTGACCTCTTCGAGTTCGTGCGTACGCTCAAAGCCGGCTCGGGCGGAGAGATCTCGTTGCTGTCGAGCATCTCGATGGTGCGGCAGCTGCTCTTCGCCGGCCTGCTGGACGAGCTGACGGTGATGATCCATCCCGTGATCGCCGGTGCGGGGCAGCGACTGTTCGAACCGGACGACCCGACCACACGGCTCGAGCTCGTGCGCTCGACCGTGACCAGCAAGGGCAATGCCGTGCTGACGTATTCGCTGCGCGGAGAATGAGCCGTCGCTCCGTGCGCGAACGATCAGAGGGCTAGCAGCAGGCGCAGCCCACGGCGATCGAGTAGAACTCCGAGGGGTTCACGCCGAGGGTCGCGGCCTTCTGGTCGACGCGCGCGAAGAGGATGTCGGGAACGGAGATAGCCTGGGGGCGTGGAGATCAGTCAGCTGCGGCATTTTCTGGCGGTCGGCGACGAAGGGGACTTCTCGCGGGCTGCCAATGCGGCGCACGTCTCACGGGCCACGATCGAGGCATCCGTCGCCGCTCTCGAAGCCGAGCGGGACGAGAAGCTGGTCGTCGTGGACGAGAGCGGGGTGGCGCTGACCGCCGCCGGGATCGAGTTCCGGCGGGAGGCTCGCGCACGCGTGGCCAAAGCTCCGGCGCCTGTGCCGAAAGCGGGCGGGAAGGCCAAGGCGTCCAAAGGCAAGGGGCGTGCGCCCGTGGTGAAGGGCGAGCCCAAACCGTTCAAGAAGCGCCAAGGGCGGTAGGGGCAGCCGCTGCCGGCGGCGTCATGGGACATCGGGCGACGCTGGGTGGGCGGTCAGGGTGGCCTGAGGTCACGTGGATAGGCTCGGCGGGTGAAATCCGCGCGCACCGTTCGAGTCCGGCCCGCCGCGATCGGCCTCGCGGGGCTGGCGGTGCTCGTGGTGGTCGGCGGGATCGCGGGGTACGCGGCCGGTGTCGGCGGCAGCGGGAACGGATCCGGCGCTCCGGCGACGGCGGTGGCTTCGACGGACGCGACCGCCATTGCTACCGCTACGGCTGCGATGCCGGACATCGCCGGGGGGACGGCTGCCGCACTGGAGTTTCCGGTGGTGGGATCCGGCGCGGTCGGGATCGCGCACGACGACGGGACGGTCGAGGTGCTCGGGCAGGGCGGCGAGACCGGGACGGTGCCGATCGCGAGCATCACGAAAGTGATCACGTCGCTCGTGGTGCTCGATGCGCATCCGCTCGCCGACGCCGCCGACCCGGGGCCGACGATCACCCTCGGACAGGCCGACCTCGACATCACGGCCGAGGTGGAGGCCGAAGACCAGTTCACCGAGCCGATGTACGCCGGTCAGCAGGTGACCCTGCGCGACGCGCTCGCGATCACCCTTCTGACCAGCGCCAACAACTACGCGGAATCGGTGGCGCTCTGGGCCTTCGGATCGCAGGAGGCCTACCTCGAGGCCGCCCGGAGCTGGCTGAGCGAGCACGGCCTCGACGCCACCACGCTCGCCGATGCGAGCGGGCTGGACCCGGGGAGCGCGAGTTCGAGTGCGGATCTGCTTCGCGTCGCCGCCCTCGCGCACGCCGACCCGGCCCTTCTGAGCATCGCGGGCACCGCGAGCCTGGACCAGGCCGACCTCGGCACGATCGCGAACCAGAACATCCTGCTGGGCGAGAACGGGGTGGACGGCCTGAAGACCGGCTCGACGAGCTACGCGGGATTCACGCTGCTGACCTCGGCGGTGGTGACGGTCGGCGCGACGCCCGTGACGCTGGTGTCGGTGGTGCTCGGAACCCGATCGCTGGAGGCCCGATTCGCGGATACGCGTGCGCTGCTCGCCAGCGCGCAGGCCGGGTTGCGGGAGGTGCCGCTGGCCACCGCGGGGCAGGCGTTCGGCAGCTTCTCGACGGGATCGGATGCGGCCGCGGTGGCTGCGGTGGCCGGCTCGGACGTGCGGGCCGTGGTGTTCGGCGACACCCCGGTGCGCGCGGAGGCCGAGTTCGCGGAGGTGCGCGCCGGGGCGCCGGCAGGCACGGAGGCGGGGGTCGTGCGCTTCACGGTGGGCTCAGCGCGGTACGAGGTGCCGCTCGTGCTGGAGAGCGCGCTGGCGGCATCCTGAGCCTGACGGCCGCACTCGACCCGTCAGTTGGTGCCGGAAAGCGGCCCGGATAGCGGGACGAACTGACGGGTCGCGGAGTGGGGCGGGTTCAGGGGGCGGAGGTGCAGCGGGACGAGCTGCGGATGGTGGCCGTCAAGGCCGGGGCGGCGGCGGTGTCGGTGTTCGGGGTGATGGTGAGTTGCACGGGGATGAGGTTCTTCCCGAGGAGCTGGGTGCTCAGGCCGCCCTCGTTCCCGGAGGAATCCGTGCGCACCGACCACTCCCGCTGCGTGTAGGCATCCGCGACCGCCTGGGTGAGGTCGGCGGGACGGGCCGTGGCGGGGAGCGGGATGACACGGGTGATGGTGAACTGCTCGCCCGGGCCGTCGTCGGGGCAGGGGTCGAGGGAGGTGGAGTCGGCCGGTGCGCCGAGCGCGGGGTCGGCCGCGGCATCCGGAGCCTGCAGGATCTCCGTGATCGCGTCGACCTCGGTCATCACCTCGGCGGTCACGCCCTCGAGCGTGGTGGGGGCGGTCGAGCGGGAGACCGACAGGCCGATCACGACGGCGACGACGAGCACCACGGCGATGCCGAGGCTGACGAAGGTGGCGGGGCGGAGCAGTCCGCCCCACTTCTCACCTCGGGGCGGCAAGGGTGGGGGTTTGCGTGGCTGGAAGAACCGCCAGGTGTTGGTCACGGGGGATCACCTCTCCCCTCCACCCTCTCATGGAGCCCCGCTCCGTCTGCTGGAGGCGGATTCAGCTGAGCGGGAGACGCATGAGCACCCGTGGGAAGCCGTTCAGCACCGAGTCGGTGCCGGCGGCCTTGGTAAAGCCGGCGCGCTCGAAGAGGGCGCGGGTTCCCACGTAGGCCATCGTGAGGTCGACCTTCTCGCCCTTGTTGTCGACGGGGTAGCCCTCGACGGCGGGAGCGCCGTTCTTCTTCGCGAACGCCACCGCGCCCGCGAGCAGGTGGTGCGCGATACCCCGGCCCCGGTGACCGGGGCGCACGCGCAGGCACCAGATCGACCAGACGTCGAGATCGTCGAGGTGCGGGATGCGCCGGTTGCGCGCGAAGCTCGTGTCGGCCCGCGGATGCACGGCCGCCCAGCCGACCACCTCGCCGTCGTCGTCGTAGGCGAGGACACCGGGCGGCGGGTCGAGCTTCACCAGACTCTTCACGCGGTCGCCCCTCTGCTCACCGCGCAGCGCGTTGTTCTCCTTGGAGGAGAGGCGGTAGCTGAGACACCAGCAGACGGTGGCATCGGGGCGCTTGGGACCCACCATCGTCTGCACGTCGGTGAACGACGTCGCCGGCCTCACCTGGATCGCCATGCGGCACAGCATGCCACCGGGCACCGACAGTGGCAACGCGGGGCCGGGCCGGCTGCTGTCGGTAGCCGACGTGCGGGTGTCGGTGTCGGTGTGCGGCGGCGGCGGCGTGCGGTAGCGGTGTCGGCGCGCGGTCGTATCATCGGGCCATGGCACTCCTGCACCAGGCGACGATCACCCCCACCAAGCTCGAGGTGGCCGCGGCCTGGGCGCCGGGGCGCGCGTGGTTCGCGGGGCGGGTGGCGCCGCCGCTGGCCGTGGGCTCGGCCTTCCGGTTCGACGACCCGGCGGGTGAGGTGGGCATCGAGACACTGCTGCTGCAGGATGCCGACGGCGCGACCGTGCAGGTGCCGCTGACGTACCGGGGCGCACCGCTTGAGGGGGCCGAGGGGTCGCTGATGGGCACGATGGAGCACTCGGTGCTCGGCTCGCGCTGGGTGTACGACGCGGCGGGCGATCCGGTGGCCGTGGCAGCGCTGGTGTCCGCCATCCTGAATCGCGGGCGCGAGGCCGAGCTGGAGGTGGACACCGCCGAAGGGCGCGTTCGGCGGGAGAGCAACGCGAGCGTGCTGGGCAGCGGAGTAGGCACGCGTGGCACGGGCGGCACGGGTGACGTGGGCCGCACGGGTGATGCGGGTGGCTCGGGTGGCCCCGGTGGCGCGGCGGATGCGGGTGGCCCGGCCGACGGATCGGCTCACGCCGCGCATCTGGAGGCTCCCACCCCGGCCGAGCTGGGGGTTCCGGTGGTGCACGACGTGTCGGGCGCGACCGTGGTGGAGGCCGGGCGGGTGCGGCTCGTGCTGCCTAGGATCCCGGGTGCCTCGGCCGACGAACTGCGTGCGCTGCTGCATCCGGACGGGGTGCCGGACGACGACGTGGTGACCGGTGTGCTCACCGGCAGCTGGACCGGGCAGCCGGAGCCGCGCATCCTGGCCCTGCTGGAACTGCGGGGGTAGCCGCAGGCGGGGCGGCCCTGGGGGAACTGCGGCGGTGGTCGCGGGCGGAACGGTCAGCGGGCGCATGCCTGCACCCGCGTGTGTGCTGCCGCTCGGCGGGGGGTGTTCGGCGAACGGATGGAGGTTCGAGCCGTGGGGGCGAACGGATGGGGCCTGCGGCCGGTTGCAGCGAGAGTCCCAGCCGTTGCACTGGCCGGGCGGCGGGTTCGTGGGCGGACGGGCGTCAGGGGTGCGGGGTGAAGCGGCGCAGGCGGAGGCTGTTCGTGACCACGAAGACGGAGGAGAAGGCCATCGCGGCGCCCGCCAGGACCGGGTTGAGCAGGCCGAGCATCGCCACGGGGATAGCTGCCACGTTGTAGGCGAAGGCCCAGAAGAGGTTGCCCTTGATGATGCCCAGGGTGCGGCGGGCCAGACGTACGGCGTCGGCCGCCGAGGCCAGGTCGTCGTGCATCACGGTGATGTCGGCGGCGGCGATCGCGGCATCCGTTCCGCTGCCCATCGCGATTCCGAGGTCGGCCGCGGCGAGCGCCGCCGCATCGTTCACGCCGTCGCCGACCATGGCGACGACCCCGCCCTCGGATTGCAGGGCGCGGATGGCGGCGAATTTTCCCTGCGGGGTCATGCCGGCACGCACGTCGCCCGGGTCGATGCCGACCTCGGCCGCCACGGCGCGGGCGGCTCCCGCGTTGTCGCCGGTGAGCAGGACGGGGCGGAGACCCAGACGACGGAAGTCGGCGATCGCCGCCTTGCTCGTGGGCTTGATCGCGTCGCCGACGACGAGCACGCCGCGCGCCTCGCCGTTCCAGGCGATGACCACAGCGGTTCCCCCGTCGTCTTCGGCGGACTCGAGGGCTTCGCGCAGCTCGGCGGGGAGGGGGATGGCCCACTCGGTCGCGAGCCAGTCGGCGCGGCCTGCCACGACCACACGTCCGTCGATGCGGGCCTGGACGCCGTGACCGGCCTCGGCCACGAAGGACTCGATCGTGGTGGCGGGGGCGGAAGTGGGGATTTCGGTGGACTGAGTGGATTCGCGCGCCGTGGCGGATTCGGCGAGGGTGCTGGCGGCGGCCTCGCGGGTGATGGCGGGTAGCGCGAGGGTGCCGGCGGCTGCCACGATCGCTCGGGCGATCGGGTGCTCCGATCCGGACTCCAGCGCGGCGGCGAGGCGCAGCACCTCGTCGGGGCGCTCGCCCTCGGCGGGCACGACGGAGCGCAGCGTCATCCGGCCGGTCGTCACCGTTCCCGTCTTGTCGAGCACGATGGTGTCGACGCGGCGGGTCTGCTCCAGCACCTGGGGGCCGCGGATCAGGATGCCGAGCTGCGATCCGCGACCCGTGCCGACCAGGAGGGCGGTGGGCGTGGCGAGCCCGAGCGCACAGGGGCAGGCGATGATGAGGGTGGCCACGGCCGCGGTGAAGGCCTCCTGTGCCGATCCGCCGGTCAGCAGCCAGCCCGCGAAGGCGAGCACCGACAGGCCGATCACGACCGGGACGAAGACGGCGGAGACCCGGTCGGCCAGGCGCTGGACACGCGCCTTGCCGGTTTGCGCATCCTCGACCAGGCGGCCCAGCCGAGCCAGCTCCGTGTCGGCGCCCACACGGGTGATCTCGACGAGCAGCCGGCCGCTGGTGTTGAGGCTCGCTCCGACCACGCGGTCGCCGACGCCGACGTCGACCGGCACGGGTTCGCCGGTGAGCAGGCTGAGGTCGACGGCGGAGGCGCCGTCTCGCACGACGCCGTCGGAGGCGATCTTCTCGCCGGGGCGCACCACGACGAGATCGCCGGGGACGAGGGAGGCGACGGGGACGCGCACCTCTCCGGCGTCGGTTCGCAGGGTGGCGTCTTTGGCGCCGAGCTCGAGCAGCGCCCGGAGCGCGGCGCCGGAATCGCGCTTGGCACGCGCCTCGAGGTAGCGCCCGGCCAGGATGAACACGGTGACCGCCGCGGCCACCTCGAGGTAGAGCTCGTCGCCGTGGCCGGATCCGATCAGCTGGAAGGTCATCGTCATGCCGGGCTCGCCGGCGCTGCCGAGGAACAGGGCCCAGAGCGACCAGCCGAAGGCGGCGAGCACGCCGAGGCTGATCAGGGTGTCCATGGTGACCGCGCCGTGCCGGGCGTTGACGAAGGCGGCGCGATGGAAGGGCCAGGCGCCCCAGACGGCGACCGGCGCGGCGAGCACGAGCGCGAGCCACTGCCAGTTCGTGAACTGCAGGGCGGGGATCATCGAGAGCAGCACCACGGGCAGCGCCAGCGCGGCCGAGATCGCGAGTCGGCGGCGCAGGGCAGTGGCCTCGGCGGTAGCGGGGTCGGGCGCGGGGACGGCGTCCGGCGCGGCGGCGGGAGCGGGCGCTGCGGCAGCGGCGGGGGCGCTGGTGAGGTCCGGCGAAGGGCCGGGGGCGAGTGCCTGCGGCGGCGCCGTGAGCGG
>NZ_JAHFUW010000083.1 GCF_023264855.1 Herbiconiux sp. | reverse complement strand
GGGTCGGCTTTGGCCGAGCGGATGCGGCGGCACGGGTGCGGGTGGCGGTTTTGCCGGCGGGCTCGCGCGGCGGAGCGAGTTCGGGGTCGGCGGCGGCCCGCCAGAGGTGCAGGCAGAGGTAGGAGCGCCAAGGGGCGTAGGGGGCCGACCACTCGGCGAGACCGCGCGGGGTGTCGGGGATGCCGAGGCGGCGGGCTCCGGTGCGCACGGCGACGTCGCCCGTGAGCAGCACGTCGGGGCTGCCGAGCACGCGCATCGCGAGGTAGCCGGCCGTCCATTCGCCGATGCCGGGGATCGCGGTGAGGCGGCGGCGCAGCTCCGCGGGATCGTCGCCGAAGCTCAGTTCGAGCTCTCCGGATGCCAGCAGCTCGGCCACACGCACGACCGTGTCGATCTTCGCGCGCGGGCCGGTCAGCACGGCACGCGCGTGCTCTGCGATCTGCACGGCTGTCGGGAAGAGCAGGGTGGGTGGCGTCTCGGTGACCGCGGCCGGCGCATCCGGAGCCGTCGAGCCCGGCTCGCTTCTGGAAGTCGCCTCACGGGGATCATGCGACTCGGCGGTGGGCCCACCCGTCTCCCCCGCCGCGTTCGCTCCCCCGGGGAACGGGGAGCCGGCCGCGACCGCGAGACGGTGCAGCAGGGTGCGGGCGGCGGCGACCGTGATCTGCTGGCCCAGGATGGCGCGGAACAGCATCTCGTGCGGGTCGACGGCCCCGGGCATCCGGATGCCGGGCAGCGCGCGAACCCGGTCGGCGAGCAGAGCGGCACCGGTGGCTGGGCCTGCAACGGCAGTTCCGTCGCCCCCGCCTACGAGGTCGCCATCGGAAGCGAGGGCGGCACCGGGCGCTGAAGCACCCCCGTCACCGGAGGTCAGGGCGGCGCCGAGCGATGGAGCACCGCCACCACCAGAGGCGTCACTACCACCGCCGCCCACGAGCGCGGCGTCGATCGCCACGGGGTCGGCGTCGAGGTCGAACAGGCGTCGGATGCGCGCGACCAGCACCGGCAGGTCGCGCAGCACGGTGAGACGGGCGTCGAGCACCAGGTGCCGCCGACCATCGCGCACGGTGAACCAGGCCGGACCGCCGGGAAGCGTCAGGGAGCGGGAATAGCTGTCGGGACCGGTGGATTCGATGCCCGGGATCGCCCGCACCGCGAGCCACGCGAACACCCCGGCCGCGTCGAACGGCTCGCGGTAGGGCAGCTCGAGGCGGATCGCGCCGGGCGTGGCGTGCGGGTGCCGTGACGGCCGCTCGCGGATCTGCGTGGGCGAGAGCCGGAACACCTCCGACACGGTGTCGTTGAACTGCCGGATGCTCGCGAAGCCGGCCGCGAAGGCGATGTCGGACATCGAGAGATCGGTGCCCGTGATGAGGGTGCGCGCCGTCTGCGCGCGGTGTGCCCGGGAGAGTGCGAGCGGGCCGGCTCCGAGCTCCTCGCGCAGCACCCGCGTGAGGTGGCGGGTGGAGTAGCCGAGGCGCTCGGCGAGCCCGTCGACGCCGTCGCGCTCGATGACCCCGTCTCCGATCAGGCGCATGGCACGGGCGGCGAGGTCGTCACGCAGGTTCCAGGCGGGAGTGCCGGGCACGGCTTCGGGCAGGCAGCGCTTGCACGCCCGGTAGCCGGCTTCGTGGGCGGCCGCGCTGGTCTCGTAGAACGTCACGTTGGCGGCCTTCGGGGTGCGCGCCGGGCAACTGGGCCGGCAGTAGATGCCCGTGGAGCGCACCGCGGTGATGAACTGCCCGTCGAAGCGCGCATCCCGGGAGAGGATGATGCGGTACCGCTCGTCGAAGTCCATGCCTCGAGTCTCACACGCCCCACCGACCCTCACTAGCGGAAATCGGACACGGCAGTGGTGGCCCCGCTCGCGGAGCCCGCGCGCGACAGGCGGGGACGCGGGCGGGTGTCGGTAGGGCGACGTAGGGTCGGGGCATGAGGCGATCGATCGTTCCCCCGTATCTGCTGGCCCGGATCGCGCGCGCCGACGCGTTCGGCATGGAGCGCGCCGCCGCCGCCGCCCGGCGATCGCTGCTCGCCGATCCTCCGCTGCGCGAAGAACGCGACGAACGGATGCGCGAAGCCGCCGAGAACACCGGCGGAGATCAGCGGTCCGGCGCCCGCAACGGGCTGCTCGCACCCCGCACCGCTGCGGGGAGCCCGGCTGCGGCATCGGCCCCCGCCGTGCAGCGCACCGTCTTCGACGCGGCCGGCACCGAGACGTTGCCGGGGCGGGTGGTGCGGCGTGAAGGCGATCCGGCTGCCGCCGACATCGCGGTGAACGAGGCCTACGACGGGCTCGGGGCCACCCACGCCCTGCTCTGGGAGGCGTTCGGCCGCGACTCGGTCGACGGGCGCGGCTTGGCGCTGAACGCGACGGTGCACTACGGCGACGACTACGACAACGCCTTCTGGGACGGCGAGCGGATGGTGTTCGGCGACGGCGACGGCGAGGTGTTCGGCCGCTTCACCGCCTCGCCCTCGGTGATCGGCCACGAGCTGGCGCACGGAGTGACGCAGTACACCGCCGGGCTCGTCTACCAGGGCCAGTCGGGCGCGCTCAACGAGTCGTTCTCCGACGTGATCGGCGCGCTCGTCGAGCAGCACCGGCTCGGGCAGAGCGCCGAGGAGGCCAGCTGGCTGATCGGGGAGGGTCTGTTCACCGCCGCCGTCGAAGGGCGGGCGCTCCGCTCGATGCTCGAGCCGGGCACGGCCTACGACGACGACGTTCTGGGCAAGGATCCGCAGCCGGCCTCGATGGACCACTACGTCGACACCGCCGACGACAACGGCGGCGTGCACCTGAACTCCGGCATCCCGAACCGCGCCTTCGCGCTCGCGGCGACCGAGCTCGGCGGGCCCGCCTGGGAGCGCGCCGGCCGGGTCTGGTACGACGCGGTCGCGGGGCAGCTCGCCTCCACCGCCGACTTCGCGACGTTCGCGGCGGCCACGGTCACGGCATCCGGAGCCCGCTTCGGCGCGGAGTCGGCCGAGACCGCCGCGATCGTGCGGGCATGGCGTACCGTGGGCGTGAGGAGTGATGAACCAGCCCCAGGATGACCCCACCCCGCCCTCCGCAGAGAGCTCAGCGCAGGCAGACCCGAACGCGGCGTCGGATGCGCCGGCCCGGGCGCTGCGCATCACGGTCGCGCGATCCGGCGGCGTGGCAGGCATCGCCCCCACCTGGAGCATCACCGCCACCGAAGAGCCCGACGTGGACTCGTGGCTCTCGCTTGTGGAGTCGTGCCCGTGGGACGCCCCCGAGGGCGGTGCGGCGGGCGACCCCGGTGACGCAGGTAGCATCGCGGGTGGTGGCACGGGTGTTGCTGATGGCGGTGCGGGTGGCGGTGGAGCGGGGCAGCCCGACCGCTTCGTCTACACGATCCGGGTGGTGCTGGCCGAGCCCTCCACGCCGGACCCCGACGACGAACGCGACGCCCGCGTTCCCGAACGCGCCCTCGGCCCGTGGCGCACCCTCGTCGACCGGGTCAAGGACGCCAGCACCTCCCCCTGAACGCGGGTCAGCCGAAGACGCCGTTGACGTAGTCGTAGGTGCGGGAGTCGAGCGGGCTCGAGAACATGGCCTCCGTGGCGCCGTGCTCGACGATGTGGCCGGGGCGGCCCTGCGCGGCGAGGAAGAACGCGCACTGCGTGGAGACGCGCTGGGCCTGCTGCATGTTGTGGGTGACGATGACGATCGTGACGTCGTTCACCAGCTCGAGCATCGTCTCCTCGATCACGCGCGTCGACGTCGGGTCCAGAGCCGAGCAGGGCTCGTCCATCAGCAGCACCTTCGGGGTGACCGCGAGCGAGCGCGCGATGCACAGGCGCTGCTGCTGACCGCCGGAGAGGCCGCCGCCGGGCGCCCGGAGGCGATCCCGCACCTCCTTCCAGAGCCCCGCCTTGATCAGGCACGACTCGACGAGGTAGTCCTTGCGGTCGCGGTCGGCCTTGGTTCCGGTGAGCTTGAGGCCCGCCAGCACGTTGTCGTAGATCGACATCGCCGGGAACGGGTTCGGCTTCTGGAACACCATGCCGATGCTCTTGCGCGCATCGACGAGCTTGCGCGAGGGGTCGTAGATGTCCTCGCCGTCGATCAGCACCTCGCCGGCCAGGCTCGCCGAGGGGATCAGCTCGTGCATCCGGTTCAGGATGCGCAGGAAGGTCGACTTGCCGCATCCGGAGGGCCCGATCAGCGAGGTGATCACGCCGGCCGGCATGGTGAGCGAGACCCGGTCGAGCACCTGGTGGTCACCGAACCAGGCCGTGATGTTGCGGGCGTCGAGCTCGGCCAGCGACGGCCGCTCGAGGGTCGGCAGCAGCAGCTGCTCGTAGCTCTGGGCCGAGGCCTGGCCCGATATCTGCTGCTGAGCGAGCGGCACGGTGGGAACCCAGTCCCGCGGACCGGAAGCCTGACCCTTCATGATCTTGCGCTGTTCACGACGGCTGATCGGGGGCATCACCGTGGTGACGTCGTCGGGAGCCGTGGTGGTTTCGTTGTCAGTCATAGGAGTTCTCTCTGGTCACAGCAGGTTCGGGAGCAGCAGGTTCACCTGGTCGGCCACGAGCAGCCCGGCCAGGAACATGACGGGCACGAACACCACCCACATCTTCTGAGCGCCGACCCGGCGGTAGGCCCAGACGGCGGCGATCTCGGCCACCACGAAGAACTGCAGCGCGAACACGAGGGCCCACACCTGCGAGGAGTCGGTGGCGAGCTCGGTGGCCTGCGGGGGCAGCGTGGTGTACGACGACTGACGCTGGCCGGCGGGCTGCGTGGTGGAGACGAGCTGCGCATCCACCCGGGCGATGCCGGTGGGGATGTAGGCGGCGCCGCGCGCGGTCTCGAGAATGAGCCGGCTCTCCCCCGCCTTCGGGCTCGGCGGCGCGGGGTCGCCCGCGTAGCGCACGCCGATCACAGCGAACTTCTGGATGCCCTGGCCGGTGAGCACCGAGAAGGTCGCCCCGGGCGCGAGCTCCTGGATGCGGCTGAACGGGCCTCCGTAGGCCGCCGAGCGCGCCATGACCACGCTCACTCCCGCCTGGCCCGGCAGCACGGTGTCGCGGCGGTGCCCCGGCCCCGCCTTGGTGTCGGCCGAGGTGGTGCCCTCGACGATGACCTCGCTCACGCCGATCGAGGGGATCTCGATGATCGCGACCGGAGCGCCGTCGACCAGCAGGGTGTCGTCGAACGCACCCTCGCTGACCGGCGCGGTGCCCGCCGCCAGCTGCGCGCGGTAGGTGTCGGTGAGCTGCTGCTGGGAGACGGCGTGCTGGAGGTGGCTCAGCACCATCAGGTTCAGCGCGAAGGCGAACAGGAGGGCGGCGACGAGCGCGAGCGCGCTCCGGGCGAGCACCTGCTGAGCGGTCAGCGGTGCCAGCGGCTGCATCGAACGCGGCATCCGCTTGGGCATCCGCGGCGGCTTGGGCGGCTTCGAGGGGCCGCTCGGCCCACCCGGCCCACCCGGCCCACCCGTCGGCGGCAGCAGGGGCGGCCCCGGGGGAACCGGCGGCTGCCCGGCCGCGGGCGACGGCGCCTCGATCACGGTCGAGCTCACGCGGTCGACTCCGCCAGCGCGGGTTCCGCGGCGGCACCCGCGGCGACGGCGCCCGGCACGGCCGATCCGGCCCGGATCAGCCGCACGACGGCGTAGGCGGCCGCGCCGATCGCGGCCAGCGCCAGCAGGAACCACGGTGGCAGGAACACGAACGTGTCCCGCGTGAGCGGCGCCAGCTCCACCCCGTCGACGGTCTCCGGCGGCGTCAGCGTCACGTGCGCGGTGGCGAACGTCCACTGGCCGACCCCGCTCAGGGTGGCGTCGACCACACGCGACTCGTCGGGCTTCAGCCCGGCGACATCCACGGGGCCCACCGCGTTGATCTCGCCGCCGAACGGGTTGCTCACCCAGAACCGCGCCGTGCTGTCGATCGTGGCGTTCGAGACGTTCCGCACGGTGAAGTGCACCTGCAGGTCGCCGCTCAGCGGATCGATGGAGGGCGCGTAGGCGGTGCCCAGCCCGCTGATGTACAGGATGCCGCCGATGCTCTGCTCGTCGTCGGCCACGGCGGGCGTCACCTCGGGCCCGGTGACGACCACGTCGCCGTTCACCGTGGTGCGTGTGGTGGTGTTCGAGGTGGTGCCGGCGCCGGGAGGTGCGACGGCGGTTCCGGATCCCGGGCCGACGGTGACGGTGATGTTCACGCCGTCCGGGGCCGGGTTCTCGGCGGCCAGGGCGGCACTGCCGCCCGCGAGTGCGCCGAGCAGCGCGAGCACCGCACCGGCGCCGAGCAGCGGCACGAGCACGGAACGCCCCGCCCGGAGCCCGGTCGGCCGCGGTCGGTGCGGGTTCACCGCGACGCGTCCGTACCGACGGGCACGACGCCCTCGTCGCGGGCCTTCCGGCGCGCTTCGGCTTCGGTGTAGGCGATCCAGTCGCGCGCGGTCTTCTCGTCGCGCGCCCGGCGCAGGCGAAGGAACCCCCAGATCGCGGCGGCGATCACGAGCAGCACCAGTAGCAGCCACGGCACCGCGAACGTGACCGTGTCGCGGTTCACCGTCGGCAGCGCTCCCGGGTCGAGGGCGTCTGCGTCGACCGTCGGCTGCATCGAGACGTACGGGTTGAGGTAGCCCAGCTGACCGGTGCCGTTCACGGTCATCGTGATG
Organism: Herbiconiux sp.; assembly: GCF_023264855.1. Taxonomy (GTDB): domain Bacteria; phylum Actinomycetota; class Actinomycetes; order Actinomycetales; family Microbacteriaceae; genus Herbiconiux. The sequence continues at coordinate 3,489 of NZ_JAHFUW010000083.1, read as the reverse complement.
GTGCGGGTGCTGCCGGGCAGCATCTCGGCCAGCTCCTGGCGGGTCTGCTCCCCCGTGCCGATTCCGAGGTAGGTGTTGACGCCGGCCACCATCTCGGCGCCGAGCGCGACGTTGCCGCTGTTCTTCACCGTGAAGGTGATGGTGGTGTGGCCGTCGAAGGGGTTGAACTCGCCCTGGTAGTCCGCCGCGATGCTGGAGATGGTGAGAGCGGGCTGCAGGTCGCCGGGAACACGCACGTAGAGGCGGGTGGCGACGCGACGGTCGACCAGGATCTGCCCCTCGGCCGTGGTGACCGAGATCACGATGCCGGCCGCGTGGTCGCCGGGGGCGGCGTCGGCGGGCACGGTGATGCTGAACGGCACGACCTGCTGGGCTCCGGGATCCAGGGGGATCTCCAGCACCTTCTGGCCGCCGTCGAAGGCGACCCAGTTGCCGGCGCCCGTCGGCGTGGCGTCGGTGTCGAGCAGGCCGTACGATCCGTCGTCGGTGTTGTAGGCATCCGTGGCGAACACCTTCATCACCTGCGCGGTGCTGCCCGTGTTCTTCAGCACGTAGTAGTCCTCGAGCACCTGGCCCGGGGCCACCTGATAGCTGAAGCGGCTGCGGCCGTCGGGGCCGGTGTCGCTGGAGGGCGAGCCGGAGATGCCGTCGGTGTCGTCGGCACGGGCGGGCACGGCGGCCGACGCGGCGACCATGCCGGAGGCCAGGACGAGGCCCACGAGCGCAGCGGCGACGAGCCGGCTCAGGCGGGCGGGGCGCACGGGGTGGGCTGCGCGGATCGGGTTCGGGATGACAAGCACAGTTGATTAAGCCAGCGCCAGTTGTCGACGGTGCGGCCTCATGGTGTCCGGAACGTGAACGCCCGATGCACGAGAACGGAGGGGGCCGCGATCGCTCGCGACCCCCTCCGCCGGGGTGATGCCGGTGGTGCTACTTCGAAGCGAGCGTGAGCGTGAGCTTCGAGGTGTAGGTGCCGGCCGGCATGTTCACCGGCGACACGAACTTCAGGTCGGCGTTGAACTTGGCGGTGCCGGCGGCGGCCGTGTCACCGGTCTGTGCGAACACCGAGGGGTACGTCGCCGAGCCCGCGACCTGCGGGTTCGCCAGCGTGACCGCCGCGTTCGGCTCGACCAGCTTGGGCGCGACACCCAGCTGCGAGGCGTTGATGATCTTGCTGGAGTCGGCCGCGTTGGTGAACTGCGTGACCGTGGTCGTCAGCGTCCAGCCCGGGTGGGTCTGGAAGCGCTCGTCGACGACCGAGAAGTCGCCGAGCGAACCCGTCGAGGTCGATAGGCCGTCGACCAGCGCCGGGTTGCCGATGGTGGCCGTGTTCGACGCCGGGGCGACCAGGCTGAGCGCACCGTCGGGAGCCGAGGTGGTGACGGCCTCGAGGTTCACGTCGAACGAGTCCGCCGAGGGCTCGGGGTCGACCGGGCCGCTGCCGTCGGGCGTGGCGAAGGTCCACTTGCCGTTGGGCTGCACGGTGATGTACGTGAAGTACACGTCGCCGTCGGCGAGGTTGAGGTTGTTGTTCTTCATGAACGCGAACCCGATGCTGAAGTTGCCACCGGCGCGCACGGTCGACTGGTTGCCGAGGATCTGTGCTCCCAGCGTGACCGCCGGGTAGATGACATCCTTGGTGCCGGTCTTGAAGGCGCTGTCGGCCCAGGCGGTCCACTGCGCGGGGGTGTGCTCGGATCCGCGCGGCGAGATGAACGTGCGGACGGTCTCGCCGTCGGGCGTACCGGGGAACACGGCCTCGATGTCGGCCGGGTCGGCGCTGGGCATGCCGATCAGGGCGTAGTCGAAGTCGAGCTCGGTGCCGGCGGGGATGATCGAGCCGTCACCGGCGTCGCCGATGTAGTACGGGCCCTTGGAGCCCACGGTGGGCGGGACGGTGTCGGCGGCGTGGGCCGCGACGGCGCTGCCCGCGACGAGCGCGACGACGACGACGCCGACGGCCGCGGCGCGGACGATGTTCTTACGGAACATGGTTCTGTGTGCCTTTCTGAAGGGTGTGACGAGCGACTAGAGGGTCGCGTACGCGCGGATGATGGTGGTACTGGAGGGAGCGAGGAAGCCGAACTTGCGCTTCACCGCACCCGTGGTGCTCGCGAAGGTGCCCGTGTTGGTGAGGCTCTGGGTCTTCGAGGGGTCGAGCAGGTTGGCGAGATTCGCGTCGTACTTCGCGTCGGAGGAGTTGATGCGGGCGTACTCGACCACGAGGTAGGTGTCGCGACCGAACGGCGCGGCGTTGTAGAAGGTCGAGTTCGGAACGAGCGAGGTGCCGGTTCCGGTGAACGGCGCGACGCCGTTCGGGCTGCCGAGCTTCACGTTGACGGCGCTGGCGGCGGCGATCGTGTTGACACCGGTGACGCCGTTGGCCTGCGCGACCCAGCTGGCGGCCGAGAACGGGATGATCTCGTCGGCGCCGAGGATCGACGCGTCGTTCTCGGGCGTGGTGTTGGCGGTCGAGTCACCGACGGTGGTGCCGAGGGTGGTGACACCGATCGCGCTGAGGAAGAACGAGCGGGTGCCCGAGCTGCTCTGCGGGATGCGGGGCTTCACCACGGTCGAACCGATGGTGACGGGGGTGTTCGACTCGTAGATCTGCTTGAGCTGCGCGGTGGTCAGCGCGGCCAGGTCGGAATTGGTGCCGTTGTACGCGTACGCCACGGCGTCGCGGCCGTAGGGCACGTAGGCGAGCAGGCCGTTGGTGTTGGCGTTGGAGCCGGCACCGCTGGAGGACCGGGCGATGTCGACCTGACCGGTGATCACGCGCGCCGGAACGGCGGCGTTTCCGGTGTACGTGTTGCCGGTGATCGAGGCGCGGAGCGCGGTGACGCCCGCTCCCGAGCCGGCCGGACGGCCGAAGTACGCGCCGCCGGTCTTGGTCTGGATGGCGGTCGAGCCGAAGGCGTCGAACGATCCGAGGCTGGTGCCGGCCGAGGTGACGCGCACCGGCGCGCCGCCGACCGAGGTGCCGTTCAGCAGAGCGTTGGTGGAATCCTGGAGGGTGTCGGAGCCGACGAGCACGTAACCGTTGGAGACGGGCTCCGCGTTCGCGGGCAGGGCGAGGCCGAGGCCCGCGAGGGCGACGCCGACCGCTGCGCCGAGCGCAACGACTTTCTTCATCTTCACTGTGAATGGTTCCTTTCGGGATGGGGTTTCGCGCATCCGCGGTGCGAAGGCGTCGACTTGGCATCCAGACGGCCGGGGTGGCCTTCTGGACGGGCTCCAAGAAGAGGGGGCATCAGAGAGGTCTCCGGATGCGGGTCAGGATCGGCACCGCGAGAGCGGCGAGCAGTCCTGCCAGGAGCGCGATCGGCACGGCGGCGCTGATCGCCCCGAGCTTCTGATCGGCGGGGGTGGCTTTGCCCACGAGCGAGCCCGCGGCGGTTCCGGATGCCGACGGGCCGGTCGCCGGGGCGGCCGCGGCGGGCACGGCTCCCGGTACGGCGACGGGCGCGGCAGCCGCGGCGGGCGGGG
>NZ_JAHFUW010000082.1 GCF_023264855.1 Herbiconiux sp. | reverse complement strand
CCGCGTCCCGGCGCTCCTCGCCCCGGAGCCCCGCGTCCGGGTGCACCCCGTCCGGGCGCTCCGCGTCCCGGCGGCCCCGGCGGCTTCCGTCCCGGCGGCCCCGGTGGAGCCGGTGGCTTCCGTCCGGGCGCTGCCCAGGGTGGCGGCGCACGTCCCGCTCCCGGCACGCCCGGCTACCGTCCGGGTGGAGCACCCGGCGGCGGCTTCGCACCCCGTCCGGGTGCGGGCGGTCGTGGCCGCGGCCCCGGTGGTGGAACCGCCGGTGCGTTCGGTCGCGGTGGCGGCAAGAGCAAGGCGCGCAAGTCGAAGCGCACGAAGAGAGCAGAGTTCGAGCTGCGCGAGGCCCCGTCGCTGGGTGGCGTGAGCGTACCCCGCGGCGACGGCAACACCGCCGTGCGGCTGCGTCGCGGTGCCTCGATCACCGACTTCGCCGACAAGATCGACGCGAGCCCCGGCAACCTGGTGACCGTGCTGTTCCACCTCGGTGAGATGGCGACGGCCACGGAGTCCCTCGACGAGGCCACCTTCCAGGTGCTCGGCGAAGAGCTCGGCTACAAGATCCTGATCGTGTCGCCGGAGGAGGAAGACCGCGAGCTGCTCGAGGGCTTCGACATCGACCTCGACCAGGAGCTGGAAGACGAGACCGACGAAGACCTGGAGATCCGTCCCCCGGTCGTCACCGTCATGGGTCACGTCGACCACGGTAAGACGCGCCTTCTCGACGCGATCCGGAACGCGAACGTCGTCGCCGGCGAGGCGGGTGGCATCACCCAGCACATCGGTGCGTACCAGGTCATCACCGAGCACGAGGGCATCGAGCGCCCGATCACCTTCATCGACACCCCGGGCCACGAGGCGTTCACCGCCATGCGTGCTCGTGGTGCCCAGGTGACCGACATCGCCATCCTCGTGGTGGCGGCGGACGACGGCATCATGCCGCAGACCATCGAGGCCCTGAACCACGCCCAGGCGGCCAACGTGCCGATCGTGGTCGCGGTGAACAAGATTGACAAGGCCGACGCCAACCCGGCGAAGGTGCGCCAGCAGCTCACCGAATTCGGCCTCGTGGCCGAAGAATACGGTGGAGACGTGATGTTCGTCGACGTGTCCGCACGCAACGACATCGGTATCCAGGACCTACTCGACGCCGTGATCCTCACGGCCGACGCCGGGCTCGACCTGCGGGCCAACCCCAACAAGGATGCCCGTGGTATCGCCATCGAGGCGAAGCTCGACAAGGGCCGTGGTGCGGTTGCGACCGTGCTCATCCAGTCGGGAACGCTCCGCGTCGGAGACGCGATCGTGGCCGGAACCGCTTATGGGCGTGTTCGTGCCATGGTCGACGAGAACGGCGAGACCGTCACCGAGGCGACCCCGTCGCGTCCGGTGCAGGTGCAGGGACTCTCGTCCGTGCCCCGAGCCGGCGACACCTTCCTCGTCACTGAGGAAGACCGCACCGCGCGTCAGATCGCCGAGAAGCGCGAAGCCGCCGAGCGCAACGCCTCGCTGGCCAAGGCCCGCAAGCGCATCTCGCTCGAAGACTTCACCCGTGCCCTCGAAGAAGGCAAGGTCGAAGCCCTCAACCTCATCATCAAGGGTGACGTCTCCGGTGCCGTCGAGGCACTCGAGGAGTCGCTGCTCAAGATCGAGGTCGACGACAGCGTGCAGCTGCGCATCATCCACCGCGGTGTGGGTGCCGTCACCGAGTCGGACGTCAACCTGGCGACCGTCGACAACGCGATCATCATCGGGTTCAACGTCCGTCCCGACACCAAGGCGCGCGAGCGTGCTGCCCGAGAAGGCGTGGACATCCGCTTCTACTCGGTCATCTACAACGCGCTGGACGACATCGAGAGCTCGCTCAAGGGCATGCTCAAGCCCGAGTTCGAAGAGGTGCAGTCGGGTGTCGCGGAGATCCGCGAGATCTTCCGCTCCTCCAAGTTCGGCAACATCGCCGGTGTCATCGTGCGGTCGGGAACGATCACGCGAAACGCCAAGGCTCGGGTCATCCGCGAGGGTGTCGTCGTGGGGGACAACCTCGCGATCGAGTCGCTGCGCCGCTTCAAGGACGACGTCACCGAGGTGCGCACGGACTTCGAAGCCGGTATCGGCCTCGGCAAGTTCAACGACATCCAGATCGGCGACGAGATCGAGACGATCGAAATGAAGGAGAAGCCGCGGGTCTGACCTGTGGTCGGGACCCGGTGAGGGTCTCGCTCTCCGCCTTAGGATTGGGCTTCGCCCAAAGGCGGCGGAGAGCGAGACCCTCACCGGGTCCCTTACGTTTACACTCGCTGCAAGGAAGTAAGGGGTAAGGAATGGCTGATCCGGCTCGGGCTGCGAAGATGGCGGACCGCATCAAGGTGATCGTGGCCAAGCGACTGGAGAAGGGGATCAAGGATCCTCGGCTCGGGTTCGTGACCATCACGGATGTGAGAGTCACCGGTGACCTTCAGCATGCATCGATCTTCTACACCGTCTACGGGGACGACCGGGAGCGGGCTGATTCGGCCGCGGCTCTGAAGTCGGCCACCGGGATGCTGCGCAGCGAGGTCGGGAAGAACATCACGGCCCGGCTGACGCCGTCGCTGGAGTTCATCGCGGATGCTCTGCCGGAGAACGCTCATGCGCTCGAAGAGCTGCTGGCCGAGGCCAAGGTCCGGGATGCTGCGGTCGAGAATCTTGCGAAGTCGGCTACTTATGCCGGGGACGCGGATCCCTATGTGAAGCCTCGGGTCATCGGTGAGGATGAGGAAGACGGGCCGTTCGACGACGAGCGGTGAGCGCTGCCCTTCAAGAGCAAATCTGGAGGCACGTACTAGCTCCTTGCCAACGTCATTGATTGTCACCTTCGTATGCGGTGAGGTAGCTTTTTTGGGGCGTGTAGCTGAGCCCGAGACTTCCTTTAGATCGGACTGATCGGTGTCGTCAGATCGGACTGATGAGTGAAGTAAAATGAATAATACTCAGAGGGTGTCTATGATACTAAAGTGACTCTCTCGGTTCTTTCGATCGCCGCCTATTCGATCTTTTTGCTTTACATGATCGTCATCGATTGGATTCCCCTCTTTCCGCTCAACGATTTGGCGGCAGCCCAGGCGGGAGGATTCGGTCGGAGACTGGCGAGTTCTCTCGGCAACACGCTGCCTGTCGCTTTGGTGCTCGCGACTTTTATTGCCTATTTCAATCAGCCGTTTCCGTTATGGGCCACTGCATACGATCTGTTCTACGTGGTCGTCTTTCTCGTTCTTGTCTGGCTGGCGTGGTACGGACCATATTTCTTTGGAACTAAATCCGAGCGCGAGGTTGAGGCGATGCGAGAGTACGGCAAGACTGTCCAGTGTCTACCTAAGCGTGGCAACAACGTCCGACCGAATCTTGCGCACGAAATTCTCCATATCCTCTTTATTTTGAGCGCCTTGAGTCTCGCCCTGAGACTGTCCGCTTGACGTCGCTTGCGCGGTCAGTTCTATGCCCCGATGACCACTTCCGGATTGACGGATGCGGCCAAGGAGCGTGTCCTGGATGCTACGATGTGCCGGATTGCGGCGGTGATGGCGAGCAGTCGTGTTCGCCTCGGGCGTGGTTCGTATCACCCTCCGGTGAGCTCGACTGTGACGGGCGCGTATATCTCTACGTCTCCTTCTCTCTACGGGAGTTGGAAAAGGTCGTCTTCGGAGGCGACTATGAGGCCGTCTTTGAGGAGGCCGGCTAGGGCTCTGCCGTAGCGGGCCTGGTCGGTCAGGGCCTGGGAGAGGACTGCTGCGGGGACCGGGTGCGGCGTGCTTCTGAGGACTTTGAGGAGGGCGCCTCGCGCCTGGCGGTCTGAACCCTCGTACTTCTTCTGGGTGGGGCGACGGGAGACCTCGGTGTCGGGGTAGCCGCTCTGACGCCAGGCGCAGAGGTCGGCCAGGGGGCAGAGTTCGCACTTCGGGGAGCGGGCGGTGCAGACGAGGGCGCCCAGCTCCATCATGCCGGCGTTGAAGCGGGCGGCTGCGGTGTCGTCCGGGGGGAGCAGGGCAGTCATCGCGGGGAGGTCGCGTTTGGCGTTGGGGGATGCCGCATCCGGAAGGCCGTCGACGGCCCGGGCGATGACGCGGCGGATGTTGGTGTCTACTACGGGGTGGCGGGAGCCGTACGCGAAGACCGCCACGGCGCGGGCGGTGTAGTCGCCCACACCGGGGAGGGCGAGGAGGGCCGTCACGTCGTTCGGCACGACACCGTCGTGGCGCTCGGTGATCGCGACCGCGCAGGCGTGCAGGTTGAGGGCACGGCGGGGGTAGCCGAGGGACTGCCAGGCGCGCACCGCCTCGCCGGGGGCGTCGGCTGCGAGGGCGGCGGGCGTCGGCCAGCGGGTGAGCCACTCGTCGAGGCGCGGGATCACGCGCACGACCGGGGTCTGCTGCAGCATGAACTCGCTGACGAGGGTGCCCCAGGCCGGGAAGCCCGGTCGGCGCCATGGCAGGTCGCGTGCGTTCTCGCCGAACCAGTCCACGATCCGGTCCGCGAACTCGGCGCCGGCGCTGGGGCCGGCGCTCGGCGGCGGTTTCTCGGGCATCCCTCAACCCTAGAACGTCGCAGACGTAGACTGGCGGCATGGTGACGGGACCGGATGCGGCAAGTGAGTTCGCGGATGCGCTGGCGAAGGAGATCGCCCACAACTACCGGGCGGGGCGTGTGATCGTGGGCGTCGACGGCGTCGAAGGCACCCGGGGGTTCGCCGACGAGCTCGGTGCGGCGTATCGGCGTGCGGGGTCGACGGTGGTTCGCGCATCGATGGACGACTTCCAGCGGCCACGGGCCGCCCGTGAGCTGCGCGGGGCGGACTCCGGCGAGGGCTACTACTTCGACCGGTACGACGTGTCGACGCTGTCCCGGGTGCTGATCGAGCCGTTCCGGATGGGCGGGAGCACGGGCTTCCAGCTCGCCTCGTTCGACGCCGCCCGGGATGCTCCGCGCGAGTCGGCCTGGCTGACCGCACCCGCCGACGCGGTGCTCATCCTGGACGGGCCGTTCCTGCAACGGCCGGGCCTGCGCGGCACCTTGAACTTCACGGCGTACCTCGAGACGCGGCGCTTCGGCCTGCCGGCCGCCGTTCTCGGTGCCGACGACCTGTACCAGGCCGAGGCCGGGCCGCGATTCGGCGCGAGCGCGATCATCGACGTGAACGCCCCCGAGCATCCGCGCCGCGTCTTCTCCGACTCCTGCTGAGCGCTTCCTCCTCGCGACCCGTCGATTTTGGCCCCATCCCGCCGAGAGAAGGGCCAAAATCGACGGCTCGCGAAGAGGGGGTGCGGCGAACTGTTAGCGTGGCAGGCGTGAAATCTGCGTCATCGGCCGTCAGCGGCATCCTGCTCGTCGACAAGCCGGCGGGGTTCACCAGCCACGACGCGGTCGCCCGCACCCGCCGGCTCGCCGGAACGCGCAAGGTAGGGCACGCGGGAACGCTGGATCCGATGGCCACCGGACTGCTCGTGCTCGGCGTCAACAGTTCGACCCGGCTGCTCACCTTCGTGGTTGGGCTCGACAAGGAGTACCTCGCGACCGTGCGCCTGGGCGCCGCCACCACAACCGACGATGCCGAGGGCGAGCTGCTCGACGCTGCCGACCCGACGCGCGTGCGGGCGCTCACCGAGGAGTCGATCGGCGAGGCGTTCGCCGCCCAGCGGGGCACGATCGTGCAGGTGCCGAGCTCAGTGAGCGCCATCAAGGTCGACGGCAAGCGCGCCTACGCCCGCGTGCGCGCGGGGGAGGACGTGGTGCTCGACGGGCGTACCGTCACGATCTCCGAGATCGAGCTGTTGGGCGGCCCGCGACCGGTGAGCGACGCCTCCGGCGAGTTCGTCGACATCGACGTGCGCGTGGTCTGCTCCTCGGGCACCTACATCCGGGCCATCGCCCGGGACGTGGGCGCTCTGCTCGGCGTGGGCGGGCACCTGACCGCCCTGCGCCGCACCCGCATCGGCCCGTTCGGCCTCGCCGACACCCACACCCTCGACGAACTCGCGGACTCGGCCGAGACCGGTGCCGCGCTCCCACTCCTCACGCCGGCGTCCGTCGCCGGTCGTCTCTTCCCCGTGCTCGAGGTCGACACCGACGCCGCCGCCGCGCTCGGCCACGGACAGCGGATCGACGTGGCCGCGTCCCCCGCGCTCACGGCCGACGGCGAATCCGGCCCCGTCGCCGCCATCACGGGGGACGGCCGTCTCGTGGGTCTGGTCGCCGTCACCAAAGGCCGCGGCAAGAGCATCGTGAACTTCCCACCCGATGAATACGCACCCCCGGCAGGAGCGACCCCGTGATCGAGTGGTTCACCATCGTGCAGGTGAGCGTGGCCGTGGCGGCCGGGCTGCTCTGCGTCATCCTGGGCCTCAGCGGCCGCAAGCCCACCGACCTCAGCATGGGCGCGACCGCCCTGGTCGAACTGCTGCTGATCATCCAGCTGGTGATCGCGATCGCCTCGCCCGCGTTCGGCAACAACCCCTCCGGCAGCCTGCTGGAGTTCTACATCTACCTGATCTCGGCCGTACTGCTGCCGGCGGCCGGTGGATTTTGGGCCCTGATCGAACGCAGCCGCTGGAGCACGGTCATCCTCGGCGCGGTCTGCCTCGCGGTGGCCGTGATGGTGTACCGGATGAACGTGATCTGGTTCGTGCAGGGCGCCTGACCCGCATCCCGCGCCCGGCGCCCGGGGCGGGGCGGCCGCGTCACTCCTTCTCGAGCAGCGCCACCGCATCCTGAACCTGGCCGAAGAAGGTGGCCTGGTCGGCCAGCGCCGCCGGATCGGCCGACTCGCCCTGGATCGACACGGTGAAGGTCCGCCCGTCGGCCCGCTCCAGGTACCAGCTGCCGGCCAGCACGCCGATCGAGCTGCCGCCCTTGAACGCCACGTAGCTCCAGTCGTCGCCGAAGGTCTCGCCGAGCCCGCTGTTGATCGCGAGGATGTCGCGCACGGGGGCCGCGGCGGGGTCGAGCGCCTTCTGCTGCAGCGCCAGGTGCGCGGCCGTGAGGTCGTCGGCCGTGGTGAACCAGTCGAGGCCGCTCTGCCACACCGGAGTGGCCACATCCTGCACCGCCACATCGACGAGACCGGTCGGCAGCGTGTTCAGGATGGCCTGACGCCCGGCGCTGTCGGCGTCGGCCCAGGCGGCCCGGCCGGCCGCTTCGGACTCACCCGTGCCCCAGCCGAGCTGGAACAGGGCACGAGTGGTGAGCAGCGGCACGTTAATGGCGGGATCGTTCTGGCCCATCACGGAGAACTGCCGCTGCACGGCCTCCGGGCCCACCGCGGAGATCAGCAGGTCGGTGGCCGTGTTGTCGCTGATCGAGATCATCTTCTCGGCGGCCTCGCGCACGGTCACCGTGCTGCCGGAGGGCGAGTTCTGCAGCTCGCCCGAGGGCAGGCTCTTGACGTCGTCGGTGACGGTGAGCGGCTGGTCCCAGGCGAGGGTGCCGGCCGTGACGGCGTCGGCGACCGCGCCCAGCACGTAGAGCTTGAACATCGAGCCGGAGGGCATGGCCTCCGCGGCGTCGTGTCCCGCGGCGAGGAGAGGGGTTCCGGCCGGCTGCGCCGCACCCGCCGGCTCGACCTCCGTGACCACGAGCCGCGTGTCCGACGCGAACCCCTCGACGGCGTCTTCGAGCTCGCCCCAGCTGGTGGCCGGGGTGCGGTCGCCGGCCGAGGGGGTGAAGAGCAGGCCGGCGATCTTCTCGTCGGTGTCGAGGGCGATCTGCAGGTCGAGCGAGTCGCCGCCGGGGGAGGTGATGGTCACGACGGCCTGCGTGCCGCCTTCTTGCACGGCCGTCGGCACCCACGGTCCCTGGGCGCCCAGCTGCGAGAACACCTCGGTGAGTCCGTCGGCGCCGAGCTGGTCGAGCACGGGCTGCGCGAAGCGGGAGGTGATCCCGGTCGTCAGGGCATCGCCGTCGACCTCGCCGTTGACGGCGGAGATGACCCAGCCGGCCTGCTCGCCGAGAGCGGTCTCCGGCAGGGCGACGGCGGAGTGCTGCGAGGAGGCCGCGGTCGCGGTGGAGACGCCCGACCCGTTCGCCGCACCGGGGTCGGCGCAGCCGGCGAGGCCGAAGCCGAGACCCAATGCCAGGGCGAGACCGGTGACGGACAGGGTGCGGGGGCGGTTGTTCCTGCGTTCTGAGCTCATGCCTCCAGCCAAGCGGACAGGGCGGCACGAGGCATCCGGCTCCCGGAGGAACCCTCTCCGTCCCTCGGGGGAGGTGCGGGTGCCATAAACTCGAAGCGACATGGCACACGACACTCTCGCCCCGCCCACCCGAACCCGTGCGCGGGGCATCGGGCGGGTGCTCATCATCGTCTACGCGATCCTGGCGCTCGGCGCCACGGGCCGCTCGGTCGTTGAGATCATCGAAAAGTTCGACCAGGCGCCATTCGCCTACACGCTATCGACGCTGGCCGCCGTGGTTTACATCGTCGCCACCGTCGCCCTGATCGCCCCCGGGCCGGTCTGGTACCGGGTGGCCTGGGTCACCATCACGTTCGAACTGGTGGGCGTGCTGACCGTGGGGACGTTGAGCCTCTTGCTGCCGGAGCTTTTCGCCAAGCCATCAGTCTGGTCGTGGTACGGCATGGGCTATCTGTTCATCCCCCTCGTGCTGCCGGTGCTCGGGATGCTGTGGCTGCGGAAGAACCGATGAAGACGTACTACGCGCTCGACGAGGTTCCGGCGGACTTCGGCCCGTCGGCCGTGACCATCGGCAAGTTCGACGGCGTCCACGCGGGCCACCGCGCGGTCATCGACGAGCTGCTCTCGGCCGCCCGTGCCCGCGATCTGGAGTCGGTGATCATCACCTTCGACCGGCATCCGCTCGCCCAGCTCGACCCGGCGGCCCGGCCCGACGAGCTCGTCAGCAACGCCCAGCGGCTCGATCTGCTGGCCGGCACCGGTGTCGACGCGACCCTGTTCATCCGCTTCGACGGCGCTCTGGCCTCGATGACGCCGCGCGAGTTCGCCGAGAAGATCCTGCGCGACGTCTGCCACACCAGTGTGGTGATGGTGGGCCAGGACTTCCGGTTCGGATCGCAGGGTGCCGGCGACATCGAGACGCTGCGCGAGCTCGGACGGGAGTTCGGCTTCGACGTCGACCTCATTCCCGAGGTGCAGCCCGAGGGCGACCGCAAGGTGTCGTCCACCTGGATCCGTGAGCTGCTGGCCGAGGGCGACGTGACCCGCGCCGGCGAGCTGCTGGGCCGCACGCCGGCCGTCCGCGGTGTCGTGGTGCACGGCGCCGCCCGTGGTCGCGAACTCGGCTTTCCGACGGCCAACCTCTCGCCCGAGTCGGAGGGGCTGATCCCCGCCGACGGTGTGTACGCGGGCTGGCTCACCGACGGCGACGAGCGCTATCCGGCAGCGATCTCGGTGGGCAGCAACCCCACCTTCGACGGTGTGCCGCCCAAGCAGGTCGAGGCGTACGTGCTCGATCGCACCCTGGATCTGTACGACCACCTCGTGGAGATCTCGTTCGTCGCGCGCATCCGGGGCCAGGTGAAGTACACCGGCATCGACCCGTTGATCGAGCAGATGAACATCGACGTCGATGGCGTGCGCGCCATCCTGCATGACGCCTCCTGAGGCGCCGGAGCCGGTACCCGGCCCCGCTTCAGGCCCGGCCCCGCTCTGGCGCGGCCGCACGCTCGCCCTGATCGCGATCGTCGTGGTGGCGCTCAACCTGCGCCTGGCGGTCGTGGCGCTCTCGCCCATCCTCGACCAGGTGTCGGCCGACATCGCGCTCGGCAGCCTCGGCGTGGGCGTGCTCGGGATGCTGCCTCCCGTCTGCTTCGCGGTCGTAGGGCTGTTCGCGCCGGCGCTGCACCGCCGCTTCGGGCTCGAACCCGTGGTGATCGGGGCGCTGGCCGCGATCCTGATCGGTGATCTGGCTCGGGCGCTGTCGGGCTCGTACCTCACGCTCGTGCTCGGCAGCGCCGTGACCTTCGCCGGCATGGGGGTGGCCAACGTGCTGCTGCCGGCGCTGGTGAAGCGCTACTTCCCCGATCGGGTGGGGCTTCTCACCGCGCTCTACGCCACGACGCTGGCGATCAGCGCCACCATCCCGCCCCTGCTGGCGGTGCCGATCGCCGATGCCGCGGGCTGGCGTGCCTCGGTCGGCAGCTGGTCGGTCTTCGCCGTTCTGGCGCTGCTGCCGATGTTGCTGCTCGTCGCGCAGGAGGCGAGGGAAGCGCGGGGCCGC
>NZ_JAHFUW010000081.1 GCF_023264855.1 Herbiconiux sp. | reverse complement strand
CCCCCACGCCGGCGCCGACCGCAACGCCAACCCCCATACCCACCCCCGCCATCACCGAGCTCACGCCGCTGCCCGCCTCCACCTGGGTTGCCACCACCGCCCCCGCGCCCGGCGAGGTGCTGCTGCAGTCCGACCCCGCAGGCATCGACTACGCCGTCGACATCGCCTGGGCCCCGCCCGCAGCGTCCGCCACCGGCGCCGGCGCCGCAACCACCGGCGCCGCATCCGCCACTACCGCGCCCGCCGTCGCGACCGACGTCAGCACCACCGGCACCGCATCCGCCACCACCGCGACCGCCACCGCCGCCGGCGTCGCATCCGTTCTCGGGTACCGCGTCGAGCTGTTCTCGGGTCGTTCGGTCACGGCATCCGGATCGCTGATCGCCCGCACCGAGGTCGACGCGGCCACCACCCGCTACCGCGTCGAGGGCGTCTCGTTCGGCGCGGGCGCCGTCACGGCCCGCATCACGCTGCTCGACGGCGCCGAGGCCCTCCCCGACCCTCTGGTCAGCGCCTCCCTCAGCCTCCCCGCCTCCAGCACCGGCGCCCTCTCGACCGCCCGCGCCGGAGTGCCCGAGCTCGGCACACCCACCGCCGACGGCTTCACCGCCACCTGGACCGCCCCCTCGGGCGACATCGCCCCCGCCGGCTACGTGCTGCGCGTGCTCGAGCGCCGCCACGACCTCGCCGCCCCCACCGCCAACTTCTTCATCGCGACAACGCTCGACGTCGGCGCCACCACCCAGGCGGTCGTCACCGGCCTGCAGGGCGACAGCCGCTACGTGGCCGCGGTGGTCGCCTACGATCTCGTCGACGGCGTCGCCCGCTACCGCCCGTCCTCCGCCACCAGCAGCGCCCCGAGCTGGGCGAGCGAGTACCCCGCCCAGACCCTGGGTGAGCGCACCCCCAGCACCGAGTTCTCCGCCCGGCCCGCCGCTCCCACCGCCGTCTCGGCGCGCGTGCTCGACTGGCAGGGCGCCGCCACCACCGGCCGTTTCACCGGCGGATCCCCCATCACCGGCTATCGCGTCGAGCTGCACCAGCGCGGCGTCGGTCTGGTGAGCACGCAGGAGGTCGCGGTCGCCGACCCTGCCGCCGATCCGCGAGCGAGCTTCGCCGGCCTCACCCCCGGCGCCGACTACTCCATCCGGGTCGCCGCCGTGAACGCGGTGGGCGTCGGCGAGCTCTCCGACTTCAGCCCCGTCGTCACCTTGCCCGCGGGCTCCACCCCGGGCAGCCGCCCGCCGGCCTACCCCGATCGCCCCGCCCTCGACACCGCCATCGCGGCCGGAACCGTCGCCGTCGACCGCAACGCCTCGCTCACGATCGAGCAGGGCGCGGATGCCGTGGTCGGCCTCCCCTGGACCTCGGCCCAGAGCGGCGAGGCCTGGTGGTACGGCTCCCGCACCTTCGCGGGCACCGTCAGCACGAACGGCACAGGCACCGGCACCGGCACCGCCGCATCCGGCACCGCCGCATCCGTCACCGTCAGCACCGCCGGCCTCCCCGTCGGCACCCACTGGCTGCTCTTCGTCACCGACGCCGAGCTCGACGGCGACCCCTCCCCCGCCGGCGGCCGCGCCACGGCGGTGCAGGTCACCATCGCCCCGAGCACCGCGGCCGTGCTGCAGCTCGACGACGCCGTGCTGCGCTGGGGCCTGAACGACGAGGCGAACAACGGCGCCTACTTCGGCGGCTGCAACTACCTCTCCGCCGGCCGCACCCCCGATCCGGGCGGCTCGGCGCTGTTCACGGCGGCGCAGTACTCGAACGTCTCAGGCAATGTCAGCATCCAGAAGCCCGACGCCTCCGGCACCTATGTGCGGGCGAACTGGGACACCAAGTGCCTCGACCGCACCGGCGCACCGCTCAGCTCGGGTACGAACACCCCCTACGGCGGCAACCAGTTCGTGATGACCGGCGGCACCGGCGAGGTCGACCGCGCCACCGGCAGCGCGAGCATCCGCTGGAACGGCGACGTGACCGTGGCCTACTACGGCGGCCTCACCTTCTGGTACCTCAGCGACCCGGTGCTCACCGTGCAGAACGGCACCGGCACCCTCACCGCCACCGCCGGCGGCTTCGGCACCGACATGGACGACCAGTCGAAGTGGGTGCCCCTGCCCGACCGCACCATCACGCTCGCCGTCTTCACCGGCGTGCAGGTGGATGCCGACGGCTTCACCGTCACCCCCGACTACCGCGGGGTCGCGGTCTCCCTGCGTTCACCATCGACGTCGCGAAAGGCTTCTCCGGAGCCCTCGCCGACGGCAACTTCGGCGTCTACACCTACGCCGCCGGCGGAGCGAACTACGCCCCGTTCGAGACCTTCACCCCGGTCGCCTTCGCCGACCCGGCCGTCGACCGCATCCAGGGCGCCGACCGCTACGAGGTCGCCGTGAATGTGTCGAAGAAGGCCTACCCCACCGAGTCGGGTTCCGACGTCGCCTACATCGTCACCGGTACCACCTTCGCCGACGCCCTGAGCGCCGCCCCGGCCGCGGTCAAGGAGAAGGCCCCGCTGCTGCTGACGACTCCGGATGCTCTGCCCGCCTCGGTGAAGACCGAGCTGCAGCGTCTCTCCCCCGGCAAGATCGTGATCGTCGGCGGACCGAACTCCGTCTCCCCCAAGGTCGAGGCCGAGCTCGAGAAGCTGTCTGCGAACGTCGTGCGCATCTCCGGCGCCGACCGCTACGAAGCCTCGCGGAACGTCGTCGACGCCGTCTTCGGCACCGACGGCGCCAAGAACGCCTACGTCGCCACCGGCGCCAACTTCCCCGACGCCCTCTCGGCGAGCGCGGCCGGCGGCTCCACGTCGACCCCCGTGCTCCTGGTGAACGGCGGGGCCCCCTCGATCGACACTCCCACCACCGCGCTGCTCGGCAAGCTCGGCGTGGACACGGTGTCGATCGCCGGTGGCCCGAACTCGGTCTCCGAGGGTGTCAAGGCCTCCATCGAGGCCCTGAACGGCAAGACCGACCCCACCACGAAGGTCGTCGTCACCCGCCTGTCGGGCGCCGACCGTTTCGCCGCGTCGATCAGCATCAACAACAGCGCCTTCACCTGGGCGAACACGGTGTACCTGGCCACCGGCCTGAACTACCCCGACGCGCTCGCCGGCGCGGCTCTCGCCGGCCTCAAGGGTTCGCCGCTGTACGTGGTGCCCGGTGACTGCGTGCCGCAGGGCGTGCTCGCCGACATCGACCGGCTCGGCGCCGGCCAGGTGACCCTGCTCGGCGGGCCCAACTCGCTGAGCGCAAAGGTCGCCTCGCTCACCGCCTGCACCTTCTGATGTTCTAGCACCACACCCGACAGCCCAATCGGGAAGTCGCAAATGGCCCCTATTCCACGTGGATAGGGGCCATTTGCGACTTTTCAAGGGTTCCAGTTTGGGTCTTGCGATTTAGGTAAGGCTTACCTAAATTTAGATCATGGAGAGTTTTCCCCTTGAGGCGGGCGTCGCCCCGCACGTTCTGCTGGCCGGCGACACCACCGACCTCGCCCCGATCCGCCGCATCCTGAGCGACCTGCCCGACGACGCCTACGGCCAGGTCTACCTCGAGATCGTGTCGCCGATCCAGATCCGTCAGCTCGAGCGGCCCGCGGGCGTGAACCTCACCTGGCTCCGCCGCGACCTCGTGCCGCACGGCCTGCGCGAGATCGCCCCGCGCGGCGAACTCATCCGCTCCGCGGTCACCGCCTGGGTCTCCGAATGGATGCCCGAGGCCCCCGCCGAGGGCGGCGAGCGCATCCACCTCTGGGTCGGCTGCAACGCCAGCCCCCGCGTCGGCTCGATGTACCGCGACCTGGCCTCCCGCCTCTCGGCGGGCCCCACCGAACCCTGACCCACCCCACCCACGCACCCGCCCCAGCCACGCACCCAGCCCACCCCACGCCATTCACCCACCCCAGCCCGCTCTGTCCCGAACACCCCCATCCAAAACGACGGAGTTTTTCGGTGGCGCGCCGTCGGGCAGCGCTCGCCATCGGCGCGTCTGCCGAAAACTCCGTCGTTTCGGATGCGGCGCACGACTCCGGTCAGGCTGCGGCCGGCTCGGCCAGGCGCATCGTCGCGCCGGCCTGCGCGGCGAACGCGGTCGCCGTCGCCGCGATCGTGCGCTGCATCACCTGCACCGCCCGCGTGGGCGCGAGCCCCACGGGTCGCGCCACGCTGATCGTGCGGGTGAGCGTCGGCTCCTCCAGCCGCACCGAGCGCAGCGCCGGCCGGTCGATCAGCACCGTCGCCGGCACGATCGCCACCCCGAGCCCGCGCTCCACGAACCGCAGCACGGCATCCATCTCGGCCCCCTCCAGCACCACCTCGGGGGTCAGCCCCGCCGACCGGAACGCGGCGTCGCTCGCGATCCGCACGTCGTAGCTCGAGCTGAACACGATCAGCGGCAGACGAGCCACCTCGGCCAACTGGATGGCGTCGCCGGCCACGAGAGGATCGGCCGCCCCCGAGGAGATCACCACGAGCTCCTCGGCCAGCAGCGGCGACACGTCGAAGCGCGAGGCGGGCGCATCCGAGGTCGTGATCAGTGCGAGGTCGAGCTCGCCGGCCGCCAGTTCGTCGAGCAGCCGCCACGACCCCTGCTCCGAGAGGTGCAGCTCGATCGCCGGATGCGCCGCGTGGAACGCGCTCAGCACCTCGGTCACGAGGCTGATGCAGAGCGTGGGCGTGGCGCCCAGCCGCACCCGCCCGCGTTCCAGCCCGGCCAGTTCGGCGAGCTCGCGGCGCACCGAGTCGGCGTCGGCGAGCATCCGCCTGGCCAACGGCAGCAGCGACTCCCCCGCCGTCGTGAGCGTGCTGCCCCCGCGCGCCCGCCGGAACAGCTCGGCCCCCAGATCCTGCTCCAGCGACCCGATCTGCCGGCTCAGCGAGGGCTGCGCCAGATGCAGCTGTTCGGCCGCCCGGGTGAAGTTGCCGACGTTCGCCACTTCGACGAAGGCGCGCAATTGCTCGAGGTTCATGTCCATAGCCTAAGCGCATCGATCCGACCAGGTATATGCATTGGACGGATGAAGAAGCCCGACCTAGCCTCGAAGACATGAGCTCCTCACGCCCCTCCGAACGTCAGATCTCCACCACCGTGCTCGTCATCGGCACGGGCGGATCAGGCCTCCGCGCCGCCATCGAGCTGGCCGAGGCCGGCGTCGACGTGCTGGCCGTGGGCAAGCGCCCCAAGTCGGATGCGCACACCTCGCTCGCCGCCGGCGGCATCAACGCGGCCCTGGCCACCATGGACCCGGAGGACAGCTGGCAGCAGCACGCCGCCGACACCCTGCAGGAGTCGTACCTGCTCGCCAACCCGCACACCGTGCAGATCGTCACCGAGGGCGCCGCCCAGGGCATCGACGACCTCGAGCGCTACGGCATGCCCTTCGCCCGCGAAGACGACGGCCGCATCTCGCAGCGCTTCTTCGGCGCCCACACCTTCCGCCGCACGGCCTTCGCCGGCGACTACACGGGCCTGGAGATCCAGCGCACCCTGATCAACCGCTCCACCCAGCTCGAGATCCCCATCCTCGACCGCGTCTACATCACCCGCCTGCTCACCAACGACGACGGCGCCATCTTCGGCGCCTACGGCTTCGACCTCGAAGACGGCACGCGGTACCTCATCCACGCGGATGCCGTCATCCTCGCCGCGGGCGGCCACAACCGCATCTGGCGTCGCACCTCGAGCCGGCGCGACGAGAACACGGGCGACTCCTTCCGCCTGGCCGTCGAGGCCGGCGGGCGTCTGCGCGATCCCGAGCTCGTGCAGTTCCACCCGAGCGGCATCATCGAGCCCGAGAACGCGGCCGGCACCCTCATCTCCGAGGCGGCCCGCGGCGAGGGCGGCATCCTGCGCAACGGCCTCGGTGAGCGCTTCATGGCCCGCTACGACCCCGAGCGGATGGAGCTCTCCACCCGAGACCGCGTGGCCCTGGCCGCCTACACCGAGATCAAAGAGGGGCGCGGCACGGTCAACGGCGGCGTCTGGCTGGATGTCTCGCACCTGCCCCGCGAGACGATCATGACCCGCCTCCCGCGCGTCTACCAGACCATGCTCGAGCTGCAGATGCTCGACATCACGGTCGACCCGATCGAGATCGCGCCCACCGCGCACTACTCGATGGGCGGCGTCTGGGTGCGACCGGAAGACCACAGCAGCGACGTGCCCGGCCTCTACGCCATCGGCGAGGCCTCCTCGGGCCTGCACGGCGCGAACCGCCTCGGCGGCAACTCCCTGATCGAGCTGCTCGTCTTCGGCCGCATCGTCGGCCAGGCGGCGGCGTCCTATTCGGCGAACCTGCCCTCCCAGAAGCGTTCGAAGTCGGCGACGGATGCGGCCCGCGCCGAGATCGCGGGCCTGCTCGCGGCCGACGGCCCCGAGAACGTGCGGGCGCTGCAGCGCGCCATCCGCAACACCATGACCGAGCACGCCGGCGTGGTGCGCGACGAGGAGGGCCTCACCCAGGGGCTGGCCGAGCTCGACGCCATCGAGGCGCGCATGGCCTCGATCGGCGTGCATCCGGATGTCGCCGGCTACCACGACCTGGCCCACGCCTTCGACCTCAAGTCGGCCGCCCTCGCGGCCCGCGCCACCCTCGAGGCCGCGCGTGAGCGTCGGGAGACCCGCGGATGCCACAACCGCAGCGACTTCCCCGACCTCGACCCGGCCCTGCAGGTCAACCTCGTCTGGAGCCCCACCGAGGGCATCACCCGCGAGTCCATCCCGCCGATCCCCGAGGAGATCGCCGCCCACATGCGCGAGGTCGCCACGGTCGGCAAGCTCCTCGAGTAGCAGCCCCGGGGGCGGGGAATTTAGTTGTGGCTACAAGTGTTTTAATGAGCACTATGACGAACGCAGCCGATCTCCTCGCCCCCGACACCACCATGGGAGCCGTCACGCTCCGGGTGGGGAACCTCGACCGCATGGTCGCCTACTACCGCGACGCCGTGGCGCTCGACGTCATCTCACAGCAGGGCGACATCGCCGTGCTCGGCCGCGGCTGCGTGCCGGCGATGGTGCTGCAGCACGCGCCCGAGCTGAAGAGCCCCGGCTCGCGCGAGGCGGGCCTGTTCCACACCGCCATCCTGTTCGACACCGAGGAGGCCCTGGCCGCATCCGTCTACTCGGTGGCGCAGCGTTTCCCGAACTGCTTCACCGGCTCATCCGACCACCTGGTGTCGAAGGCCTTCTACTTCACCGACCCCGAGAACAACGGCGTCGAGCTCTACTGGGACCGCGACCGCAGCACCTGGAGCTGGACCCACGGCCAGCTCGAGATGTCGACGCTCTACCTCGACCCCAACGCCTTCCTGCAAGAGCACCTCACCCAGGCGGTCGTCGACGAACCGCGGATCGGCGCCGCCTCCATCGGCCACGTGCACCTCTCGGTGGGCGACGTGCCGCAGGCCCGCGACTTCTACGTCGACAAACTCGGCTTCGAGGTCACCACCACCTACGGTCCCAGCGCCCTCTTCGTCTCCGCCGGCGGCTACCACCACCACATGGCGATGAACGTCTGGAACTCCGCCGGCGCCGGCCGCCGCCAGCCCACGCTCGGGCTCGGCCAGGTCGAGATCGTGCTGCCGGATGCCGACGGCGTCGCCGCCACCGAGGAGCGCCTGCGCCACCACGGCCTGCAGACCGCGAACGACGGCGCCACCGTCACGGTCTCCGACCCCTGGAACAACACGATCCTGCTGCGCGCCGGCGTCTAGGCCGCCGACCGGCGCCCGAGCAGCTCGTCGCGCATCGCGAGCACCCGCTCCTGCACCGCGCGCGCCACCGCCGCCACGGCCGGCCGCGCGATCGAGTCGGGCCGCACCACCATCCAGTACGGCAGCTCTTCGGCCACCTCCGCCGGAAGCACGCGCACGAGGTCGGGGTGCCGATCGGCCACGAAGCACGGCAGAAAGCCAATGCCCGCCCCCGCCCGGGTCGCCTCCACGTGCACGAAGACGTTGGTGGAGGTGAGCGAGTCGCGCATCCCCGGCACCAGGCGGCGCGGGGCGTCGAGGTCGTCGACCTGCAGCATCGAGTCGATGAAATAGACCAGCGGATGCGCATCCAGCCCGGCGATCGAGTGCGGTTCGCCGAACTCGGCCAGGTAGTCCTGCGAGGCGTACATGCCGAGCGTGTACGCCCCGAGCAGGATCGCCTCGGCGCGATGCACCTGCGGCCGCCCCACCACCACCTCGATGTCGAGCCCCGACCGCTGCTGCAACGCCCGGCGGGTGACGGTCACCAGCTCCAGCTGCAGCCCGGGATGCTGGCGTTGCAGGGCGGCAACGGCCGGTGCGGCCACGAAGGCACTGAACCCGTCGGTCGCCGACATCCGCACCACCCCCGTCAAGCGGGCGCCGGCATCCCCGTCGGCGAGCTGGTCGAGCGCCTCGGCCACACCGTCGGCCGCGCGCAGGGCACGCCGCCCCAGTTCGGTGGCCTCCCAGCCGCCCGGTGCGCGGGCCAGCACGCGTCCGCCGAGCGCCCGCTCGAGCGCGGCGATCCGGCGCGAGACGGTGGTGTGGTTCAGGCCGAGCGTCTCGGCCGCGACGGTGAAGCGGCCCCCTCGCGCCACCTCGCGCAGCACGAGCAGATCGAACGGATCGGGTCTCGACGACTCATCGGCGGTGGGCATATCTGCAATTATGCACAGTGCCTGAGCGCAACTGGTCATTGTCTCGGCGTAAATCTGCACGAATACTCGGGTGCAGTCAACGATGACCCCGAGGAGGCACAGTGAGTGTGAACGAGACCGCGGCCCGCCGCGCGCCGGCCGGACTGAAGAAGGTGGTCGCCGCCTCGATGGTCGGCACCGTCGTGGAGTGGTACGAGTTCTTCCTCTACGCCACGGCCGCGAGCCTGGTGTTCGGCACCGTGTTCTTCCCGAACACCGGCAGCCGCCTCGACGGCATCATCGCCGCCTTCCTCACCTACGCCGTCGGCTTCATCGCGCGGCCGCTCGGCGGCATCGTGTTCGGCCAGATCGGCGACCGGCTCGGCCGCAAGCACACCCTGCAGGTGACGATCATCATCATCGGTGTGGCCACCTTCCTGATCGGCTGCCTGCCCGGTTTCGACACCGTCGGCTACTGGGCCCCCGCCCTGCTGGTCGCGCTGCGCTTCATCCAGGGTTTCGCACTCGGCGGCGAGTGGGGCGGAGCCGTGCTGCTGGTGGCCGAGCAGAGTCCGGATCGCTCGCGCGGCTTCTGGGCGAGCTGGCCGCAGGCCGCGGTGCCGGTGGGCAACCTGCTCGCCACCCTGGTGCTGCTCACGATGTCGACGATCCTGCCCGCCGAGCAGTTCCTCGGCTGGGGCTGGCGGGTGGCGTTCTGGCTCTCCGCGGTGATCGTGCTGATCGGCTACTACATCCGCACCCACGTCACCGAGGCGCCCATCTTCCTCGAGGCCCGCGCTCAGGCCGAGGCCCAGAAGGAAGTACGCTTCGGCGTGTTCGAGGTGCTGCGCAAGTACCCCTCCGGCGTGCTCAAGGCGATGGGGCTGCGGTTCGCCGAGAACATCCTCTACTACATCATCGTCAGCTTCTCGATCGTCTATCTGACGGTCGTGCACGAGTACAACACCTCGCAGCTGCTGCTCGCCCTGCTGATCGCGCACGCCGTGCACTTCGCCGTCATCCCGCAGGTCGGCCGGCTGTCGGATCGCATCGGCCGGAAGCCGGTCTACTTCGCCGGCGCCGTGCTCGGGGCATCCTGGGCCTTCTTCGCCTTCCCGATGTTCGACACCCTGAACCCGGTGCTGATCGTGCTGGCGGTCACCGTCGGTCTGTGCTTCCACGCGCTGATGTACGCGGGGCAGCCGGCCATCATGGCCGAGATGTTCCCCACCCGGATGCGCTATTCCGGCGTCTCGCTGGGCTACCAGGTGACCTCGATCGTGGCCGGATCACTGGCGCCGATCATCGCCTCGGCACTGCTGCAGGAGTACGACTCGTGGATCCCGGTGGCGCTGTACATCCTCGCCGCCTGCGCGCTGACCGCGATGGTGGTGCTGACGCTGCGCGAGACCAAGGGCCTGTCGCTTCGGGCGGTCGACGCCGCGGATGCGGAGCGATTCGGCTCCACCGGACCGACTGCCCCAGCCGGAACCGCGAGCACCCCGGCTGCCACGACGGGAGCCGCCGGCACTGCGGATGCCGCGGCCCGCGACGCCGCGAGGGCCGCGCGATGACCGTCCCGGAGCGCTCCCTGACGCTCCGGGGCCGTCGCGCCCTCGTCACGGGCGGCGCCGGGGGCATCGGCGCCGCCGTGGCGCGCGAGTTCACGGCGCGGGGTGCGCAGGTCGTAGTCGCCGATCTCGACGGCGCCGCCGCCTCGGCCCTCGCCGGCGAGCTCGGCGGCGAGGCATGGGCGGCCGACCTGGCCGACACCGACGCCCTCGACGACCGGATGCTCGCCGAGCACCTCGCCGAC